>NZ_JAGIPY010000013.1:0-187813 GCF_017813775.1 Labrys sp. LIt4
CCCGGCCTCGACATCCGCCAGATGTTCGGCCAGGTCCGGGCCGATGTCGACCAGTCGACCCAGGGCGGCCAGACCCCTTGGGTGAACGAGGCCATCATCGGCTCCTTCGCCATGGCCGGAAAAGTGGAAACGCCGCAGCCGGTCAAGGCGGTCGATACCGCCGCCCCGGCATCGGTCGATCAGCCGGCGCAAGGCTCGGTCGAGATTGCTCCGGCGGCGACGGCAGGTAGCGACAGCCAACCGAACTCCACGCTGCAGCAGAATGCGGCCCTCGACTTTGCGGCCCCGGACAGGACCGTTCCCGCCTCCGTTTCGCCGAGCTTTCCTTGCAACGGCCGGCTGAACCCGACCGAAAACGCGATTTGCCAGGATGGCGGTCTCGCCGCCCTCGACCAGACCTTGTCATCCGCCTACGGCCTGATCAACGCGGCGCTGCCGAAGGATCTGCAGGCCAAGCTGAAGGCGAACCAGACGGCCTGGCGCGCCCAGCGCGACGAATGCGGCGCCGAGGCAGCCTGTATCGGCGTGAGTTACCGGCAGCGGCTCGCCTTCCTGAAGAGCCTGGTCGACAAGGCGGCCGGCACGCCCTCGGCGTCGCCGAGTTTTCCCTGCGGCGGACGCCTCAATCCGAGCGAGCGCGCCATTTGCCAGAGCGACACGCTGGCGCGGCTCGATCTCGCCCTGGACAATGCCTTCAAGGCGCGCTTCCGGCTCCTGCCCAAGGCCGAGCAGGCCAGCCTGTCGGCCGACCAGACGGCGTGGCGCGCCAACCGCGATCGCTGCGGCGCCCAGGCCAGCTGCATCGAGGCGGCCTATCGGCAAAGGCTGAGCTACCTCCAGTCCCTGCAATAGGGGGCCCCGAGGGCACCGGGAGACGCGTCTGCGTTACGTCGCAGGCTTCAGGCGATCCCGCCGCAGCCAGCGCATGGTCATCAGGATGGCGACCGCCGTCAGCCCGCTCACCAGGCCGGCCCAGATGCCGGCGCCGCCCCAGCCGAAATGGAAGCCGAGCAGGATGCCGAGCGGCAGCCCCGCCACCCAATAGCCGATGGCGGCGAACAGCATCGGGATCACCGTGTCGTGCAGGCCGCGCAACATGCCGGCAGCCACGACCTGGGCCCCGTCGGTGATCTGGAACAGGCCGGCAAAGATCAGGAACAGGCTGGCCCTGGCCACCACGTCGGCGTTGACCGGATCGGCAAGATCGATGAACCGGCCGATCAGCAGGTGCGGCGCGATCAGCATGAAGGCGGCCGCCGCGCACATGAAGCCGACGCCGAGGACATAGGCTGTCCAACCGGACCGGCTGATGGCATGCTTGTCGCCCGCTCCATAGGCGAGGCCGACCCGCACCGTCGCCGCCTGGCCGAGGCCGAGCGGCACCATGAAGCTGATCGAGGCGATCTGGATGGCGATGCCGTGCGCCGCCAGGTCCGTCTCGCCGATACGCCCCATCAGGAAGGCCGCGGCATTGAAAACGGTGACCTCGAAGGCGAGCGTGACGGCGATGGGCACACCCAGCCGGAAGATCTGCCACAGCCGCTGCCAATCGGGCCGCCACAGATCCTGGAACAATCGATAGCGCCGGAACGGCCGGCTGAAGGCCAGGAAGGCGGCCAGCAGCAGGAAGAAGATCCAGGTCGCGATCGTGGTGGCGATGCCCGGACCCGACACGCCGAGGGCGGGCAGGCCGAGATGGCCGAAAGCGAGGCCCCAGGCCAGCACCGCATTGATGATGATTCCCGCAAGCGCGCTCCACAGGGCGGCGCGTGGCTGCCCCATGGCGGCGGCGGCCGAGCGCAGGGCGATATAGCCGATGAAGGCCGGCAGCGACCAGGCGAGGCCGCTGAGATATTCGGTGGCCTGCGCGGCGATCGCGGGATTCTGGCCGAGATGCAGCATGATCCATTCGCCGTTCATCAGGCAGGCGAGACCGGGGAGCGACACGATCAGCGACGTCCACAAACCCTGCTGCACGGTCCGGCGGATGTCACGGCCGCTGTCGTCGCCCGCGCCCAGGGCGCTGGCCACCATCGGCGCCACCGCCGTCACAACCCCCAATCCGATGATGGCGAAGAAGAAGAACAGGTTGTTGGCCAGGGTCACGGCGGCAATCGCCTGCGAACCCAGTTCACCCACGAGGATGAGATTGGTGGTGGTCAGCGCCAGCTCGACAAGATTGGTCAGAATGAGAGGCCAGGCCAGGATGAGGGTTTCGAGTGCCTCCCGGCTCCAGCTCTGGTGACCACCGAGGCTCGCCTGCGAGCCCGTCGGCGGAAATACCGTAGCCATTGGTCGTTTCCATTCATTATTCAAATTGGAACGGGGGCCGCGCGCTCATCGGTGCGCAGCCCCGTTCGGCTTCAAAAGTCGGATGGAAAGGCGGGCGGCCGCCTTTCTACTTGAAGGCTTCCTTCGCCGCTTCCACGGGCTGCGGCTTGGGGCGCTCGATATTGGGCAGGAAGATCGTCAGCAGCCCGATCATCGGCAGGAAGGAGCAAACCTTATAAACGAATTCGATGCTGGTCTTGTCGGCGAGAACGCCGAGTGCGGCCGCACCCACCCCGCCCATGCCGAAGGCGAGGCCGAAGAACAGCCCGGCGATCATGCCGGTCTTGCCCGGCACCAGCTCCTGCGCGAACACCACGATGGCGGAGAAGGCGGAGGAGAGGATGAAGCCGATGATCACCGCCAGGACCGGGGTCCAGGTCAGATTGGCATAAGGAAGGGCCAGGCTGAAGGGCAGCACGCCCAGGATCGAGACCCAGATCACATATTTGCGCCCGATGCGGTCGCCGATCGGCCCGCCGAGCAGTGTGCCGGCGGCCGCCGCGAACAGGAAGATGAAGAGCTGCATCTGCACGGCTTCGGGCGGCAGGCCGAAGCGGTCTTCGAGATAGAGGGTGTAGTAGCTCGACAGCGAGGCCATGTAGAAGAATTTGGAGAAGACCAGCGCCAGCAGGACTGCCAGCGAGGCGATGACGCGCCCGCGCGACAGCGAGGCCACGGCCGACATGGTTCTGGCCTTGGTGCCTGCCGTATGACGCCGATAGGCGGCATACCAGTTGCCGACATTCCACAGGATGAACATCGCCACCAGGGCGATCACCGAGAAGATGGCGATCGAATGCTGGCCATAGGGCAGCACGATGAAGGCAGCCAGCAAGGGCCCGATCGAGGTGCCGAGATTGCCGCCGACCTGGAAGACCGACTGGGCGAGCCCCGTCTTGCCGCCGGAAGCCATGCGCGCCACCCGCGAGGATTCGGGATGGAAGACCGAGGAGCCGGTGCCGACCAGCATGGCGGCGATCAGGACCGTCGTATAGTTCTGGGCATAGGCCAGCAGCACCAGGCCGACCAGGCTGAGGCCCATGCCGACGGTGAGGGAATAGGGCAGGGGGCGGCGGTCGGTATAGAGGCCGACGAAAGGCTGCAGCAGCGATGCGGTGAGCTGGAAAGCCAGCGTGATCAGGCCGATCTGGGTATAGCTGAGGGCGTAGTTGTCACGCAGCATCGGATAGATCGAGGGGATCAACGACTGGATGGTGTCGTTGAGGCAATGCGAGACGCTGATCGCCATCAGAATCGAATAGGCCGTGCGCTCGGGGCTGAAAGCACCTGAGGGGGGCAGGGTGGCTGCTTTGGCGTCCATACGTCAGTGCTAGACCCGCGGTGGCACGCGGGGTGCAAACGCGGACTATCCCTTTGTTGCGGCACGAAAAATCGGTGTCTTGGCACACGCCAAGGCCGATCGGCCTGGTTCCGCTGGGCTATGCGGGTGATGGGAAGAGGTGCGGGAGCCGCCCGCTAAACCGTTTTAGCCGATTGTCGGCAGCCGCGAAATATCGAGACGCATCGTCAATTATAAAACTTCGTGATGATATTCATCACGCCGATGCAATGAAAGCGGTCACAGGCGCGGGAAACGGGGTTCAAGACGGAAGCCCGGACCGTGAAAACAAAATCGCGATCCGGGCTGGCCAGGATCGCGATCGGACCATCGGGTGGGCCATGCGAGCCCGAGACGGAGGGAGGTCAGATCGCCTCGTTCTCGGCGCTGGCGACGCGGTCGATATGGCCGCGATAGATGCCCAGATCCAGCATGTCGCGGTAGCTCAGTTCGCGGCGCACTGTCGCGATGCGACGGCGATTGCGATAGGCGACGAGGCGGGTGGTGATGGCGTTGATGAGGGCGACGGTCGTCACGGGAGTGGTTCCAAAAAAGAGTAGTTCACTTGCTGGCGCGTATATAGGCGAATCGTGGTGAAATTTGTGCAGAATCGCACGTGCAAAGCGGTATGCCCGGCATGCCATTTTCGCATGGTTTAGAGGGGGTTACCGCAATGCGGTAGCATGGCGCGGGGGCCGGCCGAAGCCGCCCTTTCGATGCCTAAATCAAGGGCACTCTCCCGCCGTGGCGCCCCTGGTAGGTTTCTGTTCAGCGCTATGCTTTATTCCTCGAGAAGGATGGCGGGCCGCAGGCGATGCGCGCCCGGCCCCGGGGCGTCTTGGGATTGGGCGTGTTCGCCAGGAACCACAAGGCAATCACGGGGGCGCATCGAACAAGAGGTAAGGGGAAAACGGCGTTTCCGTCGAAGCGCGGTTTGCTCTGGAGGATTGCATGCACAGAAGTTGGCTTGCGGCCTTGGCCGTTTCGGTCCTGGTTCCCTTTGCGTCGGTCAGGGCCGAGGAAGCAATGACGGGGACTTTCACGGCGCGGGAGGCCTGCGCGGCCCTGCAGTCCATCCGCAAGCAGACCAACCCCGGCAACGTCAAGCTCACCCCTGCGCAGAGCTACAGGCTGCTCGCCGGCAACAAGCCCGATCCGACCTTCTATCGCGTCGAGGTGGAGGATGCTCAGCCCGCGCAGCGCTGGGTTCCGGTTTCCTGTGGCGAGGTCAAGGCGGGCGACGGCACGGCCGTCGCGCCGGGAGCGGGCAAGCCCGGCCCGGCCAGATCCGATGCGGCGATCTCGGCGGGCGGGGCTTCCTATGTCTTCGCCATCAGCTGGCAGGCGGCGTTCTGCGAGGGGCTGCCCGACAAGACCGAGTGCCGCACGCAAACCGCCGATCGCTATGATGCCAGCCATTTCACGCTGCACGGGCTCTGGCCGCAGCCGCGCGGCAATGCCTATTGCGGCGTGGCGCGACGCGATGTCGAGGCGGACAAGGCCCATCGCTGGGAGGACCTGCCCGAGCCCCAGCTCGAGCCGGCGACCCGTGCGGCCCTGGAGAAGGCGATGCCCGGCACCGCCTCCTTCCTCGATCGCCATGAATGGATCGAGCACGGCACCTGCTTCTTCGAAAAATCGGCCGATGCCTATTTCCGCCGTTCGGTGGCCTTGATCGGCGAGATCAACGCCTCGCCCGTCCAGAAGCTGTTCGCCGAGAATGTCGGCAAGCAAATCGACACCGGCCAGATCCGCAGCGCCTTCGACCAGGGCTTCGGCGCGGGGGCCGGCGAGCGCGTGCGCTTTGCCTGCAAGCGTGACGGCAACCGCAGCATCATCGTGGAGATGACCATCGGCCTGCGCGGCGAGGTCAAGGATGGCGCCAGGCTGGCCGATCTGATCGCCGCTGCCGCGCCGACGGATCAGGGTTGCAAATCGGGCGTCGTCGACCCCGTCGGATTGCAGTGAGGGGCGGCCTTGGAAACCGAGCTGTATCTACCGGTCAAGGCCTTCCTGGAGTCGCTTGATTTTGTGGTGAAAGGCGAGATCGGCGGCTGCGATGTCCTGGCCCTGCGCGAAGGCGAACCGCCGGTGGCGGTGATCTGCGAGCTCAAGCAGAGCTTCAACCTGGAACTGGTGCTGCAGGGCGTCGACAGGGCGGGCGCCTGCGACGAGGTCTGGCTCGCGGCCCGTCTCTCTGTGCGCGGCAAGGGGCGGGAGAGCGATGCGCGTTTCCGCAATCTCTGCCGCCGCCTCGGCTTCGGATTGCTGGGCGTGTCCGACAGCGGCGAGGTGCAGATCATCGTCACGCCCGAGGCGCCGTTTCCGCGCCGCGATCCCAAGCGCCGTTCCCGCCTTTTGAAAGAGCACCGCAAGCGCCAAGGCGATCCCGTCGTCGGCGGTTCGAGCCGTTCGCCGCAGATGACAGCCTACCGCCAGCAGGCGCTGGCCTGCGCTGCCGCGCTGGTAGTGGCGCCGCAGCGCCGGCGTGATCTCGCCAAGGCGGTACCCGACGCCCCGAAGATCCTGCAGGGGAATGTCTATGGCTGGTTCGAGCGGGTCGAAAAAGGCATCTACGGCCTGACGTCCGCGGGCCGGGAAGCCCTGGAGCGCTGGCCGCAGGGCTGCCCCTGACGACATGCGAGGGGCAACGGCCCCTCACACGAAAGGCGTGAAGATGTCCGGGCGCGGCGGCAGCAGGCGGCCGAAATAGGCCCGGCCTTGGTCGGAAACGGCGTTGGCGCCCGTGAAG
This sequence comes from Labrys sp. LIt4, assembly GCF_017813775.1. Classification (NCBI taxonomy): domain Bacteria; kingdom Pseudomonadati; phylum Pseudomonadota; class Alphaproteobacteria; order Hyphomicrobiales; family Xanthobacteraceae; genus Labrys; species Labrys sp. LIt4. Next base: position 6,423 of record NZ_JAGIPY010000013.1, read on the forward strand.
AAGCTGTCGGGCATGTGACGGGTGCGCCCGGCGACCTGATCGAGGGATACGATGCGCGGCGACGTGCGCTTGCCATCATAATGCAGCACCACCGAGCCCGAGCCGGTAAAGGCGCTCTGGGCCGCGAAGGCGCCGGCCTCGAAGGCCTCCTTGGCATCGGTCTCGTCGATGATGCCGAGATAGCCGCGCGGCAGATAGCCCAGCGTGTCGACACGGGCGCGTGCCTTGGGAAAGCGTTGCTTCAAGGCCTTCTGGATCTCGATGCCGAGATCGCCGCCGGTAAGCTGCACATTGCCATGGGCGTCACGCTCGACCGCGCCGGCGGCCAGCACCTCGGCAAGAGGACGGCCGGCTTCGTCCTGCACGCCTTCCGACATCGAAACGATGCAGCGGCCGACGCGGGTATAGACGGTGTCGACATCGTTGAGGAACTGCTCGACCGAGAAGGGCCTCTCGGGTGTGTAGATCAGATGGGGCGCATCCTCCGGCGCCTGCTGCCAGCCGGCCGCCGCGGCGCTGAGGAAGCCCGCATGCCGGCCCATGACGATGGCGACATAGATGCCCGGCATCGCTCGGAAATCGAGGTCCATGCTGACGAATGCGTTGGCGACGAAGGCGGCCGCCGAGATGAAGCCCGGCACGTGGTCGTTCTCCATCAAATCGTTGTCGATCGTCTTGGGAGCATGCACGAAGCTGCAGGAGCCGGTCGATTGCTGGCGCAGCAGGTCGAGCGTGCCGGCCGTGTCGTTGCCGCCGATATAGATGAAGCCGCGGGCGTCGAGCTTTTCCAGCGCCTGCAGGATGGTCTGGCAATAGGCGGGATCCGGTTTGTCCCGCGTCGAGCCGAGGCCGGAATTGGGCGTGCGGGCCAGGCGCTCGAGATCGCCTTCCGAAAGCGCGGTGAGATCGACGAGATCGCCGCGCGTCAGGCCCCGTACGCCATGACGGGCGCCGAGGATGCGCAGCGAGGGATCATGCCTGCGGGCGGCGACGATGGCGCCGCAAAGGGTCTGATTGATCACGGCGGTGGGGCCGCCTCCTTGAGCGATGACGATCGACGGCATGGAGCCTCCCTGGCAATCCGGTTTCCAGTTGCTTAGCCCCGAAACCGGCGAGCGGCAATGATGCGCCGTTCACGCTATCGACAGACACCTGTCGCCGCTGGCTTGTTCCATTGTCATAATTGCTTCATTGTTCCGTCACGGAAGCGCTAACCATCCGGCCGTAAACAACGCCGTCCTTTCAAGAAGCGGCGCACCGTGAGGGAGTATTATTCATGAAGTTGAGCGTTCTGGCTTCGGCCGCGGTTCTTCTGGCCAGTGTATCCAGCGGGGCCCTCGCGGCCACCGACATTCAATGGTGGCATGCGATGACGGGGGCCAACAATGACCGCATCGTCAAGCTGGCCAACGATTTCAATGCCAGCCAGAGCGACTATCGCGTCGTTCCCGTCTACAAGGGTTCCTATCCCGATACGATGAATGCCGGCATTGCCGCTTTCCGGGCCGGCAACGCGCCCGATATCCTGCAGGTCTTCGAGGTCGGCACGGCCACCATGATGGCGGCCAAGGGAGCGATCAAGCCGGTCTACCAGCTGATGAAGGACGCCGGCGAGCCCTTCGACGAGAAGTCCTACCTGCCCGCCGTCACCGGCTATTATTCCAATGCCAAGGGCGAGATGCTGTCCTTCCCCTTCAATTCCTCGACCATGGTGATGTGGGTCAACGAGGATGCCTTGAAGAAGGCCAATCTGGCCGCGGCGCCCAAGACCTGGCCCGAGGCCTTCGAGGCGGCCAAGAAGCTGAAGGCGGCGGGTTATGCCACCTGCGGCATCTCCACGGCCTGGACGACCTGGGCCAATATCGAGGAACTCTCGGCCTGGCACAATGTGCCGCTGTCGACCAAGGCCAACGGATTGGAGGGCTTCGATACGGAACTGAAGTTCAACAACCCGGTGGTGGTGAAGCATCTGGAGAACCTGGTCGAGGCCCAGAAGGACAAGACCTTCGACTATTCCGGCCGGACCAACCAGGGTGAGGGCCGCTTCACCTCGGGCGAGTGCCCCCTGTTCCTGACCTCCTCGGCCTTCCTGGGCAATGTCAAGGCCAACGCCAAGTTCAAATATTCGGTGGCGCCGATGCCCTATTACCCCGACGTGCAGGGGGCGCCGCAGAACTCGATCATCGGGGGCGCCTCGCTCTGGGTGATGGGGGGCAAGTCGGACGAATCCTATAAGGGCGTCGCCAAATTCCTGACCTATCTGTCGAAGCCCGACGTGCAGGCCTGGTGGGCCCAGGAGACCGGTTATCTGCCGATCACCCCGGCGGCCTATGAGCTCTCCAAGAAACAGGGTTTCTATGCCAAGGATCCCAACAGCGAAGTCGCCGTGCTCGAACTGACCAACAAGCCGCCGACGGAGAATTCGCGCGGGCTGCGCCTCGGCAATCTCGCACAGATCCGCGATGTCTGGGCCGAGGAGATCGAACAGGCCCTGGCCGGCAAGAAAACCGCACAGGCTGCCATGGACGACGCCGTCCGCCGCGGCGATGCGATCCTGAAGACCTTCGCCCGTACGGCCGGGCGGTAGGGCGGCGTGAAATAAGCGAGTCAAGTGTCCGGGTGCACGGGCATCTTGCCCGTTCTTCCTACCGACCAGCGAACGCTGTGGTTTCAAGAACGGGCAAGATGCCCGTGCACCCGGAAATGGCGACCGCGAAACGCATGATTTATTTCGCGCCCTTCCAGCTTGAACGAACTGCATAGCCCGGAAGCATCCATGGAAAAACGCTCCGTCTTCTCCGGCAAGACCCTGCCTTGGCTGCTGCTGGCGCCGCAATTGGCGATCACGCTGGTGTTCTTCTACTGGCCGGTGCTGCAGGCGATCCGGCAATCCTTCTTCATCGAGGACAGTTTCGGCACCACCTCCGAATTCGTCGGGTTCGAGAACTATCAGCTCCTGTTCCAGCAACCCGAATATTACAAGGCGGTCGGCGTCACCCTGGTGTTCGCGGGCCTGGTCTCGGTGCTTTCGCTCGGCCTTGCCCTGATCCTGGCCGTGCAGGCGGACAAGAAGATCAAGGGCGCCTCCTTCTATCGCACCATGCTGGTATGGCCCTATGCCGTGGCGCCGGCGGTGGCGGGCGTGCTCTGGCTCTTCATGTTCCAGCCCTCGCTCGGCCTGGTGGCGCGCGGCCTCAAGCAGCTCGGCCTGCCCTGGGATCCCTTGCTCAACGGCAATCATGCCATGATCCTGGTGGTGCTGGCGGCAACCTGGAAACAGATCTCCTACAACTTCCTGTTCTTCCTGGCGGGGCTGCAATCGATCCCCAAATCGCTGATCGAGGCGGCGGCCATCGACGGCGCCCGGCCGGCGCGGCGCTTCTGGACGATCATCCTGCCGATGCTGTCGCCTACGACCTTCTTCCTGCTTGTCATCAACATCGTCTACGTCTTCTTCGACACCTTCGGCATCATCGATGCGGTGACGCATGGCGGCCCGGCCGGGGAGACCATCACCATGGTGTTCAAGGTCTACAACGATGGCCAGAGCGGCGGCGATCTCGGCGGTTCGGCGGCGCAATCGGTGATCCTGCTGATCCTGGTGATCGCCATGACCACCCTGCAGTTCCGTTTCATCGAGAAGAAGGTGACCTATTGATGGGGGGTATTCTTGGCGTTTTCTTGCCGACCGAGCGTGGCGCTGCCCCTCACCCTTACCCTCTCCCCGTAAGAACGGGGCGAGGGGGAGACTGGCGTGGTGCAAGGCCACAAGCTCTCGGTGCTGACGCGACGCCTGAGCCCCCTCGCCCCGTTTACGGGGAGAGGGTAAGGGTGAGGGGCAGCGCGAGGCCTACCGATGACGCTCAATATTGCGGGCTTAACCAGGAGGCCATCCATGGTTGAAAACCGCCGTTTCGGAAATCTTCTGCCCCATGCCATTCTGATTCTGGGCGTGCTCATCCTGGCCTTCCCGGTCTGGCTGGCCTTCGTGGCCTCGACCCATGACGCCACCACCATCATCAACGGCCAGATCGGCGTGCTGCCGGGGCCGGACCTGATCAAGAACTACACCCAGACCCTGTTTCACGGCACGCAGGGGGCGACGCGTGAGCCGGTGCTCACCATGCTGACCACCAGCCTGGTCATGGCGGTGGCGATCGCGGTGGGCAAGATCGTGATCTCGCTGATCTCGGCCTTCGCCGTCGTCTATTTCCGCTTCCGCTTCCGCATGTTCGCCTTCTGGCTGATCTTCATCACGCTGATGCTGCCGGTGGAAGTTCGCATCTATCCTACCTACAAGATCGTTTCCGATCTTCATTTGCTCGATACCTATGCAGGCCTGACCCTGCCGCTGATCGCCTCGGCGACGGCGACCCTGCTGTTCCGCCAGTTCTTCATGACAATTCCGGACGAATTGCTGGAAGCCTCGAAGATCGATGGGGCAGGCCCGTTGAAATTCTTCAAGGATACCGTGCTGCCGCTGTCGGTCACCTCGATCGCGGCGATGTTCGTGATCCAGTTCATCTATGGCTGGAACCAGTATTTGTGGCCCCTGCTGATCACCACCCAGGATTCGATGCAGACCATCGTCATCGGCATCCGCAAGATGATCACCACACAGGATGCCTTGACCGAATGGCAGATCGCCATGGCAACCGCGATTCTGGCCATGCTGCCGCCGGTGGTGGTCGTCGTCGTGATGCAGAAGCTCTTCGTCAAGGGCCTGGTCGAGACCGAGAAGTGAGTAACCCATGGCGCAAGTGGTTCTGAACAACGTCAAGAAGATCTATGACAACGGCTATGAGGCAGTGAAGGGGGTGAGCTTCACCGTGCCGGATGGCGGCTTTTGCGTGCTGGTCGGCCCCTCCGGCTGTGGCAAGTCGACCTTGCTGCGCATGGTGGCGGGGCTGGAACGCATCTCGTCGGGCGATGTCCATATCGGCGAGCGACGGGTCAACGAGATCGAGCCGATGGACCGCGACATCGCCATGGTGTTTCAGAATTATGCGCTCTATCCGCATATGTCGGTCTACGACAACATGGCCTATGGCCTGCGCAACCGCAAAACCGCCGAGGGCGAGATCGGCAAGCGGGTGAAGGAAGCGGCCCGCATCCTCGAGCTCTCTGACGACATGCTCAAGCGCAAGCCGCGCCAACTCTCCGGCGGCCAGCGCCAGCGCGTGGCGATGGGCCGGGCCATCGTGCGCCAGCCAGCCGCCTTCCTGTTCGACGAGCCGCTCTCCAATCTCGACGCCAAGCTGCGCGTGCAGATGCGCGGCGAGATCAAGCAGCTACAGCAGCGTCTCGGCACGACCTCGATCTATGTCACCCATGACCAGCTGGAAGCGATGACCCTGGCGGATGTGCTGGTGGTGCTGAATGGTGGCGCGATCGAGCAGATCGGCGCACCCCTCGAGATCTATCGCAAGCCCTCCTCCACCTTCGTGGCGGCTTTCATCGGTTCGCCAGCCATGAATATCCTGAAAGCGCGCGGGGAGGGTAATACGCTCGTACTCGGGCAGACGCGCCTGACCTTGCCGCGGCCGGTTCCGGGCGAGGTCCTGGTCGGCCTGCGTGCCGAGGATCTGCAGCCGGTCTCCGCGCCGGTACCGGGCAGCCTGGGCGTGAAGCTGCGCTATGTCGAGGAACTGGGCGCGCATCGCCTCGTCCACGGTGACATCGACGGGCAACCCCTGGTGATCGCACTCGGTATGGAACACGCTATCGCCGACGACATGCAATTTGCCGTCGACCCGAACATGATTCATCTTTTTGATAGTGAAACTCGATTGAGAATCTCGGACTGATCCACGTATTGATTGAAAGACGGTCGACGTGATGTTGGCGCCGACTTCCATGTAAGCTTGCGATCATAAAGTTTTTCACATGAATAAAGTAAATCGACTTCTTATGGCCATCGCTGCCGGTGTCGCCATGTCTCCCTCGCTCGCCTATGCCGGTCCCAGGCAAGTAACCGTGCCTCGCGGCAAACCCTATCCGGTCCTCGCCATCGGCGTATACGGTGCCGGGACTTGCGAAGTCTATCCCGTCAGGGATATCCGCATCGCATCCGGGCCGGCGCATGGGGCTGCGCAACTCGTGACCGTGGCGACCAAACTGAGCAAGGATACGGGCGTGTGTGCCGGTACCGCCACGAAGGCACCCGTCGTCGTCTACAGGTCCGCCGCCGGCTTCACCGGTGTCGATCATCTGACCGTGACCTGGATGGCGCCCTCGCATACCGACAATGTGCGATTTGTGCCCAACGAAATGGAGATCGAGATTACGGTCAAGTGACGGTGCCGGCATAATCATGAGGTTGACAGCTTGTCGACCGTCCTGATTGTCTGCCCGTCGAGCCGATGATGCGAACCGGCATGGAGGCGCGGGCCGTGTTCGGCCGATGCAGGAGAATCGCATGCCCAAGCTCGACCGTATTCTCGAAACCGCCATCTATGTCGACGATCTCGATCGGGCCGCACGCTTCTACGAGACGGTGCTGCTGCTTGCTCCCCTGCTGAAGATGGAGCGGCTCTATGCCTATGATGTGGGCGGTGCCAGCGTCCTGCTCGTCTTCAAGCAGGGCGCCTCCGATCAGGACATGACATCGTCCGTCGGCACGATACCGGGCCATGACGCCTCTGGACGCATCCATGTCGCCTTTGCCATTGGTGCCGCCGAACTGGCGGAGTGGGAGGCCCGGCTGGCGGCGCACGAGGTCGCGGTGGAAGGCCGCACCCATTGGCCGGCGGGTGGAGACAGCATCTATTTCCGCGATCCCGACGGTCACATGCTGGAACTGGCCACGCCCGGGCTGTGGCGGACCTATTGACGTAACGGGCCGCGGCGTCTGCCGGGGCCGCAAGGACGGAAGTTTCCAATGTCGCTGATCTCCACCATCGCCGAACTCGAGGCGCTCTACAGTGAGCCGGTTCAGCCCGCGGCCCGCATCAAGGTGCTGGATCATGTGTCCGATCAGTATCACGCCTTCATCCAGGCCTCACCCTTCATGATCCTTGCCTCGGTGGGGCCGTCGGGCGTCGATTGCTCACCGCGCGGTGACCCGGCCGGCTTCGTGCGCGTCGCCGACGCCAAGACGCTGATCATCCCGGACAGGCGTGGCAACAACCGGCTGGACTCGCTGCGCAACATCATTGAGGACCCGCGCGTCCATCTTCTCTTCATGATCCCCGGCATCGGCGAGACGCTGCGCGTGGTCGGGCGTGCGGTCGTCTCGGCCGACCTCGACCTGTGCGCGAGCTTCACCATGCAGGGCAAGGCGCCCCGCACCGTCATCATCGTCACCGTGGAAGAGGTCTACACCCAGTGCCAGAAGGCATTGGTGCGCTCCAAGCTCTGGGATCCCTCGACCCGGATTTCGCGGGCGGAATTGCCGACGATGGGCCAGATCCTGAGCACGATCACCCGGGGCGACTTCGACGGCGAGGCCTATGACAAGGCCTATCCCGAACGCCTGCGCCAGACGATCTATTGATCCCGCCAATCCGACGGAACGGTCATATCGCCGTTAGAAGCGTGTCGTAAGCCACCGCCGTGGAGGATGTTTCGATGGTCAGAATCAGAATTGCCGCACTGCTTGCCGCTCTCGCGGTGCTGCCTGGCGCGATCGGCACGGCGATGGCGGAGGAAGCCTCGGTTGCCGAACGCGTGACCAAGCTCACGCGTGGGACGGTCTGGAAGCAGGTTGCGACCATTCCCATCGCCTTCCCGACTTTCCATCCCCAGGGCATGGTCAAGATCGGTGACGATTTCTTCGTGTCCTCGGTGAACATTCTCAAGCCGACCACCAAATATCCGTCGCCGCGCGAGGGCTATGATCGCGACACCGGCGAGGGGGAGGGGCATCTCTTCCGCATTTCCAAGGAAGGCAAGCTGCTGGCCGATCTCAAGCTGGGGGAGGGCAGCATCTACCACCCCGGTGGCATCGATTTCGACGGCAAGTTCCTCTGGGTGCCGGTGGCCGAGTATCGGCCCAACAGCCAGTCGATCATCTACAAGGTCGATCCCGCCACCATGAAGGCCCTCGAGGTCTTCCGCTTCAAGGACCATGTCGGCGGCATCGTCCATGATACCGAACGCAACGCTCTCCACGGCGTGAGTTGGGGGTCGCGGCGCTTCTACGCCTGGCCGCTCGGCGCGGATGGCAAGGTCAGCAATGCCGATGCGGCGCCGGAGACCCTGCGCGTGATGAATCCGGCCCAATATATCGACTATCAGGACTGCCATTATGCCGGCGGATCACGCATGCTCTGTTCCGGCCTGAACGCCTACAAGGTCGCGCCGGATGCGGCGCCCTTCCGCCTGGGCGGCCTCGAACTCGTCGATCTCAAGGACAACCGGCCGGTCTGGCAGCTGCCCATCGAGCTATGGGCACCCTCCGGCCTGCCGATGACCCAGAACCCGGCCTTCATCGAAACCAGGGATGGCGGGCTGCGGGCCTATTTCATGCCGGATGACGACAAGTCGACCCTGTTCGTCTACGAGGCGCAGACGCCCTGAGGTTTGCCGGCCTCAGCCCCCGGCCGCGGAGCGGATGATGCGGCAGACATTGGAGCGGAAGTCGAAACCCGGCACCTGGCCGGGATTCAGGACCATGGTATAGTCGACGCGCGTGGCATTGCCGCGCTTGCGGACGGTCATCTTGACCTGCTGGACCCGTCCGTTGCGGGCGCCGTCATTGAGCGCGGTAAGCAGGCCCAGCCGGCGATTGACCTTGATGCTGACCCAGTAGGAATTGAGCTGCGCCGCGCGCGCCAGATTGTCGATCGCGGTGCCCGGGTTCAAGCCGGGGAAACTATCCCAGGTCGAGATTGCCGGCGCGAGCCCGCCGGAGATGGTGAAGTTCGAAGAGCAGTTCTGGGCCTGGGCGGCGGTTGCGCCGAAAACAAGCAAGGCCGCGATACCGTATTTGATCATGGGATTCCGCTGTATGACGAGACTATGCCGGCAAGATCCCTCCAATAGCACGGTGACGTTAGGTTATCTATGTCGTCGATTGTACCGGGACTTCGGCTGCGGGCGGGATGACTGATACCAAGTTTCGACAAGATTGACCTCGCGACCTCGACGCTACCTACCGTAGGCGGGTCGTCAGACCCGCCGGGACATGCAGCCCTTACAGGTGGGTCTGACGACCCGCCCCCACCAAAATGCCGCCTGTGGCATCGACGCTGCATCAGTCAGCATTTTCGAGACCTGGTATGAGTTCGAGATGGCGAAGGTCTTTGCGCCTGGCTTCGGACCAGGAGCGTCTCGATCTCGTTACAAACCCGCACTGCTCATGATGACATAGGCCTCGCCGCCCTTGCGGTCATGGCGAACCACAAAGGTCTGGCCCCGCATCGTGATCTGGATCGGACCTTCGTTCGCCAGGCTGGCCGCGGGCACGCCCGCGGCAGCGCCGACAACGCTGCGGAATTGTTCGGCCACGGCAGGGCCGGCGCTTCTTTCGGCCGTGACCGCGCATTCCTTCTTGCCGCGCACCTGCAGGGAATAGGAGCCGTCCGGCGCCATGCCGACCAGGCTGGCCCCGAGATCCATCTGCGGCTTGATGCCATGCTTCTTGGCCGCCGCCATGGCCTTGTCGAAGGCAGGCGCGGTGGCGAGGCAGGCGTCGCGGAACAGCATCACGGCCTTGTCGGTGACGTCGCCGCCGGCAGTGGCCGGCAATGGGGCGGACAGCCAGGCCGCAAGGCCGAACATCAGGCTCGCCGCGAAGACTGCGGCGCGGCGCGGTGTGCGAGGCTTAAAGCGGGAAGGGGTCATCGGGGGCTCCTTGCCTGGGCCTTGGGTCCGCCGTGTATAGGCGCCGTCACCAGGTTTGGAAAGCGGGCGGGAACGATCGACAGCCGCCTTTGGTGCGGGAATACCACGGGGCGATCTGAAAGGTCGTGCATTCGACGCTATGTCTTATGCCGGGAACGGGTCGGCTGCCGGCGCTCCGTCTGGCGGCGCGTCCGCTCACCGGATCATGGCGCGGGCACCAGGCCGGAAGGCGACATCAAATCCCAGCTGTCCTGCTCGCGCCGGAGCCAGACCTTGATCCGCGTGCCCTCGGGCGGAAGGTCTCGGACGGTGCCGCCCGGCCCGGCCCAGCCCGAAGGGCGGCCATAGGCGCGCCAGCCTCGTGCCTCGAGGCGCTGGCCGGCGAACTCGCGCGCACCCTTCTCGACCGCGCCGACCTCGATCGTCAGAGTGAAGACCTCGTCGACGAACGACCCTCTTTCGAAGAAGGAAATGTCGTCGCGCCTCTTCACCCATTCCGGGACCTTCCTGGTGGTGGCGACGGACAGCAGGCGGCCGGTGAGGATGAGATCCGCTTTGGCGGTGAGGGCGGCCGGCGACATGTCGGGAATGGCAGCGAACGCCGGAAGGCCGAGCGCGGACATCGCCCCCGTCAGCAGCAGGGTCACGGCGGTTCTGCGGTCGGTGTTCATGGTCGAGGCATTCCGAAATCCGATATCACGACGCTATCCTACCGTGATTGCATGAATTCGTTTATGCCCGCCGTTACAGAGCCTTCGCATGCCGGCGGGACAGTATCGATGTCCCTTTGCCGCCCAGCCGGGGCGACAAAGCGCGCCGCCTGTGCCACCGATAGGGGAGGCTGGAGCAAAATGCGATTTCTCTGAATCGCATTTTCTCTCTAACTCTTTATTTCGACGCGCTTTCTTAGCCGAAAAGTCTATCAACTTTTCTGGAAAACGCTCCAGGGGGAGGAATCGCCATGATCGCACGATATGCCCTATTGCTGGCCGCGGCGGCCTGCGCCTTTCCGGCGACGCAGGCCTCGGCCGGATCGGTGCCCGAAGGTTACAGGCTCGAGCAGGTGCTGATGCTCAGCCGGCACAATCTGCGTGCGCCGCTGGCCAATAGCGGCAGCGCGCTCGCCAAGGTGACCGAGAAGAAATGGCCGGAATGGGAGGTGCCGGGCGGCAATCTCACGGTCAAGGGCGGCATTCTCGAAACCTATATGGGCCGTTCCATCGGCGGCTGGTTGGCCGAGAACGGCCTGATCCCCAGGGATTCCTGCCCGGCGCCGGGCAGCGTCCATGTCTACGCCAACAGTCTCCAGCGCACGGTGGCGACGGCGCAGTTCTTCGTCGCCGGCGCCTTTGCCGGCTGCGACGTCGCCGTACATCATCAGGACAGGATGGGCACGATGGACCCGACCTTCAATCCGTCCATCCGCTCCGACAGCGACGGCTTCCGCGAACAGGCGGTTACAGCCATGGCTGCGCAGGCCAAAGCCGCGCCGCTTGCATCGGGCTACCGGCTGCTCGACGGCATTCTCGGCTTCAAGGCTTCCCAAAGCTGCAAGCAGGACAAGCTGTGCGATCTGACCAAGAGCGCGGACAGTTTCACGGCCAAGGCCGGCGAGGAACCGGGCACCAAGGGGCCGCTCAAGCTCGGCAATGCCGTTGTCGATGCCTTCACCCTGCAATATTACGAGGGATTTCCGCTCGGCGACGTCGCCTGGGGGAAGATCCGCAACGAAGGGCAGTGGCGCTCGCTCGCCGCCATCAAGAACGGCTACCAGGAAGCCCTGTTCACCACGCCAGCCGTGGCCCGCGACGTTGCCGGCCCGATGCTGGCCTATATTGCCGACGCTCTGGTGAAGCCGGAGGCGGGCAAGGCCGTACCGGTGACGGTGCTGTTCGGTCATGACTCCAATGTCGCCTCCGTCCTCGCCGCGCTCGAGGCCGAGCCCTATGCGCTGCCGGGGCAGGATGAGAAGACGCCCATCGGCGGCGTCATCCAGTTTCAGCGCTGGCGCGACACCAAGGGCAATCGCGATTTGTTCCGGCTCGACTATGTCTACCAGACCAAGGCGCAATTGCGCCAAGGCACCAAGCTCACGCCGAAGAACCCGCCGCGCCGGGTGACGCTAAAGCTCAAGGGCTGCCCCGCCGACAAGGATGGCTTCTGTGCCTGGAGCGATTTCGCCAAGGCGTTGCCCTAGCACGGCGATGACGGGCGAGCTCTCCGATCGGCTGCGCGCCATCCTTGAGGTCTTGCCGCTGCGGCCGGGGCTGCGCGTATTGGAGAGCGGCTGCAGACCGGGCGCGCTCGACGGGCGGCATCCGGTCGTTGGAGCAAAAGTACGGCTGCGCCTCGCGGGCGTGCTGACGCCGGAGGCACGGCTTTTCATCGGTCGCGGCGATCCTTTGCGGGAAGTCTGGCTCGATCCTTCCTACACCAGTGCCTGCAATGCGGGTGCGAGATAGGGGCGCAGCAGGCTGCGGACCTGGCCGAGGCCCCAGGCCAGATGGTCCGGCGTGAGGGCCGCGATGCCTTCGTGCAGGTCGAGATAAAGAGCCCAGTAGGTCGCCACGATCCATAGATTGGCGAGCAGGGGCTGGAACTGCTCGTCCGGCACGATCAACAGGTCCCGCTCGCGCAGGCGCTGGGCCAGCACTTCCACCGCCTCGCGCAGATGGGCGCTGAGCGCTCGCACGCGCAGCCGCAATTCGGGGGAGAGCGCCAGCAGGCCGATCATGTCGCGCAACAGGAAACGATAGTCCCAGACCAGGGCAAACCAGCGTTGCAACAGCCCCAGCGAGGCCGTCGGATCGGCGCTGTCTTCCGCCCCCTCCGCCAGCAGGTCCATGGCATCGGCTTCGAAGCGGTCGAGCACGGCCGCGACCAGGGCTTCCTTGGTGCGGAAGTGGTAATAAAGGTTGCCTTCGTTGATGCCGGCGGCAGCGGCGATCTGGGCGGTGGTGACGCGGTCCGGTCCGTTCTCGTTGAACAGGCCGAGCGCGAGCGTGACGATGCGTTGGCGCGTTGCGCCGCCCTTGTTGGTCGCTGCCTTCTTTCGTCGCATCTCGGTCGCCATCGGTGTCAGTTCCAGATTAAGGTGTTCACCTTAATGATGCCTCACTCTAAGGTCACTACCTTAAAGTGACCGCAGACGCTGGTAAATTTGAAGCGATGGAGACCGGTGTGAAGGAAACGGCTTTTCCGGTGATATCCGAGATCACGGGCGACGTCGCCGTCAGCCGCCGCTCCCTGCTGTCGGTGTTTTCGGCCATGATCACCAATCCGCTCAAGGTGATCCCTCCCGAAGCTTTCCACGAACCGCTGGTCGTCACGCGCGACGGCGGCAAATTGCGGGTCTTCATCACCGATCCCGCGCTGATTCACGAAGCGCTTACCGGCAACGCTGCCGTGCTGGGCAAGGGCGAGGATACCAAGCGTGGCCTCGGCCCTGCGCTCGGCGAGGGACTGCTGACCGCAGACGGTGCCCACTGGAAATGGCAGCGCCAGTCGGTTGCGCAGGGCTTCCGGCATGAGAAGCTGCTCGCCTTCCTGCCCGCCATGATCGCCGCCGCGGAACGCACGCGCGCTCGCTGGCTCGAAACTGCTCCCGGCGCCGAGCTCGATATCGGCCATGAGATGATGCACACCACCTTCGACATCATCGTCGAGACGATGATGTCGGGACAGGGGGAGATCGATGTCGAGGCGGTAGAACGGAATATCACGCGGTATCTGGAGGGGTCAGGCTGGAATTTCGCCATGGGCTTGCTGAAGGCACCGGCATGGTTGCCCTTTCCGGGCCGAGCCGGCATCACCGGCTCGGCAGGCTATCTGCGTTCGACCCTGTCGCGCGTGGTGGCCGAGCGCCGGCATGCTTCGGAGCCGCGGCAGGATTTGCTGGGCCTGCTGCTGTCGGCCGTCGACCCCGAAAGTGGGCGGCGCATGAGCGACGAACAGGTGGTCGACAACCTCCTGACCTTCGTGATGGCGGGCCATGAAACCACGGCGCTCGGCCTCGCCTGGACCTTCCATCTGCTCGCGGGTAATCCCGAGATCGAGGCCCGGGCCGTGGCGGAGATCGAGGCGGTGACGAGCGGGACCGGTACGTTGCTGCCCGACCAGGTGGCCCGGCTCGTCTATACCCGGCAGGTGTTCCAGGAAGCGATGCGGCTCTATCCGCCGGCGGCGATCATTCCGCGGGTGGCATTGGCCGACTTCCAGCTCGGCCGGCACACCATTCCTGCCGGCGCAGCGATCTATGTGCCTATCTATGCCGTGCATCGTCATGCCAGTTTGTGGGAGGAGCCGGAGCGTTTCGACCCCGATCGCTTCGATCCGGAGCGGGCGAAAGGGCGCCATCGCTATGCCTATATGCCCTTCGGCGCCGGACCGCGCACCTGCATCGGCAGTGCCTTCGCCATGCTGGAGGCGGTGGCCATTCTCGCCGTGCTGCTGAAAGGCTTCTCGCTGCGCCATATCGACCGGCGTGGCCCTCGGCCCAAGCTTCACATCACGCTGCGGCCTGACCGCAGGCTGCGCATGACGGCCGTGCAACGTCGCTCTAGCGTTTTGCGATTAGACGGAGCCACCAAGAATCGCAAAGACGCGTCAGAACAATGAGTTAGAGAAAATAAGCGTTTACGCTTGAACGCGCTTTGCTCTAGGGGGAAGCGCGAGCGTCTTGTGGATTGCGCGCGGCGATGATCCCGGTTTTCTGAAGGTCATGTCGGTGTAACCCACGGAACTAGACTGGGACTTCTCAAGAAGAAAGCCGCTCTGATCCGCTGACACGTCCGCTGCCCAGCGATAAGACGGGTACATCGTCAATCTGGATCAAGCGGCCCCATGAGTGTGCTAGACGCATTTCCCACCCGGCCTTTGCGGGCAAACCGTATCGGCATCAGCAGCCTCACGGGGTGGTTCGTCATTCTCGTCGGCTTCGCCATTGCCGGCGGCGTGGCCTGGTGGCAGGCCGCGGATTTGTGGCGCGACTACAAGATCAGCCACAATTACGAAATCGCCGACGATGCGCGGATTTCCAATGGCGAGTGCAAGACCCGAAAGTTCATCTTCACCGATTGTTCCGCCACCATCATCGCACCCGATGGCGCCAGGACCAGAGTGGAGATGATGTTCGTGGATATGCACACCGGAGACTATGAAACCGGGGTCGTGCGCTCGCGCGAGGACGCCCGGCTGCTCACGCTGGAACTGGGCGTCGAGAAGATCAGCGATCGCATCCTCATCTTTCTCGCCTTTGTCGGCGGGTTTGCCGCCCTTGGCATCGCTGGCTTTGCCATGCTGCTCAAGGCATCGAGGCTCAAGCGGGCGGTGGCCGAACCGGTTGTCATGAGGCCTGTCGTCGCCAAGGTCTTGACGCAGGCCCGGACCTGGCTGAACCAGACGATCAAGTATGAATATTCACTCGACGGCAAGACCCGCAAGGCGACCAGCGTCCTGAAGAAGAAGGAGACGCCGTTCTTCATCGACACCGAGGAGCGCCACGTGCTCGCGGTCGTACCCCAAACCACCTCGACGCCGATCCTGCTCGATGCCGGGCTCGAAATGCTCGATCTTACCGACCAGGAGCGTACCGCCGTCCGGGCGGCGGTCTCGCCGGTGCAGGATGACATCCGGGTCGACCGCAGCACGCGCTGGTGAAGGACGCGCTGGCGCGTTTGGCTTC
Source organism: Labrys sp. LIt4 (assembly GCF_017813775.1). NCBI lineage: Bacteria > Pseudomonadati > Pseudomonadota > Alphaproteobacteria > Hyphomicrobiales > Xanthobacteraceae > Labrys > Labrys sp. LIt4. The sequence goes on from NZ_JAGIPY010000013.1 coordinate 21,892, forward strand.
AGGCCGCCACCACCGTCAGGGCGGCGACGAGCCGGTCGAGTTCGGCCTCGGTCGTGTAGACGGCCGGGGAGACGCGGATGCACTGGCCGGCGGCCACGCCGGCGCGGCGCACGGTGAGCACCTTAAACTCGTCCCTCAGCCGCGTGACGATGGCGGCATTGTCGTCCTTGCCCACCTTGCCCTTGATCCGGAACGAAGTGATGCCGGCATGCAGGGCCGGATCGTTTGGCGTAAGGACCTCGATGGCACCGATGCCGGCGATGCGCTCCACCCAGTAATTGCGCAGATGGCTGACCCGGGCATGCTTGGCCGCAACGCCGATCGTCTGGTGCAAATCGAGCGCTGCCGGAATGGTGAGCGCGGCGGCGAAATTGAGCGTGCCGGTGTGGATGCGCGAGCGGATGTCCTCGGCGGGCCAGTCCTTGTCGCCCATATGGGTGTCGATGTCGGCGAGGCGGCCCTTGCGGATATAGAGGAAGCCGAGCCCGACCGGCGCGCCGATCCATTTGTGCAGGTTGAAGCCGGCGAAGTCGACACCGAGATCGGCCATGTCGAGCGGCAACTGGCCCCAGCTATGGGCTGCATCGAGGATGACGTCGACGCCCTTGGCGCGTGCCATCGCCGCGATCTCGCGCACCGGCATCACCAGTCCGGTGCGGTGGGAGAGATGGGTGAGCAGCAGGAGTTTCGCCCTGGGCGTCTCCTCCAGCACCTTTCGGTAGGTCTCCAGCACGGCCTCGCGCGTGGCCGGCTCGGGGATGGCGAAGGTCTTGACCGCGACGCCGCGGCGGCTCTCGAGCATGCCCATGGCATATTGCATGGAATCGTAATCGAGGTCCGCATAGAGCACGGCATCGCCGGGCTGGAGCTTGTTGTAACCGGCAATCAGCGTCTGCAGCGCCTCGGTGGCGCCGCGGGTGATGGCGATCTCCTCGGGCGAGACGCCGAGCGCTCCGGCGACGCGGTCGCGCACCGCGGCGAAATCGGCATCGAAGGATTTGCGGGCATAGACCGTGTTCTGGCGGTTCACGCGCTGGATGTTCCCGACATAGGTCTCCAGCACGGGCCGGGCCATGATGCCCCAATAGCCGTTTTCGAGATTGGCGGTGGAGCGGTCGACGTCATAGAGGTCGCGGACGCCGGACCAGAAGCCGGCGTCGGTGGCGAGCTTGCTCGGGTCAGGCGTGGGCAGGGCAACGCCCTCGGCCGCCTGCGCCGGCCGCGTCGCCGCCATCACGGTGGTCAGCAGCCCGCTGATCAGGAAATTGCGACGCTGGATCATGGTAGCCCCCGAATAATGCGAGTCGAAACTGCCGGTCTGGATAGGGCTGGGGTGTGACGGGGGAATGAAGGGAGAGCCACCTTCAGTCGCTGCGAGAACAAGGATCTTGTAGGGAAGGTATTTTTCTGTTCTCTATATGTTCAAATCTATATTCAGCGGTGGTAACGACGGAGACCTATGACCACGCTTTATGTCTCCCACCCCTCCGGCCTCGATCATCACACAGGTGGTTTAGCCGAACGTCCTGAGCGACTGCTTGCGATCGAGGAAGGTTTGGCAGGACCGGAATTTGCCAGCCTGCGGCGCGAATTGGCGCCGCGAGGTACGGTCGAGACTCTTCTGCTCGTGCATGCACCAGAATACATCGAACACGTTATGGCAGTGGCGCCACGGGAGGGCTTTTATCGCCTCACCGATACCATGGTGATGTCGCCCGGTACGCTGGAGGCGGCAATGCATGGCGTGGGTGGTGTGACCTTCTGTGTCGACGAAGTGATGAGTGGGCGGGCACGCAATGCCTTGCTCGCCACCAGGCCCAACGGACATCATGTCAAATATGACGCATCCGGCGGTGGGGGAATGTTCAACAAGGCCGCGATAGCGGCACGCCATGCCCAGGTCGCCCATGGTGCTGACAGGGTCGCTATCCTGGATTTCGATGCTCATCACGGGGATGGCGCGCAGGACATCTTCTGGGGTGATCCGGATGTGATGGCCTGTTCGACGCATGAAATGCCGCTCTATCCCGGCACCGGCAAGGCGCGCGAGCGGGGTGCCCATGGCCAGATCGTCAACGTGCCTCTGAAGGCTGGCGATGGTGGGGAGGCTTTTCTCGCAGCCTGGCGCGACATCATCCTACCACGTGTTGTGGAGTTTCGGCCCAGTCTCATCGTCATAGCGGCCGGTTTCGACGCTCATAGCGAGGACAGGCTTAGCCATCTCGAACTGCAGGACGAGGACTACGCTGCGGTGACCCGCTCGATCATGGCGGTCGCCGACAAGATCTGCGGCGGCCGTATCGTCTCGGAGGTCGAGGGCGGCTACAGGTTGGAGCCGTTGGCACGGTCAGTGCGCGCGCATGCGCTGGCATTGATGGGTATACATTCCGATTTGGTAAATCATTCTTGAGATTGATGAATTTCCTATTGTAGCAAAGTATCGTTATCGTCATTCCGTTACGTTTGGATTCACAGAACGGCGGGATTTATTCATGAAGATGCTTGTGACTCTCCTATTGAGCCTGTTGCTGATGGCCGCGGCGTGGGCCGGGCCGGTCCGTGACGGGAAAACCGGCCTGGGTGTGGGCGACTTATCCTGGGAGTTTACCGTCACGCGGGCGTTCAAGCCTGACGGCGCGGCTTTTGAGATCTCCCGCGCAGCCTGGGGAATCGGCAATTGCAAGGTGGCCTTCACCGCCGGTGCGAGGGGCGGCAAGGCGGCCGCCCAGCCGGGACGGGCCGGCCTGCTCCAGGCGGCACAGCAGGAACTCAACGGCAACTTTCGCGTGGGAAGTGTGAGGGATATCAGCCAGCAGGGCGTAGCGGGCATCACCTTCACCGCCGACTTCGTCAGCGAGTTCCCCGGCAAGCCCCGCCATCTTTGGACCGTCTTCGAAACGGCCAAGGGCCGGACTGCCATCAGTTGCTATGCGCTCGGGTCTCGGTTCGACCGTTGGCGCCCGGATTTCGAGACAGTCACCAAGGCAGTCGTGATTCCGAAGTAGGGGGCGGGTTGGAGGGCTGAAAGCCTGAAACGGCCATGGACATTGGCGCCCACTTGAGCCATCGGAGAAGGGCGCGCCGCTTAATCGCGGCCCTGGAGCCCCAACGCCGGTTGCCCGATGACACGCTGCCTTGCTTTGCTGTTCTTCTTCGTCCTGGCCGTTATGCCGGACACAGCCCTTGCCGGCCGGCGCGTGGCGCTGCTGATCGGCAATAGCGACTATGCCAAGGTGCCGCGCCTCGCCAATCCAGGGCGCGACGTCGGGCTGCTGAAGGAGACGCTGCAGAAGGCCGGCTTCGATGCGGTCGATACCGTCGTCGATGCCGACCGCGCCGGCATGATCGCGGCATTGCGCCGCTTCCAGGCCAGCGCCTCGGGCGCTGACATCGCCGTGATCTATTTTTCGGGGCACGGCATCGAGATCGGCGGCGAGAACTATCTGGTGCCGACCGATGCGCATCTGTCCAGCGATCGCGATGTCCAGGACGAGACGCTGGCGCTTTCGCGGGTAGTCGAGGCAACGGACGGCGCGGGGCAGCTCAAGCTGGTGATCCTGGATGCCTGCCGCAACAATCCCTTCCTCGCCAGGATGGCACGCACGCGCGGCACGCGCTCCGTCGGCAAGGGGCTGGCGCGGGTCGAGCCGGAAGGGGACAATGTGCTCGTCGCCTATGCCGCGCGCGAGGGCAGCGTGGCGCTGGACGGCAACGGCATCAACAGCCCTTATGCACAGGCCCTGGCGCGTTATCTCGCCCAACCCGGCCTCGACATCCGCCTCGCCCTCGGCAAGGTGCGCGACGACGTGCTCAACGCCACCGACCGGCAGCAGACGCCGTTCTTCAACGGTTCGCTGGGTGGCGACGTCATTACTCTGGCGCCGGCCGGCGGCGGGCCGGTAGCGATGGTCCCGCCGGCCGAACCGCCTCCGCCCGTCGAGCCGCAGCCCCGCAAGCAGACCAAGTTCACGCCGCTGGCGGTGCCGCCCTCCCTGTTTCAGAACGGCGGGGCCGGTAGCGGGGCGATGCTGCGCATGACCGATCCGCGTGTCTGGCAAGTGGTCAAGGATGTCGACATGCCGGAGGTGATCGAGGAATTCCGCGACCGTTATCGCGATTCCCGCAATGCGGGCGAAGCCGAGGAAAGGCTCAAGCAGCTCCTGGGTGTCAGCGAGCTCGACCCGCTGCCGCCGCCGGCCGGCGAGCGCATCCCGGCCCCCGAAACCGAATGCGATCGCATCGGCGCGGCCCCGCTCGACCCCGACACCGTGATGCGGCGTACCCGTGCGGCCTCGCCCAAGGAGATCGTGGCGGCTTGCGAGGCGGCGCTCAAGCAATATCCGCGCGAGCGGCGCTTCATGCGCCAGCTCGGCGATGCGCTGGCCGATGCCGGACAGAAGGATAAGGCGCTGGGTATGAATCTGCGGGCCGGCATCGCCGGCAGCCAGGGCGGCTGGATCAGCGCTGCCCGCCTGTTCAAGGCGAGAGCCGGCGGGGCCAGCAATCCGGATGGCAACAGCTCCATCTCCCTCACCCTGGCCTGGCAGCAGCCGCTGGGTTCCTTCTTCTTCAAACGCGGTTTCGTCGAGCCTTTCGAGCGCATGCAGGGCAAGGCCGGTGTCACGCGCGAGCTGAGCAAGGCCGCCGCGGCCGGCGACCAGGCGGCCAATGTCTGGATCGGCTATATGTATCTCTTCGGCTTCAACGTGCCGAAGGACTATGCCAAGGGCATGGCGGCGCTGGACAAGGCTCGCCTGCCGCGGCCCGAGGACACCGGCATCCATCTCGCCTTGATGCTGAAGACCGGCTACGGCGTCCGGCAGGATGCCAAGGAGGCGCTGGAGGAGCTCGGCGAGGCCCAGAAGGCCGATAACAGCTACGCCACCTACCAACTCGCCTTGATGTATCTCGACGGTCTCGGCGTGCCGCAGAACTATGCGGCCGCCGCTCGCATGATGGCCGATGCCGCTATCGGCGGGGATCCGCGCAGCGTCGAGGATATCCTTTCCAATTTCGCCAAATGGCCCAGGGAATACCGGGTCGTGCTGCAGCAGGAATTGCTCAAGCGCAACCTCATCGAGGGCAAGGCCGATGGCGAGCTCGCAGCCGGCATGGCGGAAGAACTTCGCAAGCTCGCTCCGACGCCGACCGCACCCGTGGCGGCTACCCCGTAGTTGCCAGCTCTCCTCGAACGTCACGCGTGAAAAGCTCAGCATTTCCGAGACCTGGTATAGGTGACCGTTCGGTTTCGACCATTCCTCATGCGACACTGGCGTACTCCCGTTTTCGCGGTACGGTTCGAGGCCGTTTGCTGAAATAGCTTGCGTCATGACCCGGTATGAGCGTGGCGCTGATGGGCCATGCAACATGTGCAGATCTACTTGAGATAATTGGAGTTGATGCCTTTGAAATAGGCATGGAGCCCGTTTTCGTGTCGCTGATGTGTCTATAGCGACATGTTATTGCACAATATGACTGGCAGCTGATCGTGTACGCAGTTTGTAATTCGTATAAATATGAACAGGGTTGTCGATAAATACTGAATGACGGCGATATCCTATCGCGCGATAGAATATTTCGATTTGATAAAGCCGAGGATCGTCCATATGTCGCGAGGGCAGTTTTTCAGATCGTCGCGAGCCCTCCATGACCGAGACCACCAAGACCGAGGCCAGCAAGAGCGGGCTTCGCAAGGCAGCCGCCGGTGGCTGGGGAGCGCTCAAGAGCTGCGGCCGGCATCTGCTGGCGAGCGGCTCGCCTCTGACAGGCGCGCGCACCATGCTGAAGGCGAACCAGCCCGATGGCTTCGACTGTCCCGGCTGCGCCTGGGGTGACCCCGAGCATGGCTCCTCCTTCGAGTTCTGCGAGAACGGCGTCAAGGCCGTGGCCTGGGAGTCGACGGACAAGCGCATCACGCCGGTTTTCTTCCGGGAACACACGCTCGCCGAGTTGAGCCGCTGGACCGATTACGAGCTGGAGGCCCAGGGCCGGCTGACCCACCCGATGCGCTACGACCAGGGCAGCGACCGCTATGAGGCGATCACCTGGGACGAGGCCTTTCGCGAAATCGGCGCTCATCTCAACGCGCTGGCCGATCCGAACCAGGCCGAGTTCTATACGTCGGGCCGGGCCAGCAACGAGGCCGCCTTCCTCTATCAGCTCTTCGTGCGGCTCTACGGCACCAACAATTTCCCGGACTGCTCCAACATGTGCCACGAGGCGAGCGGCGTCGCCCTGCGCCAGGCCATCGGCGTCGGCAAGGGCACGGTGCTGCTGGAGGATTTCGAGGAGGCGGACGCCATCTTCGTTGTCGGCCAGAATCCCGGCACCAACCATCCCCGCATGCTCGGTGACCTCAGGCGTGCGGCGATGCGCGGTGCCCGCGTGGTGGTGTTCAACCCGGTGCGCGAGCGTGGCCTCGAACGCTTCGCCGATCCGCAGGACAAGCTCGAAATGCTGCGCGGCGGCTCCAAGCCGGTCGCCAGCGACTATTTCCAGCCGCGCCTCGGCGGGGACATGGCCGCCTTCCGCGGCATGGCCAAGACCGTGTTCGCCCGCGACGACGCCGAGCGCGCCGCCGGCCGGCCGAGCCTGCTGGACGAAGCCTTCCTGGCCGAGCACACCCATGGCCTTGCCGCCTATCGTGCCGCCGTCGACGCGACGAGCTGGGAGGAGATCGAGGACCAGTCGGGCCTGACGCAGGTCGAGATCGAGACGGCCGCCGACATTTATCTGTCGGCCGAGAAGGTGATCTGTACCTGGGCCATGGGCGTGACGCAGCATCTCCATTCGGTGGCCACCATCCGCGAGATCGCCAACCTCCTGCTGCTGCGCGGCCATGTCGGCCGTCCCGGCACGGGTCTGTGCCCGGTGCGCGGGCATTCCAACGTGCAGGGCGACCGAACCGTCGGCATCAACGAGAAGCCGCCGGCGGCCTTTCTCGATGCGCTGGCCCGCGAATTCGGCTTCGAGCCGCCGCGCGCCGACGGCCACAACGTGCTCGCCGCCATCGGCGCGATGCTCGACGGCAGCTCCAAGGCCTTTGTCGGGCTCGGCGGCAATTTCGCCCGCGCCACACCGGATTCGCCCCTGGTGGAAAAGGCGCTCCGGGCCTGCGACCTCACCGTCCACATCGCTACCAAGCTCAACCACTCGCATCTGATGCCGGGGCGTGCCGCCTATCTGCTGCCCTGCCTCGGCCGCACCGAGGTCGATCGCAACAGCGCCGGCAAGATCCAGATCGTCACGGTCGAGGATTCGATGAGCATGGTGCACGGCTCGGGCGGCATCAATCCGCCGGCCTCCAGGGAATTGCGCTCGGAAGTCGCCATCGTCGCCGGCATCGCCGCCGCGACCGTCGGGTCGGACAAGGTCGACTGGGCGGCGCTTGCCGACAATCACGACCTCATCCGGGACAGGATCGCCCGCACCATTCCCGGCTTCGAGGACTATAATGTGAGGGTGCGTAAGCCCCGCGGCTTCCATCTGCGCAATGCCGCGGCCGAGCGCGAATGGAACACGCCGACCGGGCGCGCCAATTTCGCCGCCGTGCCCCTGCCGGAGGCGACAGCGTTCCAGCAGGCGCGGGGGCGCAAGGGCGTGTTCGTGCTGCAGACCTTCCGCTCGCACGATCAGTACAACACCACGATCTACGGCCATGACGACCGCTACCGCGGCATCAAGGGCGAGCGCCGGGTGATCTTCATCCATCCTGACGACATTGCCGCCATCGGCGCTGCGCCCGGTGACTCCGTCGATCTCGTCGGCGAGCATGATGACGGCATCACCCGTGTCGCCGAGAATTTCCGCCTGGTTTCCTACGACATCCCGCGCGGCTGCATCGCGGGCTATTACCCCGAGGCGAACGTGCTGGTGCCCTTGTCCAGCGCCGGCGAGGAAAGCGATACGCCGACCTCCAAATCGGTGCTGGTCTCGCTGCGGCGCCGGGTGGCGGTGGCCGCATGAGCGAGGAAGAAGAGGATCTGCTGGCGACGATCGAGGCGATCCGGCGGCTCGACCCGCGCCTTTCGCCGCTCGACGGCGTCATCCTCGCTGCCGTGACCCTGGATATCGCCGACGATACCCGCAGCTTCGCCAGGCTGTTCGAGGTGGAGCATGCCCTGGTGATCCGCGCCGCGCACGAACTCACCGAGGAGGGACGCTGGCTCGACGTGGTGGAACGCCAAGCGCGCACGCAACGCACCAAGGTGGCGATCAGCCCAGCGGGCAGGGCGCGGCTCGCCGGGCTGTAAGGACGCAAGGTGACACCGCCCGCCCGCCAGACCCTATCGGCGGGCACCGGAATCATCCTATGAAAAGCCACTCATAGGAATCCCATCATGACCGATACGACAAGCCGCGCGCCCGTGGTGGGCAGGCTCGGGCGCACGGAATTCATCGTGCTGGTGGCCAGCCTGGTTGCCGTCAACGCCTTTGCGATCGACATCATGCTGCCGGGCCTGCAGCAGATCGGTGCCAGCCTCGGCGAAGCCGATCCCAACCGGCGGCAATTGGTGATCCCGGCCTATCTGCTCGGCTTCGGCCTGCTTCAACTCGTATTCGGGCCTCTGTCCGATCGTTTCGGCCGGCGCGGGCCGCTGCTGGTCGGGCTCGGCATCTATTGCGTGGCGGCCTTGTTCGCCTTCTCGACCTCGAACTTCAATGCCCTGGTTGCCCTGCGATTCATCCAGGGGAGCGGCGCGGCGGCCTCTGCCGTGATCGCCACTGCGCTGGTGCGCGACGTCTTCGCCGGCAACCAGATGGCGAAGATCATGTCACTGGTGTTCACCGTGCTGATGCTCTCGCCCATCCTCGCGCCCTCGCTCGGCCAGGGGCTGATGACGGTGATGGACTGGCGCGGCCTGTTCGGCTTCATGGCGGGGTGGGGAGCGATCGTGATCGCCTGGGTCTGCTGGCGCCTGCCGGAGACGCTGCAGCCCGAGCATAAGCGCCCGCTCAGCCTCAAGGCCGTGATCGAAGGCTTCGGCATCGTCTTCGCCAACCGGATTTCGCTCGCCTACATCATCGGCATGGCGGCCTTGTTCGGTGCGCTGATGGGCTTCCTCAATTCTTCCCAGCAGATCTATCGCGACGTCTTCAGCGTCGAGGCAATGTTCCCGCTGTTCTTCGCCGGCGGCGCGGCCTGTTCGGCGTTGGGAGGCATGGTGAATGCGCAACTGGTCAACCGCTACGGCATGCGGCTCCTGTCCTGGCTGGCGCTCGGCGTGTTCGGCGCGGCGGCCCTGACCATCCTCGTCGCAGCCTTGCTGCAGGCGCTGCCGCTCTGGCTGTTCTTCGGGCTCAGCGCGGTGCAATTCCTGGTCTTCAGCATGATTCTATCGAATTTCGGTGCCCTGGCCATGGAGCCGCTCGGCGAAGTGGCGGGCACCGCCGCCTCTACCCAGGGCTTCCTCCAGATGGTGCCGGGCGCCGCGATCGGCATCCTGATCGGCCAGGTTTTCGATGGTACCGTGATCCCTCTTGCCGTCGGTTATGTCGCCATGGTTGCGCTGACGGCCGCCTGCGTGAGGCTGATGGCGGGGAAGGGACGCGTCGCGGGCTGACAACGCGGCCGCCGAAAGCAGGGCGGAGGTCTCCGCAGGTGGGGATGAGCGCCGAGAGTGAGAGTGGCATTGCTGGTTATGATTGCCGCATTCTTCTTGCCAGAACGGGCTTCTTTTTGGCGTGATGCTCTTGAAATAACCCTACGGCAATAAAAAAGGGAGGTCCGAAAACCTCCCTTAGATTTCAGTTTTATCCGGTCATCAAGGTCGAAAATCGCGCTGGTCTCTGCCTGGGGCGGCAATGACGCTGGCGATTGACATCCCCAACTTCCATTCTTCCCTGTAATAGGGTCGTTGATGGCGAAGATTATACGCACTTTTTGCAATGTCAACCGGATCGAGGGAGTACATTCAAGTAGTATTGCAGAAAATACCGTTTCATAAGGACGCCTCAATAATGTTTGTTCGTATGCTAACGTTTGCTTCAGGTCATTTTCCCGCTGAAGGAGCGATCACTCCTGGCCTGTTCGGCGACAGAGCTTCGAGCCCACTTCGAGGCAGGACGGGTTCGCGGAAACCTAACGCTTTTCTCCGCGATTACCGTAGAGAATTCCGAGGTAACGGAAGGCCTTAGCAAGGTTGAAGCGCTGTTTGCGGTGGTCGGCCACCCATTGGGCAGAAGGAGGGGGCTGCTCCGGAATGGTAGGATCCAACCCTATCAATTCCGTGCGGGGCATCGCCACTCATGCTATTTTGGATTGCAGATCTGGTCCATTACAAGCCACCCCGGAGAGGCGCCATGGACGACAAGGCCCGCGCAGATTCAGCCCAGCCCATCTCCCCGCCGGTCCAGGAGCCTCCCCCGCCTGTCAAGCTGATCCAGATTGCGATGGGCAACTGGGTCTCGCGCATGGTTTGGGCGGCGGCCAAACTGGGGCTTGCCGATCACCTCGTCGCCGGTCCGCGCAGTGCCGAAGAGCTGGCCGGGCCCCTTGGCCTGCACGCGCCCTCGCTGCACCGCTTCATGCGCTGCCTGGCCAGCCTGGGCGTCCTCGGCGAACGCACCGGCCAGCGTTTCGCCCTGACGGAGCTGGGCGAGGCGCTCAGGACCGGTGCGCCGGGTGCCGCACGGTCCACGGTGCTGACCTTCGGCAGTCCCTGGTTCGTCGGCCCCCTCGACGAGATCATCTATTCGCTGCAGACCGGCAAGACAGCCTTCGAGAAGGTGCATGGCATGCCGCTGTTCGACTATCTCGGCCAGCATCCGGAGGAAGCCTCCCTGTTCAGCGAGACCATGGTCGGCGTGAATGGCCAGGAACCGGAGGCCGTCGCCGCGGCTTACGACTTCTCGTCGTTCGGCACCATCGTCGATGTGGGCGGAGCCACCGGCAATCTGCTCGGCACGATCCTGGCCCGGCATCCGGGACCGCGCGGCGTCCTGTTCGACCGGCCCTATGTGGTGGCCGAGGCGCCGGCGCTGCTCGAGGCGCGCGGCGTGAGGGAGCGCGTCACGATCAAGCCTGGCGACTTCTTCGAGACGGTTCCCGCCGGCGGCGATGCCTATGTGCTTTCCCATATCATTCATGACTGGAGCGAGGCCCAGTGCCTCGCCATCCTCGGCAACGTCCGCAAGGCGATGCAGCCCGATGGGCGGCTCCTGCTCGTCGAGATGGTGCTGCCCGCCGGTGACGCGCCCCATCCCGGCAAGCTGCTGGACATGGTGATGCTGGCGCTGCCCGGCGGCCAGGAGCGCACGGAAGAGGAATACCGCCAGCTTCTCGCCAAGGCCGGTTTCCGCCTCACTCGCGTGGTGCCGACGGAGTCCGCCGTGGGCGTGGTGGAGGCGGTGCGGGAATAGGAAAGGCGCGGCCCGGACTTTTGGGAGGCGGTCTTTCATGGTGACCGAAAGCCGGATGGCGGGCGGGAGCGCCGAGCGCCGATCTTGAGATCGGCACGCTGCAGATGCGTTCCTGCCGCTCAAAAGAGCCGTGGAGAGCAGGGATTCCGGCTCCGTGCTCGATCCTTTCCCGCCGGCGATTTGCACTTTCGATGGAACGCAGACGCCGTTCGGGGATTGTCTTGGGTGAAATGTCCTCTCACCCAAGACCCGTGGCCTCCACGGTCGGATGCAAAGGAAGACTGCCATGACCGAGATCATCACCGGCTTCTACGACAATCGATCCGATGCCCAAGCCGCGTTCGAGCAATTGCTGTCGGCCGGGTTTGCCCGCGACCAGATCACGCTCAATACGAAAGACGAGAGTTCCGACTATGTGCGCGACGAAGACGCCACCTCCTACGATCACCGGCGCGACGAGGGCGGCTTCTGGGCGATGCTCAAGCATTTCTTCTTCCCCGACGAGCGGCGCTACCTCTATAGCGAGGGCCTGAGTCGCGGCGGCACGCTACTCACAGTCGAGGCCGAAAACCACCAGATCGAAACCGCCCGGATGATCATGCAGGAATATGGCTCGATCGACCTGCCGGCGCGGGCCGAGAGCTGGCGCCAGAGCGGCTGGCCGGGCTATGCGGCTGCGGCCCCGGACGGCGCGCCGCTTTCCTCCGAACACTCCGCGGCGGCCGGAGGCGACATCCGCGAGAACATGGAGGTCATCACCTCCGATGGCGTAAATATCGGCACGGTCGACGATCTTGGCGACGACCAGATCAGGCTCGCCAAGAATACCTCGCCCGATGGCGTGCATCATTTCGTGCCGCTGGACTGGGTCGACCATGTCGATGCGCAGGTGCATCTCAAGCGCAAGGCACCGGAGGTGCAGGCGGTCTGGTAGGACCGTTCGGCACAGGCCGCGTGACGACGGGTGCCTGAGAGGGCGCCCGTCCTATGCGTGTGGCCTGCCTATCGCGCGAACACGCCGTCGAAATCCTTGAAGCCCTTGATCTCGATCGGATTGCCGCTCGGGTCGCGGAAGAACATGGTGCGCTGCTCGCCGGGCTCGCCCTCGAAGCGGATCACCGGCGGGATCTCGAAGGCGATGCCGGCTTTTTCCAGACGGGCGGCCAGGGCCAGCCAGTCGTCGAGCGGCAGGATCACGCCGAGATGTGGCATCGGCACCAGGTGATCGCCGACCTTGCCGGTGCGGCTGGTGGCGAAAGGCGTGCCGAGATGCAGCGAAATCTGGTGGCCGAAAAAGTCGAAATCCACCCAGCTCTGCGTGCTGCGCCCTTCCTCGCACCCGAGCACCTCGCCATAGAAGCGGCGGGCCTCGTCGAGATCGGTGACGTGATAGGCAAGGTGGAACAGCGAACGCATGGTGGTCTCCTCAGGTCACGAGGGGAGGGTAGCTGAAAAGCCGACCGCGGTTCAACGCCGCTTGCGGCCTGGTCGGGCCCTCGGCGGCGTGATGATAGGGCGCCGTGTTCCCTTCGACATTGCGCCGTCGTGACCCAGATGCAGAAATGCGGCGGCCCGGTCAGCCCGATCGGCCCCCGCATGCGGCAATCCAGGACAGCAGCAATGACCACCAGCCTGAACGACCTGTTCTCCGCGGAAGCCGGTTCGGCTTTCGCCCGGCAATTGGCGCTCGGCGATCTGGTGGGCGACCGCCCCTGGAGCGTCGACATCGGGCGCGGCGAGATTGCCTTCGGCAGCGATCTTTCCTTCCCGATCCAGGTTCTCGGCACCTGCTCGGAACAGGACAACAGCTGGCTGTGGGCCTGGGCCAACCAGCAGAGCGACCTGCCGGCCTCAGTCCTCGCGGCCAGCCTGCGCATCAGGGACATTGGCCGCCAGCGCGGCATCGGGGAATTCGTCGAGCCGAAATTCATGCTCGGCACCGTCACCGATCACATGCTCGCCATGCTGTGCGGCGCCCTCCTGGACAGGAGCTGCTATTACCGGGCGTCTTATCAGGGTGGTGCCGTCTTTCTCCTGCTCGACAACCTGCCCGCCTCGATCCGCGCGCCGGTGGCGCCGGAGCGGGTGAACACGGTGCTGATGCAGGTCGTCAGCAATTTCGAACTCGATCACCGCATCATGGCCGAGAACTTCCTGCGCCAGCAGGGCTTTGCGCTGAAGGCGGAGCCTGCACAGCTCTCGGCCACGCGGGAAGCCGATGGCGCGGAAGTCACACTCGCCTTCGATGCACAGCGGCGGATCGCCAAGGTCGAGGGCATCATCAAGCCCCCCGCGGCGAAGAAGCCCTGGTGGAAACCATGGTGAGGAGCGGCGCTGGCGAGAACGCATGAGCCGAAGGTCACCAATTCCCCATCCCCTCAGGCCAGCACCTTGTCGCCCGGCATGATGGCGGACATGAATTTGTAGCCGCGGTTCACGCCGTAGCGCGGATCGGCCTTGATCAGCGCCATGAACTGGCGGTGGCCGTTCCTGGCGCGGCCGACGAGGCAGCCGGCGCTGGTGCGTCCGAGGTCGCCCTGCGGCGCGTCGTAGCCCCAATGCTGGTTGATGGCGAACAGGCCGGTGTCCAGGCGGTCGCCAGTGCGCTTGAAGTCCTTGTTGAGGTCCCGGAAGACGCCGACAGGCTCGGCCTGGACGAGGGCCTCATGGGCGGACGGCGAGCCGGCATGGTGGGTGCCGACCACCCAGGCCTTGTACTGGTTGAAGGCGATCCTGGCCGCGCCTCCGGGATTCATCGGATGGATGGTCCAGAAATCGCCCGGCTCGGTGGTGCCCTCCCAGAGCGAGTCCTTGAAATCCGGGCGTCCGTTCCTGTCGATGGCGAAGACGATCCGAAGGTCGTTGAAGACGTTGTGCCGGTCGTCATTCAGCGTGCCGTTCGCGTCCACCCCTTCGAGATAGGCGATGTTCCGGCAGTCGGGATGGCGGCAGATGAAGTATTTCTGCGCCTTCATATAGGCGATGACCTTGTCGAACCAGGTTCCGGTCGCGGCGATCTCCGGCAGGAACGCCGTCGGCTCGAGCAGCCGGCGGGCGATGGCGCCGCTGAAGCCGCCGGCGAGCGAGATGCCGTTCAGGTCGCAGAATTCGCTCAGCGCCCAGAGCGAGACCGGGCCGAATTTGCCGTCGGCGGGCGGATCGAGAAAGCCCAACTCCGAGAGCCGCCATTGGATCGCCTTGACCAGGCTGGTCTTGCCGCCCAGATCGGCCACCGGGATGGCGGCGCCGTCGAATTGCGACAGCGAGGTCGTGCCGCCGCCCGCCGCTGCGGTGCCGCTTTTGCGGAACTTGGCGGGCACGATATGGCTGTCGAGATAGTCGTTCAGCCAGGCCCGGTAGGCCCGGGTGGTGTCGCCGCCGGCGGCGTCGACATAGGTCTGCGCCTTGCTGCGCCCGATCTGGGTGACCAGGTCGCTAAAGGTGTAGGATGCCGTCTGCTTCAGGAAGGCCTGCGCCCCGCCGAGCCCTTCATGGTGGGCGATATAGATGAAGCGGGCCTTCTCGTCGTCGCCGATCTGGTCGTCGACCAGCCCTTCGGCGATCAGGGCGCTCAAGTTGAACGACCCATATTCGGCCGCCGAGACGATCGCGAGCTCCGGATCGAAGCGCAGGTCGAGCAGGGCCTGCTTGCGCGCGGCCACGACGTCGTTGGCGGCGCTGATGAAGCCCCTGGCCTTGCAGACCTGGTTCAGCAGCGTCTTCCGGTTGATGGCATGCGAGATCCAGGTGCTGTCGAGGAATTGCGTGAGCCCGGCCGCGCTGCTGGTGCCGGCCTTGGAGTTGCTGTTCCACTGGCCGCCCGGCAGTTTCGCCGCCTCGGCATCGATGAGGGCGGCGAGCGCGGCGGCGTCGATATCGGTGATGCCGTGGGCCTTCAGGAGGGACGCGCGATAGATCTCGTTCGGCCCCAGGCTGAGCTCGTCGCCGGCATCGGAGCCCGGCCCTGCGACATCCTCTCCGCCGGTGTCGCCGCCGCCGGCCGGCCGGTCGCTGGTGTCGATCCAGCCTTCGGCGGCGCTGCCGTCCTCCAGCCGGATCCGCACCTTCTTCCAGGGCGGCAGCTGGGCGCGTTCCTCGATGATGCTGCCCGTCACGGGCCTCGGTGTGCCCAGCGGCTCGTCATAGAGCTTGAACACTGTCGCCTGCGCGATCTTCAGCATGTCGGCGTGCAGCCAGCCGAGATAGGTCTGGACGGCCTTGTCGGTGAACGAAACCTTGGCCCAGCTCGATAGCTCCCGCAGCTGCGAAACCCGATCCCCCGCCGAAAGGCTGACGAGCGCCACGGAGGAATCGTCGGGATCCGGCAAAAGCGGCGCCTTCGAAATCACGATGCAATCAGCCATGGCAGCCCCTCCCGGTGGTCGTGCGGTTTTTACTTCCCTGGCCCCGCACTCATCGTGACGCGAAAAGAATTCAGGAGTTCACGGCCGGAAAAGCGATGCTTTCCGGAATCGATCATCACAATAGACGCGCACGGATGCGATGCAGGGCGAGGTCTTCTGCTACGAAATCGGGTATTTCAGGCGTGGATAGTTCACCGATAAGGTACGCACCGCCGGACGATGTTTTCAACGACTGTTTTGATGGATGCGCGCTGCTTTTCACGGGGCTGTCACGGCATCCGTCTTCACTATGGATCCGCAATCCGCAATGCCGGCGCCATGACAGGTTCCGTGACTTGGATATCGAGGCCTTGTGCACGGGGTATTCGGCCCGTGGTGGTGGTCATCCCGAATGCCTCGGCCGGGCCTCGTTCCAGGTGGTGAAGATGTGGAGGCGGGAATGGAATATGTCTCATTGCTCTTCACCCTCCTCGGCGGTCTCGCTGGAGCGATCTGGGACAAGCCGCCTCGCTGGGTGAAATACGGCATTATTTTCATTATTCTGGCGTCATCGGGCTTCTCTGGATACAAAATCTGGAAGGACGACCAGGACAAGCAGGCAAAACAGCTCTTCGATACGGAAGTCGAGAGAAGAACCATTGCCCTGAGTATTTCGGATCTGAACGTCGTGCATCCCCAAATTCTCGGGTGGCTGCAATCGAAGGGCTACAGTGCGGGGACGGATTGCCGCACATGGGGAGATGGCGTCCTCTGTGACGTCCAGGAGGTGCAGGGGAGGGACAAATGGGACCTTCCACTGCGGCGCACCGATCTCACGGCCTTGTATCTCTACGCTTTGAAATCCAAACCTTTGCTGTCTCCGGAAGCCTTCAAATATCTGGACGACCTATTCACGCGGGGGGGCAACGCGGTCCCCCTGATGCAGCGAAACGATCTTTGGGACATCACGGCGATCGTCGCCGCCAATAGCCTGTATGAAAGTTGCGGCTTCGGGCCCAATGCGATGCGCGTGAGCGACAAGTTGGAATATCTATTGGATTACCAGCGGGACGCCGTCTTTCACACCATCGCGCTGGCGCAGCCCGATCCGTCCTTGTGGGCAATGGATGAGGATCCGCCGAAGATCTTCCATCGCTTGATCACGCAGTACAGGCAGACCATCGCGGCGCAGGACAATCGATGCAAAAGCTGAGATGGACGGCGGCAATGCGGGCCGGCTTCAGGCCGCGCTCCGTGCCCAGCAGGCCAGCGGCCACCGGAAACGGAAGGTTCCGTCACAGTAATACGCAATAGGTCGCCGCAATTCACGGTATCGGCGAAGTGAATTCAACGCACAGGTTGTTCGAGGATCGGGCTCGCGGAGAATTTCCATGGACAATTTCGTCGATATTCACGGCAAGCCCGTTCATCGGATCGATCTGGCTGTCGGTGAGACAAGGATCGTCGGCCTGAAAAAATTCGATCTGCAGCCCATGGTCGAAGTGGGCGTGGTTGCGAGAAACGCGGACATCGCCTTCAGCCAGCAATGCGTTCATCTGGGCGATGTGACCAAGAAGAAATATATCGACGTCTACGACATGGCGAAGGTCGCGGCGGACAATGTTCCGATCGAGTCACAGGGACGTTTCTTCTTCCAGATTTGCGGCAGGTCCGCCGGCGAGACCGAGCTGGACGCTTTCTACTGGGTTTCCAGGGCAGGGAAGATGGGCGCCACCTACGCGCCGTCCCTGCCCATCAGCGTGAAGCCAAATCCGAAGCTGCTCGTCTTGCCGGCTGCAGCAGGCCGGTCCGTCGGCAGCTTTCAGGAAATGTGGAACAACCATCCGATGAACCCGGCAAATGGGGCCGTGCATTATCCCTGCAACGACGGCGGGGCCCCGCTGCGCAACATGCAGTGTTTCGTCCGGCTCTGCGAGGCGCTGCATCTGAGCGGGGTGTCCTTCAAGGGATGCTGGGGCTCGTCCTGCCAGCTTCCCGGCGCCGATCACCGGCATCATTTTTCGAACCCCTATGATTTTCCGACCTGGTCCTGGGCCAAGGGAAAGGCCTATGTCTGGGAGGCGAAGCCCCCGTTCTCGCCCGAACCGATGCCGGGCCTTGCCGCTTTCAAATTCGTCGAAGGCCGCCAGGGCATCATCCTGTTCACCCATTATTTCAGCATCAAGGGACAAACCTCGATGTGGGGTGGCCATATCGACCTATGGAACAAGGACAGGATGGGCAATACCTATGCCGACATGGACCCGATGCAGGGTGAATCGGCCTTTCTGAGGTCGAGGAAAATCAGCTTCTGGCCGCTGGTCGCCCTTTAGGCCGCAGGCGCGTGGAGGGCAGTCTTCAGACCTTGACCGAAAATCACGGGAACCTCCGCTTTTGTCACTTTCGCGGTTCTGCTGCCCGTTCTGAGCCAGGCTCTTCAGGCCCGCCCCTCGGAGAGAGCGAAACGCATCTATAGTTTCAATTCCAGGTAAAACATGATGTAGTCACCGGCGTCTTACTGCGGGGCTGGTGATGTTGCGGAACTTCATGTTGGTATTCGGGCTGTCGGCTTTGATCGCCGGCTGCGCGCCCCTGGTCGGCGTCAACGCCAACAGCACGACGCCGCCAAGCGCGGAGACCAAGAAGAAATTCCAGGGCGGCACGACCAACATGACGTTCAGCGCCCATGGCACGCAGGTCGAGTTCCTGGGCAAGGATGGCCGGACTGCTTTATGGTATCCCGGCAACGCCGTCGTTCTGCAGGGCCGCTGGCGTCTCGTCGGTGCTGATCCGACCACCGGTTTCCAGGACAACATCTGCTTCCAATACGGCGCCAATACCTACAATCCGCTCACGCTCAACTATGGCGGCAACTGGGAATGCGAGGGGATCGCTCTGTATGAGGGGCATGTCGTCGAGCGCGTGGCGGGCGATCCCTTCGGCCTGGGCAAGCGCGGTGCCGTGCCCTTCGTGCTGCCACGGCAGCGGACGACCTTTGCCGACCTGCTGAAGCGGCGTTCCTGACGCCTCGTCACGCCCGGTTGAAATCGACGCGTCGAGTTGACCCGTCATCCCCGGCACGGCCGAAAGCCGTGGGGAGGGGATGACGGGCGCAGTTGCCCGTATCGGTCAGAGTGCGCTGTCGCAGGCTCAGTCGGCCTTGGCGAAGAACGCATAGGTCGCGGTGTAAGGCACGCCGACTTTCGTCCCGGTGCGCACCGGCGGTGCAGCGGGGGCGACGCCGCCATGGGTGGCGATGCGCTGCACATAGCCGACCTTGCTCAGCGCGCCGGCCGCCGGATCGGCCGTGACCTTGATGAGCAGCCAGGGAATATCGGCGTCGGCCTTCCTGGCCGGCACCGTCACCACGGCCGTATCCTTGTCGCGGACGACCTTGCTGCCGTCGGCGGCCTCCCAGGAGGGGCCGGCATAATGATGCACGGCGCCTTGTTTCGCCGCCAACTCGGCCACGGGGGCCTCGAGCACCCATTTGGGCGCCGCGCCGGCTTCCGCCGTGCTGGTATAGACCTGCAGGCCCCTGGCCTTGGCGGTGAAAACAAGCGTGTAGCCGGCCGGCGGCTGCAGCGCGGCCGGCACGGCCTCCGCCGCTTTTGCAGCCTGCGTTGCTCCGGCAAGCACCATCGCCGCGGCGACGAATGCGTAGGTTTTGTGCGTGGGCATTCCGATCTCCTGGCCCGATGCCGGGCTGGTGTCTGTCGCGGCCCGGGTAGCATGGCATGGGTATCATGGGCCCGGCAATATGCCGTGCGAGGCCGTCCACGCCGACAGCACCGGAATTGAGCGTACTGTCGTCGTAACGACCAATTTCAACATGACCAGCACGGACGATAGAGTGTATGAGGCAGAAAAATCAGTAAACCGCCATTGTAATTCCGGTCCCTTGTTTTGACTCCGCCTCAGCTTTGCCTGATGTTCGCGGAATTGGGAGGGACCGCATGCGGTGGTTGATTGCCGGCTTGCTGATTTCGTCGAGTCTGGCCGGAGGCTGCCGGGCCGGCGACCTCCATGACGGTTTCGACAGCGGCAGCGTCGATCCGGCCTCGTGGAGCTTCAGCAAGTTCGTCGGCGGCTATCCGTCCAAGCAGGTGCAGCCTCTCTTCCCCGGCAGCGGCGGAACCGCGGGCGCCGTCTCGATCGTCACGACGGACGCCGACGGCGGCAATGATTGCCCGCTTGAGGAAGCGCCTGCGGGCGGCTGCCAGCGGGCCGAATTGCAGGTCGCGAAGAAGCAGGCGCTCCCCTACGGCTCCGACAGCTGGTATGCCTTCAGCCTCCGTATTCGGGGGCAGGTCGCTGTCTCAGGCAGCCACCGCACGGTCATCGGCCAATGGAAGGGGCAGGGCAATGACAGCCCGTTCGTGGCGCAGCGCTACGATGACGGCATTTTCCATATCACCGTGGAAACGGCCAACGGGCGGTGCCTCGTCGCGACGGACCGCAACAATGTGGCCGAGGTGCTCCAGGCCCAGGAATTTCTCGCCTCCCTCGACGCCTCCGACGATCGGGTGCGCGAACAGGCCGTCGCGCTGATACGGGGCAAAATCGGACAGCAGCGGCAGGCGGAGGTCCTGACCGGCGTGATGCCGGCCAACGCACCCCTGCCGGCGCCGTTGCCGGGCACGGAGGCGGAGGACCGGCGCAGCGGGGAGAACCGTGCCGCCGATTACCTGCAAGGGCTCGCCTTCCTGTCGGCCCCGGAGAATTATCTCGGCTGTCACCTGGTCCGCATCGAGCCGGTGTCGAACCGGCCGCTGCCGACGCCGAGGGATGCCTGGGTCGACATGGTCTATCATATCAGGGGTTCGCATTACGACCCGTCCGGCAGGCCTGTCGGCGCCCTGCTCGAAGTCTGGGCCGACGGCCGGAAGATCGTACGGGTCAGCGGCGATTTCGGCATCCGGCCGCCCATCGATCCCAAGGACGATCCCGGGACGCAATATGTCAAGCTCGGTCTCTATCGCCTCAGGCAGCCGGGGACGCTCAGCGTCGACCTCGACGAGTTTTCCCAGGCCTCGGATCTGGCCGGGCTGCGACTTGAGCACATGCATCCGCTGGAGACGCCGTGACGGGTGAATGACGAGTGCTGTGGAGTAATGGTACGGACGGCGCTCCTGAATGGGGAGCGATAGAGGGGAACAGAATGCGTCTGATGCTTCCAGTGATTTTCGGAGTGTTGGGACTGGCGGGCTGCGCTGGGCAAGGTCCGAACCAGGTGACAGAGGCCCAAGCGAAACATGCCTTTCAGGCGTGTGGCGCAACGCCATGGGTACCGTTCACGCCGGCGCAGAGACGCTGCATGAACATGCAGCGGGATGCCATCGATTCCAGGGATGATTGCCTCAAGAACGCTGCGCCCGACCAAGTGGACAGATGCGCTACTCAGATCGCCAAGTACACCGAGGCCTGGCGTCAATGCGGCGGCGTTGCAGGCGGTAACAGAGCCGTTTTCTGCGCCATGGCCAAGGAGCCGGAGGGCCATCGCTGGCTCATGGGCCACAAGAGCTAGAGTCCGTGATGTTAATAGAATGCATTGTCGCCGTAATTAAGAAAATAAAAGGGATTCACAAAGCTGTTATATTCTCAAATGTGAATTCCAGCTGAACGGGATTCTCATTATCAAGGCGGCGCCACCTAATATAAAATAGAAATGATGGCTCAAGTATATATAACGAGTTATCTTGCGATCTCCACTCTAGAAGCTCAATGCCGCGTCTTTCTTGAAAATTTGATAAAGCGCCGAGAGCTGATGTGACAGATGGGAATGGGGGTTTCTCGCTGGGTGATATGGCGAGACTCTGGAGTCTGCTATCAATATCGCCGCGCCTTAATGAAAATTGTACTGGATTGATAGCAAAACAGAGAATTATAAGTTCATATGTTTTGTATTTTCTTGATTTTTCTCGCGGTCCTTTGGTTAAAGTTTGATAATAAGATTCAAATGGAGTAGTGTAGCGATTTTTTGCTACGGAGTTAAATATTACGTTAAGATTGTACGAATCCATTTTAATTTTTGTTCTTTGGATATCGGAGACATAAATTAGATTTCGTGACGAAAAAATTTCAAGACATACCTGCTGACAAACAATTGGGAGGCCAACGGATTCGGATGCTATCTTTAAGGTTACGGATTTATCAAAATCCTTTTTTAGATACTTGAATCCGAGAAGACAAATTTTCTCCAGGTCATCCTCACTCCAGTCGCCGATATCAATTTGAGTGATGCGGCCAATAAGATCTTTATTGCTGTTCGCAATGTCCACGGCTCTGTGGCTCGTTTCAACAACGATCACACTTAAGTGGCTATCAACAAACCTTTTCCATTGCTGAAATAAATCAATCTTTGTTGTTTCGGAGAGATAATGAAAATCCTCCACAACTAGTACATGATTAAGATGAACGAGTGCGTCAATAAGTGTTTCTGGATTTGGATCGGCTAATACTCTTCGCCGAACATCTTCTTCCGTATCAGATTGATTTGAAACTAATCTTCCTTTGCCAACTACTGAGGCTAAAGCTTTCCAGCCGGCGGTTAAGGACACCTCTGATTCAGCGCCAGCTGTTGACGTATTTTTATTTGTAGTCGTTTCTGTCCTAGAAAATTCTATTTTTTCTAATGCTCTAGTCCAAATATCTCTGGTGGACATTCCTTTGGAGCAACCCACGACAAGTGGAAGTTGCTTTCTCTCTGTGAGGACATTCTTGTATAAGGTACTTTTCCCCGTTTTGGATGGACCCGTCAGAAGGCAAAGCTGTCCTTTCTCATCCAAAGCTCTGTTAAGATTCCTTTCATATAGGCCATTATCTCTTTTTACGTACGTTATCGTCGGCTGGCCAGTAGTTACAAAAACGTTGGTAATTTTTTCTGCGCTACTGCGATTAAAAAGAGCCATGCCGAACCTATTTGAAAGGGCTCACCGTGAACCATACGGCAAAGCCTGCGGCGCTGTTATTAGACGGCACTCTTGATATTATATTACACAGCTCTGTTTCAAGCTTCCCTTATATAGGATGGTCTTCTTCACCGCTTCCACCTCCGCGGCCCTGGCTTCCCACCACCCTTCTTCCGCGCCTCCGCCCCCAGCGGCACCTCGCGATCCGTGCCCGGGCCCATGCTGTCCAGCCCCGGCTTGGCCGCCCGCGTCTTCGGCAGGTTCGCCGCGTCGCCATAGGCCTTCGGGCCCTTATACGCCCCGGCCTTTTCGCGCACGCTGACCTGGCGGGCCGAGCCGTCGTCGGCCACGGCCATCTCGGTCTCGCGCAGGCGCTTGAGTTCGTCGCGCAGGCGGGCGGCTTCCTCGAAGCGGAGGTCGGCGGCGGCGTCTCGCATGCGCTTTTCTAGGTCGGCGGTGACGGCCTCGAAATTATGGCCGACGGTGGCGACATTGTCGGCCAGGCCCTTGTCGACGGTGACGCGGTCGCGCTCATAGACCGAATTGGTGATGTCGGCGATCGAGCGCTTGACGCTCTCCGGCGTGATGCCGTTGGCCTGGTTCCAGGCCATCTGCTTCTCGCGGCGGCGGTTGGTCTCGGCGATGGCGCGCTCCAGCGAACCGGTCATGTTGTCGGCATAGAGCAGCACGCGGCCATCGACGTTGCGGGCGGCGCGGCCGATGGTCTGCACCAGCGAGGTTTCCGACCTCAGGAAGCCTTCCTTGTCGGCATCGAGGATGGCGACCAAGGCGCATTCGGGAATGTCGAGGCCCTCGCGCAGGAGGTTGATGCCGACCAGCACGTCGAAGGCGCCGAGGCGCAGGTCGCGGATGATCTCGATGCGCTCGATGGTGTCGATGTCCGAATGCATGTAGCGCACGCGCACGCCATGGTCGTGCATATATTCGGTGAGGTCCTCGGCCATGCGCTTGGTCAGCACGGTGACGAGGCTGCGATAGCCCTTGCGCGCGACTTCCTGCACCTCGCCGAGGAGGTCGTCGACCTGGGTGCGGGCTGGGCGGATCTCGCATACTGGATCGATCAGTCCAGTTGGGCGGATGACCTGCTCGGCGAAGACGCCGCCGGTATGCTCCAGCTCCCATTTGCCGGGGGTGGCCGAGACATGCACGGTCTGTGGGCGCATGGCGTCCCATTCCTCGAAGCGCAATGGGCGGTTGTCGAGGCAGGAGGGCAGGCGGAAGCCATATTCGGCCAGGGTCGCCTTGCGCCGGAAGTCGCCTTTATACATGGCGCCGATCTGCGGCACGGTGACATGGCTCTCGTCGGTGAAGACGATGGCATTGTCGGGCAGATATTCGAACAGGGTCGGCGGCGGTTCGCCGGGCTGGCGTCCCGTCAGCCAGCGCGAATAGTTCTCGATGCCGGCGCAGGAGCCGGTGGCCTCCATCATCTCCAGGTCGAAGGTGGTGCGCTGGTCGAGGCGCTGGGCCTCCAGCAGGCGGCCGCCGGTGTAGAGCTGCTGCAGCCGGGTCTTGAGCTCGTCCTTGATGCCCTTGATCGCCTGGTTCAGCGTGGGGCGCGGCGTGACATAGTGCGAATTGGCGTAGACCTTGACGAATTGCAGGTCCTGGATCTTCTGGCCGGTGAGCGGATCGAACTCGGCGATGCTCTCGATCTCGTCGCCGAACAGGTTGATGCGCCAGGCGCGGTCCTCATAGTGGGCCGGGAACAGCTCGATGGTGTCGCCGCGCACCCGGAAGGTGCCGCGGGCGAAATCGGCATTGATGCGCTTATATTGCAGGGCGACGAGGTCGGCGATCAGCTGCTTCTGCTCGACGCGCTCGCCCACGCTCATCGAGAATGTCATGGCGGTGTAGGTTTCCACCGAGCCGATACCGTAGATGCAGGAGACCGAGGCGACGATGATGACGTCGTCGCGCTCCAGCAGCGCGCGCGTGGCCGAGTGGCGCATGCGGTCGATCTGCTCGTTGATGGAGGACTCCTTTTCGATATAGGTGTCCGTGCGCGGCACATAGGCCTCGGGCTGGTAGTAGTCGTAGTAGGAGACGAAGTATTCCACCGCGTTGTTGGGGAAGAACGACTTGAACTCGCCATAGAGCTGGGCCGCCAGCGTCTTGTTCGGCGCCAGGATCAAGGCGGGGCGCTGGGTGCGGGCGATCACCTGCGCCATGGTGAAGGTCTTGCCCGAGCCTGTGACGCCGAGCAGCACCTGGTCGCGCTCATGGCTCTGCAGGCCCTCGACCAGCTCGGCGATGGCGGTGGGCTGGTCGCCGGCCGGCTGGTATTCCGAGACGAGTTCCAGGCGGATGCCGCCCTCGCTCTTGTCGGGCCGCGAGGGGCGGTGCGGCGTCCACACCGGCTTGCCGACCATGCGCGGGTCGCCGCCCTCCAGCAGTTCGGAGAGCGCCTTGATGGTGCCGGCCGAACCGCCGAGCCTGTCGAGCCCGTCCGGATCGAGCTCGCCGCCCTCCTTGGCGCGCGCCTTCTTGTCGGCCGGCTTGCGCTTGACCGCGCGGCCTTCCATCTCGGCGCCCCCACCGGCGGAGGGCACGCCCAATTTGGCGGCAAGCTCGGGGTCGAGGCCCGTGACGGCACCGGTGTCGAAGCCGGCCTGCGGGCCTTCGCCGAAGCCCGGCTTCTCGTCGTCGCGCAAGCTGCTTTTGGCCTCCTTGAGCAGGCCGGGATTGAGCAGCGCCTTCAAATGCTCGTCGAGCGAGGGCAGGGCGGGTCGCGCCGCCTTGGATTTGGGCGTGCGGAGTTTCTTCGGAGCAGGCGTCTTGCTCGGGGAGGGGGATTTGGGCGTATCGGACATGCTGAGATAATGGGGTGAGTCACGCGCCGGGGGAAGGGCTGTCGTCGGAAACTTGCTGACAACGTCCTGTCAGCAGGGTGGCTGAGTTTCCCGCGGCACGACGAGGCGGCTGCCATTGTGCTAGCGACGGGTGTTCGTCGCCTTGGGAGTCCCGGATGACCCGTCCTGCAAGTCTTGTCATGATTATCGCCACGGCCCTCGCTGTCCTCGCCTGGGAAGGCCCGGCCCAGGCCGCCGGCTTCGACTGCCGCAAGGCGCATACGGTCGTCGAGAAGCTGATCTGCGCCCATCCGAAACTCTCCCGCCTCGATGACGAGATGAACCGGCTCTACCAGGCCATCGAGGGCGAGACGCGCGGCGTCGACGGCGAGACCGGCGCAGCCAGCGACCCCTTCGGCAAGGACCAGACCCGCTGGCGCGAGACGGTGCGCGACATCTGCATCGACGCTGCCTGCATCGAGCGCGCCTATGCGGCGCGCATCGGCCAGGTCAGAAAGGACTGGGCTTCGGCCCTGGGCGAGGGGCAGTAAGACCAACGGCCTCGATGTTTGATCCGCACGTCATTGCGAGCTCTGCCAATCCACAGGATTGGCATGGCGAAGCAATCCAGGAGCCATGGCCACCACGTTTCCCGGCACTGGATTGCTTCGCTACGCTCGCAATGACGGCGCTTAACCGGGCAAGCATCTATGCCATTGGTGTAATTGCCGCCATCGCCGGCAATAGCCGGGTTTCCCGCCACCTCAGCTGACATGGAAGTCCGTGGCGACCAGGGGCAGGCCGAGGCGGGCGGCGACGGCGCGCGAGGCCTGGTTGTCCCAGGACGTGCTGTAGAAGGGCACGGCCCCGAGCGCCCGCACGGCCTGTGCCCATCCGGCGACGACCGCGGCGGCATGGCCCAGGCGGCGGTAGTCGGCATGGGTCTCGACCCCGGCGCAATGCACCGCGTCGGAGATGCGCACGCTGGCGCAGAGCGCCACGGCGCGATCGCCCTCGACGACAGCCAGGAAGGGCCGCCGGTGCGGCACGTCCGGCAGCCAGTCGGGAAAGAGCGGCCGCAGCAATTCGGCATTGCCCTCATGGATGGCGACGAGCGATCGCGGCGGCGGCAGGGCGGCATCTGCCCGGTAAACCGGTCAGGACCAGATCTGCGTCACCGGAGCCTGGTGGCCGAGCAGGTCGAGATAGGCCTGCTGCCGGGCCGGCGGTTGCTGCGGCACCTCGCCTAGCATCTCGTCGCGGCAGAGCTCGCCGAGGCGGGCGACCAGGGCATCCGGCATGTCGGCGCGGCAGCGAAACAGCGGCCCAGCCGGCGTGCGCATGAGATGGAAGCGGGGCGCCGGACGGGAAGCCCACTCATTGCTATGCAGCAGGCGTCCCCGGTCGTCGGTGGCATAGAGGGTGTCGAAACGGCGGCTCAGCAAGGCCTGCAGGCTATCGGTATCGAGAGACATGGGCCGAACCTATCGGGGCCGCGACGGCCAGACAATCGCCGGCGGCGAGTCCCCTGTATCCGCCGAAACTGTGGCCGCGGACCAAACGGTGCAGGAGATTGTCCCGGCTCCGGCTCGTGCTAGATATCGGAGCGTCCCTGGAATGGAATCACCCCGCCATGAAGCTTCAGCTTGCCCTCGGTGCCGCAGCCCTGGCCCTGATGCTGCCGGGCCAGGCCCTGGCCGATTGCGACATCACCGACGCCCTGCTGAAGCAGGCCTATCCCGACGCGCAGCAGGGCGACAACGGCCTGCTGGTCAAGGGCGGTGCCTATGATCGTGCGATCAATCCCGGCGATGTGGTCTGCAAGGCCTGGCCCTACCGCCCCGAGCTGATGCTGGCGGCGGTGCCGCTGATCGAGGCCGAGCCGCCGATCGAGGGCGAGAACAAGGGCGATGTCGAGATCATCATCGCCGATGTCGCCACCGGCAAGCCCGTCGCGCGGCGGCTGGAGAAGGGCATGGCGTTCTCGGACGCCATCCGGTTCGGCTCGATGAGCCTCGATACCGCCCGCTACGACGTCGGCGACGGGCTGCGGGCCTTCGGCCTGCGTACCTCGCAATCCGGCAGTTCGCGCCTCAATCCTTATGGCGAGCAGGCGTTGTGGATGTACATCTTCGACAAGGGGCGCATCGAGCGCGTGCTGGACGGGCTGATCGTCGAGCGGAGCAATGGCGAGAACAACGGCGAGTGCGAGGGCGAATCCACCACGCTGACGCGCACCGTCAAGCTCGGTCCCAAGGCCGGGGCGGGCTATCGCGACCTCGCGGTGGAGCAGAGCCTCACCCGCGAAACCTGGAAGACGGTTGCCGGCGAGTGTCGCGCCGATAAGCGGCCCGGCAAGCCGGCAGGGTTCAAGCTGGTCTATGACAATGGCCATTACCGCCCGGTCGGCGGCGTCAAGCCGCGCAGCGAGGACGGCGATATCGAGAAGGATCTGTTCTCCCTCATCGAGACCGGGAAGCAGCCATGATCGCACGCAACCCGGCCGGCCTTGCCATTGCCTGCCTCCTGCCCGCCATCGCTTTGGCGGCCGGCAAGCCCTCCTTCGACTGCCGCAAAGCCGCGAGCGAGGTGGAGAAGGCGATCTGCGCCAGTCCCGTTTTGTCGAAGGCCGACGCGGCGATCGCCGCGGCCTATGATCGCTTGCGCAAGGCCCTCGACCCCCGGGCCGCTGCGGCGCTTGCCGCCGACCAGCGCTGGTTCGTCGGTGCCCGCGACGACGCGGGCGCCGGCAAGGAGGGGGACGGCGCCTTTCGCACACTGAAGGAGCGCCTGGCGGAACGCTCGGGCTTTCTCGAGGGCGTCCGCGTCAAGCCCGCGGACGGCTTTGCCGGCAATTGGCGCAACGTCGCCGGCGGACTCGACATCGAGGCCAAGGCGGATGGCAGCCTGAGCGTTTCGGGCACTGTCGTCGAGCCGGTGATGGGACGCTGGGTCTGCGAGGTCTCCGGCAGCGGGCGGGAGGCCGGCGGCGTGCTCGAGGTCAGGCAGGAGGACGAAACGTCGACCCTCAAGCTGACCCGCGAGGGCGCCAGCCTCAAGGCCGAGACGGTGTTTCCGGCCGGTGCGACCGAGCGCAGGGTGGGCTATTGCGGCATGAACGGCTCCGCCGACGGCAGCTATTTCCAGGTCCCGCCCGGCAGCAAATGAGGGCGGGCGGCTGGCCGCAGGCGATACGATGAGGTCGAGAACGCGGCGTCATACCAACGATATTGATGCTTGACCGATCAAGCACCGTCATTGCGAGCGCAGCGAAGCAATCCAGAGATGGAAAACGTGGTGTCCGTGGCTCATGGATTGCTTCGCTGCGCTCGCAATGACGCGCGGGTCAATCATCTTGCCCAGCCCTTATCCTTGCGCCTGCGGCCGCCCGGGTGCTCGCATCAAGAAGCGCTCTCGGCCACGAAGCGCCGGTAGCCGCTGGACCTCAGCTCGCAGGCGGGGCAGGTGCCGCAGCCATAGCCCCAGTCGTGCCGATGGCTGCGATCGCCATTGTAGCAGGTGTGGGTGTGTTCGCGGACGAGATCCACCAGAAGCTCGCCGCCGAGCTCCCGTGCCAGCCCCCAGGTCTGCGCCTTGTCGATCCACATCAGCGGTGTGTGGATGACGAAACGGCTCTCCATGCCGAGATTGAGCGCCAGCTGCATGGCCTTCATGGTGTCGTCGCGGCAATCGGGATAGCCGGAGAAATCGGTCTCGCACACGCCGGTGACGAGATGGCGGGCGCCGCGCCGATAGGCGAGGGTGGCGGCGAAGGTCAGGAAGAGCAGGTTGCGCCCGGGCACGAAGCTGTTGGGCAGGCCATTCTCCTGCATGGTGATCTCGACGTCGCGGGTCAGGGAGGTTTCGCTGATGCGGCCAAGTATGCCGAGGTCGACGAGATGGTCCTCCCCCAGGCGCCCCGCCCAGGCCGGAAAGGCTTCGCGCAGGGCGGCTAGAACCACCGGACGCATCGCCAGCTCCACGCCATGGCGCTGGCCATAGTCGAAGCCCACCGTCTCCACGCTGTCGAAACGCTCGAGCGCCCAGGCGAGGCAGGTGGTGGAATCCTGACCGGCCGAGAACAGGACGAGGGCTTTGTCAGACATGGTCTTCTCGCAATTGCACACAGAGTTTTCTCTTTACCCTCCCCTGGAGGGAGAGGGGCGATGCGAAGCATCGGGGTGGGGTGACTGCCATCCCGAACCGGCGCATGAGGCAACGTCATCTCATTGGCACGACGGTGCTTTTCAGCTTTCTTCGACCGCCGTGGCAAGGCGCGGGCCGAGATGGGCATGGCCGCGCCGGCGGGCGAGCGTCTCCTGGCGATGGCGCTCGCGCGAGGAGGCTTTCTGCGTCTCGGTGAGGGTGGCGGCGCAATAGGGGCAGCTCACGCCCTCCTCATAGTCCGGCGATTGCCGGTCCGTTGCCGAAAGGGGCGACAGGCAGCCATGGCAGAGCGTGAAATCCTCGACTTTCAGGCCATGGCCGACGGCGACGCGCTTGTCGAAGACGAAGCAGGCGCCCTCCCACAGGCTCTCGGCCGGCGGGATCTCCTCCAGATAGCGCAGCACCCCGCCCTTGAGGTGATAGACCTCCTCGAAGCCCTCGCGCAGCATCAGGCTGGTCGCCTTCTCGCAGCGTATGCCCCCGGTGCAGAACATCGCCACCTTTTTGTGCCTGGCGGGATCGAGATTGTCCCTGACATAAGCGGGGAAGTCGCCGAAGCTCTCGGTCTTCGGATCGAGCGCGCCCTTGAAGCTGCCGATGCGCACCTCGAAATCGTTGCGCGTGTCGATGACCAGCACGTCCGGATCGGAAATCAGGGCGTTCCAGTCCCTGGGCTCGACATAGGTGCCGACCCGTTCCAGCGGGTCGACGCTCTTGTCGCCGATGGTGACGATCTCTTCCTTCAGCCGGACCTTCATGCGCAGGAAGGGCATCTCCTCGGCAAAGGAGGTCTTGTGCTCGATGGCATCGAGGCCGGTGATCGCGCGCAGGCGCGGATGGAAGACCGCCATCGCCTCTGGCGTGCCGGCCACCGTGCCGTTGATGCCCTCATGCGCCAGCAGGATGATGCCCTTGATGCCGAGCGAACAGGCGAGCTTGGCCAGCGGCTCGCGCAGCTCCGCGAAGCCGGGCAGCCGGGCAAAATGATAGAAGGCGGCAATTTCGATGGTCGGCATCGCCGCTCTTTAGCGCCATTGGAGGCGGTGGGCAAATTTCCCCCGGGACCGCCGGCTGTCAGCCGGCGGTCCCGGGACCCTACTGTGCCGCCTGCCTCGACGCCACGATGGTGTCGGCCTGCCGCCCGGACAGTTCGGCCAGATGGTCGAACCGAGACCGGAAGGTGCCGACGCCCGCCGTTGCCGAGCGCAGCTCGATGATCAAATCGGTGATCTCCGCCTCCGGGATCAGGGCCTGCACCACATCCCAGCCTTCCCAGCCCTCGCGGGCGTCGAAGCCGAGGATCTGGCCACGCCGGGAGGAGACGATGGCGTTGGCCTTGGCCGTGGCATCCGAGGGCACCGAGATCTCGACCGCCAGCACCGGCTCCAGCAGCACGGGACTGCATTGCGGCATGGCCTCGCTCATGCCGATGCGCGCCGCGGTCTGGAAGGCCATGTCGGAGGAATCCACCGTGTGGTAGGAGCCGTCCGTCAGCGACACGCCGACATCCACCACCGGGAAGCCGAGTGGGCCCCGCTTGAGATATTGCTTCACGCCCTCCTCGACGGAGGGAATGTAGTTGCGCGGCACCACGCCGCCGGTGATCTTGTCGATGAAGGCGAAGCCCTCGCCGCGCGGCAGGGGGGCGACGTCGATCACCACGTCGCCGAACTGGCCATGCCCGCCGGACTGCTTCTTGTGGCGCCCGCGCACGCCCGTCACCGGCTTGCGGATGGTCTCGCGATAGCCGATCTGCGGCTGGCTGGAATCGACGGCGACGCCGAATTTCGAGGCGAGCTTCTCCACCGCCACGCGCAGATGCATCTCCCCCTGGCCCCGCAGGATGGTATCGCCGAGTTCGGCATTCTGTTCCATGGCGAGCGCCCGATCCTCATCGGTCAGGCGCTGCAGGGCGGCCGAGAGCTTGACGTCGTCCTTGCGGTCGCGGGCCCGGACGGCCAGCGACATCACCGGCTGGGGTGCCTCGATCTCGGCCGGCCGGGGCACGGCCTTGCCGACGGCGAGCATGTCGCCGGTGTGGGCGGCATCGACCTTGCCGAACGCGACGGTATCGCCGGCCTGGGCCTGCGTCGTCTTCTGGGTGGTCTGGCCCAGCAGGCGGGCACAGCCGGCGATGCGGCCGGTCTCGCCGGAGGACGTCGTCACCGTCATGCCTTCCTGGAAGGCGCCGCTCAGCACGCGGGTGAGCGAAAGCTTGCCGGCATGGGCGGTATGGAAGGTCTTCATCACATAACCGACAGGCTCCGAGCCGGGCGTCACGCCCAGGCGGCTGGCGGTTTCCTTGATGCAGGGCGCCTCGTGGCGCAAAGCCTTCATCAGGCGCAGCATGCCGTTGCCGTTGGCCGCCGAGCCCATCAGCACCGGCACGGCCAGGCCGTCGCGCAGCTCATGGGCGAGGTCGTCGAACACCCGGTCGCGGGGCGGCTCGACCTCCTCGAGGAGCTGTTCCATCAGCGCGTCGTCGTGATCCGACAGGCGTTCCAGCATCGAATAGCGCGCATCCTTGCTTTCGTCGCGCTCGTCGGGCGGAATCTCGACCACCTGCGAGGCGGCATGCTCCTGGTAGATGAAGGCGCGCTCGAGCGCCAGGTCGA
Source organism: Labrys sp. LIt4 (assembly GCF_017813775.1). Classification (NCBI taxonomy): domain Bacteria; kingdom Pseudomonadati; phylum Pseudomonadota; class Alphaproteobacteria; order Hyphomicrobiales; family Xanthobacteraceae; genus Labrys; species Labrys sp. LIt4. Next base: position 54,102 of record NZ_JAGIPY010000013.1, read on the forward strand.
CATAGCCGACGGCAACGCCGTTCTTCCAGATCGGGATCTGGCGCAGCAGCAGCGGCAGCCGGGAGGCCGGCTGCAGCAGCGGCAGGGCTTCGCGCACGCTCTGGTGCGCATTGTCGATCTTGTTGAGGAAGAGAAAGCGCGGAATCTTCTGGTCTTCGAGTTCACGCAGGATCAGCTGGAGGGCCGGCACCTTCTTCTCGTCGGCCTCGCAAACCACCACGGCGGCGTCGACCGCCGGCAGCACGGGGCGCATCTCGGCCAGGAATTCGATCGAGCCGGGGCAATCGATGAAAGTATAGGTCTCGCCCATGAAATCCACGGAGGCGATATTGGCCTCCACGCTCATGGCGTGGGCACGCGCCTCGGCACTGGCGTCACCGATGGTGGAGCCGGCCGCCACGGTGCCCTGGCGCTGCAGGGCGCCCATGCGTGCGAGGATGGCTTCCAGAAGGGTCGTCTTGCCGCTTTGGAACGGGCCGACCAGGGCGATGCAGCGCGGCCCGCTGGATCGTCTGCCGTTTGGAGTGTTCTGCGTCATTGTCGCGTCCCTCCTGTTCTGGCCGCCGCTCTTTTGGGCGGCTGACAGGAACCGTCGCGCCGATTGCAGGCCGTGGCAAGGGAAAAGTGACATGCGCTGCCACGGTCGCCAAAGCCTGTGCCACCCGGCAAACCACGCTCTGCTCAGGCCACGAGACGGAAATCGGCCCGCCAGCCGAGCTCGTCCAAAGCTCTGGTGGTGGAGAGCTCGGCGCTTGCCTCCGCGACATTGTAGGCGCCTGGCCGGCCGTGATCGATCGCGAGCAGCGCTGCCTGTGCCGCGGCATCGACATGCACGGACATCGGCCGACGGGGAGCGTCGCTGCCGGTGCCGGGACCATAGAGATAGCCGTAACGCAGGATCACGCCTTCGATGGGAGCCTGGAGCACGGCGTCTTCCAGTGCGATCACCCCCTGCACGCTGACGGCACCGGGGCCCTCGGCGCCGTGGTCGAGGGGATCGGTTTCGGCGTGCGGCAGCGGCCCCGGCGCGTAGACCCAGGCAATGCTCTGGGCAATGATCCGGCGGGCTCCGGCGGCGAGAGCGGCCGCGACCAGGTTGGCGGTTCCTTCCCGCCGGATACGAGCATTGCGCGGCACGAAGTCGGGCATGCGGGCCGGATCGAGGGCAGGGGGCAGATCGGTGAGCTGGTGGATGACGATTTCAGGTCTGGCGGCCGTTACCGCAGCGATCAGCGCGTCGCGCTCGAAGACATCGACCACCACCGGCTCGACGCCCAGCTTGCGCAGGGCTTCGGCCCTGGCAGGCGTGCGCGTGGTGCCGACGACACGGTGGCCGGCGCGAAGGAGGAGGCAGGTGAGGGGGGCTCCAATGGCACCGGCTGCGCCGGCCAGGAAAATGGTTCGGGGCAAAATGGTTCGGGACATGGCTGACTTCGTCTCAGAATGATCGGCCCTGAGATAGCCTCGCCACGGGGTCGGCGGAAAGTGCCAAGAATGGCGTGAAGGACTGTACCAAAAAAATGCGCCGGATGGCGGGGGGACCATCCGGCGCGTTGAGCGACCCGTTCAATTCGCTTGCGGGGGGACTAGGCGAAGAACCCAATGGTCGCTGTTACTACTGTTGCAGTCGCGAGAAGTCCGACGAGCCAGAGCGCCAAGGTGAGTTGACGTTCCGCTTCAGCCGCCGAAACGCGCATGGCGCGGGTATCGGCCTTGAACATGCGTGCGGTTGCCTGATTGACGGCCATCGTGATCTCCTCGAAACGCTCGAAAACCTCTAACGTCCTTCCGTCTAGAACTTCGCCCGGCGGGACGAAGTGCAAAAACGCACGCGGCACTCAACTCAGATACTTCGGGCTGCGCATCACATCACCGCAAACTCGCGTGGCCGTGAAGCGCATCGGCTACGATCAAAGCATCGCCGCCGATCACGGCGGGCTTTTGCACGTTCTCAGGCGGCGGTGAGGAAGTTTCGCGGCATTGTTGTGTCGATATCGTCAAGCAATGAGCTCACGCGACCTCTCCGGCAAGTTGTGCATTGGGCGTAATCTTTGCGCTTGAATGCAGACCGGGCGGCGCCTAAGCAGAGGCGCGCCCTCCGGGGCGGGCAGGGGCCCCCCATCCGGGCCGCCGCCATGTTCCGCTTCAACCGCATTTCCCACGGCTTACAGGAGTTTCCAGCCATGGCTTTTCTCGCCGACGCCCTCTCGCGCATCAAGCCTTCCGCGACCATCGCGGTGAGCCAGAAAGCGCGCGAACTCAAAGCGGCGGGACGCGACATCATCGGCCTTGGCGCGGGCGAGCCCGACATGGATACGCCTGACAACATCAAGAAGGCCGCGGTCGACGCCATCATGCGCGGCGAGACGAAGTATCCGCCGGTCTCCGGCATCCCGCAGCTGCGCGAAGCCATCGCCGCCAAGTTCAAGCGCGAGAACGGGCTCGACTACAAGCCTTCGCAGACCATTGTCGGCACCGGCGGCAAGCAGATCCTGTTCAATGGCCTGATGGCGACGCTCAATGCCGGCGACGAGGTCGTCATCCCCACGCCCTATTGGGTGTCCTATCCGGAGATGGTGGCGCTGTGCGGCGGCACGCCGGTCTTCGCCGAGACGACGCTGGCCACCAATTTCAAACTGTCGCCCGAGGCCTTGGAGAAGGCGATCACGCCGAAGACCAAGTGGTTCATCTTCAACTCGCCCTCCAATCCGTCCGGGGCCGCCTATAGCCACGACGAACTGAAGGCACTCACCGACGTGCTGCTGCGTCATCCCCATGTCTGGGTGATGACCGACGACATGTACGAACATCTCGTCTATGGCGATTTCGTCTATTACTCGCCGGCCCAGGTCGAGCCCAGGCTTTATGACCGCACGCTCACCATCAACGGTGTCTCCAAGGCCTATTCGATGACGGGCTGGCGCATCGGCTATGCCGCCGGCCCGGAGAAGCTGATCAAGGCGATGGACATGATCCAGGGCCAGCAGACCTCAGGCGCCTGCACCATTGCCCAGTGGGCGGCGGTGGAAGCGCTCAACGGCACACAGGACTTCATCCCCGAGCGCCGAAAGATCTTCGAGGGCCGCCGCGACCTGATCGTGGGCATGCTCAACCAGGCCAAGGGCATCCAGTGCCCGACGCCGGAAGGCGCCTTCTACGTCTATCCCTCCTGCGCGGGCACGATCGGCAAGAAGGCGCCGAGCGGCAAGGTGATCGAGACGGACGAGGATTTCGTCTCCGAACTGCTGCAGGCCGAAGGCGTGGCGGTGGTGCATGGCTCGGCCTTCGGCCTCGGCCCGAATTTCCGCATCTCCTACGCGACCTCGACCGAGGCGCTGGAGGAGGCCGGCCGCCGCATCCAGCGCTTCTGCAACACGCTGGTCTGATCGTTCGGAACAGGCAAGACTATGCGGCCCGCTCCTGAAAGGGGGCGGGCTTTTTCTATCGGCTCGGGTGTTCTTGCCGGGTCAGGCCGTTTGTGCCGATCGACCGCCCGCTTCGGCGGCCATGGCATGCAAGGCCTCGATCCAGTCGGATTGCCTTTCGAGATCCTGGAAACAACGCTTAAGCATCGAGGCACCTGCGCCGGGCGCTCCCGGCAAGATCTTGCGTTTGTCGATGCCTCGCACGGCACAGAACAAGGCCGTGGCAAAACAAAGCTCCGGCAGGTTCATGTAATAAGCGTAGTAGTCCTTCCAGGCATGGGCGATTTCAGGGGTAGGCACGCGTGTGTCCGCGCGAAACTGCATAAGATAGAAACCGAAGCCGAGAAAAACGGCGGTGAAATCGGTGCGCATTTCCTCGAAGGCTTCATCCCCCGGAGCGGGGCGCCGCGCCCCGAGATCGAGGACAGCGTGGGCGACCTCATGCGCCAGCACCGCCACGAGATCGGCCCGGTTGCTTAGTAGGGCCGTATCGTAATGGATGGTAACGCCATGCTCGCCTGCCTGATAGAGGCCCGCCGCCGTCATCTGCTGCTGAACCCGGCTATCGCTGTAGCGTCCGCTCGATCCGAGCGGCGCCAAAGTCATGGGGTGGTCGGCGACACCGGCGAATCTGCGAATCCTGGCGAATGTGTCCTGAGCAAGCGCGTGTCCCGCTTGGCCGGCGGCCGGAAAGAGCCGTTCCGACAGCGGCAGGAGCTGCGCCGTGGCGAAAGCTCTGCGATGGGCATGAGCGGTAAGCAGCCATTCCGCCTGACCGAACATCCAGCCCATCATCTCCGGATCGAGCATAGTCTTACGACGGAACGGCCACATATTTGTTCCATGAGATAGTTTGATGAAGAGATGCCGTCTTGACGCCGCAATAAAGGTGCGTCGGGTTGGTTATGCTTATATCTTCCAAAGGCTTCCGTTAGTGTTTACCAATACCGGTAGGGCCAGCAATTGCAAGCAGTCTTAACCGATAGATCTGCCATATTGGGCAAAGCTGCAAATAAGATGCATGAGTGATCCCAAGTTTCGAAGATGCTGAGTACTCAAACAGGGCGATCGTTTCCGGTTAACGCCAAGCGCGACTACCCTCCCCTTGATGGGGAAGGTCGGCCTGAAAGGCCGGGGTGGGGTGACTTCTTGGCAAAAATCCCCCGTTTTCTTCGTCGCCACCCGAGGATTTCACCCCACCCCGACGCTAGGCGTGGGCCCTCCCGAGCGCTTTGCCGACCTTAAGGCGATGGGCGCGGCCGATGCCATGCTTTTGCGCAAGAGGCGAGAAGCGACGCAAAGCGCGCTTGTGGCGGCCTGCGTGCGAGCGCCCGCCATTAGGGGCAGGCGCCAGGCTGCAGCCGAACATCCTGCCGATGGCAAAGTCCCTTCAGCGTTGCCGGATTCCGGCGGCGCGCCACAGGCCGAACACCAGAACGGCCACCAGCACGATATGGAATATCTTGTCGCCAACCGTCTGCGGTCCGATGCCGATGGCGATCGTGACGGCGCCGACCAGCGTCCCCAGAAGAGCAAGACCCTGCGCAGCGAGAGCCGCGAACCGCGCCAGGGGTGGCCGGACAAGGCTGGTGGCGAGACCCAGCGCCAAGATGACGGCAATGATCGCCTCCGCAGTCGCGGCTCTCGAATGAGGCTCTCCAAACGGCAAGAGGCCGGCATGCGCCATGGAAGCACAGGCAAAGAGCGCGGTCTCAGGTGCGAGCAAGCGTGCGATCCGCGCGGTCATGATACCCGCTCCGCATTTCCGGTCGTGCCTGGGCCAGGACGATGCAGGGCGTCAGGCCGGGCTTCGGCCAGCAGTGCGGCCGCCGTCGGGCCGGGGAGGCCGCCACCGACGATGAGCACGGAAGGTCTGGTTTGCAGCGGCGTTCCCATGGCTGTCGTCTCCCTTCGCTATTATTTTGATTGACTAAAATATTTTATTAGTCAAATATTTTTATGGGGCGAACTTCCCTGCCTCCCAAGGATGCCCGCATGATGCCGCCGGATCGCAGCCCTGACTCTGCTTCCGCTGCCTGGCGGCTGATATTCGATTTCCTGATGCGATCTTCGCCACAACGCCTGGAGAGCCTGCGGAGTCGCGGCCTGACCCCTAACGATTCACGGGTTCTGTTCACGCTGGATCGGGAAGAGGCGCGTCCGATCGGCGCGCTTGCGCGACAATGGGGGGCCGATCCCTCGACGGCGACGTGGCTGGTCGATCGGCTGGAGCGGGCGGGCCTTGCCGAGCGTTCCGCTGCGCCGGATGACCGCCGGGTGAAGCTGGTACGGCTCACCGGAAAGGGCGAGGTGACCCGCAAGGAGTTGATGGAAGAGCATTACCGCACGCCGCGCGAAGTCGCCGCCCTTTCCTCCGGCGATATCGAGGAACTGACCCGCATCTTCACCAAATTGAACCAAAGCGTGGAATGAGAAGGCGCCACGGCGGGCTCCGACGGCCGGTAGGTGCAAAGAAAAAGGGCAGCCCGGAGGCCGCCCCAATTCGCTCGTCTTCTCTTCATTGCCTCGCTCAACGGGCGGCGAGGCGCTCCATCTTCACCTTGGCGGTGCCCGAAGACACCATGCCGACGGCGCGGGCGGCGCCATAGGAGAGATCGAGGACACGGCCCTTGGCGAAAGGCCCCCGATCGGTGATGCGCACCACCACCTTCTTGCCATTGCGCAGGTTCGTCACCTGCAGCTTGGTTCCGAAGGGCAGGGAGCGATGCGCGGCAGTCAGGCCGCCCGGGTTGAAACGTTCGCCATTGGCAGTGCGGCGACCGCTAAATTCCTTGCCGTAGTAGGAGGCCACACCGACGGAGTCAGCATAGCTAGTTCCCGTCATCGTTAGTAGAGTAATTGCTGCGGCAAAAAATGTAGCGTTCGTCGTTTTAGACGTCATTCAGTCAAGCTCTCAATAGTTGGGGATGCGCCGGGTTATAAGGTCAATTGTGTTCTCAATATGATTGGTGGAAAAGCCCCGATAAACTCAGGTACTTAGCCTTGTTGCCAGCGCTCTGCGGGGCTAGTCTCAACAGGGTTTCCGGGCAAAAATTCACCCTTGATTTGAACCGCGATGGCGCGCCTCGGGAAGGACATGTTAAGAGCGCCCTCATGGCTCTGATTTGGACCCTCACGGACGGCAAGGCGGGCGATGCCCTGCAGTGCCTCGGCGTCGCCGAGGCGGTGCGGGCGCAGACCGGCGGCAGCATCGTGGAACACAAGGTGTCGCCGCGGCGCCTCTATGCCCTCGCCATGCCGTGGGGCCCGCCCGATCCGGCCGACCTGCGCAACCTGCTCCCGCCCTGGCCCGACCTCGCGATCGCCTCGGGCCGCCGCGCCGTGAGCTATCTGTCCTGGTTGAAACGACGCTCGCCTGCCACGCTTACCGTGTTTCTCAAGGATCCTCGCACCGGACCCAAGGCGGCGGATTTCATCTGGGTGCCGGCGCATGACCGCCTGCGCGGCGCCAACGTGCTGGCGACGCTGACCTCGCCGCACCGGCAGACGCCGGCCGTGCTGGCGGCGGCGCGCGCGGATGCCCGTGCCGAACTCATCGCCCTGCCGCAGCCGCGTGTCGCCGTGCTGGCGGGCGGCCCCTCCAAGGATGTCGCCTTCGCCGCCGATGACGTCGACGGCTTCGTCTCGGCGCTGTCGCGGCTGGCCGATAGCGGCGCGGGGCTGATGGTCACCCCGTCGCGCCGGACGCCGCCCGCAATGGCTCAGGCCATCACGCGGGCACTGGAGGGCAAGCCGGCCTGGATCTGGAACGGTGAGGGCGCCAATCCCTATGCGCAGATGCTGGCGCTGGCGGATGCTTTCGTGGTGACCGCCGATTCAGCCAATATGCTCAGCGAGGCGGCGGCGACGGGCAAGACCATCCATGTCTACCTGCCCAAGGGCGTACCGGCCAAGATCATGCGCCTCATCGACGGCCTGATCGCGCACGGGGCTGTGGTGAAGTTCGACGGGCATCTTGAAAACCACCCCTATGAACCCCTAGATTCAACCCCTTTGATTGCTCAAGAAATCCTCGCACGCCTTCGGGCGGCATCCTGATTGGAACCTCGGCATGGCTACCCGTCACTCCAAGCTCATCATCCTCGGCTCGGGCCCGGCGGGCTATACCGCGGCAATCTATGCAGCGCGCGCCAATTTGTCGCCCCTGCTGATCTCCGGCATCCAGCCCGGTGGGCAGCTCACCATCACCACCGATGTCGAGAATTATCCCGGCTTCTCCTCGGTGATCCAGGGCCCCTGGCTGATGGAGGAGATGCGCAAGCAGGCCGAGCATATGGGCACGGGCCTGGTGTCCGATCATATCGCCAAGGTCGATCTGTCGCAGCGCCCCTTCCGCCTGGAAGGGGATACGGGCGACATCTACCTCGCGGATGCCCTGATCATCGCCACCGGTGCCCAGGCCAAATGGTTGGAGATGCCGTCGGAAGAGAAATTCCGGGGTTTCGGCGTCTCGGCTTGCGCGACCTGCGACGGCTTCTTTTTCCGCAACCGCAACGTCACCGTGGTCGGTGGCGGCAATACGGCCGTGGAAGAGGCGCTTTACCTCGCCAATATTGCGGCCAAGGTGACGGTCGTGCATCGGCGCGATCATTTCCGGGCGGAAAAGATCCTGCAGGACCGCCTGTTCAAGCATCCCAATATCGAGGTGGTCTGGAACAGCGTGCTCGACGAGATTGGCGGCAACGAGATCCCGCTGGGTGTCACCCATGTCAATCTGCGCAATGTCGAAACCGGCGTCGTGACCAAGCATGACACGGACGGCGTCTTCATCGCCATCGGCCACAAGCCCGCCTCCGAACTCTTCGCTGGTCAGCTTACCTTCAAGAATGGCGGCTATATTCAGACCGTCGCGGGCACGACGGCGACCAGCGTACCGGGCGTCTATGCCGCCGGCGACGTCGCCGACGACGTCTATCGCCAGGCCGTCACTGCCGCCGGCATGGGCTGCATGGCGGCGCTCGAGGCGGAGAAATGGCTGGCAGCTGAGGAAGTCCACAGGGAAGCTGCGGAATAAATCGATTTCCGCCCTAAATTTGCCACCCGTTTCAAACTTCTAGGCAATCATCATATACTCTGCGCAAATCAGATCTTCGCGCGTCGCCAATACGACGTTGAACTTGGCCGACGTTGAACCGAAGCAAAGCAAGGGTCGGAGCGCAGAATCTGGAGCGGGGCTGAACTGGGTGCTTCATGGATTGGGATAAGCTCAAGGTCTTTCACGCGGCTGCGGAGGCCGGTAGCTTCACGCATGCGGGCGACGTGCTCGGATTGTCGCAGTCGGCGGTCAGCCGGCAGGTCTCCGCCCTCGAGGGGGACCTGCGCACGCCGCTGTTCCATCGTCATGCACGCGGGCTGATCCTGACCGAACAGGGTGAGATGCTGTTCCGCACCACCCAGGATGTCATGCTCAAGCTGGAAGCGGCGATGGGCGCCCTCAGCGACAGCCGGGAAAAGCCGAATGGGGAATTGCGCCTGACCACGACGGTGGGTCTCGGCACCTATTGGCTGACGCCGCGCATCGGCGAGTTTCTCGATCTTTATCCCGATATGCGACTCAAACTCCTGCTGACCGAGCAGGAGCTCGATCTGGGCATGCGCGAAGCCGATGTCGCGTTGCGCATGCGCCAGCCCGAGCAGGGGGACCTCATTCAGCGCCGGTTGTTCACCGTGCATTTCCACGCCTATGCCGCGCCCGAATATATCAAGCGTTTCGGACAGCCGCGCAGCATCGAGGAGATCGACCGCCATCGCATCATCAGCTTCGGCGGTACGGCCGGCAGCTTCCTGCAGGCGATCAATTGGCTGAACACCGTCGGGCGCGATCCCAAGGATCCTCGCGAGCCTGTGTTCGAAGTCAACAATCTCGGCGGCGTCAAGACGGCAGTGGAGAGGGGCGTCGGCCTCGCCGTGCTGCCCGATTATCTCGTCGGGCGTGAGTCGACCCTGGTCCAGGTGCTGCCTGACGCGGAAATGCCGCAGCTCGAGACCTATTTCGTTTACCCCGAGGAGATGAAGAACCTGGCCCGCATCCAGGTTCTCAGGGACTTCCTGGTCAGCAAGGCCCAGCGCTGGGCCTTCTAGAGCAAAGCGCGTTCAAGCGTGAACGCTTATTTGCTCCAGCTCATTGTTCCGACGCGTCTTTGCGATTCTTGGTGACTCCGTCTAATCGCAAAACGCTATAGGGCGCGTTGAAAAGTGGCCGTCGGTTTTCGGGAAAACAACGCGGCCACAATGCCTGGATCAGATCCGACTCCGACAACGGGTCTGACGCTGCAGGTCGCATGCGGTTCACTGAGCCCCGGGCGCTTGGCTGCCTTTGTCATTGCCGGGCATGACCCGGGATCAAGCCCCTTGCCGATTACCCCGCGGCTTCCGGAACCGGATCAGAACCGGTGCGTTTTCCTCAGTGGCGTTGCTTCCAGGCTAGGTCGAGCACATGTTTGCCTGTTTTTGCAGCAAGGACGCGTTGTGCACCGGCCTGATCAAGGATTGGGCGACGAGCTGCGCGTTTCGACAGCAATTGCATCTATGCGCAGCACGCAGGGCCGGCATGTGAAAGAATGCATTGCAGCAGGGGGCTGGCAAATATACTCTCAGCCTTGTCAGACGTTCGGGCCATCATCCTCCCGGTGGCGACCTGGAGCATCTGACGTTCCCCTCTGGATGGTGACTTTTGGACTTTGTCCAAGCTACGGCCGGGTTCGTCCCGGCCGTCTTTTTTTGTCCAGATTGCAGGGTGGTAGTTTTCTACAGTCTGCTTGATCAGCACAATGCTACATGACAACTTTGTAACGACGCTGAAGTGGAAAGTTTTTCCTGTCCTCGTGCGACGCATGCGCAGTGCTGCAGAGGCTGCGATGGGGCGTTCCCGCCCTCTCGCCATGCCGCCAGAGCTCGGTATTGCCGAAGGAAAGTAGCATTGGAATACCGCCGAACGATCTCCGCCGAGCCGAATATCGGCGAGTGCGGCGGCGGCGCGATTGCATTTTAGGCAGTCGGAATTCGACCGGCCCGACGCATCCGCCGGAAAAGCCGGTCGCCTTTTTCGGCCGGGCAGAACGCATCATGGCAGGAAGCTCGGCAAAGGCGTGATTCGGCTGCGGACCCGCTCCCGAAGGCCGTGGCAATGAGGGGCCGGTTCGTTTAACCATCTGATCGCTCGAATGCAGAGGAGGCGCGGCATGGACCGATTCACTGGCGGCTGCCTATGCGGCGATGTCCGGCTCGTGGCATCGGGGCGCCCATATCGGGTTGGCCTATGTCACTGCCTTGATTGCCGCAAGCATCATGGGGCGCTCTTCTATGCAGCCGCCGTGTTCCCGCAGGAGGCGGTGACGATCGACGGCGAGACACACGACTATGCCGGACGCTTTTTCTGTCCCCGCTGCGGCTCGTCCGTTTTCGCCCGCAGTGGAGATGAAATCGAAGTGCATCTGGGCACACTCGATGCTCCCGACCAGCTGATGCCGACCTATGAAAGCTGGACCGTGCGTCGCGAATCATGGCTGCCGCCATTTCCGCTCACCAAACGATATGAGCATGACCGTGACGCCAAGGGTCGCTTCGAGGACTGAGGCCGCGCTTTCCTCGAATCGCCGCCCTTCACTCCGGAAGGCCTGCCTTGCGGCAGCCATCGAGGAAATGCTGAAGCGTGGCGGCGTCGCGGAAGGGTTCCATCTCGGCCCAGTGGCGCAGGGTGAAATCCGGATTGCCGACGAGGAACAAATCGACCTCGGCGCGGGCTTCGTCGAGCCGGCCCAGTTGAGCCAGGCTTGCTGCCAGGAAACGGCGTGAGCTGGTACGGTAGGTCTCGTCCCTGCGCAGCGTCTCGACGGCGGCCTCGTAGTAGCCGGCCGCATATTGTGCCTGGCCCAGCGTCAGATAGTACCAGCTTGCCGGAAACGGGTTCAGCCGAAACGCCTTGCGGATCTGCTCGAGCCCTTCCTCGACCCGGCCGGCCAGGACCGAGATGTCGGATAAAGTCGCCCAGATGTCGGCCTCATTCGGATCGAGTTCGATCGCCTTGGCAAATTGCGCGTCCGATTCGGCGAAGCTGCGGTCATAGGCCAGCAGATAAGCCAGGACCCAGCGGCAGCCGGCATCGCCGGGATCGAGTGCGACCGCCTTGCGCGCCAGCTCCAGGGCAGTGTTGCGGGAGGCTTCGCTCGGCCCGCCCGAATGCACCCATCCCATCCAGTGGTTCATGGCAAGCCAGCGATAAGGCTCGGCGTAGCCGGGGGCGAGCGAAGCCGCGCGTGTGAGCATCAGATGGGCTTCCTGCGCCGCCTGCGGCGAATCATCCATCAGCCTGCGCGCGCGCAGGCAGAGCTCGTAGGCCTCGCGATTCCGGGGCGGAGTGCGGGGCGGCGGGGTGCGCAGCCGGCCGAGCAGCGCTTCCACGATCTTGCCGGTGACCTCGTCCTGGACGGCAAAGATGTCGTCCAGGCTGCGGTCGAAGCGCTCGGCCCACAGATGGTCGCCGCTCACCGCGTCGACCAGTTGCGCATTGATGCGAACGCGTCCGGCGGCGCGCCTGGCGCTGCCCTCCAGCAGATAGCGCACGCCGAGATCCTGCGCGATGCCGCGCACGTCCATCGCCTTGCCCTTGTAGGCGAAGGCCGAGTTGCGGGCGATGACGAACAGACCCGAGATCCCCGACAGATCGGTGATCAGGTCTTCGGTCAGGCCATCGGCGAAGGATTCCTGTTCGGGGTCGTTGCTGACATTCACGAAGGGCAGCACGGCGATCGACGGCTTGCCGGGCAAAGGCAGAGGCTTTCGCTGCTCGCGACCGAGCTTTTCGACGGCGCCGGCGAAGCGATACCCGATGCGCGGGACCGTGGCGATCCACTCGCCGTCGGGGGCGGGGCCGAGGAGCTTGCGCAATTGTGCGATCTGGACGGTAAGGTTGCCTTCCTCGACGGCCATGCCGGGCCATGCCGCGTCCATCAGCGCGGCTTTGCCCAGAACCTCGCCGGGCTTTTCGATCAACGCGGCAAGCAGCTTCAACCCCCGATAACCGGCGGCAACGGGCGCATCGTCCCGAAGAAGCGTTGCCGCGCCTGTATCAAGCACGAACGGGCCAAAGGCAAAGCGCGATCCCTGCATGGGCGGCACTCTATAGCTCATTTGGAAGTTTTGAGAACTATTTGGCAAAGCTTAAGTACGGCGCCGGCCGTATCTTGCACAATCCAGCCTCAATCAGGTCGAGGACCCTTCTCGAACCTTGAAACCTATGGAGGTTGCCATGAACGATACACCGATCGTTGGGACGGCCGACCACAATCCGGCATGGCGGGGAAGGGGCGAAGCATCGCGCTGGCCCTGCAGCCTGACGGCGCTGCCGAAAATGATCGCGATCTGGCGCCAGCGGATCTATTTCCGCAGGGAGCTGGAGGAAATGGCGAAAGCCAATCCTCATCTGATCGACGACATCGGCATGAAGAAATGGCAGGTCGAGGCGGAGATCGCCAAGCCTTTCTGGCAGCGATAGGGGGAGGGGTTTTGGCATTGCGGCAGGTCGTCGGGCTCAAGCTCTCGCAGCCGAATTCGAGACGAAGCGACAAGCGGCTTGACAGGCGAGCCCTTGCCCGGCCACTTCCTCGCCATGGCCGAGATCAAGACACTTTTCGTCACCAAGCTCTATCGCGCCGAACTCGACGAGGCGCAGGCGCCGCTCGCCGAGATCGACGCGACCTGCCGCTCGCTTGCCGAGGATGACGAGGCCGGGCAGGCCTGGTGCCTCAAGCACGGTTATCCCGGCTACACCTCCTACGCGTCGCTGAACGATCTGCCCTGGCGTTTCCCGGCCATCAAGAAGCTGGTGAAGGTGCTCGACGGTCATGTTGCCGCCTTTGCCAGGGAGCTCGAGCTCGATCTCGGCCGCGACAAGCTCAAGCTCGACGACATCTGGGTCAATGTGCTGCCGGAAGGGGGCGTGCATACCTCGCACATCCATCCGCGCTCGGTGATATCAGGCACCTATTATGTCGCCACGCCGAAGGGCTCCAGTGCGCTCAAGCTCGAGGATCCGCGGCTCGGCCTGATGATGGCGGCACCGCCGCGCAAGGCCAAGGCGGCCAGGGAGCAGCGGCCCTTCATCTATGAGGCGCCGCAGGCCGGCACCGTGTTGCTGTGGGAGAGCTGGCTGCGGCACGAAGTACCGGTCAACCAGGCGGACGAAGAGCGAATCAGCGTGAGCTTCAACTATCGCTGGCGCTGAGGCAGTGACGGATCAATAGGTGGCGCGGCCACCCGAAGCATCGAAGACCGCGCCGGTGGCGAAGGAGCACTCTTCGCTGGCGAGCCAAGCGATCATGGCGGTGACTTCGTCGACCCGGCCGAAGCGGCCCATCGGGATCTTGGACAGCATATAGTCGATATGGGCCTGCGCCACCTGCCTGAGGATGGGAGTGTCGATCGTGGCGGGTGCGATGACATTGGCGGTGACGCCGCTCTTCGCCAGCTCCTTGCCGAGCGCCTTGGTGAAACCGATCACCGCCGCCTTCGATGCCGAATAGGCGGAAGCCGTGGGATTGCCTTCCTTGCCGGCGATCGAGGCCAGGTTGACGATGCGGCCGTAGCCGCGCTTCTTCATCATCGCTGCGATGAAGCGGTTGGCATAGAACAGCCCGTTCACATTGATCTCGAAGATGCGCTTCCATTCTTCGATCGGATAGTCGATCACCGGCGCGTTGCGGCCGGCGACGCCGGCCGAGCAGATGAGGGCGTCGATCTGGCCGAGATGGCGCTCGGAGGTCTTTGCGGCGGCCTCGACCGCTTCCGGATTGGTGACGTCGACCACCAGGCCGAACGTACCGGAGCCGATTTGCGCCTTCGCCGCGTCGATACGCGTGGCATCGACGTCCCAGATCATGATCCGGCCACCCTCGGCGGCAATGCGCCTGGCGCTGGCGAGACCGATACCGGAGGCCCCGCCGGTGATGACGGCACTTCGGCCTTTGAAGCGATCGGCGTAGAGGGCCATGGCAGCGCTTTCTCCCGATAAACATTTTCCAGAAAAGTTGACGGCCTTTTCAATTGAGAAAATGCGTCAAGACAAAGAAGCGGAGACAAAGTGCGATTCGAAGAAATCGTATTCTGCTCCGGTGACGGCAGGAAGATATCCTATTGCACTGTCGCCGCCCTGCAAGCCGGAAATGGTCAACCGTCCCGGGCGCCGGCAGGGGGGGCGACCGATAAAGTTCAGCCCTTTCGGATCAAGCCGATACACACTTTGCGCGCGGACTGTGTTCCTTGGAAACGGCTATGGCTTCTTTGCTTTACCTGTTCTCTGCTGCAGTAATGGAGGACATTTTCATCAAATTAGTAACACTGCGACACTGTTGCATGAATGCATCACTTGCTTGTGGCGTTTGTACAAAATCGATGACATCCAAAGCTTGATTGACAGAAGGTTCTCCATACGGCATAGCGCTATAAATTACATAATAATTTCGGAATTTTCTAAAAGTAACCTAGAGTAATTCAAGAAAAATAGAGAATTTGCTTTCGACTGACTTGTGCGTCGGGACGAAGTGTCGTCGCTTGAGTCGATCAATCACAACTATGGCGTGTGCGAAATAGCACATACACGCGGCTCAATGGCCTCGATATGTGCGCTTTCGCACCAACCGGTCAAATCACGGCAAAATGACAACGCAAAGCAAAAAGCCTTCCGGCTCCCCGAACAAATCTCTCGCTGGACAAAAGCATCAGCCGATTAGGATCGCTGCAGGGGCGGCGGGTTGCCTCCTCGGCCTCGCGCCGTTGAATGGCGCGCAGGCGCAACTTGTCATTGTCAATCAAACCGTGAATGTACCCGGCGACCAGGCGAGTCCCTGGAATCCCGGCAGCCAGCTGTTCATCGGTAACCCTGGCACAGGCACTGTGAACGTCCTGGCTGGCGGTAGCGTTACCGTGACCGAGAGGCTGACGGTCGGCCGCACCGGCACCGGCAATCTCAACATCAGTGGCGGCGGTCAGTTCAAGGTCGCCAACCCTTCCCCAAGCACAGCCACCTACACGACGATCGGCGAATATGCCGGATCGACCGGCTCCGTGGTAGTGTCGGGCGCCGGTTCCAGCTTTCAGGCCGGCAACAATGTGATGGTCGGTGACGGCGGCAAAGGCACCCTGCGCATCGAAAACGGCGCGACGGGGTCAGCAGATGCCGTGACGGTGTCATCCCAAGGCAGTTCCACCGGCTCATCCATGGTCGTGACCGGCGCCGGCTCCACCTGGACCTCAATCGGCCTCGGCGTCGGCGGGTCCTATTCCAATGGCACGGGCGTTCCCGGCGGGGGCGAGGCCGTGCTCCTCATCGCCGATGGCGGTCAGGTCAACAACCTGTTCGGCTCGATTGGCTATAACGGGACGAAATCGGTCGCGACCATCACCGGCGCCGGCTCCAAATGGACCGCCACCAACGGCCTGACGGTGGAATCGAGCACGCTGAACCTTGAAGATGGCGGCCAGGTCCAAACCGGCTACCTTTGTGTCAATTGCTACAATGGCTACGGGCCGAGCGCGATCAACGTCACCGGCGCCGGCTCCAAGCTGGTCGCTTCGAACCAGCTCTCCATCTTGTATGGCACCACCACCGTCGACGTAACCGCGGGCGGTGCGATCGAGAGCGGCATCACGCATCTGAGCTATTACGGGGGCTCCAACACCACCGCCACGGTGAGCGGAGCCGGCTCGAGCTGGACGACGACCGGCGAGCTGATCGTCGGGCGCCTGGGCACGGCCAGTCTCACGGTCGAGGATGGCGCCAAGCTCAAGACCGCATCGGCGACGATTGCGCAGATGGTCGATATCAATGCAGGCATCACGTCCAGCGGCACCGTCAAGGTCACCGGCGCGGGCTCGGGCTGGGAAAATACGGGAACGCTCGTCGTCGCCGAGAATGGCAAGGCCAGCCTGACGGTCGATAACGGCGCCAAGGTCACCAGCGGCACCACCACGATCGCCCGCTTCGACGGCTCCGACGGCACCGTAACCGTCACCGGCGCTGGGTCGTCCCTGGCGGTGACCGGCGACATGTCGGTCGGCAATAGCGGCGCCACCGGCGTCGTCAACCTTACAGAGGGCGGCACGGCCTCCGTCACGGGCACGGTCGGCGTCGGCGGCGGGTTCTCGCCGAACGGCACCGGCACCATCAATATCGGCGCGGGCGGCCTCGCCGGGAACCTGACGGCCGGCCAGGTCACCAGCTATTCGCAGACCGGAGCGACGGTCAACTTCAACCACACCGACGACATCACCTTCACGCCGGCGATGACCAGCGCCTCGCCGGATTACAAGCTCGCCGTCAACCAGATGAATAGCGGCACCACCGTCCTGATGGGGCAGAGCACCTATTATGGCCTGACCACCGTCTCGGCCGGCATGCTGCAGGCGGGTGCCGCCAACGCCTTCAGCCCCAATTCCGACGTCAATGTCACCGCCGGCACTCTCGATGCTAACGGCTTCAACCAGACCGTG
This sequence comes from Labrys sp. LIt4, assembly GCF_017813775.1. Taxonomy (NCBI): domain Bacteria; kingdom Pseudomonadati; phylum Pseudomonadota; class Alphaproteobacteria; order Hyphomicrobiales; family Xanthobacteraceae; genus Labrys; species Labrys sp. LIt4. The sequence goes on from NZ_JAGIPY010000013.1 coordinate 71,033, forward strand.
AAGTCGCTCACCAATGCCGGCACGGTCGCCACCAATCTCAAAGGCGGCCCGCCCGGCACCACGCTGACGGTGACCGGAGACTATGTCGGTGCAGACGGACGGCTCGAACTCAACACCTATCTGGCCTCGGACAATTCGCCGACGGACAAGCTGATCGTCAACGGCAATGTCTCGGGGACGACGACGCTCACGATCCATAACATCGGCGGCCCCGGCGCGGCGACGACCGCCGACGGTATCGAGGTCATCCAGGTCGGCGGCACCTCTGAGGCAGGCGCCTTCAGCCTCGGCGCTGCCGTCGCGGTGGGTGCCTATGACTATAATCTCTATCTCGGCGGCGTCGGCGCGCATGCCGGCAGCCAGAACTGGTATCTGCGTTCGACCGGCAAATTGTCGCCCAACAGCCAGACGGCCCTGCCTTATGCGGATGTGCTCTCGACCTTCGCGCAGGCGACGCTCGGCACCCTGCAGCAGCGCACGGGTAACCGCATCTGGCCTGAAGGCGCGTCGGGCTTCGCTGCCGACTCGCCGCGCTCCGGAACTGCGGCCTATGCCAAGGGAGGGCCGGTGCTGATCGGCCAGGGCGCCTGGGGCCGGATGGGGGGACAATATTCCTCCTTCGCCCCCAGCAAGGGCTCGGCCTACGACCAGAGCATCGGCTTCCTGCAGGCCGGCTATGAGGGCGTGGCGAAGGAAACTGCGGCGGGCGACCTTACCATCGGCGCCTATGCGATCATCGGCACCTCGACGGCCCGCATCAATGTGAGCAACGATCCCGTCACCGGCGCTATCAGGGCCAAGGGCAGGATCACCACGCAGGGCTACGGCATCGGCGCCAACCTGACCTGGCTCGGCCATGACGGCCTCTACGCCGATGCCATCGGCCAGTTCACCTGGTATGATTCCAGCCTGTCGAACAAGAACGGCCGCAACCAGGGCTGGTCGAGCGCGGCGAGCCTGGAGGTGGGCAAGCGTTACGAACTCGGCTCCGGCTGGGCAGTGGTGCCGCAGGCACAGCTCGCCTGGACCCATGTCGACTTCTCCAGCTTCACCGACAATCTGGGCAACCGCATCGCGCTCGGCCGAGGCGATAGCCTGCAGGGCCGCGCCGGCCTCAGGGTGGAGCACCTGTCGAGCTGGGAGGATGCCGATGGCCAGACGGCGCGTCTGCAATTCTACGGTATCGCCAACCTGACCTACGAGTTCCTGAAGGGCAGGAGCGTGAAGGTGTCCGGCACTTCGCTGGTGCAGAGCAACCGCCGCCTGTGGGGCGAAATCGGCGCCGGCGCCACCTATGGCTGGAACAAGAACTGGAGCGCCTATGGCGAGGCCAGCTATGCCATGGCCCTCTCCGGCAAAGGCGGCGACAACTACACCCTCAAGGGCACGGCCGGCCTGCGCTATCGCTGGTGACGGGGCGGGGCGGCATTACCCATGGTGCCGCCTCGATCGCGTCCAGGCGTGAACGCGAAGTTGCTCCAAGGCCTTTTCCTCCGGTAACTCTGCCTTGCCGGACAGGTGGCGATGCCTCGGCACGGTGGGAGCGAGCCGCCTTTGGCCTGCACGGCGTCACGGGCCTCTGCCCCGAATTTTGGAAGCGTCGATTCGGTTTTTTCAGCAATGAAAAAGCTCGCTGATTTTTCTTGAAGAAAGCCTGACGCGGAACGGGTCTATTGCATGTATGTGTTCGGTCGTCTCTCCCATGAAGTGATGGAAACTGCTAAATTATTGATGAATCATTATAATTTTCGAGCGGCGTTTCGGATGTTCGCGAAACGTTATTGCTCGATGATGGGCAGTAATTTCTTCCTCTCGCATTTCGCAACCGAGAAAGTGCGGCATTTGCTGTCCCTCTATCTGCTGCGAAGCCATTTTGCGTTTGGTACGTCAGCGGACGAGAAGGGGATCACACTGCCGGGCGCCCTGGCCTTTGCCGAACGCGCCGATATTGCCGGCCGCGCCAGAACCATCGCCTTCCTGCGGCTGCTTCAGCTCGGGGGATATCTGAGGAAGGTCGTCAATCATCAGGATCGCCGTAACCTCCGATACGAAGCCACCGCCAAAGCGATCGAGAAAGCCAAGGGCGTTTACCGGAACTTTTTCATTCCGATCTCGCTGCTCATGGACAATCCAACCTTGCTTTCCGACCTCTACAACGATGATCGCCTGCTTCGGGATGTCATCGACTATTCCTATCGATGCATCATCGACTTTCGCTACATCTCGATCTTCACGCCAGAAATGGAGACGATCCTCGATATGGCTGGCGGATATGAGGTGACCCTTTTCCTGATGCTCGCCGACAAAATTGAGGATCCGCGGTCGGAAGACTTTGTGAATTTCAACTATGGCTGGGTTTCGCGCGAACTCGCTATCCCCCGCATTCAGATCCATCGCATCATGCGTCAGCTGCAGGACAAGGGTCTGATCGTCCAGCACGCCGGGGCAGGACGAATTATCGAGATTCGCCCGCGATTCCGCGAGATGATCGACCTGCTCGTCGCCTTGCATTTGGCCGTCGTCTGGAACGGCATCAGCCCGGCCGTATCGGATCCGGGCGGGCGTACGAACGACAAGAAATGTTGAGCAGGTTCACTGTGACATGATGCTGGCTGATCAGATTCGCGGTTTAGTCGAGAGGGGTGAATATGAGCGCGCGCTTGATCTTGGCATAGCCGCATCGCTGAATGATCGATTGGAGCCGGACGCCCTTCAAGCCCTCTATGGAATGACAGCCAAACTGCGATCTGAATGCATCGACCTGGCAAGCAAGAAAGCGGATGTCGGTCCTGTATATCAGGCGTTGGAAGCAATGCTGCTCAAAGCAAACGAACTCACCGGCGAAGATATGTATGGACGGCGAGTCTGATGCCTGCTGGAAGCCGATATTGTCAAAAGGGTGGCTTCATTCACGGTGCCGGTCTCGCGGCCTGAACCAAGATCTTCGAGGGGATGCGCTATGGGGCAAGTTCGGCATGGGGTCGCCACGACGACACAAGCGGGCCGCCGCGTCATGCTGACGCGCGTGACGAGGCTTCGGTCTCCAAATATTCCGGCATGAGATTTGACCTTCCCTTGCGTCTTCACGTCGGGCTATGAAATTTGCACGGCTTCGCAGGAGGTTTCATGCTGTCGAAACGCGATTTCGTGACGCTCGCCATCGCGGGAGGGGCATCGGCTGCCACGGGTGTCGCGAACTATACCGGCGCCTCTCATATCCTCGTCTTCGTCATCGGCGCCGTCGCGCTTGCCGGACTGGCCTCGCTGATCGGCGAGGCCACCGACCATCTGGGGCGCTATCTCAGCCCGGCCGCAACCGGCGTCGTGCAATCGGCGGTCGGCAACCTGCCTGAATTATGCGTGTGTATCTTCGCGCTGCGCGCCGGCTTGATCGAGGTGGTGCAGGCTTCGCTGATCGGCTCGATCCTCGGCAACAGCCTTTTGGTGCTCGGCATCGCCTTCATCGCCGGAAGTGCCCGCCACAAGGTGCTGGTCTTCGATGCAGCCGGGCCGCGCATGATCGCGGCACTGCTGCTGCTGGCGGTTTCCGCCCTGATGCTGCCGACGCTCGCTTCGGTGATGCACCTGCCGGCGGGCGCCCATGAGGACAAGCTGGCCCTGGTCTGCGCCGGCGTCCTGCTGCTGGTCTTCCTGGTTTCCGTGAGGGTCATGCTCGGTGGCAGCGAACGCACCGTGCCGGCCGAGGCACATGTTCAGCAGGAGGCTGGCTGGCCGCTCTGGCTGGCATTGACGATCCTGGCGCTCGCCGGCACCGCCGCCCTGTTCGTGTCCGACTGGTTCGTCGAGGCACTGAACCCGGCCATCGAAACGCTGGGCATTTCCCAGGCCTTCGCTGGTCTCGTCATCGTGGCGATCGTCGGCAATGCGGTGGAGAATGTCGTGGGCATCCAGTTCGCCTTGCGCAACCGGGCCGAGCTCGCCATCAGCGTGATCCTGAACTCCTCGCTCCAGGTCGCGCTCGCCCTTATTCCCGTGCTGGTCTTCGCCAGCTATGCAATGGGCGGAACACCCTTCACCCTGGTGATCCCGCCGATGCTGGCCGTGGCCCTGATGCTGTCGGCCATCATCGGCGTGGTCGTCACCGCGGATGGCCGGGCCGACATGGCGGACGGCGCCGCCCTTGTCGGCCTCTACGTCATAATCGCCGCCATTTTCTGGTGGGGCTGAAGCAGCTTTCGCGACAAGCGGGGCGGATGTTGCAGGGCGTCTATCGACGCCCTGAGTGGTTCATGCGAGGTCAGGCGAACCAGCCCTTTTCGGCGATGCGCTGGTCGCACATGTCGTAGCGCGGATGGGGCGCGGCCCCCATCACCTTCTTGGCATAGCCGTCGAGATAGTCGCTGACGGCAAAGCAGATCATGCCGCCGTCGTCATGGATCATCCTCTGCGCCTCGTAATACATTTCGCGGCGCTTGGCCTCGTCTTCCTCTACCCGCGCGGCCAGGACAAGCTTGTCGAAATCCGGCCGCTTCCAATGGGTGTCGTTCCAGGCCGCATCCGAGAGATAGGTCTGCGACAGCTGCAGGTCGATGGCGGGACGGTCGCCCCAATAGACGGCGCAGAAGGGATCCTTGAGCCAGATGTTCGACCAGTAGCCGTCGGCCGAGACGCGGGTGACGGTGAGCTCGATGCCGGCCTGCTTCATTGATTCCTGATAGAGCAGGGCGGCGTCGGTGGCGCCGCTATAGGCGCCCTCGGAGACCTTGACCTCCAGCTTGGGGCTGCCGGCCTTCTTGTAGTGAAAGGCCGCCTTTTCCGGATCGTAGAGGGTCTGCGCCAGGTCCTTGGCGAAATACTTGTTCATCGGGCTGATGGTGGTGTCGTTGCCGACGGTGGCATAGCCCTGATAGACGGTGTCGACGATCTTCTTGCGGTCGATGCCATATTTGAGCGCCCAGCGCAGGTCGACATTCGAATAGGGATCGGTGTCGCACAGCGCCACGAAAGCATAGCGGTTGCCGGTACCCTTGGTCTGCACCACGTTCACGTCGGGCGAGGATGTCACCAGGTCCATGGTCTTGGGGTCGAGGCGGTTGATGGCGTCGACCTGGCCGGCGATCAGCGCCTGCAGGCGTGAGGAGGAGTCGCCGATATATTGCAGCTCGACCGAGTCGAAATTGCCGCAGCCCGGTTTCCAGTAATTGCCGGTGTTCTTGGTGACCACGCGCACGCCGGGCTCGAAGGTTTCCAGCTTGTAGGCACCGGTACCGTCCGGCTTGGAAAAATCGGTGAAGCCGTTGGGCATGCCGAGGATGTGATAGTCGGTCAGATTGTAGGGCAGGTTCAGATTGCCGCCGTTCAGGCTGATCTGAATCTGGGTCGGGGAGAGTTTCTTGATCTCGGTGATGCCCGACAAAAGATCCTTGGCCGCCGATTTGGTGTCGCCGCGATGCAGGTTGATCGAATAGATGATGTCATCGGCATCGAGCGTCTTGCCGGAATGGAAGGTGACGCCCTTGCGGATGTTGAAGATCCATTCCTTGGCGCCGGGCTTGGCTTCCCAGCTCTCCAGGAGTTCACCGACGGCATTGCCGTTATTGTCGATCTCAACCAGGCCGTTCCAGATCTGATAGCCGTAATTGAGCGGGATGGAATCGGCGAAGGAGCGCGGATCGAGGGTGTCGGAAGCCGAGCCGCCCTCCATGCCGATGCGCAGCGTGCCGCCTTTCTTGGGCGTCTCGGCGGCCCGGGCCGGCCCTCCAAAAATCCCGGTCAGGCCGTAGCCGAGGCCGAGCGCGGCAGCTCCCTTCATCAGCTCGCGGCGATCCACGATCAAACCCTGTGCTCCCGCCTTGCCGATCCTGTCTGTCATGCCTGACTGTCCCCTGTGATGTTGCGGACGGGTTGGCCACAAGCGGCGTACCCTTCTCGATCCGCATCGTGTTGCCTTGGGCGTGGGGCAAATGACCTGCAAGCGACACTCTCTACGAGGGAGGCGACGCTTTGGTGATTTCCTGAGTGCTCGACGCAACGATCCGGAAGCTGGCACGGCAGCATGGGTTTCGGTCGAGCGGAAGACGGTGTAGGCTGTTCCAGCGAGTCGCAGGCCCGGCAGAGTGTCCTGCCGCATGCTCTGAAGATCGACATCCCGGGCCGTGTCCGGTCGATGTCATCGCATTTCAAAACCTTTTCCCGATCGACCGGCCGGCTGCATTCCGCGCATGCGAGGTGCCTGCCGTGCCCACTGCACATCCCCGACATCGTCATTGTCAGCAAGAGGAGATCGAGCCTTGTCTCGGATCGATCATTTCGTCGTTCTTACCGGTGGTCCCGGCTCCGGCAAGACCACCTTGATATCGGCCTTGGCCGGAGAGGGCCTCCGCACCATGCCCGAGGCTGGCCGCGCGATTATTCAGGATCAGGTCGCGATCGGCGGCGATGCCCTGCCATGGGCTGACCGCGCTGCCTTCGCCAATCTGATGCTGGCGGCCGACATGCGCTCCTATCGCGAGGCGCAGGCAGCCGAGGGGCTCGTGGTTTTCGATCGCGGCATCCCTGACGTGATCGGCTATCTCGAGCTCTGCGGTTTGCCGGTGCCGGAGCCGGCTCGCAAGGCTGCAACGCTTTGCCGCTACCGGCGGCAGGTCTTCATCGCTCCGCCCTGGCCGGCGATCTATGCCGGCGATGCCGAACGCAAGCAGAGCCCGGAAGAGGCACAGGCAACGCATGAGGCGATGATGCGGGTCTATGCAAGCCTCGGCTACGAGCTGGTGCCGTTGCCGCTGGTGCCGGTTGCCGAACGCGCGGCCTTCGTGTTGCGGGTCCTGGGGCAGGGCAGGTGAGGCGCTGTCCAGCAGACCAGCCATGCCTCGTACGGTGTGGCGAAGCCGGGACGGAAGCTGCTATAGCCTGACCATTGCACGCCGTCCGGTCGGCGAAACATGCATATTCAGGATAATATTCCGGAACGAGGAAACTTCCCGTGTCAGCTTTGCCCCGTGAGGCCAATGGGCCAAGAGCGTTTTGCGATTTGAGGGAGCCATCGAGAATCGCAAGGACGCGTCGAAACGAAGGCCTGGAGAAGACGGACGTTCCGTCATGAACGCGCTTCGTTCCAGCGATGTCGATTCCGCCTATTCCTGGCTGCGTCTGGTTCTCACCCTGATTCTTGGAACGGTTGCCTGCGTCGGCAACTGGTCGGTCGTGGTCGTATTGCCGACCCTGCAGCTGGAGTTCGATACGCTGCGGGGCGGAGCCTCCTTGCCCTATACCTGCACCATGCTCGGCTTTGCCGTCGGCGGGGTGGTGATGGGCCGACTGGCCGACAGGCTCGGCATCGTCGTGCCGATCCTGATCGGTGCCGCTCTGCTCTGCGCCGGCTATGTGCTTGCCGCCTCCACCTCCAATATCTGGCAGTTCGCGGCCCTTTCGATCGTGATCGGCCTGGGCTCGGCCGCCGGTTTCGCCCCGTTGATCTCCGATCTCTCGCACTGGTTCCGCAAGCACCGGGCGCTGGCGGTGACCTTCGCGGCCTCGGGCAGCTATCTTGCCGGTGCCGTCTGGCCGCTGGTGATCGAGCATTTCCAGTCCGCCTATGGCTGGCGCGCCACTCATGTCGGCATCGGCCTGTTCGCGCCTGCCGCGATGCTCCCATTGGCCCTGGCCCTGACCCGGCGGCCCGCCACCACCACCTATGCCGCGGCCGAGGCCGCCACCGAGGCCGCCCGCGGCGAGCTCGGGCTGTCGGCGAATGCCCTGCAGGCGATCCTGGTGGTTGCCGGTTTTGCCTGCTGCATGGCGATGTCGATGCCGCAGGTTCACATCGTCGCCTATTGCGGGGATCTCGGCTATGGCGTGGCCATCGGCACCCAGATCATCGCCCTGATGCTGGGCCTGGGCGTGGTCAGCCGCCTTGCTTCCGGCTTTGTCGCCGACCGCATCGGCGCCGGGCCAATGCTGCTGATCGGCTCAGCCATGCAGGGAGCGGCGCTGCTGCTCTATCTCTTCTTCAACAGCCTCTCCTCGCTGTGGGTGATCTCGGGCCTGTTCGGCCTGTTCCAGGGCGGCATCGTGCCGATGTACGCCGTGATCATCCGCCAGTTCCTGCCGCCGCGCGAGGCGGGCGCGCGCATCAGCCTGGTGTTGATGGCAACCGTGCTCGGCATGGCTGGCGGCGGGCTTGCCTCCGGTTTCATCTATGACGCCACCCAGTCCTACCGGCTCGCCTTCCTGCACGGCTTCCTGTGGAACGTGGTCAATCTCGTCCTGGTGGGCTGGCTGCTGATCTGGCCGAAATGGCGCCAGCGCAGCAAGGCGGCACTGGCGCGCTGACTCCATTGCGACGGCCGGATCTCAGGCCGCCGGCTTCAGGCGCTCGATCGCGCTGTCGAGGCGGGCGGCGAGGGCGGCGCTCACCGGCGTCATCGGCAGCCGCAATTCGCCGCTGTCGATCAGGCCCGTGCGCCAGAGCCAGTACTTGATCGCGGCCGGATTGGGTTCGGCAAAGAGCAGCGGCACGAGATCGGCGAGACGGCGCCAGGCAGAATCTGCTGTCGGGCCGTCGCCGCGGGCAAAGGCGTCGCGGATGGCGATGAAGCCGGCGGTCTCGACATGGGCGGAGGCGAGGATCGCGCCGTCGGCGCCGGCAGACAGGGCGGCATGGCAGAAGGCATCCTCGCCGGTCAGCACGGAAAAGCCGGGCGGCCGGCGCCGGATCAATTCGGCCGATTGGGCCGGATCGGCGCAGCAATCCTTGACCCCGACGATGTTGGGCCGTTCGGCGAGCCGGAGCATCGCGTCATTGCCCAGAGTGACGCCGGTGCGATAGGGAATGTTGTAGATCAGGATCGAGTGCCGGGTGCTGTCCGCCAGTGCGTCGAAATGGGCGATCAGCCCCGCCTGGCCAGGCCTGCTGTAATAGGGGCAGGCAATGAGGTGGCCGGCGATCGGCCAGTCCACCAGGCGGTGAAGCCACTTGGCGAGCTTGCGCGTATCGCTGCCGGAAAGGCCGAGATAGAGCGGCAGTCGGTAGCCTTGCCGGGCAAGCTCGTCGGCACTGACCTCGACCAGCTGCTGCGTTTCGTTCTCGTCCAGGGTGAGGCTCTCACCTGTGGTTCCGGCGAGAACCAGGCCATCCAGCCCGAGTGCGCCATAGTGGCGGATGAGACGCCGCAGCGAGGTCTCGTCGAGCTCGCCATCGCGGAACGGCGTGATCAAGGGCAGCCACAGGCCCCGCGGAGAGGCCTCGCGGGCGGAAGAAGAGGGGATTTCCATGGATCATCTCCGATTGGCCGGAGACGGCAGCAAACAAGAACCCCGTCAACCGGCGGGGTACATTTTCGATCTGACTTCGCTGTTGATGGCGCACGCGATCACCTGCCCCCGATATGGAGGCGCTGTTTGGAAACGGCGAGAATGATGCGCAAATTGGCCATGGTCCATCCTGGGCCGGGCAGCCGTTCCGTGTCAAGCCAAAGCCATGGCACAGCTGAGAGAGGGCACCGCAGCACAAACGATGCCGTGCGGATAAGGGATGACCTAAGAGGCCGAAATTATCTCGATCTCGATATGAACAAGGAAAATCAATAGTTTGACGATGAATTATGATGTGATCGGTGACATTCATGGCCACGCTGATGCACTGCACAGGCTGCTGACGAAGCTGGATTATCGCGAGCGGGACGGGGCCTATCGGCATTCCGACCGGAGGGCGATCTTCCTGGGAGATTTCATCGATCGTGGGCCGGAGCAGGTCGAGGTCCTGCGCGTCGTCCGCGCCATGGCGGGAGCGGGCACGGCCCGGGCGATCATGGGCAATCACGAGTTCAATGCTCTCGGCTGGGGTACGCCGGATGGCAGCGGCGGTTTCCTTCGGCCTCACACGGAGGAGAACAGAAAGCAGCACGCTGCCTTTCTGGACCAGATAGGAGAGGGCTCGCCCGCCTATCGTGAGGCATTGGCCTGGTTTACCTGCCTTCCCATATGGCTCGACCTCGGGGGATTGCGGGTCGTGCATGCGTGCTGGCACGGCGCATCACAGCATCGGCTCGCGGCAACCTGCCTCGACGCGGCCGGATGCTTGCACGGGCCGGGCCTGCACAAGGCCCTTTATGACGGTGCTCCTGAAAATCGAGCCGCCGAGATTCTGCTCAAGGGGCCCGAAATACGATTGCCTGCCGGGCATTCGTTCCGCGACAAGGACGGTCACATCAGGCATGACGCCCGCCTGCGCTGGTGGGACCGGGAAGCGACGACCTTCCGGTCCGCGACGCTGGGCCTGGGCGAAGGTGCAAGCGCGCTGCCTGACGATCCCGTGCCTACCCATTATCGCTATGATGATCCCGTCCCGGTGATGTTCGGCCATTACTGGATGTCCGGCCGGCCGCAATTGCTGTCGTCAACCGCGTCGTGCCTGGATTTCAGCGTCGCCAAGGGCGGCGTGCTGACCGCCTATCGCTGGTCCGGCGAAACGGTTCTTTCCAACGACAATCTGGTCTGGGCGCCGGCCTGAGGGACACGCGAAACGTCGCACCCCGCCGAGCGGCTTTGACATCAAACTGTCATAATGAGAAGGAAGGCGCTGAAAGCGCTGGTGAAATTCACCGAGCTTCAGCCCTCCCTCTGTCAGGGTCACCAGCCAGCACCATTGTCGCCGGTAGGCGCCCGTTGCCTCGAAGTTCACCGCCTCATGGAATTGCAACTCCCCGTCTTCCTGGCCGTACTTGCTGCGGCGGCCCTGCATGCCGGGTGGAACGCGCTGGTCAAGATCAGGCTCGATCCCTTCCTGGCCATGACGCTGATCGCGGTGTCCTGCGGTCTCATCGCCTTGCCGGCGCTGGCGATCACGGGCCTGCCCAACGAGGAGGCCTGGGTGTGGGTGGCCTTGTCGACGGTTCTGCACCTTGGCTATTACCTGTTCCTCGCCGAGGCCTATCGCCGCGCCGATATGAGCCAGGTCTATCCGATCGCGCGCGGTGCTGCGCCCCTGGTTACCACGGCGATTTCGCTCGCCTTCATCCATGACCCGATGAGCGCCGGCAATGTCGCGGGCGTCGCCCTCCTGGGGCTGGGGGTCCTGCTGATCTCGCTCAAGGGGCAACGCGGCTCGCTGGTTCCGAGCCGGACGGCCGTGATCTACGCCCTGCTTACCGCCGTCACCATTTCGCTCTACACCATCGTCGACGGCATCGGCGCCCGCGCTGCGGGGAGCCCGAATTCCTATGCGGCCGCCCTGTTCGCGCTCGACGCCTACCCGATGCTGGCGATCTGCCTGTGGCGCAAGGGCTGGGCCGGCGTGAGCCCTGCCTTGAAATTCCTGGTGCCGGGCTTTGCCGGCGGGGTGATGTCGCTTGCCGCCTATTGGATCGTCATCTGGGCGATGACGGTGGCGCCCATCGCCCTCGTTGCAGCAACGCGCGAGACCAGCGTGCTGTTCGGCGGCCTGATCGCCATGGTCTTCCTGAAGGAGCCCCTCACGCCCGTGCGCGGGCTCTCGGCCCTGCTGATCCTGGGCGGACTGGTGCTGATGCGGTTGGGGTAGGAGGCCTTCTCCCGCAAGGGGAGAAGGCCAAGATGCCTCACAGCAATCCGTTCGCCTTCAGGATGGCGTCGGCATTGTCCTTGGTGATGGTCTGTGTATCCAGCACCAGCTTTTTCTCGACCGTCCCACCGCCCAGGACCTTTAGGGCCTGGCGCAGGCCCTCGGCGCCGGGCGTGGGGTACAGGAAGGTCGCGGCGAGCACGCCGTCATGGACGTATTTGACCCCCTCATTAGGCAGGGCGTCGACGCCGACGAACAGGATGTTCTTTTCGCGGCCGGCATCCTTGGCGGCGAGATAGGCGCCATAGGCCATGGGATCGTTGTGGCCATAGACCAGATTGATGTCCTCGAAATTGCGCAGGGCCGTCGACATCACCTCATAGGCCTTGGCCTGCTTCCAGTCGGCCGATTGCTGGTTCAGGAGATGCTTGATGCCGCTCTCCTTGTCCGCCTTCTCGTGGTAGCCGTTGGAGCGGTCGTGGCTCGCCTGGGTGCCGAGTCCGCCCCAGATCTCGACCACATTGCCCTTGGCCTTGCCGGCCCCGCCCAGCGTCTTGACCACGAAGTCGCCGACGGCACGGCCGATCACCACATTATCGCCGCCGATCCACTGGGTGTATTTCTCGGAATTGACGTTGCGGTCGAGCACGAAGACCGGGATCTTGGCGTCCATCGCCTTTTCGACCACGGCGGTGAGCCCGGCCGATTCCTTCGGGCTGATCAGAATGGCATCGACCTCCTGGGTGATGAAGCTTTCGGTGTCGGCCACCTGCTTTTCGGTCTTGTCCTCGGCGTCGGCCATCAGCAGGTTGACGTTCGGATGCTTTTCGGCCTCTGCCTTCAGATCCTTGTTGAACTGGACGCGCCAGGGTTCGAGCGTCGTCGCCTGCGAAAAGCCGATCGTATATTTCTTGTCGTCGGCGTGGGCGCGCGGCGTCCAGCCCAGGGGGATCAGCATGGCGCCGCCGCTGGCGAGCGCGGCGTGGATGAAGTTCCGGCGATTGATCATGGGGTTTCCTCCAGCTTGTTATAGGTCTTCTCATCCTGTGCCTCGGCTTGCGGGCTCGCTCGGAGCAACGCGAAGATCTGGCCAAGATTGCGTTCCTGCAGCAGCACGGTGAGGATGATGATCAGCCCCTTCATCACCAATTGGACGTTGGTGGAAATGTTGTGGAGCTGCAGGATATTGGTGAGCAGGCCGAAGATGAGGACGCCGACCAGCGTGCCCGCGAGGCTGCCGCGCCCGCCCATCAGGCTGGTGCCGCCGATCACCACGGCGGCGATGGCATCGAGTTCCAGGCCGACACCGGCATCGGGCTTGCCCTGGCGGTACTGCGCCACATAGAGCACGCCGGCGATGCAGGCGAGCATGCCTGAAAAGGCGTAGGTTGTGATCTTCACCGGCATGACGGCGATGCCGGACAGGCGCGTCGCCTCCTCATTGCCGCCGATGGCATAAACATAGCGGCCGAAAGCAGTGAATTTCAGCACGACCATGAAGAGCGCAAGCGCGGCCAGGAAGAAGAGGCCCGGCACGGGCAGCACGCCCCAGAGCACGGCGCGCAGGAGATCGATGTCCGCGGTGGCGTTGGTGCCGGAATAGACGGCGACCACGGCACTGTCCTGGCCGGCGACCAGGCGGGCGAGGCCGAGCATGGTCACCATCATCGCCAGCGTGACGATGAAGGGCTGCAGCCGACCGCTGACGATGATGGCGCCGTTGAGCGCGCCGACCGCAAGCCCGACGCAGGAAACGGCAATCAGCACGCCGGGCATGCCGAACTGGCTGCCGGCCTGGGAGGCCAGCCAGAGCGTCAACAGGCCGGCGACGACGATTCCCGCGGCGAGTGGCAGCCAGATGGCCGAGAGCGTCGATCGCCGGCGGCCTTGGTGAATCGCCGTCGCCGTGGCGGTGGATTTGCCCGTGCCGAGCTGTCCGGAGACGAAGGAGACGATCAGGGCGACCCCGGCCATCGCGACCAGAAAGGTGATGGGCAGGGCGATGCCCGCAGCCACCGTGAAGCCCGGCTGCGTGAGGAGCAGCGCCGCCAGCACGGTGCCGAGTGCCAGGATCGAGCCGACGGACAGGTCGATGCCGCCGATCAGGATCACCATGGTCATGCCGACGGCGACCAGGCCGGTGATCGAAACCTGGCGCAGCACGTCCGAGAGATTGCCGGAAGTAAGAAAGATGTTCCGCCCCTTGGAGGTGACCGGCGAAAAGGCGACGCCGATCGCAAAGAGGACGGCGAGGCCCCAATACAGCTTGGTCCGCGACAGAAGTCTCAGAAAGGTCATTGACGGCTCATGGGGAAGGGCGAGGAGGGCGGCGCATCGGGTGGTGGGTTTTCAGACCCGACTGGACTCTCCGGTTGGTGTGCTGTTGCCGGGCCGGCCCGAAGTCCGGCCCTCTCAGCACGCCGCGGCGAGGCGAGGGTCATGATCGCCTCCTCGCTGGCCTCCCGGCGCTCGAGGATGCCGGCCTGGCGTCCTTCCTGCATGACCAGGATGCGATCGGAGAGCAGCAGCAATTCGGGCAGTTCGGAGCTGACGACGAGGATGGCCATGCCCTGTCCGGCGAGGCGGAAGACGAGGTCGTAGATCTCCTTCTTCGCACCGATGTCGATGCCGCGCGTCGGCTCGTCGAGCAGCAGGATGCGGGGGCCGATGGCGAGCCATTTGGCGATCACCACCTTCTGCTGATTGCCGCCGGAAAGTTCGGCTACGACCTGCTCGTCCGAGCGGCAGCGCACGGAGAGGCCGGCGATCGCCTCTCGGGCAAGCCGGGTTTCCAGCCGGTCATCGCGCAGGCCGAAGCGTCGCTGCAGCGGCTGGGAGGGCAGCGAAACATTGTCGCGGATGGCCGATTGCAGGAGGAGTCCCGTCGCCTTGCGGTCTTCCGTCACCAGAGCCAGGCCGTGCCGGATGGCCTGGCGCGGGCTGTCGATCCGGGCCTCGGCACCGTCGACGACGATCCGGCCCTCGCGGCGCCCCATGCTGGCCCCGAAAATGGTTTCCAGGATCTCGGTGCGGCCGGAACCGAGCAGGCCGGCAATGCCGAGGATCTCGCCGCGATGCAGGTTGAACGACACGCCGCGCAGCACGCGTTTCCAGCCTCCGCGCGCCTGCGGCAGGCTGAGGCCGAGACCATGCACGGTCAAGGCCTCGGCAGAACGGTCGGGCGTGTGAGGCGGCGTGGCGAGACTGAGATCGCGGCCGACCATGCTGGCGATGATGCGCTCAGGCGTCAGTTCCGCCATGGCAGCCGTCAGCACACGCCGCCCGTCGCGCATCACCGTCACCCGATCGGCGAGCAGGGAGACTTCGTCCATGCGGTGGCTGATATAGACGATGGCGACGCCCGCGGCAGCGAGCTTGCGGATGATGCCGAACAGGCGCTCGCATTCGCTCGGCGACAGGGCCGAGGTCGGCTCGTCCATGATCAGGACCCGCGCTTCCAGCGACAGGGCCTTGGCGATCTCGACCAGTTGCTGCTCGCCGACGCGCAGCGATCCCACGCGGGATTCGGGGTCGAGGGCGACACCGAAACCCGTGAGCAGGTCGCGAGCGGCGCGGCCGAGGGCGCGCCGCTCGACGAACAGCCCGGCGATGCGGGGTTCACGGCCGAGGAAGATGTTCTCGGCGACGGTCATCTCGGGAATGAGATTGAGTTCCTGATGGATGATGGCGATGCCGGCGGCCTGGGCCTCCCGCACGGAGGTGAAGCGCAGGCTGCGGCCACGACCGAACAGGCTGCCGTCGAACTCGGTCAGGATGCCGCTGACGATCTTCATCAAGGTCGATTTGCCGGCGCCGTTCTCGCCCACGAGCGCATGCACTTCTCCAGCCTCGACCGAGAAGTCGACATCATCGAGGACGGGGACGCCTGCGAACCGTTTGGAGATGCCACGCGCTTCCAGCGCGACATCACTCGGTTCGGGCCGAGTGGCGAGCATTGTGCGTTTCCTCGACACCCTTGTTGTATCGGTGTCTTTTATTTATAGAGGACACTAACATGCGTTATCGGGGGCGGCAAGGGCACAAAGCGTTGGGAGCTGGGAGTGATCCTTGCTGTTTGGTGGGCGGGTCCCCAGACCCGTTCCCTCGGGACTGTCGTGGTTCAGGGCTCGTCTGGGGACCAGCCCACCGCAATCCCGGGGGATGGCGATGCCGCGCCCGCGCAATGTCTCGATGAAGGCCACCAATCTGGCCCTCGATATCATGGCGAAGCTGCAGCCCGGCGCGCTGCTGCCGCCGGAGGCCGTCCTGGCGCGCGAAGTCGGCGTGAGCCGTACGGCAATGCGGTCTGCCCTCGAAGGCCTGGAGCAGGCCGGGCTGGTCCGGCGCGACGGCCGGCGCACCTTGCTGCACCGGTTGCCTGCCGTGTCGGACTATTTCGGCGTGGCTGAAACCGAGAGCCGTTCGGATCTGGTGGAGCGGCGCTTCCTCGAAATGGCCGTCGGCGGCGATCTGATGCCCGGACGCAATTTTTCGGAGGCCGAACTCGCGCGGGCTTTCGGCACCAGCACGGTGAGCGTGCGCGAATTCCTGATCGGCTTTTCGCGTTATGGCCTGGTGGAGAAGGCACCGCGCGGGGGCTGGCGGCTCTGCGCCTTCGACGCCTCCTTCGCGCGCGAGCTCGCGGCGACGCGGCGTACGTTCGAGATCGAGGCGATCCGGCTCTTCACGCAGCGGAGCACCGATGATCCTGTATGGCGGGAGATCGGCCGGCTGATCGAGGCGCATGAGGCGATGAGCCGGGGAGGGGACGAGGTGATCCGCCAGTTCCCGCAACTCGACCGTCGCTTTCACCGCTTCCTGGTGGACCAGCTCAACAACCGTTTCGTGGCGAGCTTCTACGACGTCGTGTCCTTCGTCTTCCATTATCATTATCAATGGCGCAAGGACGATGAGATCGAGCGCTATCGGACCGCGCTGGCGGAGCATCTGAGAATCCTCTCCGCCTTGAAATCCGGTGTGATCGAAGAAGCCCAGATGCGGCTCGAAGAGCATCTGCAAACCTCGGTGCGCACGCTGCTGGAATCGGCGATCGGGGCGGGTCAGGAGCGGGCCGGATGAGGCGCGGGTCCCTCCCCAGCTTCGTGAGGAGGGGACCCGTGCCCTATTCTGAAAAGCCGGAATAAGCCTTGAATGCGGAGGGCGGTCGCCCGCCCTCCGCTTTGCTGCCCTCAGTCGAGCAGCCGGTTGATCACGCCAGCCCCCACCGTGCGGTTGCCCTCGCGGATGGCGAAGCGCGTATTGGCTTCGAGCGCGATGGCTTGGTTGAGGGCAATGGTGAGCACGACGGTATCGCCGGGCATCACCATCTCGACGTCCGGCGGCAGTTCGATGCTGCCGGTGACGTTGGCCGTCCGGAAGAAGAACTGCGGCCGGTAATGGCCGAAGAAGGGCGTATGGCGCCCGCCTTCTTCCTTGCTGAGGACGTGAACCTCGGCTTCGAAGCGGGCATGCGGCTCCACCGTTCCGGGCTTGGCCAGGACCTGGCCGCGCCGGACCTCCTTGAGCTCGACACCGCGCAGCAGACAGCCGACATTCTCTCCGGCGAGACCCTGGTCCAGGATCTTCTGGAAGGTCTCGATGGAGGTGACCACCGTCTTGCGACGGGCGCCGAAGCCAACGAGTTCGACCTCGTCGCCAAGCCTGACCGCACCGCGCGCGATCAAGCCGGTGATCACCGTGCCCCTTCCGGAGATGGTGCGCACGCTCTCGATCGGCATCAGGAAGGGCCTGTCCTCTGCGCGCTCGGGCAGCTCGATCGTGCTGTCCAGCGCCTCGAAGAGCCGGAGGATCGCCTCATCCGCCAGTTCGCCCTTGATCCCGTTCAGGGCCTGCAGGGCGGAACCGCGAATGAAGGGCACCTTGTCGCCCTCATAGTTCTGCCGGCTCAAGAGTTCGCGGATCTCGAGTTCGACCAGGTCGATCAGTTCCGGATCCTCCACCGCATCGCACTTGTTGAGGAACACCACGATGCGTGGCACGCCGATCTGCCGCGCCAGCAGGATATGCTCGCGCGTCTGCGGCATGGGACCATCCAAGGCCGAAACCACCAGGATGGCGCCATCCATCTGCGCCGCGCCGGTGATCATGTTCTTCACATAATCGGCATGGCCGGGGCAGTCGACATGGGCGTAGTGGCGGTTCTCGGTCGAGAACTCCACATGCCCGGAGGCGATGGTGAGGATCTTCGAGGCATCGCGCGTGCCCTGCGCGGCAGAGGCGCGGGCCACGTCCTGATACGAGACGAAAGCTCCCCAGCCTCGGTCCGCCGAGACCTTGGTGAGCGCCGCGGTCAGCGTCGTCTTGCCATGGTCGACGTGGCCGATGGTGCCCACATTGCAATGGGGCTTCAACCGGGTGAACTTTTCCTTGGTCATGCTACACCTGTGGTCGGTCCTTTTACCGTTGGCTCTCACTGGAGGAGAAAACGGCTCAGGGCACCACGAGAGCCAAAAAAGTGCCCGGAACCGCTTTTGCGTCCGGGCTGGCTCGATCTCAGGTGATGTCGGTCCGGCCTAGGGCAAAGCGAATGCGGCCGAGGAATCGACGTTCCTCGGGATCATCAGCGAGATCGACGATGATGTCCGCATGGGTCCGGTGCCTTGGGGCGGGGAGACGAATAGGAAGGCGCAGATAGGCGCTTGGCGGAGGAAATGCAAGGAGGATTCAAGGAGGGCCATCGATGGATGTGAACCAGTGCCGGCAGCTGCCATCGTAATGGCAGAGTCGAGCGCCCTATATTCGGCTGAGGAAAAGGGGGGTAGGCATGGCTAGTTCGCTTCGACGCCGAACTCGCCTTGCCGACGGTGACGATTGCGGAGATTGCTTTCGGTATCCGTAAGATTCGGCCAGAAGAACGTTCCATACGATTGAAACAAGGCCTTTCGGGTTGGCGCCACCGTTTCGCGGACCGGATCTTCGGCCTTACCGAAGAAGCGACGCTCGCTTATGGCGAGATCATGGCCCATGCCGTCCATCAAGGGCGCCCAATGTCCGCTCCTGACGGCATGATCGCGGCGATCACACGCGTCAATGGCGGTCGCTTGGCTACCCGAAATCGGGCTGACTTCCAGACGACGGGACTCGAGTTGATCTCACCCTGGGATTTTGGGCGGGCAGACGCCGAAGTCGCGACGAGGCGGGAAGCGGCTTCTGCTCGCCAGACCGGGGACATTCTGAGCGCTTGGGTCGGCTGTCGCACCCGGAAGGCGAGGGGCTTCTGTGCCCTTGACCGATTATAAAAAGCCGCCATACCTAACCTCATTGCTATCCGATGAGGGGCGTCATGCGCGTTCTTTCTGCCGCGGGATATTTTCTTGCTCTAGGGACCGTCGCGGCGAATCTCGGAGGCTGTTCCACTCCGATCCGGACACTTCCGGGCACGGTAAAAAGTCTGCCCGTCGTCGTCGTCAGCCAGGGACTTGGGGGAACTTTGCATGGGTCTGTCCGCCTGGAGCAGACCCAAGGCTCTTATCTGGTGAGCAAAGGCAAATTTTCGTGCACGGGTTCATATGCCTTGTCGGGGGTGAGGGAGAGGATATACGTGCCGATCTTCTGCAGCGATGGCCGCAAGGGTACGGCGAGCGTTCATAACGATCCAAGCCTCATGAGCGGTACCGGTTCCTTTACCATGAGCGATGGCAGCACAGGCGAGTTCGCGTTTGGCAATGACGCCAAGAAGTTTTAATCGCACGACGCGATTGGCATATGATGAGAGCCTGGCCGCAAGTTGTGCCAGGCTCGAGATAGTGATGGTGTCACTATTTCATCGAGTATTGTTTTGAGATAGAGAAATTCTCGAGCCTTTACTCTTTCGGCGTCAACGTCGTCGGTTCCAGCGCGCACAAGTCACGCGCGCAACCGCTGCAGCTTCGAGGGAGGCCGCGCTTACGAGACGTCGTACCTTGCCTGTACGGCCTCAAGCTTCTCGCCCGCGCCTTCTACCCGGCTTTTCGTCAGCCCAGGGCTTCTTGGGACCCTTGCGGTGCGGCTTGGGTTCGTGTGCCGCTTCCTCGCCGCCCCGGTCGCGATAGGGCTGGATGCGAATGTTTTCTTCGTCGGGCTTGCGCACGTTGACGGCAAAATGCTCGGCAGCTTCCTTGGAGATCTCGACCACGGTCTCGTTGTCAAGGATCTTGATGTTGCCGATATCGCGGCGCTTGACGCCGCCGCGGCGGCACAGCATCGGCAACAGCCATTTCGGGTCGGCATTGTTGCGGCGGCCGATGCTCAACCGATAGAGAACCATGTCGTCGGCGGCGGGCGGCACCTCGTCGCGTTCGAAGCGCCCAGCCCGCTCGAAGCGCGGTGCCCGATCCGACTTGTCGAAGCGCGAGGTGCGCTCGCCCTTCTCGAAGCGGGGAGGCCTGTCGTCCCTCTCGAACCTGGCGGGACGGTCGTCCCGGTCGAAACGGGAAGATCTGCGGCCGTCGCGGCGATCGAAAGCGTCGCGACGCCCGAAGCTGTCGCCGGGATCGCTGACCTCCTCCGGCTCGGGCAGGCGCGACCGGTAGACGCGGGCAAGCGCGGCGGCGATGTCCTCGGCGCTGCGGTTTTCGAGCAGGAGCCTGGCGATGGCCAGGTCCTCCTCGCCGGGGGCCTCCGTCAGCAGCGGGTCTTCCAGCATGCGCTGCTGGTCGAGCGCGCGGATTTCGTCGGCGGTCGGCGGCCCCATCCACTGGGCCTTCACGCCGGCCTGGCTGAGCAGGATCTCGGCCTTGCGGCGGCGCGACATCGGCACCAGCAGGGCGCTGATCCCCTTGCGGCCGGCGCGTCCGGTACGGCCCGAGCGATGCTGCAGCTTCTCGGCGTCGGTGGGCAGGTCGGCATGGATGACCAGGCCGAGATTGGGCAGGTCGATGCCGCGCGCCGCCACGTCGGTCGCGACGCAGATCTGGGCATGGCCGTCGCGCAGGGCCTGCAGCGCCTGGTTGCGCTCGTGCTGGCCGAGCTCGCCCGAGAGCAGCACGGCCGAAAAGCCGCGCTCGCGCAGGGTGGCATGCAGATGGCGCACGGATTCGCGCGTATTGCAGAACACGATCGTGGTCGGGGAGGCGACGAGGCGGAGCAGATTGACGACAGCGTGCTCGATCTCCTTGGCGGAGACGCGGATGGCGCGGTATTCGATGTCGGCATGGCCGCGCTCGGCGGTCTTCACCTCGATGCGCAGCGCATCCTTCTGATAGGTGCGCGCGATGGCGACGATGCCCTTGGGCATGGTGGCCGAAAAGAGGAGGGTGCGGCGGTCGTCTGGGGTGGATTTGAGGATGAATTCCAGATCCTCGCGGAAGCCGAGGTCGAGCATCTCGTCGGCCTCGTCGAGCACCACGGCGCGCAGGGCCGAGAGATCGATGCCCTTGCGCTCGATGTGGTCGCGCAGGCGGCCGGGCGTGCCGACCACGATATGCGCGCCGTCTGCGAGCTGGCGGCGTTCCCGGCGGGGGTCCATGCCGCCGACGCAGGAAACCACGCGCCCACCGGCCTTCTGGTAGAGCCAGAGCAATTCACGCTCCACCTGGATGGCGAGTTCGCGGGTCGGCGCGATGATCAGCGCGAGCGGGGCATCGGCCTGTTCGAAGCGCTCGTCGTCGCCGAGCAGGCCGCGGGCGATGGCAACGCCATAGGCCACCGTCTTGCCCGAGCCGGTCTGGGCCGAAACGAGCAGGTCGCGGTCGGCGGCGTCGTCGGCCAGCACGGCGGACTGAACGGGGGTCAGTTCTTCATAATTACGATCGGTCAGAGCCTGGCGAAGGGCCGGGTTCAGGGAAGGAAGTGCCACGTGATAAACCTGTCAGATGAGGAAAACCGGTCATGTGAAATGCCGGGTCGGGGGCGGCGCGCCCACGGGAATAAAGTCCGCGCGCCAGCGTCCACTTCTGCAGGATTTCACTGATGAGGGAGCCCAATACAGCAAAGCGCCGGCAATTGCGAGGGCGATCACGCGATGCTGCTGCGCGTTTGCAACATGGCCGGGGTGTCGTCGGGATTGGTGACAGGACACCATGACGTTGCGCGATCGTCCGCTGGCGGCCAAATCTGCATTGCCAAACAGACGAGTGCTCATGCAAACATCAGCTGGGAGCGGCAGGGATAGTGAAGCGATGGAAGAATCTGCGACGGAGTGCGAACCCTTTTCCCGCTATTACGCTCGCTATTTGGTCGCCAAACGTGGCTACAGGCTGGGAGCCTTGCCCCAATCGGAGGAGTTGCTGCAACACTGCGACTATGTGCTGACCAGATCGGCCGGCAACCGTGTCTCTATTGCCGCGATCGTCAACTGCGACAGCGCGGAGGGCAAGATCTTTACCATGCCGGCGCAGAGCCTTGCCGGTCTTGCCCGGCATATCGCGGGCTCGCTGCCGGCCTCCGCAAAACTCGCAATCACGATCTATGAGATCGGCTCCCGTGCGATTGGCCGAACAGACAAGTCCCGTCTCTCCGGCCATAAGAGTCGTGGCAAGGGCTATGCCACCAGGGCAATCGCCGTCGACGTTTCGAAACGTCGCGCTTGGCCCTTATCTCTGTTCGGGCGTCGTTTCGGCGCTGCCGGGCAGATGGAGAAGATCCTCCATGCACCGCGGTTGTCAGCGGCGGAATTGTCAGCGCCAGAACGGGCGGCCAAATTGAGAAGGCAGGTCTTTGTCTGGATACTGATGGCTCTGCTGGCGGCGATTTTCATCGTTGAGCAGGTCTTCGCCTTCGGTGAGACGGGAAAGCCGGCCATACCGACCGTCGAGACCCTTCAGGTTCTGGGAGGCCTCGGCCATCCGATGGTGGTAGGGGAGGTCGCATGATGCCCGGCGATAACGGGCCTTAGCCGGATCGTCCGAGAATAAGCGCGCTGTCATTCCCGGCCGAGCTTGTCGTGAGCGAAGCGAGAGAGGCCGAGGTATCCTCACAAGCTTTGCTTGTGAGTGGAATCCAGGGCTAAAGACAGTATTTACGGCCCCTGGATCCCCTTCCCGCCGCCTGCGGCGCCGCCGGGGACGACAATCGATCGGAGCGCCTGCTCTTGTGCGGTGCAACAAAATTATTGACAAGTCTGTCCGAAACAGTGTTTCTGGTGACATGGCAAGACCGAGAGAATTCGATCGTGACGAGGCGCTCAAGCGCGCCACCGCCGTGTTCTGGGCCAAGGGCTTCGAGGCGGCGTCTACCGACAATCTGCTTGCGGCGATGAAGATTGGCCGCCAGAGCCTCTACGACACCTTCGGCGACAAGCGCCGCCTCTATCTGGAAGCGCTCGGGCGTTATCAGGCGGTCAATCTTGCCAACCAGCTCGCGCAACTGGACGCGGAAGCATCGCCGCTCGCCGGAATCCGCCGGATGCTGCTGGCCGTGGCGGAGGCCGACCCGTCCTTCCGGGCACTCGGCTGCATGAATGTCGGCGCGATCGTCGAGTTCGGCCGGAACGACGAAGAAATCGCCGCCATGCTCGCCGAGAGCGAGGCCGCGCTCGATGCGGCGCTGGAAGGTAGCCTGCGCAAGGCCAAGGCGGAGGGCGAGATCGGTACGGCCACGGATATCAGGGGGGCGGCCCGCTTCATTCAGGCGACGCTGCGCGGCCTCAAGGTCAGCGGCAAGGCTGGCGCGGATACGCAAAGTCTGCGCCAGACCGTGGAGTTCGCTCTCGCCGCATTGACGAAGGATGCGCGCCGGAGCTGAGGCGGCGCTCACGGGCTGGCGAGCCTATAGACAAGGCCGAAGGCCGCAACGGCCACCAGCAGCAGTCCTGCCCCGCGCCCGGCCCAGATGGTGAGGGCGGGGCTCGATGTCAGGGCATCACGACCGCGCGCGGCCATCAGGGCCAGCCCACCATAGACGGCAAACTGCACCAGCACCGTCATCAGGCCCATTGCCACAGCCTGGGGCCAGAGCGGCCCGAAACTCGGGCTGAGGAATTGCGGGTAGACCGCCAGCACGAACAGCCAGGCCTTGGGATTGAGCAGGCACGTGGTCAGCCCTTGGCCGAAGATGCGCGCCAGCGCGGCCGCGCGGCCGGTTTCGACCTCGCCGACGACAATGGAGCTGCGCAGCAGCCGGATGCCGATCCAGATCATATAGGCCGAGCCGGTCAGGATCATGGCGGTGGCGAGGGCGGGAACCAGCCGGCTGAGGGCAGCGACCGCGACCGTGCCGAACACAGTGTGGCAGATGCCGCCGGCCATGATGCCCGTGGTCGCGGCAAGGCCTGCGCGCCGTCCGCCCGTCAAGGCATTGGCGAGCACGAAGTGCATATCCATGCCAGGCACGATGATGATGCCGGCAAGCAGGATGAGGAAGATCCAGAGATTTTCAGTATAGGTCATGTCAGTTGCCAGGCGGAGGTGAACGTGTTCGGGGACACCTTTGCCGCTTTTTCAAGGAGTTGGCTGCCTCTATAGAGGGGAGCAACTGACAAGGATGTGTCAGTTGTGAAGGGGCACCATGCGCAAGGCGGCACGTCTGTTCGAGATCATCCAGATCCTCAGGCTGGCGAGGAAACCGGTTACCGCAGCCGCCATCGCGGGGACCCTGGAAGTCACCATGCGTTCGATCTATCGCGACATCGCCGCGCTGCAGGCCATGCGGGTGCCGATCGAGGGGGAACGGGGCATCGGCTATGTCCTGCGCTCGGGCTTCGACCTGCCGCCTTTGATGTTCTCGATCGAGGAGACCGAGGCGGTGATGCTGGGTCTCGCCCTGATCGAACGCGCCGGCGATCCCGAACTGACACAGGCCTCGCGGCGAGCCGGTGCGAAACTGGCGGGTGCGGTGCCCCAGCCCCTGCGCCAGCTGTTCTCCTCGCGCACGCTGCATGCCTGGGGCGATATCGCGCCGACGCCTGAGCGCATCGACCTCGGCCTGGTTCGCCGGGCGATCCGGGACGAGGAAAAGCTCGATCTCGGCTATCGCGACGAACAGGGACGGCAGACGCAGCGGACGATCCGCCCGCTCGCCCTGATCTATTATTCGCAGGCCTTCGTCCTGGTGGCGTGGTGCGAACTGCGGCAGGCGATCCGCAACTTCCGCGCCGACCGCGCCTTGTCCTTGAAACCGACCGGGCACTATTTTCGTCATGAGGGAGACCGCTTGCGCGAATTATGGATCTCTGGCTGGCAGACCAACCCGGGACAGACGGGATAGGGTGCCTGGAGCGCGGGCTGGAAGTCCGCGCTCCCCGGCAAGAGGTTTCGGGTTGCCGGACTCAGCGTGCTATGGTCGGTTGGCGACCGAGAACAAATCGGGAGAATTCGCATGACTGGCCAAATCCGCGTCGGCATCGGCGGCTGGACCTTCGAGCCGTGGCGCGGCAGCTTCTATCCCGCCGACCTGACCCAGAAGCGGGAACTGGAATATGCCAGCCGCCAGGTGACCGCGATCGAGATCAACGGCACCTATTATGGTTCGCAGAAGCCGGAGAGCTTCGCCAAATGGCATGCGGAGACGCCGGATGATTTCGTCTTTGCGATGAAGGCGAACCGCTTCGCCACCAACAAGAAAGTGCTGTCGGACGCCGGAAAATCGATCGATATGTTCATCGGCAGCGGCATCGTCGAATTGAAGAAGAAGCTCGGGCCGATCAACTGGCAGTTCATGCCGACCAAGAAGTTCGATCCGGCCGATTTCGAAGGCTTCCTGAAGCTCCTGCCCAAGAGCCATGAAGGCCATGCCTTGCGCCATGTCGTCGAAGTCCGGCACGACAGCTTCAAGGTGCCCGAATTCATCGAGCTGGTGCGCGCCTACGATGTCGGCATCGTCCTGACCGACAAAGCGGATTTCCCGCATATCCACGATGTCACGGCCCCCTTTGTCTACGCGCGTTTACAGGCGGCGAAAGAGAACGAGGAACTCGGCTATTCCGCGGCCGCGCTGGACAAATGGGCCGAGCGGGCCAAGGCCTGGGCCAAGGGTGGCGAGCCTGCCGACCTCGACAAGACCTCCGGCAAGAAACCGCCTCAGGCTGCCGGTCGCGACGTCTTCGTCTTCATGATCAACGGCTTCAAGCCCAAGGCGCCCACCGCGGCCAAGGCCTTGATCGAGCGGCTGTAATACCAGAGCACGAAAATACTGCTCATGCAGCGTCGATGCCGCGAGCGACATCTTTGTGGGCGGGTCCCCAGACCCGCCCACCCGTATAAGCGCCGTCATCGAAAGACGGCGAAGGGATTACTGGCGCTGCCGTTGGGTCACATAGGCGCCCAGATTATGGGCCAGAACACGCGGATGACGGATCTTTTCAGCTTCGACCAACCCAACCGCCTCGATATCGCCGAGGGCGCCGTGCTGCTTGGCGGCCGTGCCCTCGCCGGCGAGGAAGCATTGCTTGCCGCTCTCGATACCGTGGTGGCCGGAGCCCCTTTCCGCCATATGGTAACGCCCGGCGGCTTCACCATGTCGGTCGCGATGACCAATTGCGGACGGGCCGGCTGGGTGACCGACAGGCGCGGCTATCGCTACACGGCGGAAGATCCCGAGACGGGTCAGCCCTGGCCTGAGATGCCCGGGGCCTTCGCCGCCCTTGCGCATGAGGCTGCGGCGGAGGCCGGCTTTGCCGGTTTCGAGCCGGATGCCTGCCTGATCAATCGCTATGAGCCCGGCGCCAAGATGTCGCTGCATCAGGACAAGGACGAGCGCGATTTCAGCAAGCCCATCGTCTCGGTCTCGCTCGGCCTGCCCGCCATTTTTCAATTCGGAGGCCTGTCACGCAGCGATAAACCGAGCAAGGTGCCGCTGCAGCATGGCGACGTGATGGTATGGGGTGGCCCCTCGCGACTGGCCTATCACGGCATCCTGCCGCTGAAGGAAGGCCAGCATCCCCGCCTGGGGCGCAATCGCATCAATCTGACGTTCCGCAAGACCTGATGGAGAAGGGCAGGCGCTATCATCTCACGCCGGCCCCGGCGAGCGGGAAATTATCCCGGCATCGGCCCATGCGGCGAAGCTTCTTGCCACCCAGTCGATGAAGACGCGAACCCGCGGCGAGAGCTGGCGGTTCTGTGGGTAGAGCAGCGAGACGGGCGTCGGCGTCGGCGGGTGGGCCGGCAGCACTTCGATCAGCCTGCCATCGGCGAAATAGGGCAGGAGATGGTAGCGCGGCACCTGGATGAGCCCCAACCCCGCCAGCGCCCCTCCGAACAGGGCTTCCGATCCGGTGACGGTCAGCGCGGTGGGCAGGCTGACGTGGCGTATGGCGCCGTCCACCTGAAATTCGAGCGGCATGACGCTTCCCGTCGCCGAGGAAACGAAGCCGACCATGCGATGGCCTTCGAGGTCGTCCGGCGTGGCCGGCACGCCGTGGCGGGCAAGATAGGCCGGGCTTGCACAAGTGGCCTCGGCAAGCATGGCGACCCGGCGGGCCACCATCGAGCTGTCCTGGAGATCGCCGGCGCGGATTACGCAATCGATGCCTTCGCGCACGAGATCGACCAGCCGGTCACCCTCGCCGATATGGAGCTGCAGGCCCGGATAGCGTCCCAGGAAATCGGCGAGCCCCGGCAGCAGGAAATGCCGGGCGAGCGTGCCATGCACGTCGATACGCAGCAATCCGCGGGGCTGGGCATCGCCGAAAGCCGCTTCTGCATCCTCGATATCGGCAAGAATGGCGAGGCAGCGATGATAATAGGCCTCGCCGTCCAGCGTCGGGCTGACGACGCGGGTGGTGCGCTGGAGCAGGCGGACGCCAAGGCGTGCCTCCAACTGACGGATCGCTTCGGTCACGGTCGAGCGCGGCAGGCCGAGATCCTGAGCTGCCTGCGTGAAACTGCGGCGCTCGACGATGCGGGTGAAAAGCCGGATGGCGTCGAAACGATCCATTGTTCGTTATCTCTGAATAGTCATGCCTAATCTTACACAATTATCCAAGACGGCAGATGGGGGATAGTGCCTTTCGGCGATCAACTTCACGTCACGGAGAACAAAATGACCTTGAATGGCAGCAAAGTCGCCCTCGTCACTGGCGCCTCGCGCGGTATCGGCGCCGCCATCGCCTGACGCCTTGCCCATGACGGCTTTTCGGTCGTCGTCAACTATGCCGGCAATACCGAGCGGGCGGAGGCATTGGCGCGCGAGATCGAGAGCGCGGGAGGCCGGGCGCTGGCGGTTCAGGCCGATGTCAGCGATCCCGCGGCCGTCGCCCATATGTTCGAGGCGGTGCAGGCGGCTTTCGGCGGGGTGGACGTCCTGGTCAATAATGCCGGCATCATCGCCCTGTCGCTCCTCGCCGAGACCGAGGATGAGGGCTTCGACCGGTTGGTGGCCGTCAATCTCAAGGGCAGCTTCAACACCATGCGCGAGGCGGCACGGCGCTTGCGTCCGGGCGGACGCATCATCAACTTCTCCTCGAGCGTCGTCGGACTGCGCCAACCGAGCTATGGCATCTATGCCGCGACCAAGGCCGGCATCGAGGCCTTGACCGGCGTGCTGGCGAAGGAGTTGCGCGGGTGTGGCATCACCGTCAACGCCATCGCGCCGGGACCGACCGCAACCGATCTCTTCCTCACCGGCAAATCCGAGGACCTGATCGAGCACTATACCCGCATGGCGCCGCTCGAGCGGCTCGGCACCCCGGAGGATATCGCCGCGGCGGTCGCCTTCCTGGCCGGCCCGGACGGCGGCTGGATCAACGGCCAGACCTTGCGGGCCAATGGCGGACTGATCTGAGGCTACTTCCGCGAATGTGGGAGCCTTGACGGGGATAACGGGCAGGCATGGCCTCCCATCGTGTCATGCCTGCGCCGCGGCGTCCTTCATCAGCCTGTCCAGATGCTGGCGGATATGATTGGCTTCGGCCGCCGTGCTGGCGAGGGCGATAGCCTGGTCGAAGGCTCGATGAGCCTCCTTGCCTCGGCCGAGCTTCAGCAGCAACCCGCCTTTGAGGCCATGGAAGTAGAAATAGCCGGAGAGGCGGGCTTCCAGGGGTTCGATCATCGCCAGCGCGGCCTCGGGGCCCTGCGTCTTGGAAACGGCCACCGCCCGGTTGAGGGTGACCACGGGCGAGGGCTGGATTTCCTCCAGCAGCGCATAGAGGAAATCGATCTGGCGCCAATTGGTGTCTTCGGGGGTCGCTGCCCTGGCATGCACGGCGGCGAGAGCAGCCTGCAACTGATAGCTTCCCGGGCTGCCGTGGCGGGCAGCCTTGTCGATCAGGGCGAGGCCCTCGGCGATCATCTGGCTGTTCCACAAGCGCCGGTCCTGGTCCTCCAGCAGCACCAACTGCCCCTCGGCATCGAAGCGAGCCGGCGAGCGCGCATGCTGGAGCAGCATCAGTGCGGCCAGCCCCATGATCTCCGGTTCGGTCTGGAACAGGCGCAGCAGCAGGCGGGCGAGGCGGATGGCCTCGTCGCAGAGCTGGGCCCGGCTACCATCGTCCTCGGCGCCGGCCGAATAGCCCTCGTTGAAGATGAGATAGACCATGGCGGCCACGGCGCCGAGCCGCTCCGAACGCTCCACCGCGCCCGGTGCTTCGAAGGGCACGTCGGCATTGGCGATGCGCGCCTTGGCCCTGGTGATGCGCTGTTCCATCGCCGCTTCGCCGACCAGAAAGGCGCGGGCGATCTGCTTGACGCTGAGTCCGCAGACGATGCGCAGAGCCAGGGCGATCTGCTGGGTGCCGGGCAGATCAGGGTGGCAGCAGATGAAGAGCAGGCGCAGGATGTCGTCGCGATAATGCTGGCCGTCGAGGCGTTCGGCGAGCTCGGCTTCCGCATCGCCGAGATCGGAAATCTGGTCCTCGTCCGGCAGGGCTTCCTGCTTCTTCTCGCGGCGCTTGGCGTCGATGCCGGAATTGCGACCGGCAAAGATCAGCCAGGCGGCGGGATCACGCGGCGGGCCGTTTTTCGGCCAGCTCTTCAGCGCGCGCAAACAGGCTTCCTGATAGGCTTCCTCGGCGGTGTCGAGGTCGCGAAAATAACGCAGCAGCGCTCCCATGGCCTGTGGGCGGGCAGAGGCGAGAGCGCTGTTGATCCAGGCCGCATCCGTCATGTTGCATGCGCCTTCTGTCCGAGTACCCCGGGCTGGAAGATCGAAAGCGGGCGGATCTCATAAGAGCCGATGCTGGGATTGGCCTTGGCGAGATCACGGGCGATATCGAGCGCTTCCTCGAGATTTTCGCAGTCGACCACATAGAAGCCGAGCAATTGCTCTTTGGTCTCGGCGAAGGGGCCGTCGATCACCAGGGGATCGCCGCCGGTCTTGCGCAGGGTGGTGGCAGCGGTTGTCGGCAGCAGCCGCACCACTGGGCCGAGCTTGCCGGCCGCGGCGACCTTTTCATGCACTTTCTGCAGGCGCGCCATCACGGCATCGTCCTCTTCCTTGGTCCAGGCGCCGACGACATCTTCGTAATTGTAGCAAAGGATCGTATATCGCATTGTCTGCTTCCTCTCGTGCCAAGGACGAACGAACCAACAGGTATCCGACATAGGGGCATGGGACAATTCATACTCTTCCGGCGGTTGCGGGAGGAGAAGTCGGGCAACCCGTGCGCGAACGCACCGATCGTGATGGAGCCATGGCTCAGATTGCAGTCTCGATGCCGCAGGGAGCCAGGATGATGTCGCCGGAATCAGGGCAGGATTGGAAGCATTGCGCGGCCACCTTGGCCGCTATTTTATTCCTGGCGTTTGCGCCGGCCCTGCCCGCAAAGGCCGGGGATGCGCCTGGCACGGATCTGCGTGCGCAGGCCCTCGAACTCTATCCCGCCGACGATATCAGCAGCGCCGACAGGGACGGTGCCTATGATGTTCCAGCAGGTGCCAAATCCGAGAAGGCCTATCAGGCCCGCAAATTGCTCACGCAGGCTTCGGCGGGAGGCGACAAGACCGCCGACAGGCTGCTCGCGCAGATGCTCGAAGCCGGGGCCGGCGGGCGGCGGGACCGAGCCGCCGCGCGCATCCATTATGCCCGATCCGGCAACAGAGCAGCGCTGTGGCGCCTCGGCCTCCTGCTTCTCGACGGCAAGGGCGGTCCGCGCAACCTGCCCTTGGCGCGGATGCTGTTCAAGCAATCGGACGACAAGGGGCAAATCGATGCCAGCTACGAGTATGCGCGCATGGTGGAACTCGGTCTCGGGGGCCCCAAGGACCCCGCCGAGGCGCGTGCGATCTATGAAAAGACGCTGAAGTGGTGCCATGGCGACATCGCCGACCGCTACGCCCGGCTGTTGGACGCCGGTCTCGGCGGACCGCCAGACCCAAAGCGCGCCGGCGAACTGCAGCTCAAGGCCGTTTCCTGCCACAACCGGTATTTCGAAATACCTGCGATCCTGGCAAGGCCCTTGAGCCTGCACCGCGAGACCATCCGACAGGTGCAGAGGCAGATGAAAGCGGATGGCGACTATGATGGTGCCATCACCGGCCGGGTCGATGCCGCGACCCGCCGGGCCCTGCGCAAGTTGCTGTAGCCGTTTTCACGCGGTGGCCCTCAGCTTCGAGCCATTGCCCCTCGTTTTCGGTTGTCGGGACGCATCGAGCGGACCAGAGGAAGGCTAGAGCCAGTTATCCCGAGCTCATTTGTATAAACGCAACTGCAGTGTGAGAGCCCGTCTCAAAATCCCAGGCTGAGCTGCTGGGGCTTGTCCGTCTTCTTGGCCGGCTTGTCGTCGATCAGGGGCTTGAGCATCTGGGCCAGCCGCTTGGCCAGCGCCGACGGATCGGCCTCGGCCAGGGCGGAACTGGCGATCACGTCGCGCATCAGGGCGACGCCTGCGATCAGGGCGAGGAACAAGGCGGCGCGTTCCGGCCGATCCTTGCCGGCCAAGCCGGCGGCAAGCGGGCGTTCCAATTGCGCCGTGACGGTCTCGCGCAGGATTTCGGCGGCCCTGGGGTTGGAAGCCGAATGCAGCATCAGCCGGAACGGATCGACACCGGAGCTCTCGCCGGGAGGGTTGGCCACCATCGCCTGCGCCACGCGGTCGGCAAGGGTAGCGGCATCGCCTTCGAACAGGCTGGCATCGGCGCAGGCGATCTTGGCCGCCTCGGCGAACATCTCCTCCTTCGAACCGAAATAGCGGTTGACCAGGATGGCGGTGACGCCGGCTTCTCCCGCGATTTCGCGCAGGCCGACGCCGTCATAGCCCGCGCGCGAGAAGGCGACCAGGGCCGACTGCAGAATGGCTTCGCGCGTCGCCGCCGCATTGCGAGGGCGCTTGGCCTGGGGCGCCGGGCTCGATCGGGAGGGAGAGGGGGCTTTCTTCCTAGCCATGCCGGCGCCTGCGATGAATTCGGGGCCGCAGGAGTATACGTGCGTAGAGGCGGGCGCAAGGTTTCCCCTCCCGCGATCCACCGTTCATGTCGCAGGCCCGGCGGGCAGAGCATTCCTTCCCAGCCGCTCCTCCATGTAGAGCCAGGCGGCAGTGGCGCCGGCCAACGAGACATTCACCGCCAGGCTGCCATCCGCTGCCTGCAATTGCAGGGAGTGGTGCTGCCGCAGGGCCTGGAGCAGGTTCGACGTTTCGTCGACCGCGAGGGTGGCCTCGACCAGCCCGCCATCTTCCTCGGGTTCCGAGAATATGATCGGGCGGGCGAGGGAGGCGATGGGTTTACCATCCGCCAGAAGGACATGAGGCCGGCCGGCCAGGCCGCCGGTCGGATCGGCCACCGCAAAGCGGAGTTCCACCGGCGCCGACGTCTCGAAACTGCGGTGGATGCCGAGATAGCCCCTCGCATCCGGGTCGCCTGCGGCCAAGCCGATGGCCCGGCATTGGCGGCTCGCGTCGCAATTCACCTGCCAGTCCTTGAAGGTCTCGGCCGTGGCCGAACCCGCCAGCAGGGCAGTCGTGAGGAAGGCGATCGAAAGACGGCGCATGGGAGCGTTTCCTGTTGCGATGACACTCCCGGCATCATGCTGGCCGAGGCCTGCGTCCGGGAACGGCCATGCCCGGTCATTGCCGGCCTTTTTGGGTCTGGGCTCGGCGGCGATGTGCGGATTTGTCCGGTGGAAGCAACGACTCAAGACGGCCGAACTTCAAGCTCGGCTGCTGGGCCGGAAAATGCCCAGATGACGGATTTATGCAACTCTGCCCGAATTATGACTGGTTTGCTCAATTTTTACGCGATGAAATCCAGGTAAATGAATAAAATTTAAAAGATGAATCGATTTCTATACCTAGGTTGTGACGCGGATGCGCGCTATAGTTTTTTCCACTGCCTTGACGGAACCATATGTGCCTCGCCGCGTTCAATCGAGCGGGAGCCAGAAACGATAGGGTGGAGCCATGAAAGAAAGCCGTGCCGCCGTCTTCTCGGCCGAGGAGCTGGAATTCCTGCGCACGCAGGCCGATGACTATGGCTGGTATGTGTGGACGGAGGAGACCCGTCCGATGATCGAAAGCCTTTGTGCCCGCCGATTGATGGCGGCCAATGGCGATTTCAAAGTGGTGCCCAAGGACGGGCAACACCGCGCGAATCTTGAGGGACATGCGCCTCGGGCCGCTGATGCGATACTGCGCTATTATGAATTGATCGGCGCTGGCCGCATCGCCTTCCATATGGAGCAGCACCCGCGCCCCGCCGTCACCGCGACCCCGCTTACCGAATTGCGTGGCAGCCACGCGCTTCATGGCTGAGCGATAGGGTAGGACTATGCAGAGGCTGCGGACGTTTTGCGCCGTCCGTAGCGTCTTTTTGTGTTTTTTCGCCTTGCAGCCCCAGCCGTTCAGGCGACATTTGCGGCCAGGCGCGGCAAGGCCGTGCCGTCCGGCCCGAACACATGGGCTGAATCGCGATCGATCCGCAATCGGACTTCGCTGTGAGCTCGCACGGGGTTCTTGCCGTCGGTCTGCACCACCAATGTCTGCCCGTCGGCGATGGCCGTATGAAACACGGTCAGCCCGCCCAGATGCTCGACGATGCTGGTCGTCCCGGCAATGGCTTCGCCGGCGCTGTCGGCTCCATTCAGCAGCGTGATATGTTCGGGCCGGATGCCGAAGGTGACCTCGGAACCGATTTTCAGGCCAGTGGCCGCGAAGGGCAGGGCGATGCGCCTGTCCCCCGGCAAGGAGAGGCTCAGGCCCCTCGGGTCGATTTCGACGATGCGGGCCGGCAGCGTATTCATGCGCGGCGAGCCGATGAAGCCGGCCACGAACAGGTTGCGGGGGTGATTATAAAGCTCGAGCGGCGCGCCGATCTGCTCGATCCGACCACCATTGAGCACCACGATCTTGTCCGCCATGGTCATGGCTTCGACCTGGTCGTGGGTGACGTAGATCATTGTCGCCTGAAGCTGTTCGTGCAGGCGCATCAACTCGATGCGCATCTGTACGCGCAAGGCGGCGTCGAGATTGGAAAGCGGTTCGTCGAACAGGAAGACCTTGGGATTGCGCACGATGGCGCGGCCGATGGCGACGCGCTGGCGCTGACCGCCGGAAAGCTCCTTGGGCCGGCGCTGCAGCAGCGGGCCGAGTTGGAGGATCTCGGCGGCTGCCTGTACCTTGGCGGCGCGCTCGGCCTTCGGCACACCCTCGATCCTTAGGGCAAAGCCCATATTGTCGGCAATGGTCATGTGGGGATAGAGCGCATAGCTCTGAAACACCATGGCGAGGCCCCGCTTGGCCGGCGCCACGTCGTTGGAAAGGCGCCCGTCGATAAGGAGGTCGCCGCCGCTGATCTTCTCCAGCCCCGCGATCATGCGCAGCAAGGTCGACTTGCCGCAGCCGGAGGGGCCGACGAAGACCACGAATTCGCGGTCCTCGACCTCGAGGTCGACGCCCTTGATGACCTCGACGGCGCCATAGGACTTGCGCAATCCCTTGAGATTGACGGTGGCCATCGTGGCGTTCTCCTTTGCGGGTTTCGTGCAGCCGGCGTGCAGCTCAGATGCCGGCGCGGCGCAGCGTTTGGCGATTGGCCCTGACGGCGGCGGCAGGGTCGGCTGCGGCGATATCGGATTCCTCCTCCAGCACCAGCCAGCCGTTGAAGCTCGGCCCGGCGGCCACGATGTCGATCACGCCTCTGAGGTTGCAGATGCCCTGGCCCAGCATGCGCCAATGGCCCTCGGCGTCGACATCCTTCAGATGCAGATAGCGGATGCGGTCCTGATAGGTGCGCAGTGTATCGAGGATATCCTGGCCGCCGCGCAGGATATGGCCGGTGTCGGGCACCCAGCCGACCAGGGCCGGATCGAGAAGGGCCATGATGCGGTCATAGTCGGCCCGTGAGCTCAAGAGCGTGTCGTGGTGCGAGCTCGGATGCACCGCGACATCGACGCCGACGACGCGGCCGAGTTCGCCGGCGCCATTGTAGAAGCGCCCGGCCACGGCGAATTTGTCGTCGAGGGAACCGGGGCTCATGATGGTGGCGCTGCCCAGCGACAGGATGGCGCCGGGGAAATGCGCGGTGAAGCGCAGGGCGCGGTCGACCATGGCAAGGTCGGCCTCGAGAGCGTCCGCTTCGGTGAAGCCGGAACTGCTGCCGCAGGCGAAGGCCACCAGTGTCAGGCCATGGGTTTCCAAGGCCCTAGCAAAGTCCCGCGGGCGGTCGGCATAGGGCGGGATCATGGTGTCGGTGATCTCGATGCCGGCATAGCCTGCCGCCGCGATGGCGGCGAGCAGGTCGTCGGCGTTGCCCGTCCAGGCCTTGCCCAGCATTTCCCAGGTGAAGGTCTGGCAGCCGGCTTTCAGCTTGGCAGTCTCGTTCATGATGTCATTCCTTGACGGCGCCTTGTGTCAGGCCTTCGATGATGTGGCGCTGGAAGAACAGCACCAGGGCGATCAGCGGCACGGTCACCACCACGGAAGCGGCGGCCACGTCGCCCCAGGGCACGTAATAGAGATTGGTGAAGTTGGCGATGCCGACCGGGATCGTCTGGTGCTCGATGGTCGAGGTGAAGGCGAGGGCGAACATGAATTCGTTCCAGGCCGCAATGAAGGCGAGCAGGCCGGTGGTGACGAGACCGGGCAGGGACATCGGCAGGATGATGCGCAGGAACAGGCCGATGACACCGACGCCGTCCA
Organism: Labrys sp. LIt4; assembly: GCF_017813775.1. Lineage (NCBI taxonomy): Bacteria > Pseudomonadati > Pseudomonadota > Alphaproteobacteria > Hyphomicrobiales > Xanthobacteraceae > Labrys > Labrys sp. LIt4. The sequence goes on from NZ_JAGIPY010000013.1 coordinate 106,477, forward strand.
TGCGCGCGGCCTCGTCGATCTCGCGCGGCAGCGTGTCGAAATAGCCGAACAGCACCCAGGTCACCAGCGGCAGGCCGAGCGCCAGATAGACGATGACGAGGCCGCTATAGGTGTCGAGGAAGCCGTAATTGGAAGCGGTCAGATAGAGCGGGCCGACGATGGCGATCTGCGGAAACATCGAGACCGACAGCACCACGCCGAGTATGCCGAAGCGCCCCTTGATCTCCAGCCGCGACAGAGAGAAGGCGGCCAGCGCCCCGATGGCCAGGCAGAACAACGTGGTGAGACCGGCAACGACGACGGAGTTCAGCACATAGAGCTGGAACTTCTTGACGAAGAAGACATTGGCGTAGTGTTCGAGCGTCACGGGCGAGGGCCAGAAGCTCGGCACCGGATCGGTCAACGCCTTGTCGAGCTGCAGCGAGGTGGAGAACTGCCACAGGAACGGTCCGGCCGACCAGACGAGCAGCAGAGCCGCGCCGGCATAGACCATGATGAGGCGCAGGATCTCGCGGGCTGTCATCCCTGCCTCCTCAGCTGCGCCACGATGAAGATGCCGAAGCCGATGGCGATCAGCGTTTCGGTGATGAACATCGCGGTGGAGAGCGCCGAGCCATAGCCGAACTGCAGGGTGGAGAAGAGCACCTTGTAGCTCAGGGTGGACAAGGTTTCCGTGGAGTCGGCCGGGCCGCCGCCGGTGAGCACATAGACGAGGTCGAAGATGCGGAAGGCATCGAGGGCCCGGAACATGCCGGCAATCAGCAGGGTCGGCAGCAGCAAAGGCAGGCGCACATGCCAGAAGATACGCCAGGCCGAGGCGCCGTCCATCTTGGCCGCCTCTGTCAGCGAGCGCGGCACCGTCTGCAGCCCGGCCAGCAGCAGCAGGGCCATGAAGGGCGTGGTCTTCCAGACATCGGCGATGATGATGGTGTCCAGGGCATGGTCGACCGACCCGTACCAGTTGATGTTGCCGTCGATCAGCCCGACGGATTTCAGGAGGTAGTTGATCAGCCCGTGCTGCCCGTCGAACAGCCAGCCGAACATCTTGGAGGTAACCACGGTGGGCATGGCCCAGGGCACCAGCATGGCGGCGCGTACCAGCGAGCGGCCGGCGAAGGGCTCGTAGAGCAATAGCGCCATGCCGAGCCCGAGCACGGTCTCGAGCGCCGTCGACACCGCCGTGAACAGCACCGTGTGGCCCCAGGCGTTCCAGAAGGCGTCATCGCCGAGCAGCGTGCGATAATTGGCCAGGCCGACGAAGGCATCTTCCTGGGTGACCAGGGAGGTGTTGGTCAGCGACAGCCACACGCCGTTGACGACGGGATAGACCGAGACCGAGCCGAGCGAGATCAGCAGCGGCAGGATCAAGAGCCAAGGCGCCAGATCCAGGGACCGCAGGCCAGCCCCGAGGGGAGGGTTGGCCGCGGAGACTTGCACGCTCATCGCGTCATCCCGCGACGATCGCATTGATCTTGGCGCTGGCGGCCTCGAGCTCGGCTTTGATGTTGCCGCTGACCAGCGCCTTCGAGACGCCGGACTGGATGGCGAGGGTGACCTGCGCATATTTCGGAGTGACCGGACGCGGCGTCGCGCCGGTGAATACCGATTTGAGCTGCTTCATGAAGGGCTGCTCCTTGCCGAGCTGAGCATCCTCGAACACTTCGGGACGGGTCGGCGCGATGCCGAGCTGCAGGGCGAACTGGAGCTGGGTGGCCGGCGAGGACATCCAGGTCAGGAATTCGATGGCCGCCTCCCGGTTCTTGGTGTTGGCGTTGACGCCGTACTGGTAGCCGCCCAGGCAGGCCGCGCTCTTGCCGCCGGCGAAATGGGGCAGGGGCACCACGCCGACCTTGTCGACCACCGAAGACGCCGCCTTGTCCTGCGCGATGGCATAGACATAGGACCAGTTGCGCAGGAAGGGCGCACGGCCGGCCGTGAAGGGTTGCCGCGAGGGTTCTTCGTCCCAGCTCAGCACATCGGAGGGGCTGATCTTCGTCTTGTTGATGGTGTCGTAGAGGAATTGAACCGCCGCCACCGCCTTGTCGTCGCTGAGCGCCGAGGATTTGCCGTCGGGCGTAAGGATCGAGCCCCCATTGGAGGCGATGGCTTCCACGAGATCGCAGACCAGCACTTCGGCCTGCTTGCCCTGCCAGAGGTAACCGAAATCGGCTTTGCCGGACTTCTGGATCTCCTGGGCGGCAGCGGTGAGTTCGTCCCAGGTCTGCGGCGGCTTGGCGCCGATGCCCTCGAGGAGGTCCTTGCGATAAAACAGCATGCCTGAATCGACATACCAGGGCAAAGCGGTAAGCTTGTTGTTGTAGGTGCAGGCCGCCACCAGGCCGGGGAAGAACTGGCTCTGGACCGAGGCGTTGAAATATTCGTCGAGCGGCAGGGCCCAGCCGGCGCCGGCGAATTCGGCGATCCAGACCACGTCCTGGGTGAAGACGTCGGGCGTGCCGGTGCGGCGGGCGAGCTGTTGCACGAGGGCCGTGTGCACCTCGGTAGAGGAACTGGGCGGCGGCAGCTCGACATAGGTGACGTGGATCTTGCCCTGCGACCGGTTATAGGCGTCCACCACCTGCGCCATGGTCTGCTTGCCGAAGAACTTGGCGCTGGCGAAGGTGATCTCCGTGCGCTCGGCGGCGCGGGCACGCTTGGGCAGGCCGAGCGCCAGGGCGCCTGCGGCCAAGCCCGCTCCCTGCAGGAAGGTGCGCCGGCTCGGCGCTGTCGATCCGGATTGCGAAGCCCCGACAGCCGGGGTCGAGCGTGACAGAACGTCCGACATCACAAGTCCTCCCTCTGAGCGTTCTGCGACTTGGTGGCCTCACCAAGAATCGCAAAGACGCGTCGCAACTATGCGTCTGGGCAAAAGGGCGTTTGCGCTTTGCTCCAGGGGTGAATGGCCACCCTGATTTTTAGGCCATGCTTGGCCCGAGGTTGCCTACTGTCAAGGATAAATTGTCATCTTCGTTCAAAAAATTTCATTCAAACTCGAAGAGTCTCGTGTTTACTTTCTAAATTAATGCAAAAATGAGCAATCAGATTGACCGGAAAGGCGGAGGAAGCGCATGGGTAAACTCGGCGTCGGCGTGATCGGATGCGGCAATATCTCGATGACCTATCTGCGCAATGCCGCGCTGTTTCCAGGCGTCGAATTGAAAGCCTGTGCCGATATCTCAGCGGAATCCGCCAAGCTCAGGGCTGGGGAATACGGCATTCGTGCCCTCAGCGTGGAAGAATTGCTTGGCGACGACGAGGTCGACCTCGTCCTCAACCTGACCATTCCGGCTGTTCATTTCGAGGTATCGATGGCGGCTCTTACCGCCGGCAAGCACGTCTTTACCGAAAAGCCTCTCGCCGTCACGGCGGCGGAGGGCCGGAAGTTGGTCGAAGAGGCCCGCCGGCGCAAGCTGGCGATCGGTTCCGCACCCGATACCTTCCTCGGCGCCGCGGGACGAACGGCTCGCCGCCTGATGGCAGAAGGGGCGATCGGCCGCCCGACCACCGGGACTGCCTTCATGATGACCCGCGGCATGGAGCATTGGCATCCCAATCCGCAATTCTATTACCAGCCCGGCGGCGGTCCCGTTCTCGACATGGGGCCCTATTACCTGACCATGCTGGTCAACCTGCTGGGACCGGCGCGCCAGGTTGCGGCGATGGCTACGACCGGGCAGGCGGAGCGGCTGATCACCGCCCCCGGCCCGAACCAGGGCACAAGCTTTGCCGTCGGCACACCCACCACCCTGATGGCCCTGGTCGAGTTTGCCGGCGGCGTCATCGTCAATGTCGGCATGAGCTGGGATGTCTTCCGCCACTGCAACCAGCCGATCGAACTGCATGGCAGCGAAGGTTCGCTCAGCCTGCCCGATCCGGATACGTTCGGCGGCCTCCTCCGTCTGAGCCGCAAGGGCGAGCCCTGGCAGTCCATCGAGACGGCCGCCATGACCTATGGCGGCCTGAACTGGCCCTACGCCGCGCCCGATCGTGCGAATTACCGCATGCTCGGCGTGGCGGATCTCGCCCGCAGCCTCGAGGAAGGCCGCCGGCCGCGGGCATCCGGCGAGCTCGCCCTGCATGTGCTCGTGATCATGGAGGGCATCCTGGAAGCGGCGCGTTCCGGGCGGCCGGTCTCCATCGAAGCCGAGGGCGTCCAGCCCCAGGCCCTGTCGGAAGAAGAGGCGGCAAGCCTCAGTGGGGCAGAATAAGCTCGGAGTCGCAAGAGGTTAGAGCGTGCCCATGCCGCCATCGATCATGAGTTCGCTGCCGACCGTGTAGGCCGCTTCGTCGGAGGCGAGGAACACGACTGCCTTGGCGATTTCGCTCACCTCGCCGAAGCGGCCGGCGGGCACCAGCCCCTTGATGCTGTCCGCGACATTTTTCAGGTCATGCTGCGAAAAGCCGAGCTTGCCATAGAGTGGCGTGGCGATCGGGCCGGGGCTGACGGCGTTCAGGCGAATGCCCCGTCCGATCAACTCGCCCGACAGGGTACGGATCAGCGACTGCAGCGCGGCCTTCGAGGCGGCGTAGACGCTGGAATTCGGCATGCCGATATGGGCGTTGACCGAGGTGTTCAGCACGATCGAGGCCGGATTGGCCAGGATCGGCAGCAGGGCCTGGATCAGGAAATAGGGGCCCTTTACATTGATGTCGAAGATCTTGTCGAAATCGGGCTCGTTCCAGTCGGCCAGCGGCTTGAGCTGGGCAATGCCGGCATTGACGAAGAGGATGTCGAGCCCCCCGAAGGCCTCCGCGATCGCTTTGGCGAGGCGTTTCTGCCCGGCGACATCGGCGGCGTCCGACTGGATGACCAGGGCACTTTCACCCAGTTCCTTGCGGGCGGCCTCCAGCGTCTGGGGATTGGTGCCCGTCACGGCTATCAGGGCGCCTTCCGCCAGGAATTGGCGGGCGGTTTCCAGGCCTATGCCCGTAGTGCCGCCGGTAATGAGTGCGCGCTTGCCCGAGAGTCTGTTCATGATTGCGGTTCCTTGTTCGTGAGGGATGCTTTGGTGAAGCGAATATGGCGCAAGCATCCTGTCCGGAGTATCCTTCCGATATTGGATCTATCTTCCGGGATTTCCGAACGATGAAATTGGACGGGATCGCGAGTTTCGTCGCCGTGGCAGAAGCAGGATCGATCAGCGAGGCGGCCCGCAGCCTGCGCCTGTCGAAATCGGTGGTCAGTGAACGCCTGGGGGAACTGGAACGCAGCGTCGGTACGATATTGCTGCATCGTACCACACGGCGATTGTCGGTGACGGAGGACGGCGCCGCTTTTCTGGAGCGTGCCAAGCGGATCGTGCGCGAGGTGGAAGAGGCGGCGGCGGATCTGGCCGAGCGGCGCGGCACCCTGGCCGGGCCGATGCGGATTGCCGCCCCGATCACCTTCGGGCGCCTGCATCTCGGCCCGGCTCTGTTTCCGTTTCTGGCGGCTCATCCTCAGGTCGAACTGATTCTCGACCTCGATGATCGCCGGGTCGATATCGCCTCCGGTGCCTATGATGGCGTTATCCGGCATGGAGTCATCGCGGACACGCGGCTGATGGTATGGCGTCTCGCTCCGAGCCGGCGCTTCCTGGTGGCCTCGGCGGATTATCTGGACCGTGAGGGGACGCCCCGTTCCATTGGCGAACTCGATCGCCATAAAGGGCTGTTCTATTCGAACCGGGGCGCGGCCGATTGGCGTTTCCTCGGGCCCGATGGTGTGGAGATCGTGCGGGCGAAGGTGGCCCTGCGCGTCAACAATGGCGACATGATCCGCGACGCTGCGATTGCAGGTCTTGGCATCGGCCTGCTGCCGACCTTCATCGCCGGGCCGGAGATCCGCGCCGGCAGGCTGAAGCTCATCGATGTCGGCATTCGGCCCGAACCGGAATTCGTCTTCCTCGCTCATCCGGAAGCGCGCCGCCCTTCCGCCAAGCTCCGGGCGCTGGCCGAACATTTGAAACGCAGCTTTGGCGATCCGCCTTATTGGGAAGAGGGGATGTCCATCGCTGCTTCCACTTGATAGAAGTGACGTATCGTCACTGTGGGATACCGAGATGAGCGACCTGCCTACACCCGAACCGATCCGCCCCCTCGGCCGCAGCGGCATATCGGTGAGTTCGGTCGCCTGGGGCATGTGGCGCTTCGGGGGAGAGGATCTCGCCTCGGCCCAGAAGTTGGTGGAGACGGCACTCGAGGTTGGCGTCACGCTGTTCGATACTGCCGACATCTACGGGCCGTCCGATCTTGGCGGCTTCGGTGTTGCCGAGAGCCAGCTCGGCCGCGTGCTCGAAGCCAGTCCCGGCCTGCGCCAGCGCATGGTGCTGGCGACCAAGGGCGGTATCGTCTTCGGTACGCCCTATAATTCCTCGGCTGCCTATCTCACCTCGGCCATCGACGCGTCGCTGAAGCGGATGCAGGTCGATCGCATCGATCTTTGGCAGATCCACCGGCCCGATATCCTCACCCACCCCAGCGAGATCGCCAGGGCCCTGGAGGATGCACACCGGGCCGGCAAGATCGCCGCCATCGGCGTGTCGAATTATACGGCTGCCCAGACGCAGGGCCTGGCGGCCTGCCTCAGCCTGCCCATCGTCAGTCATCAGCCCGAATTCTCTGCCCTCAAGCTTGATCCGCTCCATGACGGAATTCTGGACCAGGCGATGATGAACGACATGGCGGTGCTCGCCTGGTCGCCCCTGGCCGGCGGGAGGCTGGCGCAGCCCCAGGACGAGCGGGCCCGGGCCGTCGTAGCCCTGTTCGATGCGAAGGCGGCGCAGGCCGGCGTCTCCCATACCGCCGTCGCCCTGAGCTGGCTGATGGCCCATCCGGCGCGGACCATCCCGATCGTCGGCACGCAGAATCTCGACCGTATCCGGGAGATCCCGCAGGCTTATCTGCCGCGCTGGAGCAGGGAGGAGTGGTATGCAGTGCTGGTGGCCTCGCGAGGAGAGCGCCTGCCCTGATGACGTTCAGCCTCGCTCGACTGCCAGGAGAAGGACGGCCGGTAGCCGGGTGCTCCGGCATGTTCGCGGCGGCACTGCCGGGTCGAGCGCAAATCACTGTCGAAAGAGGCGTGAATTCTCGCGTCAGCATTTGGCAATGGCGCAGCTTCTCCGTACCATTATCACCAGTTGAGTGCTTATGGTTTCGCTCGCGCAGGTGAGATCCGCCAGATGAAGATAGACGCCGGGCCGGGCTCCGATCGCCTCGATGCGGTGGTTCTGCCGGGCGATGTGGCACTGCTTCGCCATATCGTCGAGCAAGCCGGCATCGCCATGGCGCTGATCGGCCATGATGGTCGGTGTTGCTATGCCAATCCGGCCTTTTGTCGGCTCACCGGTTATCAAGCGGCCGATTATGTCGGCATGACTCTTGCCGATCTCGCTGATCCCGAGGATAGGGCCGGTCTCAGTTGGGATGGTGGGAACGAAGATGGTGTGGCGCGCCGCTATCGCCGCCATGACGGCACCGTCTTCACCGGCTTGACCACTCTCTCCCGGCTTGACGCCGCGGACGCAGCCTCGCCCTTTGCCGCCATTGCGCAGATCGTGGCCGTAAACGCCGAAATGGCGGACGAAACCAGTCTGGCCGAAACGGAGTGGCGCTGGCGCCAGGCCCTGGAAGGCTCCAAGCAGGTCGTGTGGGACTTCGACGTGCCCAATGGCATGGTGTGGGTGTCGCCGCGCTGGCGTACCATGCTCGACTTGCCGGATGACGAGCGCGTGCATTCGATCGGCAACTGGCTGAGCAAGATGCATCCGGATGATCGTGTCCGCATGGCGGAGGCGGCGGGGCGCGTCGGGCTCGATGGCGAGCGGGACTTCGACGCGACCTATCGGCTGAGGCACAGTGACGGTCACTGGATCTGGGTGATCAGCCGGGGAAGGGCGGTCGAATACGCGCCCGATGGCACGGTCAAGCGGATGATCGGGACCATCACCGACATCACGCGGCAAAAGGAGATGGAGCAGCGCCTTTCCGCCGTTTCGCAGCGGTTGGAAGTCGCCGTCCAGGCCGGCGGCATCGGCATCTTCCACGTCGATTATCCTTCGGGGCTCCGATATTGGGACGCACGAACCTACGAACTTCACGGCGTCACGCCCGAGACGTTCGAGAATACGATGGAAGCGTTCTTGGGCCTGCTCTCGGCCGAAGACGCCGCCAGGGTCGACCACATTCGTCGGCATGCGCTGCAGTCGGGCTCGCACTATCAACTCGACTATCGCGTCCAGGACGCAAAGACGGGTGGGACACGTTACATCCGGTCCACGGTCCGGCTGATCCGCGGAGAAGACGGCGCCTTGACACAGGGCATCGGTGTCTGCTGGGACGTCACCGACGACGTCGAGCGCAATCAGCGGCTGCACGATACGCTGGTGCTGCTGCAAGCGGTGATGACCGGCACGCCCGATCTGATCTATGTCAAGGATCGTGACGGGCGCTACGCCCTGGTCAACCCGTCGGTCGAGAGGCTGATGGGCCTGTCGAGCGACCAGATCCTGGGCCGGTCCGACACCGAGATCTTTCCGGCCGAGATGGCGCGCCGCCTGATCGAGAACGACCGTCATGTGATGCAGAGCGGGGAACCCTCCACCATGGAGGAAACGGCGATGCTCGACGGGGTGTTGCGCACTTATTCCTCGACCAAGGCGCCGCGGCGCGACGAGCGTGGCGAGATCACCGGACTGATCGGCATCTCCCGCGATATCACCGATGCCAAGGCGGCCGAGGCGGCTCTTCGGCATAGCGAAATGCGGTGGCAATTCGCGCTTTACGGTTCGGGTGACGGGGTGTGGGACCAGAATCTCGCGACCGGGGAAGTATTCTACTCGCATCAGTGGAAGGCGATGCTGGGCTATGACGACGACGATGTCGGCAACAGCGCCAGCGAATGGTCGGACCGGGTGCACCCGGAGGATTTGCCGCGGTGCCGGGCGATCATCGAGGCACATCTGCGTGGCGAGACCGCGGATTTTGCCTTCGAGAACCGCCTGCGTGCCAAGGACGGCACTTGGCGCTGGATCTATGATCGCGGCAAGGTGATCGAGCGGGCGGCCGATGGGCGCGCCTTGCGTGTCATCGGCACCCATACCGACATCACGGCCCGCAAGGAGGCCGAAAGCGCCATCCTGGCCCTCAATCAGCGGCTGCAACTGGCGATCGAGGCGGCGGGGGTCGGTGTCTTCGAATATGATTTCGCCTCCCAGCGCTACACTTGGGACGATCGCCTGTACCGGCTCTACGACATGCCGCGGGACCGCTACGACGGCAGCAGGCAGGCCTGGCTCGATCGCATTCATCCGGACGACGTGGCTGCGATAACCCGCGAATATGACCGGGCGTTGCGCGAGAACACGCTGTTCGACATGGAATTCCGCTTGCGTGACCGGCGTTCCGGCAAAATCCGCCATATTCATTCGCTTGCCCGGGTGATCCGCGACGAGACGGGCGCTCCGATCCGCACGGTCGGCATGGATTGGGACGTCACCGAGCACAAGGAACTGGTGGAGGCGCTGTTCGAGGAAAAGGAGCGACTGCGTATCACCCTGCATTCGATCGGCGATGCCGTGATCTCGACCGACGCCCAGGCGCGAATCACCTTCATGAACCCCGTTGCAGAGGAGATGACGGGATGGCCGGGCCGGGATGCCGCCGGCAAGCGCCTGCCCGAGGTATTTCGCATCGTCGACGAAACCACCGGCGAGACGCTCGCCGATCCGGTGGAAACCTGCCTGGCGCGAATGCGCCCCTATTATCTCAGCGACGGTGCGGTGTTGCTGCGGCGCGACGGCGAACGGCGCAGCGTGCGCGACTCAGCAGCCCCCGTCCGCACGGCATCGGGGAAGATCATCGGGGCCGTCCTGGTGTTTCAGGACGTGACCAGAGCCCGCATCCTGCAGCAGGCCCTCGAATATTCGGCCAATCACGACAGCCTGACCGGATTGCCTAATCGTTCTGCCTTCGAGCGCGAGATCCGCCTTTCGCTCGAGCAGGTGCGCAAGGACGGCCATCGGCACGTGCTGTGCTTCATCGACCTCGACCGCTTCAAGATCGTCAACGACAGTGCCGGGCACGCCGCCGGCGATGCGCTGCTGCGCGAGGTTGCCAATCTGATGCGCCGCATCTGCCGTCCGGAGGACGTGCCCGCGCGCCTGGGGGGCGACGAATTCGCGCTCCTGTTGCGCGACTGTTCGATCGTCGCCGGAGAGGCGGTTGCACAACGGTTTCTGCGCGATTTGGCTCAATTGCGATTCGGCTGGGATGGGCGATCCTACCAGATCGGGGCCAGCATGGGGCTGACCAAGATCGATGCCGAGGCGCCGCGGCAAGACGAGTTGATGAGCCAGGCCGACATCGCCTGCTATACGGCCAAGACCTCCGGTCGCAATCAGCTTGCCGTCTATGGCGACGGCCAGAGCGCGGCTCATCGCAACCACAAAGAGATGCGGGTGGCGGCGGGCATCCGCCACGCGGTCGAAACCGATCGTTTCCGCCTCTATGCCCAGCAGGTCTTCGATCTTTCCGGGCAGGAAGGCGGGCAGCGGCATTTCGAGATCCTGCTGCGCATGCTCGACGATGCCGGCAATATCGTCGAGCCGGCCGCCTTCATCCCGGCCTCCGAACATTACGACTTGATGGGCAGTATCGATCGCTGGGTTATCCATGCCACGTTCCGCCGCTATGGCGCCCGCCTGCTCGGCGCCCACGACATCTCCCTCTCCATCAATCTCTCGGCCAATTCGCTGAACGATCCCTTCCTCTGGCCGCTGCTACAGGAGGAGTTCACCCAGTCCGGCTTGTCGCCCCGGCGTATCCATTTCGAGATTACCGAGACCGCCGTGATCAACAATCTCGCCGCGGCCCAGCAATTCCTTTCCAAGGCGCGTGCCGCCGGCTGCGGCGTGATGCTCGACGATTTCGGCAAGGGACTGTCCTCGTTCACCTATCTCAGGCAGTTCTCGGTCGATGGCCTGAAGATCGACGGTGACTTCGTTCGGCAGATGGCCCAGAGCGAAGTCGACCGCGCCATCGTCGAATCGATCAACACGGTCGGTCACCGGCTGGGAGCCTTCACGGTGGCCGAGCAGGTGGAGAATGAGGAGACCTTGGCCCTGCTGCGTGCCCTTGGGGTCGACCGGGCCCAGGGTTTCGCCCTTGCCAGGCCGCATCCGTTGGATGCCCTCTTTTGACCCTGGAAATCCCTGGGCTGGGGCGAGCGGGAACGCTTCCGTCCGCCATCGGCGCCAGTAGCGGCCTTGCTGGTGAAAGTTTTTTCCTCGCATTAAAGTCGCAAAAGATGTTGCACGCGCAGGAATAATCTTTCACTGTGGGTAACAGGCTGCTATGCCTATGAACGAGGCAGCCCGAATTCGCTGGGGGCAGAGGTATCCATGATTCTCGACGACAAGCGCTGATCGTGCCGGCGTGGCCTGGTCTTGGACGCGGATAGCTGGGCGGCAATTTCTTGCGGCAAGCCCTTGGATCCGTTTCCCGCCGGGCGAGGACGCGACCGGATGACCGAAGATTCCCGTACTCTTCTCCGGCAAGAAGCCCGATGCATTACTCTCTGTTCTCCCTTTTCAAGAATGCCCTGAACGGCCACCGCGGCTGGACGCCGACCTGGCGTGACGCCGAACCGCGCCTCAATTACGAGGTGATCATCATTGGCGGCGGCGGCCATGGCCTGGCCACGGCGTACTACCTCGCCAAGAATCACGGCATCACCAATGTCGCAGTGATCGAGAAGGGCTGGATCGGCGGCGGCAATGTCGGCCGCAACACCACGATCGTGCGTTCGAACTACATGCTGCCAGGCAATATTCCCTTCTATGAGCATGCCATGAAGCTGTGGGAGGGGCTGGAGCAGGACCTCAACTACAATGCGATGATGAGCCAGCGCGGGGTGCTGAACCTCTATCATTCCGACGCCCAGCGCGATGCCTTCGCCCGGCGCGGCAATGCCATGCGCCTGCATGGCGTCGATGCCGAATTGCTCGACCGCGACGGTGTCAAGGCGATGGCGCCCTTCCTCAATTTCGACAATGCCCGTTTCCCGATCCAGGGCGGCTTGCTGCAGCGGCGCGGCGGCACGGCGCGTCATGACGCGGTGGCCTGGGGCTATGCGCGTGCCGCCAGCGATCGCGGCGTCGACATCATCCAGAATTGCGAAGTGAAGGGGTTCGTCCGCGAAGGCGGCGCGATCGTCGGTGTCGAAACCACCCGCGGCACCATCCGGGCCAAGAAAATCGGCATGGCGGTAGCCGGCAATACCTCCAAGGTCGGCACCATGGCGGGATTGCGCCTGCCGATCGAGAGCCATGTGCTGCAGGCTTTCGTTACAGAGGGGCTCAAGCCGCTGATTCCGGGCGTGATCACCTTCGGCGCCGGTCATTTCTATGTCAGCCAGTCCGACAAGGGCGGCCTGGTCTTCGGCGGCGACATCGACGGCTACAATTCCTATGCCCAGCGCGGCAACATGCCGGTGGTGGAGGATGTCTGCGAAGGCGGCATGGCGGTGATGCCGATGATCGGCCGTCTCAGGTTGCTGCGCAGCTGGGGCGGCATCATGGACATGTCGATGGATGGTTCGCCCATCATCGACAAGAGCGGCATCGACGGCCTCTATCTCAATTGCGGCTGGTGCTATGGCGGCTTCAAGGCGACCCCAGCCTCGGGCTGGTGCTTCGCCCACCTCATCGCCAAGGATCAGCCCCATGAAGTGGCTGCCGCCTATCGGCTCAATCGCTTCGAGACCGGAGCGGTGATCGACGAAAAGGGCCAGGGTGCCCAACCCAATCTTCACTGAGGCACGGTTCGATGCGGATTGCCTGTCCCTATTGTGGTGCGCGCGGCGTGCACGAATTCACCTATCTGGGCGATGCCGGGCCAAGCCGGCCGGATGCCTCGGCGCCGGACGCCGGCAAGCAGTTCTACGAATATGCCTATCTGCGCGACAATCCCGAGGGAGCGCATGAGGAGTTCTGGTATCACGGCTCGGGCTGCCGTTCCTGGCTCAAGGTCCGCCGCAACACCAAGACCCATGCAATCGAAAAGGCTGAACTGGTGATGCCTCAAACGTCGGGAGCCGCATCATGAGCGAGGCCGTTTCCTTCCGCCTGCCGTCCGCAGGCCTGGTCGATCGCAGCCATAGCGTGCGGTTCCGCTTCGACGGCAACAGCTATGAGGGGCTCAGCGGCGACACGCTGGCCTCGGCTCTGCTCGCCAACGGCATTCGCCTGGTCGGGCGCTCGTTCAAGTATCACCGCCCGCGCGGCATCTTCACCGCCGGGCCGGAGGAGCCCAACGCCCTGGTCGAGCTGCGCACCGGCGCCCGCCGCGAGCCCAACACCAAGGCGACGACGGTCGAGTTGTTCGACGGGCTGGAGGCTGCGAGCCAGAACCGCTGGCCCTCGCTGAAATTCGACCTGCTGTCGGTGAACCAGTTGGCCGGCCCGATCTTTGTCGGCGGCTTCTACTACAAGACCTTCATGTGGCCGGCGGCCCTTTGGGAAAAGCTCTACGAGCCGATGATCCGCCGGGCTGCCGGCCTCGGCAGCGCCAGCCAATTGCCCGACCCGGATCATTACGAGAAGGCCGCCGCCTTCTGCGACGTGCTGGTGATCGGCGCCGGTCCCGCCGGCCTGATGGCGGCTCTGGAAGCCGGCCGTGCCGGTGCCCGCGTGATCCTGTGCGAGGACGATTTCCGCCTCGGCGGGCGCCTCTTGAGCGAACGGCACGAGGTCGACGGCAAGTCCGCCGCGGTCTTTGCCGCCGATATCGAAGCGGAACTGGCTTCCATGCCGGAAGTGCGCATCTTCAAGCGCACCCAGGTGTTCGGCGTCTACGACACCGGCACCTATGGCGCCCTGGAACGGGTGTCGGATCATCTGCCGGTCCCGCCCGCGCATCAGCCGCGCCAGCGCCTCTGGCACATCATGGCCAAGCGCTGCGTCAACGCCATGGGGGCCATCGAGCGTCCCATCGTCTTCGGCGGCAACGACCGGCCGGGCGTGATGCTCGCCTCGGCAGCGCGCAGCTATCTCAATCGCTACGGCGTGGCGCCGGGCCGCCAGGCCGTGGTGTTCACCACCAGTGACGATGGCTGGCGCACGGCGGCCGATCTCGTGGCCGCCGGCGTGACCGTAGCCGCTATCGTCGATCCGCGCTCGCAGGTCGACGCGGCGGTGTCCGGCTGGGCCGGCAAGGCCGGAACACGCACTTTGCTCGGAGCAAGCGTGACCGATGCTAAGGGTGGAACCCAGGGCATCAAGTCCGTCGAGGTGATCGCCGGGCGCAAGCGCGAGAGCATTCCCGCCGATTTTCTGGCGGTTTCCGGCGGCTGGAACCCGCAGGTCGCACTGACCACCCATAAGGGTGCGCGGCCGCGCTGGTCGGACGAGCTTGCAGCATTCGTGCCGGGCGATCTGCCCGACGGGATGAGTGTGGCGGGTGCTGCCAACGGCGATTTCTCCCTGGGTGCCTGTCTGCGGGCCGGCGCGCAGGCGGGCCGCGCAGCGGCCGGCGATTGCGGCTTCTCTGCCGGCGAGGCTGCCATCCCGGCCTGCGACGACGAGCCTGTCGGCCTCAAGCCCCTCTGGCATGTCGCCGAGACGAAGAGCAAGGCCTTCGTCGACCAGCAGAACGACGTCACGGCCAAGGATATCGAGATCGCCCATCGCGAGGGCTTCCGCTCCGTCGAGCATCTCAAGCGCTACACCACGCTGGGCATGGCCACCGACCAGGGCAAGACCTCGAACATCGCGGGCCACGCCATGATGGCGGGCCTGCTCGGCCGTTCGATGACGGAGGTGGGCACCACGGTTTCGCGTCCGCCGCATTTCCCGGTGGCGATCGGCGCCCTGGCCGGGCCCCATCGCGACAAGCACTTCAAGGCGACGCGCCTCACCGCCGGCCATGAATGGGCGATGGCGAACGGTGCCACCATGGTGGAGGCCGGCCAGTGGCTGCGCCCGCAATGGTTCTCGCGTCCCGGCGAGAAGGACTGGCTCGAAAGCGTCTGCCGCGAGGTCAGGACCACCCGCTCGGTCGTCGGCGTGTGTGATGTCTCGACGCTGGGCAAGATCGACATCAAGGGCGCCGATGCCGGCGCCTTTCTCGATCGCGTCTACGTCAATACCTTCTCGACGGTCGCCGTTGGCAAATGCCGCTATGGCCTGATGCTGCGCGAAGACGGTTTCGTCATGGATGACGGCACGGCCGCCCGCTTTGCGCCCGATCACTATGTGATCTCGACCACCACGGCCAATGCCGTGAAGGTGATGCAGCATCTCGAATTCTGCCGCCAGGCGCTGTGGCCGGAACTCGACGTCTCACTGTCCTCGATCACCGAACAATGGTCGCAATATGCCGTGGCCGGGCCGAAAGCGCGGGACCTGCTGCAGAAGCTCTACGGCTCCAGCGCCGATCTGTCGAACGAGGCCTTCCCCTATATGGGGTGCGCGACGTTGCCGCTCGGCAATGTCGGCTCCCGCCTTTACCGCCTGTCCTTCTCGGGCGAACTTGCCTATGAGATCGCCGTGCCGGCCCATTATGGCCTTGCCTTGCTCAAGGCGCTGATGGCGCTGGCCGAGGAGATGGGCGGCTGCGCCTACGGCACCGAGGCCCTCGGGGTCATGCGCGTGGAAAAGGGCCATGTCGCCGGCAACGAGCTCAACGGCCAGACCACGGCCCGCGATCTCGGCCTCGGCAAGATGATGTCGACCAAGAAGGACTATATTGGCCGGGTCCTGGCCCAGCGCCCGGCCTTGGTTGCCCCCGATCGGCCCGGCCTCGTCGGCGTCAAGCCGGTCAACCCGGCGGATCGGCTGCGCGCCGGTTCGCATTTCCTCAAGAAGGGTGCCGCGGCCGTCGCCGCCAATGACGAGGGCTTCGCGACCTCCGTAGTCTATTCGCCGATGCTCGAAAGCTGGATCGGCCTTGGCCTGCTAGCCAACGGCCCGTCCCGCCACGGCGAGGTGATCCGCGCCTATGATCCGGTGCGCAACGGCGATATCGAGGTCGAGGTCGTCTCGCCCATCTTCTTTGATCCTGAAGGGAGCCGTCTCCATGTTTGACGCCATCAGTGCAGGGCGTTTGGAGTCCCGTAGCGCCTTTGCCGGCCTGCTCAAGCCGGTTGGGACGGGTGCAGGCGTCAGCGTGCAGGATCGCTCGGGCCTGGAAATCGTCACCCTGGCGGCCCGCAAGGGCCAGGAGGGGGCCTTGGCCGCGCGCATGCAGGCCGCCTATGGCTTGCGGTTGCCCGACGGCCCCAAGCGGGTAGTGTCCGGTACGCTCGCTGCCCTGGGCACCGGGCCGTCGGCCTGGCTGGTCACGCGCGAGGCCGGAGAGCCCAATCTGCTCGTCTCCGATCTGATCGAGGCTGTCGGCACGCTCGCATCGGTGACCGACCAGACTTCCGGCTATGCCGTGCTGCGGGTCTCGGGTCCGCATGTCCGCGACATGTTCGCCAAGGGACTGGACATCGACCTGCATCCGCGCGCCTTCGCACCGGGCGATGCCGCCGTGACCGCGTGCTCGCATATCGGCGTGACATTATGGCAGCTCGACGACACGCCGACCTACGAGATCGCCCTGTTCCGCAGCATGGCCGGCAGTTTCTGGCACTGGCTGAGCGACAGCGCCGCGGAATTCGGCTTGGTGGCGTAATCAGGCCCTGTTCGGGAACGATATCGTCTTTGCCCTTTCCTCATCGGGGAGAGGGCACGACCGGCGTCGCTTTCGAGCCAGCGAAGAAGCTATGCCTTCGGCGACTTCGTCACTCTTCCTTGCTGAGAAACCGCGTCAGGTGCTCGTTGGCGGCGTTGTCCTGCCATCCCTTCACCTTGTTCGAGACCAGCCAGAGATCGGCGTTGGAGAGCAGGGGGGCGACGGGCTGCTCGCGCGCCAGCAGCGCTTCGGCATCCTCCAGGATCTTCAGGCGCTTGGCCGGATCGGTTTCGGCATAGGATTTGGCGACCAGCGCGTCATAGTCCGGGCTGGCGAAATGGGAATAGTTGAACGCCTTGTTGGCCGTCGTCGGTAGCGCGAGGAAATTTTCGGCGTCGGCATAGTCGGCCACCCATGCCGCGCGTGCCACTTCGAAGCTGCCGCCGTCGCGCAGGAAGGCGTAGTGGGACTTGCTGTCCGAGTTGAGCAGGGAAACCTCGACGCCGAGCGCCTTCCACATATCGGCCACGGCGGTGGCGATCCGGCGATTATTGTCGTTGGTGCCGAAACGGATGGTGAGCTTCAACGGCTTGCCGCCTTCACCGAAGCCGGCCTGCTTGAGCAGTTCCTTGGCGGCGTCCTCGCGGTCGAGCTGTGGCTTGTCGGCGAAGTCCGGCTTGGCGGGCGTATAGCCTGGCAAGCCCGAGGGGACGAAGGTGTAGCTGCCGACGCGCGTGCCAGAGAAGATTTTCTCGGCCAGGAAGTCGCGATCGACCGCCATCGACAGGGCACGTCGAACCCTGGCATCGTCAAAGGGCGGGGTGCGGGTGTCGAAGGCATAGTATTCATTGGTCAGGTTGGGCGAGACATGAACCTGATCGCCCACTTTCTCCTTGAGAAGTTTCAGCTGATCGGCCGCGAACTCGAAGGTCATGTCGAGCTCGCCCGCCAGGAAGCGCCGCTGGGCGGCGGCCTGGTCGTCGATCGGATAGGAGATTACCTTGTCGATGCGGACATTGGCGGCATCCCAGTAATGCGGGTTCTTCACCAGGGTGACGTGATCATTGGCGAGGTTCTCGGTCAGGACATAGGCGCCGTTGGAGATCAGATTGCCCGGCTTGGCAAAATCCGCCTTGAGCTTCTCGACCGAGGCCCGATGCACCGGCAGGGCGGCCTGATTGGCGAGAAGCTGCAGGAGATAAGGCGTCGGCCGTTCCAGCGTGATCTCCAGCGTCCTGTCGTCGAGGGGCTTGACGCCCAGCGTGTCGACGCCGGCCTTGCCGCTGTTCACGGCTTCGGCATTCTTGATCGGATAGAACAGATTGGCGAAGCTGGCGGCTTCCTTGGGATCCTCGAGCCGTCGGAAGCTGAAGACGAAATCGGCGGCCGTGACCGGATCGCCATTCGACCATTTGGCGTTGGGGCGCAGCTTGAAGGTATAGACGAGGCCGTCGGGAGAGATCGTCCAACTCTCGGCCGCCCCCGGCGCGATCTTGCCGGCAGCATCGAAAATGGTGAGACCCTCGAACAGGTCCTTGAGGATGAACTGCTCGGCGATGATCGAGCTATGGGTCGGATCGAGAGTCTGGGCTTCGGCACCATTGCCCTTGTGAAGCACGGTCTCGGCCAGGGCAGGGCGGGCAGCACCACTCAGAAGGCCGGCCGTGAGCGGGAGGACGAGGGCGATCAGTCTCAGTGCGGGCTTCATGTGGACTTCCCCTATGGGCGTCCCGGCTGGTGCCGAGATTCGTGATGATGCGAGTAAACTGGCTCGTCTGGCCCGCGACAACCCTGGATATTTGCTGGGGAATAGCCCGGGTCTTGCTGCTGCCTCGCCGCGTGTCAGACAGCAGACGGGCGCAACAGCAAGACGAGCCCGGCCGCAATGACGAAGGCCGCGCCGAGCAGCGTCACCACATCCGGTATATCGCCGAAGGCAAGATAGCCGACGATCGCGGCACCGACGAGTTCGGCATAGACGAGGGGTGCCAGGGTCGAGGCATCGGCGAGCCGGAAGGCGACGATGGAGAGCAGGTGACAGACCGCGGAGATCAGCCCGAGGCCGGCGAAGAGCAGGAGATGATCGGCGGCGGGCGCGGACCAGGAAAGCACGGCCTGCGGCGTGAGCAGCGCCGCACCGACGAGGCATTGGAAAGCCAGCGTCTTGACGGGGTCGCTCCGCTGTGCCGCCCGCCGGGTGGTGATCAGGTAGAAGGCGAAGCAGATGCCCGAGGCAAGGGCGAGCAGGATGCCGGGTTCGATGGCGCCGCCAGGCTGGAGGATGATGACCGAGCCGACGAAGCCCAAGGCAAGGCTGGTGCCCTTGGTCAGGGTCAGGCGTTCCTTGAGCACGACGACCGAAAGCGCGACCGCCAGGATGGGGCCGACGAAATAGGCGCAGAGGGCCGTCGCCAAGGGGATGCGGGCGATGGCCAGGAAATACAGCGTCATCGCGGCGACCAGGAAGACGGTGCGCGCGGCATGGGAGGCGAGATGCTCCGATGGGAACATCTTCCGGCCATGGAGGAGGGCCGAGAGAGGCAGGACCGCCAGGCCGGCGACCGCGTAGCGCGCCCAGCCGATAAAGAAGGGCGAATAGTCCGCGCTCAGATATTTGGCGATGCCGTCGACGGTCGGCACGCTCACCATCGCGATGATCATGGCCAGGATGCCGCGGGCAGATCCTGTGGTTTCGGCGGAGGCAGGCATGGCCATGAAGGAACCTAAGACGTGTCGTCAGTTATGGTTTCGGGTCGGACGGGAGCGATTTTGGCCGAGTGTGTCCGCACTTGCCAAGCAAGTGTGCGGAAGAGCGAGGACGCAAGCCTCTCTGCTTGCTACGATACGCAACGCGCCAATCGGCCAAAGGCGCCGCGCCGTAGGCGGTAAGGTCAAAACCATAACTGACGACACGTCCTATCGATAACCGGTCGCATCGGCCGGCTTTCCGGCTTCTTCGACCTCCGGAATGTAGCGCCAAGCGTCGGGCTGGGAGCCGTCAAGATCGGTGAAACCATAGATTCGCGCCAGCTGTCCGCTCGAAAGAGACTGACCGTTCCAGCGATTCTTTTCGGTATCGGCCGCGAGGGCTGCTACGGCGCGGCCGACGAAGCGGGGCGTTTCCGAAATGACGAAATGCGGTACCGCTGCCGTGGCATCCCGCCAATTCTCTTCCGTGACACCGAAAGCCTCCAGCATCATTTCCGAGCGCAGCCAGCCCGGGGTGAGCGCTACCGAGGTGGCACCGTGTTTGGCAAGGTCCTTGGCATGCGCCCAGGCAAGACGGATCACGGCTGACTTGACCAGATCGTAGAAGGGCGAGAGACGATAATGGTCGGCATTGTAGCCGGCCGTTCCATCCGTCATCTCCACAAGCAGCCCGCCGGGGCGTTCGATCAGCAGGGGCAGGGCATGATGCGCGGTGATCAGATGGGTGTCGATGCCCAGGCGCAGCAGGCGCAATCCCTTGTCGAGATCGTGTTCCCAGACAGCCTTGTTCCATTCGAACAATTTCTCGCCGCCCCAGATGTCGTTGACGAGGATATCCAGGCGGCCTTGTTCAGTTCGGATCCGGTTCACCAGGCCGCGCACCTCGTCGGGTACGAGATGGTCGACACGGATGGCGATGCCCCGGCCGCCGGCCGCCTTGACCAATTCAGCCGTCTCCTCGATGGTTTCCGGCCGGTCATACTCCGAGCGTTGCCTCCGTGTGCTGCGGCCGGTGACGTAGACCGTCGCGCCTGCAGCCCCCAGTTCGATGGCAATGCCCCGGCCGGCGCCACGCGTGCCGCCGGCAACCAGTGCAATCTTTCCGTCAAGCATGGAGTACTCCCGGTTTCGCAGGCGAGCATCTTTTCCCGGAGCTCAAACCTATATATAAATGATCATTCGTTTATAATTGGATGTCAAGATGACTCGCCCCAAGACGTTGCCTGATCAGACCGTGCTGGAGGCTGCCCTGCAGCTTCTGCACACCAAAGGGCCTGAGGCTCTGACATTTGCGGGATTGGCGCAGGCTTGTGGTTTGGCGGCCGCAACCTTGGTGCAGCGCTTCGGCAGCAAGGCGCAGCTCAAGCAGGCAGCCTTGCTCCATGCCTGGGATCGTCTGGACGAAAAAACCTCGCAGCTGGCGGCCGGTATTGACCGCACGCCGGCGGGCGCGGTCGATCTGCTGGTAGCTCTTTCCAGCGACTACGGCGCCATCGAATCCTACGCCGAAGGATTGCTGATCCTGAGGGAGGATCTGCGCGATCCCCTGTTGCGGGCGCGGGGCGCGCGCTGGCGGGATACGCTCGTCAGCGTGCTCGATACCTGTCTGGCTGAGCAGGGCGGCAGGCGCCAGGGGCTTGGCCAATTGATGGCTTCGCAATGGCAGGGCTCGCTCGCCTGGTGGGGCTTTGAGCCCAATTGCCCGGTTGCGGAGCATGTCGGCCGCGAACTCAGGCAATTCGTGGCGTTCATCACGTCGAAACGGGCGGGCACCTGAACGGCGCCCGCCCCGGCTCTCCTTGGCAGGGGAGGCCTATCTGGCTTCGACCGACCGAATCTGCGCCACCAGGGAGCGTTCCGGCAGCTTCACCGGCAGGGGAGCATCATCGACGGCGTGATCGACGGCGTGGTCGTGCAGGGCCATCCGTTCGGCGACCCAGCTTTCGGCCAGGGCCAAGGCATGCGGCGTCATGCGGTAGGTGCGCACACGGCCGGCCTTCTCGGAGACGACGATACCCCCGGCTTCGAGCACGCCGAGATGCTTGAGCACCGCGGGCATGCCCATCGAGAGGGGGAGGGCGAGTTCGCTGACAGAGGCTGGTCCGCGGGCAAGACGATCGACCATGGTGCGACGGCTGGTATCGGCGAGCGCATGGAACATTCTGTCGAGTGCGAGAGGATCGAGGCGAGCTTCCACGTCAGGCTACTTTCTTGGTCGGAGGAGGAAACCGGCCAGCAATGCGCCGGCCGGAGGGGGTGTCAAGCCAGGGAAAACAGGGATGGAAAGAGGGGGCTGGCGGGTCCCTGGCCTGGAAGGGAAAGACGTCGGCTATAAACTTCGCCGGATGGCCGGGCTCGGCGAGCGGCTGGATTTCACGGGGCTGGTCCGGCTCGCGATTTTGCCGGTCGTTCAGGGGAGACGATAAGGGAGAGAGCGCCATTGTCAGGCCTCAAAATGCCAATGATCTTCCAAACCGTTCTGGGTTAAAAACAGCCTACCAAGTTGATATCATTCGAAATTTCAAACTTCTGTCCGTCTTGCCGATCACAAAAAGAAGCCCGCTGCGCGGGCTTGGGAGGGTATCGAGAGAACCGAGCGAAGGTGCGAACAGCACAGCATGGAGGGGATCTGTTTGGAGATCGCTGCGCCGTTCGCAAGGTCAATCTAGACGGGCGGCGCTAGGAGCACACTCCGTCAAATATGACGTGTCGAATTTGACGGATTGGCTAGAAGGGCGCGAATAGCGCGTGAGCCCCGCAGCGGGCGAGGGCAGGGCATTTTTAGGTAAATGCATAGATTGGAATAGATCTAGCAGGTTTGGCCGCCGACAGGAAGTCGATCCGGATACCTCTTTAGGAGAGGGCGTTATCCATCGTCGACAGAGGCAACGTTCGCGCGGATTCGGCTGGGCTCATTCGGCCGGCACCGCGATTCTTCCTTTCAGCGAGAGCCCGATTCAAGGCTCCGAGCGCGTTGCGGACGCGATCGTGACCATCGGCAAGGCCGTACCATTGAAGAAGGCGCTGGCGATCACGGAACGGCAGCAAAAGTGGAAATACGCGCTCCTTCATACCGCAATGCCGTGCCTCTCGGTTGTCGCCGAATGACAAGCGGTATTTTGGTAAAGCGATTCCTCGAACCTGAAAGGCCGACTACGAAAACGGGGGAAGAAGCAATGCTTCTTCCCCCGTTCACCGATTTCTCGAAACGCCAAGCTTTCGCAAGCGAAATCTGCACTTGGTTACTATGTGAAGCAACGCCTGGCAGAAATGGCGCCCACAACCTCAGTAGCGTCTTTGTTAACGAGGTAGGATGCTACAAACAATTTCGCCGCTGTCCAGTACGAAATTGAATCGACGCATCCGTTGCGGAAGTTATATCGATTTACTTTTCAGAGGCGATAAAAGCGCCGAAACGAACAGGCTGGGTGGCTTGTGTTGTTGTCGTTCAATCCCAGGGAGGGCCATTCGGGAGAGGAGCGGCAAGGCGCTCTCGCGGCATCGATCAGCGGCGTGAGGGCTGTGCCGCCGCCATGAGCGTCAGGCCCTGCCTGCGAGAATTTCCCGCAAGGCGCCAGCGACGATATCAGCCTTGTCTTCGGTCATATTGTAGCCCGACGGCAGATTGATGCCGTGTTTGGCGATTGCCTGCCCCTTGTCATGCGGCGTCACCAGGCGTTTGGCCGACGGGCGATCGGCGAAGGCCTGCATGCTCGACAGCGGCGAGAAGAAGGGGCGCGTATCGATGTTGCGCTTGTCGAATTCGGCCATCAGGCTGAACTTGTCGAGACCGAGCGCAGGATCGAGCACCACCGTCACCATCCAGAAGGAGTTCTCGCTCCCCTCGGGCTCGGCGTTGAGGGTGACGCCGTTCAGCCCGCCGAGCCGCTGCCGGTACCAGCCGAAAATGGCGCGCTTATGGGCGATCAGCGTGTCGATGCGTTCCATCTGCGCAACGCCGAGCGCCGCCGTGACGCCGTTCATGCGATATTTGAAGGCGATCTCCTGGTTGATGAACAGGCGATGATCGCCGGGCGCGCGGCCGTGATCGCGCAGGCAGAGCACGCGCTGGTGGAGGTCGTCGTCATCGGTCACCAGCATGCCGCCTTCGCCGGTGGCCACGGTCTTCGAGCCGTGGAAGCTGAAGGCTGCCGCCCGCCCGAAGCTGCCCGCCCGGCGGCCGTGATAGCGGGAGCCGAGGGCCTCGGCCGAATCTTCGATGAGATGGATGCCGTGCCTGTCGGCAATGTCCTGCAGAGCCCGCCAGTCGCACATGGAACCATAGAGATCCACGCCCAGGATTGCTTTGGTCCTGGGACCGATGGCAGCCTCCGCGGCACGGGGATCGATGCACCACGTGTCCGGCAGAATGTCGACGAGCACGGGTTCGGCGCCGACATAGGTGATCGGCGCAACCGAGGCGATCCAGGTCACGTCGGGTACGATCACCTCGTCGCCCGGGCCGATGCCGAGCGCGGCCAGGATGAGATGCAGGGCTGCCGTTGCATGTGGTACGCTGACGGCATGTTTCACGCCAACATAGTCGGCCATCATGCGCTCGAAACGCGCATTGTAGGCATAGTGGTTGGCGTACCATGCCGTACGGGCCGCCTCGGCGGCGAGCTCCGCTTCTCTGTCTGTGATGGAGGGGCCTGCGACGGGGATGCGTTCGGGAGCAATGATCACGGGGACTCGGCTCTATATGAGTGGCGGGCGATACATACCGCGGCCGACTAAGCGACGCCAGCGCGATCAGAAAGGCGGGGCCGGTGCCTGAATTGCCAGTTGCGGGCATTGCGGCAAAGGAATAGGAGATGCAGCGATTGATGTCCGGTGGAGCCCGTCAACATGTCAGAGCCCTGCGTAACTATAGGGATCCCTATCTATAATGCAGAAGACATGATTGCGGAATGTCTGGATTGTTTACTGAATCAGACATACAGGAACATTCGCGTTATTATATCAGACAATGCTTCAACGGATGGCACGCAGGCCATCGTCGAGCGATATGCAGTAACCGACGATAGAATTACATATTTGCGCCGACCGGAGAATGTCGGGCCTGTCAAGAATTTCCGCGGCCTGGTAGATGCGGCGCAGACACCATTATTTCTATGGCGTGCGCATGATGATCTGTCCTCGGCCGATTATGTCGAGCGACTGGTCGAGGCGTTTAATCGCAAGCCGGATGCCTTGCTGGCCGTTCCGACCGTGATGACCTATCGAAGCGACAGGCCTGTTGCCGTCGCACGTCCCCGAGAGCTGCGGGGGTCGCAACTGCGACAGATCTCCGACCTTCTTTATAAGTCCCATGCAAGCTGGTTCTACGGCATGTGGCGGACGGAAGCCCTGCGGGAAATATTGGATTATGTAAATCGGGCCTATCCGGACCCCTGGGGATCCGATCATCTGGTGATGTATCCGGTTTTCATACGCAGAGCCGTTGCGATGGCACCTGAGGCTCAATTTTCTCAGAGGGTCATCTGGAAGGAGGCCAATCGCTCGATGAGGATCGTGCCGGCCATGCATCTTATCCGGCTGCGACGAGCCTATTGGAAGGCTTGCCTCCACAATATTGATGAAGCCGGATTTCGTGGAATAAGGAGGCTCGCCCTGAGGGGAATTACTTTTTTCTATGTCGGAAAAAGAGTTGCCCGGGTGGGGAAGATCACTCGTGTTGCCATCAGGCAGGTTGCAGCCCTGTTTAAAGGGGCTAGAGTATAAAATTGCTCAAGTTAAATATAGTTTTATAATTGTTTCTCCATCAATACGACATCATACAAATTGTCTTCCGTACGAAAATGGCTTCGTAATGTTCCTACAGTCCTAAACCCTATGGATTCATAGAGGGAGCGCGCGACGAGGTTATCCGCTCTGACTTCCAGAAGTATTTTTTCCAGGTGGTGCTTTTCTTTCGCCATGGCAACGAGGCTCTCCATTGCAATGCGTCCCAGGCCTCTGCCTTGGGCGTTTTGCGCAATGACGATGCCGGCAAAGCCATGCCGGTTGCGATGGTGGATGTTGGTGATCTGCGCAAAGCCGATCGGCTCGTCCGTCTCGCTGTCCGCAATCACCATGAAACAGCCATTGGGGTCGGTTTTCCGGCGTTCCAGCCATTCGGCGACCGCGCCGTCATCCGTCGACGCCACCACATTGAGAAGCAGGGCCTGCAGCGTGGAATCTCTGCGAAGCGAAGCGAGAAATTCGAAATCACTCTCTTCCGGAGATCTCAAGCTTACATGCTTCAATGTCGCATTCCTGTCCGCTCGACTGTGTTTTCCAGGAAGAAGGTGATCGAAAGTCCCTGACGAGTATGCGGCTGTCCTATGGCACTGCCATGAGCACATGAGACAATGGAGCGGACTGCCGACACGTCATGGCGCTTGCTTTGCGAGGAATTCACGCCAAGGCGTGGTTCGGGGTTTGAGATATTGATGGGCATCCCGCCCGGCATGGCCGATCAGATTGAGAATGGAGACATAAGGTGTAAAGGCGGTATCGCCTTGCGGCCAGGGCGTCAGGCTGTAGTCCATATACTCGACGCTCACGCCGCTCGCCTCGAACGCCTCATGGTCCATATATCGCGCGGCGCCATGCCCGGTGAGATAGCGCGTCCCGCCCAGACTGAGGACGATGTCCAGCACGCGTTTCCATGAGGAGCCCGGTATATCCAGCTCACTGCTATGCGTGATCTTGCGCGATTTCCCGATGCCGATATAGGCCGCGGACAGCTCAATGCTCTGGATCAGGGCGTCGCACAGTTTCTCTCGCTCATACGACTTGCTGAGAATGTCGATCGCGTCCTGCGCGTGGGAGGCGCCGGCGAGCGATTGCTTGAGGAGCGACTGGTGGGTTGTCCGCCAATCGGCCGCGGTTGCATCCAGATCCATGATGGGTTTGTAGGTGCCGCCGCCGGCAAGGGGAATGGTCATCCATTTGACCTGATCGCCCACCTTGACCTGGACGCGGTTGGTAAAGCTTCCTTTCGAGAACTGAGCATCATCCAAATAAACATAGACATCCGCCAAGGCGAGTTGCTCGAAAAAGCCCGGCCAGGGGAACAGCATAGGTTGGGTGATTACAACAGTCGTCATGCTCGATTTCGGAGTTGTGAGTCCGCTGATTTATTCCGCCAAGGCGTTAAGATAATACCCTGGTTATCATAGCGATGTGTGGGGCGAGAATATCCCACCATCGGTCCAAGGCATTCACATTGCCCAATCCGGGCGTCTAAAGCGCGGCGAGGAAGGCGGCCGGGTCTCGCAAGAGGGATGCCTTGGCTTGAAGGGCTTCGTCCGGCCAAGTCCACCAGGCACTGGCGAGCAGTTTTTCGATGGTGGCGTCATCGAAACGGTAGCGGATCAGCTTGGCAGGCACTCCGCCCATAATGGCGTAGGGAGGCACGTCCTTGGTAACCACCGCGCCGCCGGCGATCACGGCGCCATGACCGATGGTGATGCCGGTCATCAGGGTCACCCCCATGCCGATCCAGACATCGTGTCCGATCACGATCGGCTGGTTTTTGGGATAATGGCGATCGATCGTTTCGTCGACGATGCCCCAGCCCTTGAGATAGGTGGCGGGGCTGGTCGAGACGAGATCGAGGGGATGATTGCCGCCGGAAACCTTGATTTCGGTCGCGATCGAACAAAAAGCGCCGATCTCGGCGATCTTGGATTGCTTGGTGCAGAGAGGGCGGTATCCATAGCTATACTTGCCCACGCTGATGCCGAAGCGCTGCTTGACCAGGGCCCGCATGAAATCGTCGCGCGGCCCATAGCGGTGACGCGACCATTTGGCAGCCTTGCGCAAGGCAAAACGCGGTAGGCCGATCTGCAGCAATCCCCGATGCAGGGCGGAACGAATGACGATGTCGTCGGGGGCGTAGGTCAGGGTCGTCGCTTTGGAGGAAATTGCCACGGCAGACTTTCGTTGCTTCGCTGTCTTTTCTCGGCCAGGTCAGGCCCCTTATGCAGTGATCGAGCCGGGAGCGCCGGGACTTTCGTTGCCTATACCAAGTCTGTCGGTTTCCTCAACGGCTTCTTATGGGGAACGCATCGCTTGCAGGCGGGTCCGGAGACCCGCCTGCAAGCGATGGCGTCGAGGTCGATGGGTCGATCGGTCTACGAAAGTGGGATCATCAGAATTTCGGCATGGGCGGCAGCGGAGCCAGCGGTGCGCCGAACCATTTCTGGTTGATCTGGCTGAGCTGCCCGTCCGCCACGATCTCGCCGATGAAGCCGTTGCACCATTCCTGCAACGCGGTGTCGGCCTTGCGGAAGGCCATGCCGTTGGCCTGCTCCTTCATCTTGAACTTGGCCTCGATGCCGAGGCTGGCATAGTCCTTGGTGAGCTGGGCAAGCACGGTGTTGGAAGCGCCGATCGACTGCACCTGCCCCGAGATCAGGGCTTGGGTGGTGGTGGCGTCGTCGTCGAAGCGCATGATCTGGGTGCCGGGAGGGGCGATCTGCGAGACGGTGATGTCCTGCGTCGAGGCGCGGGCGACACCCACGGTGACGCCGACGAGGTCCTCGGGCTTGGTCACCTTCAGGTCCTTCGGACCCATGATGTAGGTGGTCAGCGTGCTGTAGGGGTTGGAGAACAGCACCTGCTTCATGCGCTCGGGCGTGATGCCGAAGGTGGCGATCAAAAGATCGACCTTGTTGGTGAGCAGATAGGGGATGCGGTTGGGGCCGGTCACCGGCACCAGTTCCAGCGAGACGCCGAGCTTCTTGGCCATCAGGGCCGCGACATCGGCATCATACCCGGCTGGTTTCTGCTCGGCATCGGTGCCGCCGAAGGGCGGATAGTCGGTGAGGACACCGACGATCAGCTTGCCGCGCGCCTTGATTTCATCGGGCGTTGCGGCGGCCGCCGGCCCGGCTGCAAGAGGCAGGGCCAGGGTGGCCATGCCCGCGGCCAGATACAGCCCCAGCCGTCGGCGCGAAATCGGATCTGTCGAAGCCATGATCGTTTTCTCCTTGATCGAAAATCTCAGCGTCTGGCGACCGTCAGCCGCCGCTCCAGAGCGCGGCTCCAGATCGACAGGGGCCAGCACACCAGGAAATAGGCGAGCGCCACCAGGCCGAAGATGGTGAAGGGTCGAAAGGCCGCGTTGTTGATGATCTGGGCGGCGCGGGTGATCTCGACGAAGCCGATGATCGAGGCAAGCGAGGTGCCCTTGATGAGCTGCACCAGGAAGCCGATGGTCGGCGGAATGGCGATGCGCACGGCCTGGGGGATGACCACCTTGAACATGCGCGGCAGATAGGTGAGGGCGAGTGCCCGGGCCGCCTCGCTCTGGCCTGGGGGGACCACTTCGATGGCGCCGCGCCAGATCTCGCCGAGAAAGGCGCTGGCGTTCAGGGAGAGGCCGATCGCCGCTGCCGTCCAGGGATTGACGTCGATGCCGAAAATGCCCGGCACGAAGAAGGCGAGGAAAAGCTGCATCAGCAGCGGCGTGCCCTGGAACAGCTTGATATAGCCCAGCGCCAGCCAGCGTAGGGGCCGGATTTCGGCCGTGCGCGCCAGGGCGACCAGAAGGCCGCCGATGCCGCCGCCGATGAAGGCGACCAGCGAAAGCAGCAGCGTCCAGCGCAAGGCCAGCAGGATATAGAGGATGTCGGCTTCGCCGAGGGTGCGCATGCTGCCTCCTATCGCCGGCTCGGCTGGCGCAGGAAGGCGCGCTCAATGCCGGCGAACAGGCACCAGAACACGATCGAAAGCGCCAGATAGATACTGGTCGCCACGAAATAGACCTCGAAGCTGCGGAAGGTGCGCGACTGGATGTCGCCTGCCGCGGCCGTCAGCTCGCCGGCGGCGATGGCTGAGCAGACGCTGGAGTTGAGCATGAGCAGGATGAACTGGCTGGTCAGCGAGGGATAGATCGCTTGGATGGCCGGCTTGAGGATGACGAGGCGGAAGATCTGCAGCGGCTTGAGGCCGAGCGATTTGCCGGCCTCGATCTGGCCCTTGGAAATGCTCTCGATGCCGGCCCGGATGATCTCGATGCCATAGGCGCCGACATTGACCACCAGTGCCAGCAGTGCCGCACTGTTCGAGGACAGGCGCAGGCCGACCGAGGGCAGGCCGAAAAAGATCATGAAGACCTGGATGAGGAAGGGAGTGTTGCGGATCAGCTCGATATAGGCGTCGACGGCGTAGCGCAGCGGGGGCGGC
Source organism: Labrys sp. LIt4 (assembly GCF_017813775.1). NCBI lineage: Bacteria > Pseudomonadati > Pseudomonadota > Alphaproteobacteria > Hyphomicrobiales > Xanthobacteraceae > Labrys > Labrys sp. LIt4. The sequence continues at coordinate 136,018 of NZ_JAGIPY010000013.1, forward strand.
CCTGAGGTCTTGGCAAGCGCGCCGACCACCGCCACGACCATGCCGATCGCCATGGCCAGTCCCGACAGCACCAGCGTATGCAGGGCGCCGGCCGCGAGCTCCGGCCAATAGGCGAAGACGTCAGCGAACTCGAACTCGTAATTCATGCCGCAAGCTCTTGCGGCAGCCCGGCATCGGCGCGGAAGGAACGGCCCACGCGGCGTCTCCCTTTGACGTTCCCGTTAAGCGCCCGATCTTCGTGGGCTTCGATCGAAGGGCGCAGCTTGGCACGGATAGCCGACAGGGTGAAGCACCAGCCGGGAAGATATCCAAGGGAATTGGAATGGCCTGAAGAACGGTCGTCAGCGCGCTTTGCCAGGCAGGCTCAAGCCGGATGAGACGGCTCCAAGCACGACCGGCTTGTCCTTGCCGCAGCGGAAGGAACGAGCCTGCTCGTCGGCGATTTTACGTGCCAGGGCGTTGGCTGTGCCGGCATTGGCGCGGGCGTCGACATAACCGACGTGACAGGTGCCGTCCTTCCCCAGCCTGGTGACGACGAGGACGCGGCCCGAGGCCGGCGAGGGACTCTTGGCCTCCGCCTGGTGGTCCGCTTCCGTCATCACCTGCCATTGCAGGATGGTGGCGAAGGGCTGCCGTTCGCCGGCGGCAAGGCGCCATTCCACCGTGCCATGATCGGCGCTGTTGAATCCGGTGAAGGTTTCGCTGGCAGCCAGATCATGGGCGCCAGGCTTACCGAAGCTGACGAACATGCGCTGGTCGCCGGCGGAGAGCCGCATGGGCAGGCCGCGATAACCGGGGCAGCGCCAGCTGCCGTAATCCTCTTCGTCGTTCCCCGGCTGGTGGGGGCACTTGGCGGTGTCGAAATGGGTATAGGCACTGGTGAAAGGTTCGGCCGCCAGAACGCCGGAGGACAGCAGCAAGAGGACCGCCAGCCCGAGCAGGAAACTGGCAAAAAGTGTCTCGGCGATGTCGTTGCGTGTCATGGCGTTCCCTGTCCTTGCGCAGCAAACAAGCGTTCAGGCATGAACGCGCTTTGCTCTGTGGCTCTTCTAGGGGGAGGGCGGCCAAGACACTGTGCAGGATGACACGAGCCACGCCCACCGAGACGCGACGGCGGGCCCGTGCCAGGCTGGCGTCGGCGAACCAGGCGAGCGCCGAAGGATCCTATTCCGCCGCCAGGGCGCCGCGCCGGATCTGGTCCTCTTCGATCGACTCGAACAGAGCGCGGAAATTGCCCTCGCCGAAGCCCTCATCGCCCTTGCGCTGGATGAATTCGAAGAAGATCGGGCCGATCACCGTCTTGGAGAAGATCTGCAGCAGGATCTTGGTCATGCCGCCATCGCGTACGCCTTCGCCGTCGATGAGGATGCCGTGCTTCTTCATGCGCCCGATCGGTTCGTCGTGGCCATTCACGCGGGCATGGGAACGCTCGTAATAGGTGTCGGGCGGGCCCGGCATGAACTTCAGGCCGTTGGCGGCCAGCTTGTCGACCGAGTCATAGATTCCTTCCGTCCCGACGGCGATGTGCTGGATGCCTTCGCCATGATATTTCTTGAGGAACTCCTCGATCTGGCTGGTGTCGTCCTTGGATTCGTTGAGCGGGATGCGGATCTTGCCGCAAGGCGAGGTGATGGCGCGGCTGACGAGGCCGGTGATACGGCCGTCAATGTTGAAGAAGTGGATCTGCTTGAAGCCGAACAAGTCTCGGTAGAAGGCCCACCACTTGTCCATGTTGCCGCGATAGACATTGTGGGTCAGGTGGTCGAGGTAATAGAAGCCGACGCCCGCCGGTTTGGGATCGCGCTCGCCCAGCCAGTCGAATTCGCGGTCATAGGCCGAGCCTTTATCGCCATAGGCGTCGATGAAATAGAGCAGGGAACCGCCGATGCCGACGATGGCCGGCACGTCCAGCGTCTTGTCGTTGCCTTCATAGGGGGTGGCGCCCCGCGCCACCGCATGCTCGAAGGCATGTTTGGCGTCGACCACGCGCCAGGCCATGGCGGGCGCGCAGGGCCCGTGGGTCTCGACGAAGCGCATGGCGTGGCTGCCGGGCTCGGCATTGACGATGTAGTTGATGTCGCCTTGCCGCCAGACCGTGATGTCCTTGGTCTTGTGGGTGGCGACCGGCACATAGCCCATGCTGGTGAACAGCGCCTGGAGCTTGGCGGATTCGGGATGGGCGAATTCGACGAATTCGAAGCCGTCGGTCCCCGCGGGATTTTCGGGTGTGATCGCCGCGGGCGGTGCATCGTGCGGGAAGGGACCCATAATTTCCTCCTGGTTGTCAGGAGGGCGGCCAGGCGCCCTCCGCATTGAGAGGGATTCTGCCAGGATCATCGCGCAATGTGCTTGCATTCTTGATAGGTCATAGCAAATCTATGCACGGATCGCGCATGAAAGTTTGAAATGGTGCAATGATCGATCTCGATGCCTATGATCTCAGAATTCTGCGGGAGCTGCAGCGCGACGGCCGGCTGACCAATATCGAGCTGTCGGAAAAGATCGCGCTATCGGCTTCGCAATGCTCGCGCCGGCGCTCCCGCCTGGAGGCGTCAGGGGTGATCTGCGGCTATCAGGCCAGCCTCGATCCGCATAAGGTCGGGCTCGACCTCTTGGTGGTGATCTCCGTGACGCTCGCCACCCACAACCGTGACAATGCGCGTAAATTCGCCCAACTGGTCAACGACCTGCCCGAAGTGCTGGAGGCCTACGCTCTGACCGGCGAGATGGACTATCACCTCAAGGTCGCCACGCGCGGCCTCGCCGGCCTGTCGCGCTTCGTCAACGACGTACTGCTGCCCCATGATTCCGTGCAGCATGTGAAGACCTCGATCGTGCTGGACACGCTGAAGCGCTTCGAGGGGCTGCCGCTCTCGAGCCTGCATGAGGAGTGAGCCTGCTCTGGCCATTCTCAGCTATCCGATCTTTGGATCCGGACAGCTGGTGGACAAGGCATTTCATGTGTGACGCTGCCCCTTCAGTCCAGGGGGGCGGCGCCCCCTAACTCGGTTCATTATTTCGACGAATTCGCTCGGATCTTGGCTTGGCATGCGAGGGTTAGTTTGGCCATGTGCTCGCGCAAACAGGCGCCGGCCTTTCCAGGTGCGCTTTGAGGACAAAATTGCTTTCGGTTTTCCTTGCAGGCTTGAAGGTCGTTCTCCCTAACGAGCCTTCCACCACCTGCATATGCGGCAAGACCAGAGGCGATGACGCATACGGCGGCAACGGATATCCGCCAGTTCCAAGATTTGGTGGCGTGCACGGTTTCCTCCCTATTCATGGCTTCGATCGATAGCGTTTTTGCTTTCATTCCGATTTCGGTCTTCTGCCCTGTCATTGCACGGCATGGTGAACTAACGTCCACAAGCGTAACTCTACCGTGACATGGGCGGACTAAGGTTGGAGCCATGCAGTGTTGCTCCGGCGAACGCTAAGTTTCCAGGCGCGTCGGAAGCTATCGCGCGGGAGGGATCACCGAACCACCGATGGCTGCTCTACGGAAGCAGTGTAGCAAGGCCAACGCCGCTGTGTACCTCTGCCAATTCCACAACGTCTTCGACCGGATACATGGGAAAGGTGATCGCGCGGCGCCGATGAACCTATCGGCGCCGCAATGCTTTTCTAGTCCTTGCGTTGGATTCGGTCGAAAGCAGGAGGCATCATGTCGTCGTCGCCTTTCCAAGCGCTCGTCTTCGATCTCGGCGGTGTCGTGGTCGAGCATGACAATGCCGTCCTGTTCGAACGCCTGGCTTCGCGATGCCGCCCTTCCTGCTCGGCCGGGGACGTGTTGAACCTGTTCCGGCAATCGCGTTGGGGAACGGGAACGCCGATCCGCCTGTTTCACCAGCAATTGGCGGAGACCGGTGGATATGAGGCGCCGTGGGAGGTTTTCGTCGAGGATTGGAGTTGCCATCTCGCCATCAATCCCTCGATGCTCGCCGTCATGGAGCGCCTGGCGAAGCGTAACAGGGTCATCATCTTCTCCAACACCAATCAGGAACATTGGGACTTCGTGCGCGAGGCATCGGGCGGCGTGCTGGCGGGTTTCGAGCCCTTCCTCAGTCATGAGATCGGGCATGAAAAACCTTCGCTGCGTTCCTTTCAGGTGGTGGCCGAGAAGGCCGGCATCGATCCTGCCGGCTGCATCTTCTTCGACGACCTGCCCGCCAATGTGGACGCTGCAAGGCAGGCCGGTTTCCAGGCGGAAGTATTTCTGGGCGAGCCGTGGCTGCTGTCATTCCTGGAGGCCCGCGGCGTAGCCCTGGGCTAGAACCCGAAGCCGGCGGCGGATCGGACACCGTCTTCCTGCCGCAAAAGGAGCCTGCCGGCTTCGGTCAGGCCGATCATGGCGGCGCCGTCGATCCGGTTGCGGGAGACCAGGCCTCGATCATTGGCCTCCTCCCACACCGGCAGGCGCGGACAGGAGGTCCGCCAGGCGTCCATCACCTCGGCATAGGGGCGGTCGCAGCGCGACAACCAGGCCAGGAGGTCGCGCAGCAGGGGATCGAGCGTATCGGATGCCGGTGTCGCCATGATCGAAAGCCTTCTTCGTCGTCCTCGCCTCAGATTTGGGTAAGCCCGCTCAGTCCGACCGCGGCGCCTCCCGCCAGCACTAGCAAGGGATGGATGCGTGTCGTCGTGGTGAGAAAGGCGGAGACGGCGATGATGCCGGCCAGCAGCCAGGTTCCGGCTGAGGCTTCGGCGATCACCGCGGCGCTCGCCGTGACCAGCCCCACCGTCATCGGCAGCAGGCCTGCCTGCACCTTCTTCCGCCAGGGCCGGTCACGGAAGCGATCCCAGAGCCTGAGGGCAATACCGGTGATGAGCGAGGAGGGGCCGAACTTGGCGAGCGAGGTCACCAATACGCCCGGCAGTCCCGCGACATGCCAGCCGACCAGCGGCACGATCATCATGTTCGGGCCGGGAGCGGCCTGCGCCAGGGCAAACATCGCACCGAATTGCTGGGCCGACATCCAGTGATGAATGTCGACCACCTGCCGGTGCATTTCGGGCAGGATGGTATTGCCGCCGCCGAAGGCGAGCAGGGACAGCTGCGTGAAGATCGAAGCGAGGGAGAGCAGGGTCGATGCCATCACGCCTTCCTCCAGGCCAGCAGAATGCCGAGAGGCGCCAGGACGAGCATGGTGGCCAGCAGCGGCAGACGCAGTACGGCGATAGCCAGGAAACAGGCGCAGGCGATCAGGATGCCGGCGGGGTCGCGGCGCAGCGGCCGGGCGACCTTGATCGCCATCGAGATGAGCAGCCCCGCCGCGGCCGCGGCAAGCCCTCCGAAGAGATGGTGGATATGTGGATCGGCCTGGAAGCGGTCATAGAGCATCCCCAGAGCGATGACGATTGCCGTCGGGGCGGCGATCAAGCCGAGGAGGGCGGCGCCGGCGCCGGCGACACCGTGGAAACGCAAGCCGACGGCGACGGACATGTTGATGATGTTGCCCCCAGGCAGGAACTGGCACAGGCCCAGGAGATCCGCGAATTCCTGCGCACTCAGCCAGCCGCGCTCTTCCACGACCATGCGGCGCGCCAGCGGCAGCACGCCGCCGAAGCCGATGAGGCCCAGAGTGAGGAAGCCACAGAAGAGGTCGGCAATGTCAGGGGATTTTCTCTCCACCGAGAGGGAAGGGCTTGCAGCATCCATGGAGTCGGGCCTTGCTTGGAGAACTTGCGCGGACGCTAGGCTTCCTGATCCATCATGTCCAATATATGATAGCTGCAATATCCATATCCATGGAATATGACATGATCGAACTGCGCCATCTTCGCTATGCCGTCGCGGTCGCCGACGAAGGGCATGTGACACGTGCGGCCGAGCGGCTCGGCATCCAGCAGCCGCCGCTCAGCCAGCAGATCCGCGTGCTGGAGCGCGCAGTCGGCGCGCCCCTGTTCCAGCGCCTGCCCCGCGGTGTCCGATTGACCGAGCCGGGGCGGGTGCTGGTGGAGCGGGCCCGGCTCGTCCTGCAGGATGTCGATGCGGCCCTGGAGGCAGCCAGACGGGCAGCACGCGGCGAACAGGGCAGGCTTGCGGTGGGCTATACGACCTCGGCGGCCTTCCATCCGCTGGTCTCCGCCGTGGTCCGCGGGCTGCGCGAGGCGGCGCCCGGCATCGCCCTCTCACTGGAGGAGGGCAGCACCGGGGATCTCATCGGATTGCTGCGCGCCGACCGGCTGGATGCGGCCTTCGTCCGTGCGCCGGCTGCAAGGCCTGACGGGCTCCTTGTCGAACCCCTCCATGTCGAGGAGATGCTGGTTGCCTTGCCGGACCATCATCCGCTTGCCGCTGCTTCCCTGCGCCGGCAACGCCTGCCGCTCGCCGCTCTTTCCAACGAGACCTTCGTACTCAATCGCCGCCCCTCCGGCCCCGGCCTTTATGACGACATCATCGCGGCCTGCCGCGCGGCTGGATTCAGTCCGATGGTGGGACAGGAAACGCCGAGGATGGTCTCGACACTGAGCCTGGTCTCGGCCGGCCTCGGCATTTCGATCGTGCCGGCGTCCATGGCGAAGCTGGAGACGAACGGCATCGTCTATCGGCGCCTCGACGGCACGACGCGGCTGACCGCACCGCTCTATCTCGCGCGGCGCGCGGACGAACCCAGCCCCAGCCTGTCGAGGTTCCTGGACATGGTGCGCCGGCAGGCCTGATCGTCTCGCAGGGGAGCATCGGGCCTGGGCGAGAACACATGCTCTGCTCGAGAGCAGTGCTGCCCTTCACCCTTACCCTCTCCTCGCAGGTGGCGAGGCGAGGGGACTTCGACATCGAGTTCCATTCCGAAAGCCCGTTGTCTCGCCCAACGGTCGGGCGAGATGAAAACTCCAAAAACCAATCGCAACGCTTGCGCCCCCTCGCCCCGTTCTTACGGGGAGAGGGTAAGGGTGAGGGGCTACACTACGGTTCAGGAAGCAGCGCCCATTCCCGGCGATCTTTCACAGATCATTGGCCTGGGGCAGGATCACCAGATCGCGGATGGTGACGTTGCGGGGGCGGCTGAGCATGAACATCACCGCCGCCGCCACTTCCGTCGGCTGCATGAGGTCGCCGGCCGCCAGGGCCGCGTCGAGCTTGGCCTTGGGCCAATCGCTGATCAGCGCGGTGACCACAGGGCCGGGCTGCACGGCGCCGACGCGGATGCCGTGCTTGGCGACCTGCCGCCTGACCGTGTGGACGAAGGCCTGCACCGCATGCTTGGAGGCGGTGTAGATCGGCTCCCACACCACCGGGACCATGCCGGCGACCGACGAGGTGACGATGATGTCCCCGGTCTTGCGCTCCACCATATGCGGCAGCACTTCGCGCACCGTGCGGAAGGCGGCATTGATGTTGAGATTGAGCATGCGGTCCCAGGCGTCGGGGTCACCCTCGACCACCTCGCCGCCGATATAGGAGCCGGCATTGGCATGGAAGATGTCGAGCTGGCCGGCCTTGTCGAGAATCTGAGGCATCATGCGCGACACGCTGGCCGGGTCGAGCAGGTTGGTGACCACCGGAATGGCGTTGGGGCCGAGTTCCTCGCAGATCGTCTTGAGGGCGTCCTCGGCCCGGTCGACGAAGACGACCCGGGCGCCGGCCGCCAGCAGGGCCTTGGCGCATTCGAGGCCGATGCCCGAAGCTGCGCCGGTGATGGCTGCGACCTTGCCGGAAAAATCCTGCCCCGACAAATTCTGGCTGTTGGGATCCTGTTGCATGATGGTCGTCTCCTGGAGAGATCTTCGGAAAGGCGTCTCCGCCTTTGCCGACGAACAAGGAAAATAGGAAAAGAACAGCCGGCAAGCCCTTGATCGATAAGGGCTCGTCGGCTCGGGAAAAGGTCAGGCGCGGCCGTGGGAGACGCGAGACCTGCGGGCGAGGGAGTCGACGATCACGGCGATGGCGAGCACGGCGCCGGTGATCATGTAGCGCAGCGACGAGGACAGATCGAGCAGCGTCAGCCCGCTCGAAATCGCCTGGATGACGATGATGCCGAGCAGGGCCGAATAGGCGCTGCCGCGACCGCCGAACAGGCTGGTGCCGCCGATGACCGCCGAGGCGATGGCGTTGAGGTTCACCTCGCCGGTGCCGGCCTGCTGGCTGGCGGAAGCCAGGCGTGCCGCGGCCAGGATGCCGCCCGTCGCCGCCAGGCCGGCGCAGGTCACGAAGGCCGAGGCATAGATGAAGCGGACATTGATGCCGGCACGCCGCGCCGCCTCGCGATTACCGCCGACCGCGCTCATCGAGCGGCCCCACTTGGTGCGCGTCAGGGCATAGTTCATCACCACGACCAGCACGACGAACAAGGTGAACATCCACGGCACGCCGCGATCCTGGTTGAGATAGAAGACCACGAGTTCGAGCGCGATTGTGATCGCGGCCGCGCGGAGCACGATGAAGGCGAAGGGGCGGGCGGAGAGCCCGGCCTCGCGGCGGCGGGATGCGGTGCGGAAATCGGCATAGAAGATCACCGCGCCGGCAATGGCGGCCAGCACATAGGCCACCGCGTCGGGCATCGTCATGGTCTGGCCGAAATTCACCACCTCCGAGCCGTAAGGCAGGTTGATGGAACCGGTCGAGCCGAGCAGATAGAGCTGCAGGCCGAGGACCGCAAGCAGGCCCGCCAAAGTGGCGACGAAGCTCGGCATGCCGAAGCGGTTGAACAGGAAGGCATAGACGGCGCCGATCGCCATGCCGGCCAGGATGGCGGCGGGGATGGCCAGCAGGACCGGCCAGTTCAGATTGACCCAGAGCACGCCGAGCAGGGCCGACGACAGGCCGCTCACCGAGCCGACGGACAGGTCAATCTCGCCCAGCATCAGGATGCAGACGATGCCGAGCGCGATCACGCCGACCGTCGAGCAGTCGAATAGCAGGTTGACCAGATTGTTGGCCGAGAGAAAGACCGGGCTCAGGCTCTGGAAGACGATGCAGATCAGGATCAGGCCCACGATCACCGGCAGGAAGCCGAGATCGCCGGAGCGTATCCGTTCCAGGAAGGCGCTGATGGCGCCGCCGATGCTGTCGTCATGCTTCACCCGCACATCGGCGCGGTCGAGCGGTGTTTTGGAAGGGCCCGGTTCTGCGCGACCCTGCTCGATATTGCTGGTCATGGCTGGCTCTCCTGGCTCTGTTCGGTCTGTGCCTGACGCCGCGTCGCGCGTCGGGACACCGAATTCTCGGCGGCGCCGGTGATGGCGCTGATCAGGTCCTGATGGGAATCATGGGGATAGAACACCCCGTTGTTGCGCCCGAGCCGGAGCACCACGATACGGTCGGCCACGGCGCGTACGTCGTCCATGTTGTGGCTGATCATCACCACGCCCAGGCCGCGGTCCCGCACGCGTTCGATGAGGTCGAGCACCTCGGCGGTCTGCGCGACCCCCAGCGCCGCCGTTGGCTCGTCGAGCAGGATGATCTTGGGCTCGAGCAGCAGCGAGCGGGCGATGGCAACGGTCTGGCGCTGTCCGCCCGAAAGCGAGGCGATCGGCTCGCGCACGCTGGGAATGCGGGCCGACAATTCGTTCAACAGCTTCCAGGCCTTGATCTCCATCGAGACCTCGTCGAGCCGGTAGGGTTCGAGTTCGCGTCCCAGAAAGATATTGGCGACCGAGTCGAGGTTTTCGCACAGAGCGAGGTCCTGGAAGACGGTGGCGATGCCGAGATTGAGGGCGTCGCTCGGCGTCGAGAGCGTCACCGGCTTGCCGTGGAAGGTGATGGTGCCGGAGCTCGGCTGGTGGACGCCGGCCAGGACCTTGACCAGTGTCGACTTGCCGGCGCCGTTGTCGCCGACCAGCGCCACCACCTCGCCGGCATGCACGTCGAGCTCGATATCGGTCAGGGCCGATACGGCGCCGAAATGCTTGGAGACGTTGCGCAGGCTTAAAATGAGCTCGCCCGTTGGCGCGGTGGCCGGTGCGGAACTGGCAGAAAGGTCAGTCATGCCGGGGTCCTTTCATAGAGGGATCGGGAATGCCTGGCTGTCGGGCGGGGCAGGGCAATAGGGCCCGGCCTCGCGCTGCGTCGCGGTACGGAAGTCCGGAGGGTCGATCTCAGATCGACCCTCTTGGCGACATCGGGCGAGATGGAGGGCGAAGATGGTCGATCCCGCTCCATCCCCTGATGGAGCTGAGGGGATCGGCCCTTCAATCCCGTGTCATCCCGTTAAGTTCGCGCCTGTGTCATGATCTCCCGGCCGCGCAGGCGGCCGGGGGCGACGGCAGGCTTACTGCGTGATGCCGAGCTTCTTGCAGCCTTCGGCATAACGGCCGCCGCAGAGCTGGTCGGCCGTGGCGATCTTCTTGTCGATGATCTCCGCCTTCAGGTTCTTCGAGGTCACGATGGCCGGCACGAACAGCTTGGAGGGCGTGTCGAACAAGGTGGCCTCCGCCTTGGGCGTCTTGCCGGCGAGCAGCTCGACGGCGACATCGGCGGCAGCGGCGGCGACGATCTCGCTCGGCTTGGAGATGGTGTTGTACTGGTCGCCGGCGATGATCAGTTGCAGGGCGGCCAGGGTGGCGTCATTGCCGGTGACGGGCGGCACGGGGTCCACGCCGGCGGCCTTGAAGGCCGCGATCGCACCACCGCCGGTGCCGTCATTGGCGGCGACCACGCCGACGATCTTCTTGCCGAAGCGGGAAATCTGGCCGCTGGCCCATTGCTGGGCGTTGGAGGGCAGCCAGTTCGGCGTGTCGAATTCGGCCAGGGTCTTGTAACCGCTGTCCTTGAGGCCTTCATGGATGCCGTCGCGGATCAGTCGGGCGGCCGCGTCGGTCGGCGAGCCGTTGATCTGCAGCACGCCGGTGTCCTCGGTCGGCGCCTTGGTCGCCTTCAGCTGTTCGACGAGAGATTCGGCAATGGCCTTGCCGATCGCCTTGTTGTCGAAGGATACGTAGAAATCGGCCTTGGCATCGGGAATGGGGCGATCATAGGCGATGACCTTGATGCCCTGGCTCTGCGCCTGCTTGACCATGGAGGCGGCGGCGGCCGAGTCGACCGGATCGAGCACGATGACCTTGGCGCCCTGCGTGATCACCGAGTTGAACTGCTGCTGCTGCTTGGAGATCGAGGCGTCGGCGTTCTGGTAGAGCACCTTGCAGCTCTCGCACAGCTTCTTCATCTGGGCGACGAAACCGGGATGATCATGCTCCTCATAGCGGGTCGAGCCCTGGTCGGGCATGAGGAACGCCACGGTGGCGTCCTTGACTGCGGCATCCTGGGCCAGGGCCGATGCGCTGCCGAGCAGCGACAGGGCCAGGGCGGCGATACCGGCGGATTTCAAGGTGGTGAGTTTCATTGGGCTTCTCCCTGGGACTTTATGATTGTTGGACTTGAGCGATGGTGACGTTGCGCGGCCGAGAACCGGTCTTGCTTCCGCCGCGTTCCGGGGTGGAGTTTGGCGGTACAACGCATTGGCGAGCCGCGGAGTGCCAAGGCGCTGCTATTTTTTGATCGGCGTGTCAGGCCCGGCTTGCAGCGGGGTCATGGCCGAAAGCAACAAGCGGGGTGGCGGGGAGCCCCGGCGCGTTACCCGCCGAGCGCGACGCCGTTTCGGACCGGGATGACATGGATCGGCGATGATGCTCGCAGCGCCTCTCCAGGACCGCTATCGGATGCCTGGGCATGACCGTCTCCCCCAAATGCGGCCGGCTTGAGCCTGCCGCTCTTGCTGTCGAGCCAGCGGCTCTCCAGTAACGGCAAGCTAACCCATTGAGGAAACTACGTGCCACCACGTTTCACGAGTTGTGTTGATACTTTTTTGATCCCGCCGCCGCAGATTCGGCTGAGTTCTTGCCCCCGGCTCAATGACGCATGCTCCAAGAGTGGGTCCCTGTCCCTGCTCGCCGGTCCGTTTCGCGGGTCATCCCGTTGTCAGAAAATTACGACAAGAAACCCGGGGGGCCTTCACGGTTGATGCGAGCAAAAGGTTGGAGATCCGGTCATGAGATATGGTTGCGCGCGATGGAATGTACGGGTTGCTGTAGCGTTGATTGGCGCTGCCGCCTTGGGGCTTGCCGTCCCGTCGGCGGCTCTTGCACAGGCGGATGCTGCGCCGGCTGGCGCCAGGCCTTTCCTCACCCTCGACGGCAAGCCGCCGCTGGTGATCGGCCATCGCGGTGTGCCCGGGTTGGTGCCGGAAGAGACCGAGGCCTCCTATGACCTGGCCGCTGCCCTCGGAACGGATGCACTCGAAGAGGATCTGCACCTGACCAAGGATTGCGTACTGGTGGCACGTCACAATCCCTGGCTGAGCGACAATACCAACATCGCCGAAGTGGCCAGGACCAATGCCGAGGTCGCCGCCCGCAAGCGCACGGTGCCGGGCGTCATGGTCACGGTGAAGTGGGCCCGGACGCCGACCAGCGGGCCTGCCGAATATCTCACCGACCTGACCGATCCGGCCAATGCCAAATCGGTGCTGAAATCCCTGGTCGTCGACGGCGAAGACCATACCAATGACTGGTCGATCACCGATTTCACCATGGCCGAGCTGAAGAATTGGATCGCCGGCACCACCTATGACGCGGCCAATGAGCGGCCGAAAGTGTTCAACGGCAAGTTCCCGGTCCTCAGCTTCCAAGAGATCATCGATATTGCCAGGGCCAAGAGCAAGGAGACCGGCCGCCCCATCGCCGTCTATCCCGAGACCAAGAATCCGACCTGGAACAATGCGCAGGCCATTGCCAATGGCTGCGGCGCGCCGGGCAGCCGTCCGCTCGAGGATGCCCTGATCAAGATCATCAAGGACAATGGCCTGAACGCCAAGGATGCTCCCATCCTGGTGCAGAGCTTCGAGCCGAGCAGCCTGAAATATATGCGTCAACACGGTCTGGAGACCCGGCAGGTCCAACTCATCGATGCGGATGGTGTCGACCTGAAGACCGGTAAGGTGCTCTATGACGACATCACCAATTCACGCCCCTTCGACTGGACGGTCGCCGGCGATGCGCGCTGGTTCGACGCCATGCTGAGCCCGGAGGGCCTGGCGGAGATCAAGACCTACGCGGATGGCATCGGGCCCTGGAAGCCGCAGATCGTCTCGCTCAAGATCTCGCCCTGGAAGGAAAGCAACACCGACGGCACGCCCTATAAGGGCTCGACGCCGGAAGCCTCGACCCAGGATCCGAGCAGCCTTGTCGCCGATGCGCACAAGGCGGGGCTGTTCGTGCATGTCTTCACGTTCCGCAACGAGAAGAAATATCTGGCCGCCGACTATCATGGCGATCCGAGCCTGGAATATCTGAAGTTCTTCCGCCTGGGCGTGGACGGCGTCTTCACCGATTTCACGCATACGGGCGTCGGCGCCCGCGCGGCCTATCTGCGCGAACTCGGCTGGTAGGACGCTCCAACCAGGCGGCGGCAGGAATCAATGATGATTCCGGCTACCCGGCGCGGCACCGTCAGGCGGCCAGTTTCAAGACCGTATTCCAGTTGCGGCCGGTCACCAGCGTGCCGAGATGACGCTCGATCAGCTTGGTGGTGAGCTTGGAGCGGCCGATGCCGTCCGGGTAATGGGCATAGAGGCAGCGGCCGCCGGCGGCGATGCGCTCGCGCCCCTGGATCGCCGCGCGCAGGGAAACGACGGCGGAGCCGGTAACCTCGCCCTTGCTTGGAAGAGCCAGCACATGGGCAGGGTCCGCCTCCGCCTCGTCCCGGAAGGGATTGGCTGCGATCAGGGCCCGCCATTCCGGCAGGGTGCGGATCATGAAGGCAGCCGGAACGCCGAAGGTCTCGACGACCGCCTGTTCCCAGCGCTGCTCGAGGGCTTGTGGTTCGGTTCCGGCGGCTTCGAACGTCAGATTTCCGCTCTGCAACAGGGTTGTAACCCCGGTAAAGCCGAGCCTTTCGCCGAGCGCACGCAACTCGGCCATTTTGATCGTCGAGTTTCCCCCGACATTGATGGCGCGCAGCAGGGCGATGTGCCGCATATGATGGGCTCCTCGATCAGCGAACATATGATGCCGGGGCCGTGAGCCAGCCTCGACGCCGTGGATGTGAGGCCGGCGATTCCAGCACCGGCCGGGCATGCATGGTCAAGCCAATTCGGGGGTTACGCGGCAGGTGCTATCGGTCATTCCGGAGAGGTCGCATTGATGTCATCCGCAAACTTGCGCATGAGCCGCACCAGTTCGCGAACATCATCCTGCTCCCATCCGGCAAAGATCGCACGGCCCATCTTCTCGCGGGCGGCATCGACCAGATCGGTCATGGCCTTCCCCTTGGCCGTGATGGTCGCCTCGCGCACGCGACGATCGGCGGGGCTGCCTTGACGGTCCACCAGGCCGAGGCTTTCGAGTTTTGCCACCTGCCGGCTGACCGTCGTGTAATCCCGCCCCACGCGGTCGGCCAGTTCCACCACGCCGATGGGGCCGAGGCGTTCCACCATGACCAGCAGTGGAAAAAGAGCACGATCGAGGGAGATGCCGGCTGCGCGCACCATCGCCTCGTCGCGCTGGGGGCGGTTCATCACGCTGGCGATATCGATCAGAGCGCCGTGAAGCTCGCGCAGCAAGGCACTCATATGTGTATTTTGCACATTATCTGTTGACGGCATCTTCGCTCTCCTATTATGTGCATATTACACATATGGAGGCGACCATGACAGAGCAATTCGCAGTCGATGTTCTCATTTGCGGGGCGGGGGCGGCCGGGCTGACGCTGGCTATCGATCTCGCGCGGCGCGGAGTGTCCTTCCGGCTGATCGAGAAAATGGACAAGCCGTTTCACGGCTCACGCGGCAAGGGGATCCAGCCAAGAACGCTGGAGATCTTCGAGGATCTCGGCGTTCTCGACCGCCTCGTTGCGGCGGGCGGCCCCTATCCGCCGCAGCGCAGCCATCATGATGATGGCAGTTATAGCGATTCCGGGATCATGGAGCAGCAGGCTTCATTACCGGCCGAACCTTATCGCATCCCGTTGATGCTGCCGCAGTTCTTGACCGAGAGCATTCTGCGCGATCGTCTTGCAGAATTGGGACACTGCCCCGAGTTTGGCTCTGAACTGGTTGGCTTCGACCAGGACGAGGCCGGTGTATCCCTGCGGATCGCCGGCAAAGAGGGCGAAGAGAATGTTCGCGTGCGCTGGCTTGTCGGCGCCGATGGCGGCCGCAGTTTCGTGCGCCAGGCGCTCGAGGTGGGCTTCCCGGGCAGGACGCTCGGCGTTCGCGCCATCGTCGCCGACGTTTCCCTGACCGGTCTGAGCCGCGATGTCTGGCATCGTTTTGCCGAAAAGGACATGCAGCGGCAGATCTCGCTTTGTCCGCTCGCGGGAACCGATCTGTTCCAGATACAGGCGCCGGTTCCGCTGGAAGGCGACGTCGACCTTTCCGCAGAGGGGCTGAATGCCATGGTTGCGCAGCGCACCGGCCGGGACGACATCCAGGTAATTTCAGTCTCCTGGGCTTCGGCCTACGCCATGAACGCCCGCCTCGCCGATCGATATCGCGTCAGACGCACATTCCTGGTTGGAGATGCGGGGCATACGCATCCGCCGACCGGCGGGCAAGGGCTCAATACCAGCGTGCAGGATGCCTATAATCTGGGCTGGAAGCTGGCGGCTGTTCTGGCTGGTGCCGGCGACCAACTGCTCGACACCTATGAAGAGGAGCGCCGACCCGTCGCGGCGTCCATGCTGGGGCTTTCCACCAAATTATTGGATGATCTCAAACGCGGTGAGATACGGCGCGGACGCGAGACGCAGCAGCTGGATCTCGGTTATCCCAAGTCCTCGCTGGCGATCGAGCGGCCGACGCGACAAGGTGGCGTGCGTGCGGGAGACCGTGCGCCGGACGCGCCGGTCCGCGGGGCGGCCGGCCAGCCCATGCGCCTGTTCGACCTGTTCAAAGGTGCGCACTGGACTCTGTTGGCTTACGAGGCAAATCAGGCGCCATTGCCGCCCCGCCGTGGGCTGCATATCCACTCCATCGGCGAACGCGGTGACATTCTCGACCATGCTGGCCATGTCGGCGAGATCTATGCTCTCACGCCGGGCGATTGGGTGCTCGTGCGGCCCGATGGCTATGTCGGCGCCATCCTTGCTTCCTCCGAGATGGCAGTGCTGCAACGCTATTTCGATGAGGTGGGCCTCGGCCAGCCGGGACCAACGCATCCATGATAGGTTGCGCCGGAATGGCGACCCCGGCTAAGCCGGCGAACGAGCCTCGTCATTGCGGTGAGACGAAAAAGAAATCCGTGGGCGGCAGCGAGCCGTAGACATAGGGTTCCTGCCGGTTGCCGGTGACGTCGAGCACGTCCTGGCGCACGAAGCGGAAGATCTTGTTGATCTCGACGCCCGGCTCGACCAGGCGCCTGGCGAGGGAGAGGGCGAAGGGGCTGTTGGCCTGATCTCCATCGGCGGCCGTGGTGCCTTCCTTGGCCGAATAGACGACCAGGGTGGCGCCGGCCGGCTCCACACGCGAAAGGCCGCGATCGATCGAACGGCTCGCGACGCTCAGCTTCATCTGCGCGACGAAGGGATTGTTGCGGCAGGCATCGAGCACCACGAGCTTGAGCTTGCGTGCGCCGTCGAGCGTGCTCATCACCCGATCGAGCGCAATGGTCTCGTCGGGAACGTCGCGATCGGATTCGAGCACGGCGTCCAGCGGGATCAGGTAGTTCCTGTTGTCCACCTCGATGCCGTGCCCGGCATAATAGATGACGGCCCAGTCCGACTGGTCGGCCTTGCGCGCAAAGGCTTTGAGAGCGGCGATCATGCCGGCGCGATCGAGATCATGCGCAACCGTGACGTCGTCCACACCCGTCTGGCGCAAAGCCTGCCCGATGAGATCGGCATCGCGCAGGGTATTCGGGAGCCGGGACACCGAACGATAGGCCGAATTGCCGATGACCAGTGCGACGCGGCGAGGCGCCTGTGCGGGCGTGTCGACGACGGGGGCTGCCTTGGCGACGGGGACGGTCTCGGCAAGGGGAGCCGTCTCGACGGCGGGCGCGGGCTTTGGCGTATCCTGGGCCGTTTCGATCTCGTCAGCGGCATTGTCCGGCGGGGTGCCGGCCGCCGCGATCGGGGTCTGCGGTTCGACCGGCTCGTAGGTGATGGTGCCGTCGCTGCCCTTCTGCCAGCGATAGACGATCAGATCGGGCGTGGTACGGTCACCCTTGGCGTCGAAGGCGATGTCGCCGAGCACCGTGTGGAAGAGGTCGCCGGCGTGCATCACCGCCGCCATGCGCCGTGGTTCGGGCGTCCCGGCCTGGGCTGCAGCCTGCTGGAAAACCTGTACCGCGGCATAGGCGTAGAGGGTGTAGCCTTCCACGAGGCCCGGCGCGGTACGGAGGACGTCGGCGGCCGCGGGGTTCCGGCTGGGCGGCGGGGGAAAGGTCATCAGCGTGCCGATCACGGCATCGCCGCCGATGGCGGGAAACTCGCTGCCGATCAGGCCGTCGCCGGAAAACAGCACGGTCTTGAGGCCCCGTTCGCGCAGCTGCCTGAGAATGAGCGCCGCCTCGGTATAGAGGCCACCCCAGAGCAGAAGGTCGGCCCGCGCCTTGCCCAGCCGATCGACGATGGCGGAATAGTCCTTCTCGCCGACGTCGACGCCAGCCTCCAGCACCGGCTTGAACCCCGCCCGCGCGAAGGCATCGCGGGCACTATTTGCCAGCGCTTGGCCATAGATGGTCTTGTCGTTGAGGATGGCTACTCGCTTGCCTTTGAAGTTCTTGGCGGCATAGTCGGCCCAGACCCCGCCCTGACGGTCGTCACGGCCGGTGATGCGGAAGACGTTCCATAGGCCGCGCTCGGTCACCTTGGGGTTGGTGGCGGAAGGAGAGATCATGATCATGCCGCGCTCGGCGTAGATCTCGGAGGCCGGAATGGTGACGCCCGAATTGAAATGACCCACCACCAGCTTGACGCCCTGGGATGCAAGCTTGTTGGCGGCCGCCACGCCTTGCTTCGGGTCTGAAACGTCATCGGCGATGACGATCTCGACCTGCTGGCCTGCAATGCCGCCTCTGGCATTGATGGCCGCCACGGCCGCCTCGGCGCCCTTTCGCATCTGCTCGCCGAAGACGGCATTCGGCCCGGTCATTGGGCCGGCAACGCCGAGCTTGATCTGGGCCGCGGCCGGCGTTCCGATCGAAAGGCCGGCTGCGACGAGCAGGCAGGTCAACCAAGCCATCCGCATAACGGGCTTCCTTACGATATCGGAAAAAGTCTCAACCGTGGGTTGCAGTCTATCATACGGCACTCCGAGCGCCTGCGACAGTCATGCCGGTAACACGCGATGTCACCAGGGCCTCTGCCTCTCCTGGCGAAAGGCGAACCGGATGCCTGCTCCATGAAGCTGAACACCTCAACGTCGCTAAGTATAACTCCAATCACGATTTGACGCTGCCAAGTATCTATGAAACCGTTCGAATTCGAGCCCGTGGTTTTTCCGGACAGAGTCGCCGGCACGTGCTGAAATTTGATTGAACAGAGCGACGATCGTCTGGGAAATCCTGTAGCTCAGGCATCGTCCACCGGCATGACAGCCGACAACGGACCGGTCAACGGCCGATGAGGAAACACGACATCCGGCACGGGGTGCGCTGGGCTGTGCCCGGCCGGCGGGGGAGAGCATCGATGTCAGTCAGTACGGTAAGTGCGGGCCCTTCGGCTCCGATGAGCAGGGAAGACAAGAAGGTTATCTTCGCCTCTTCTCTGGGCACGGCTTTCGAATGGTATGATTTCTTTATTTATGGTTCATTGGCGACCTATATCGCCGCCCATTTCTTTTCTTCGCTCAGCGAGACCGCAAGTTTCCTCGCCACCCTACTGGCCTGGGCAGCGGGCTTCATCGTCCGGCCTTTCGGGGCTCTCGTCTTCGGCCGCGTGGGCGATCTGGTCGGACGCAAATACACCTTCCTGGTCACCATCACGCTGATGGGCGCCTCGACCTTCCTGGTCGGCCTGTTGCCCAGCTATGCCTGGTGTGAGCAAAATCTCGGCGTCGGCGCCATCGCGCCCACCATCCTGATCGGGCTGCGCATCGTGCAGGGCCTGGCTCTCGGCGGCGAATATGGCGGCGCCGCGACCTATGTCGCCGAGCATGCGCCGACCGGCAAGCGCGGCCTTTATACCGGCTGGATCCAGGCGACGGCGACCGGTGGTCTCTTGCTCTCGCTGATCATCATTCTCTTGATCCGGCAATATATGAGCGATGCCGCCTTCAGTGACTGGGGCTGGCGCATTCCCTTCTGGATCTCGATCATCCTCCTGCTGATCTCGGTCTGGATCCGCATGCAGCTCGCCGAAAGCCCGTCCTTCGTGAAGATGAAGGAGGAGGGGGCGACCTCCAAGGCGCCCTTGAGCGAGGCCTTCCTGAAGTGGTCCAATCTCAAGATCGGCCTGATCGCTCTGTTCGGCATGGTCGCCGGCGAGGCCGTCGTCTGGTATTCCGGGCAGTTCTACGCCTTGCTCTATTTGACCAAGACCCTGCGCGTGGATCTCACCACCGCTTCGCTTCTGCTGGGCGTCGCCCTGGCGATCAGCCTGCCGCTCTACGTGTTCTTCGGATGGCTCTCCGACAAGATCGGCCGCAAATGGATCATGCTCTTGGGCTTCCTCCTAGCGGCGGTGTTCTACCAGCCGATCTTCAAGGCCATCACCCACTATGCCAATCCCGCCCTCGAAGCGGCGCTCTCCAAATCGGCGGTTTCCGTCATCGCCGATCCGGCCGACTGCTCGGTCCAGTTCGATCCGATCGGGACGGCCAAGTTCACCTCGTCCTGCGATGTGGCCAAGAATTTCCTGGCCTCGAGTTCGGTGTCCTACACCAATGAAGTCGCCGCGCCGGGAACGCCGGCATCGGTGAAGATCGGCAATACCGTGATCCCGTCCTATGTCGCGACAGGTCTCGACGCCGCAACCGCCAAGGCCAAGAAGGCGGAGTTCACCACGGCGCTCTACAAGGCCTTGAAAGATCACGAATATCCGGTGGCCGAAAAGCAGGCACCCGTGAAGGATGCCAGCGGCGCCGTCGTCAAGAACCCTGACGGTACCGACAAGACCGCCACCACCTATGCGATGGCGCCGGCCGATCCGTCCGCGATCAACAAGCCCATGCTGGTGGTGATGCTGATCGTGCTGATCGTCCTCGTCACATTGGTCTATGGTCCGATGGCGGCTGCCCTGGTGGAGCTCTATCCCACCCGTATCCGCTATACCGGCATGTCCTTGCCCTATCACATCGGCAATGGCTGGTTCGGCGGCCTGGTGCCCTTCGTGATCTTCGCCATGGTGGCGGCCAGCGGCGATCTCTATTACGGCCTGTGGTATCCGATCGTGGTTGCGGCGGTGACCTTCGTGATCGGCATGCTCTTCGTGCCGGAAACCAAGGATCGCGATCTCGACAATATTCCGTCCTGATCCTCCGGCACACAGGCTCGGAATCGGCGCGGCACCCCGGTGCTGCGCCGTTTTCCATATGGTGAGGTATTTTGCGCCGGCCAGCGGTGTCACGCTGGAAAACGCGACCCCCGCCAGTATAGAGTTTCCGCGGAGGGGTTCGAATCGATGCCTGACAATCCGGTGCGCAAGCGTCTGCTGGAACAGCGGCAGGCTTTGCTCGATCTCGGCCTGCGCAATCGGCTGATCAACCTGCCGATGCGCACCAAGGGTGTGCGCACCATCGAGATCATCGAGGCCAAGGCGGCCGAAACCTATGATCTGCTGGCGGCTGGCAAGGCACTGACCTTCCTGCCCGGACAGGAGCCGCAGGAGACCGTACAGGAAGAGCTGGCCATCGAAGGCGCGGCCCCTTCGGCACCGGCACCGCTGGAAGCCGCACCGAGCCGCGAAGCGCCGGCCCCCAACAGGCTGCAGACCCGCCTGGCCGCCGAGGCCCTGCAGAAGCGCCTGTTCGACATCTGGTACGATGCCCGTACCATCGAGGAAGAGCAGGGCGTCAACATCCTCTATCTCGCCTTCGGCCTGCTGCGCTGGTACGAGGACGACAAATCCGACATTGCCCGCCACGCTCCGCTGGTGCTGCTGCCGGTGCGTCTCGATCGCTCCAGCGCCGCCGAGCGCTTCAGCCTGCGCACACGGGGTGAACCGGCCTCTCCCAATCTGTCGATCCAGGCCAAGCTGCGCGGCGATTTCGGCATGGTGATCGACGATTTGCCCGACGAGGACGAGGTCGACATTCCCGCCTATGTCGCCGGGATCGGCAGGACCGTCTCGGGCAAGGCGCGCTGGGAGGTGTTGCCGGATGCGATGGTGCTCGGCTTCTTCTCCTTCGCCAAATTCCTGATGTATCGCGATCTCGATCCCGACAACTGGCCCCAAGGCAGCGCCATCCATGAACATGGGCCGGTGGCGGCTTTGCTGGGAGAAGGTTTCGAGGCCCATGAGCCGATCGTTCCCGATGGCCAGCCGATCGATCCGGTCATTCCGCCGCCGGCGCTCAACCATGTGCTGGACGCCGATTCATCACAGGCGATCGCCATCGAAGAGGTCTTGCGCGGTCGCCACCTGGTGATCAAGGGCCCGCCGGGCACCGGCAAGAGCCAGACCATTGCCAACATCATTGCCGGCGCCGCCCTGCAGGGCAGAAAGGTGCTGTTCGCAGCCGAGAAGATGGCGGCCCTCGACGTGGTGCATCGGCGGTTGCGCCAGATCGGGCTCGGGCCGATGGCGCTCGAACTGCACTCGACCAAGGCCAATAAGCGCCTGCTCCTGGAGGAACTGCGCCGAACGCGTGAACTAACCCAGAAGGTGCCGGTGCAGGATGCGGGCGTCACCCAACGCCTGGCCGACGTCCAGGACGGGCTCAACCGCCACGCCGCCCTGTTGCATGAGCCGATGAGGCCGAGCGGCCTCACGCCTTACCGGTTGCTCGGCCAGCTCGTCGCCTTGCGCGAGGCTGGGGGCCTGCCCGGCTTTGCCGTCGATGGCGCCAGCCGATGGGACGCCGAGCAGGCGCGCGCCAACAAGGAGCTGATGGCTGAACTCGCCGAACGCCTCGCCACGGTCGGCGATCCCGCCGCCAGCATCTGGCGCGGGGTCAGGCGCGATGCCATCGATCCCGCCGAACTCGAACGGCTCGCCGGCCTGATGCGCAGCGTCGAGGCGGATCTGGAGGCGGTGGAGGAGGCGGCAGCCGGTGTCATCAGCGATTTTGCCCTGGAAGTGGTGACGATCCGCGATCTCGATGCGGTCTGGCGCACCACCTGTGCGGCGGTGTCGCTGCCCGCCCATGCCGATCGGCGTCTGCTGGCCCAGCCGGCGTGGCGCGAGGATGCCGGCGCTCTCGGCGAGCTTGTCGCTCTCGGCAAGGCCTATCGCAAGGTCGTCGACACCATGGCGCAGGTCTATCGCGCCGAGGCCTGGATGGCGGATCTGCGGCCTGTCCGCGAGGCTTTCGCTGCGCATGGCGCATCCTTCCTGCGCTTCTTCTCCGGGCGCTACCGCAGCGCCAAGGCCCAGTTCAAGGCCCTGCTTGCCACCGAGATGCCCGGCGATCTCGTGAAGCGGCTGCAGCTTCTCGACGGCATGATTTCCGCGCAGGAGATTCGCCGCCGTTTCGAGAGCCAGAAAGATCTGGGTGCACGTGCCTTCGGCGCGCTCTGGGACGGCGAGAAATCCGACTGGGCGCGCCTGCAGGCGATCACCGACTGGTGGCGCGATCATCGCCATCCCGTGCTCGCTCCTGATTTTCTGGATCGGCTGGCTGCCCGGCCGGGCGGCCGCGAGTTCGGCGCCATGGGCGCGGTGATCGTACAAAGTGTTCCGCGCCTGTTCGAGGATCTGAAGGCGCTCAGTGATTTCCTCGATTACGACCTGGAGGGAGGTCATAGCATCGCCGATTGCGCCGACCTCGAGGTAGCGGTTCTTGCGCGGCAACTGCGCCTCTGGCTGGCCAATCTCGAAAGCATCACCCGTTGGATAGCGTTCACCCATCGCTGCCGTGTGGCTGGAGAGGCGGGGCTCGGTGCACTCGTCGGCGGCTTGCTCGATGGCCGCATCCCGGGCGCCAGCCTGGTGGCGACCTTCGAGCGGGCCTATTACGAGGCCTTGCGCGAGGATCTCTTTGCCCGGCACCCCGATCTCAAGCGTTTCGATGGTGAATTGCAGAACCGTGCGGTCGAGCAATTCCGCGCCCTGGACAAGGGGCGCATCGCCCTGGCGCGCGAGAGCGTGGCGCTCAAACATCTGCGCGAACGTCCGGCCGCGGCCGGCGGCATCGGACCGCTCGGCGTGCTCAATGGCGAGTTTGCCAAGAAGCGCAACCATCTGCCGA
Organism: Labrys sp. LIt4; assembly: GCF_017813775.1. NCBI lineage: Bacteria > Pseudomonadati > Pseudomonadota > Alphaproteobacteria > Hyphomicrobiales > Xanthobacteraceae > Labrys > Labrys sp. LIt4. Next base: position 159,240 of record NZ_JAGIPY010000013.1, read on the forward strand.
TCCGGCAATTGCTCGACAGGGCCGGTCCGGCCATCCAGCAATTGAAGCCGGTGATGATGATGAGCCCGCTCTCCATCAGCCAGTTTCTCAAGCCCGGAGCGCTCAGCTTCGACCTGCTCGTCATCGACGAGGCGTCACAGATCGAACCGGTCGATGCTCTCGGTGCGGTGGCGCGCGCGTCTCAATTCGTCGTGGTGGGCGACGAGCGCCAATTGCCGCCGACGCGCTTCTTCGCCAAGCTGACCGGGGAGGTGCCGGAGGAGGAAACCGACGAGGAGACCTTCAAGGCGAGCGATGCCGAAAGCGTCCTCGATCTCTGCCTCGCCAAGGGCATGCCCTATCGCCAGCTCAACTGGCACTATCGCTCCCGTCACCAATCGCTAATCACCGTGTCCAATCGTGAGTTTTACGACAATCGATTGCTGGTGGTGCCGAGCCCGCATGCCGGCGGCCGCCTTCCCAATGGCACGGCGGACGGTGGCGAGGCGATGGGCCTGATCTTCCGCTATCTCCCCAAGGCCGTCTACGATCGCGGCAACAGCCGTACCAATGCCGAGGAAGCCCGGGCCGTGGCGCAGGCGATCATGGCGCATGCCCGCCATCGCGCCTCGCTTTCGCTCGGGGTGGCCACCTTCTCGGTGGCGCAGCGCCAGGCCATCCTCAAGGAACTCGAATTGCTGCGGCGGGAAAGCCCCGCCACCGAGGTGTTCTTCAACCGCGAAGGAAACGAGCCCTTTTTCGTCAAGAACCTGGAGAACATCCAGGGCGACGAGCGCGACGTCATCTTCATTTCGGTGGGCTACGGCCGCAGCGCCGAGGGCTATCTGGCCATGAGCTTCGGCCCGCTCAATCTGGACGGTGGCGAGAGGCGGCTCAACGTGCTGATCTCGCGCGCCAAATATCGCTGTGAGGTGTTCTCCTCCATCCGGGGGGAGGACATCGATCTTTCCCGCGCCAATGCGCGCGGCGTTGCGGCGCTCAAATTATTTCTCGACTATGCCGAGACCGGCCGGCTTGGCGCGCCCGTTCAAACCGGCAAGGCGCCCGATTCCCTGTTCGAAGAGCAGGTCGCCGGCCAGCTGCGGGCGCGCGGGCATGAGATCGCACACCAGATCGGCAGTGCCGGCTTCTTCGTCGACCTTGCTGTGGTGGACCCCGACCGCCCTCAACGCTTCCTGCTCGGCATCGAATGCGATGGTGCGCAGTATCATGCCTCGCGTTCGGCCCGCGACCGCGACAGGCTGCGTCAGCATGTGTTGGAAGGGCAGGGCTGGGTGATCCATCGCATCTGGTCGACGGACTGGTATCTGCGTCCCCGTGAGGAACTCGGCAAGGTGGAGGCCGCCATCGAACGCGCCAGGGCCGTCTGGCGCAAACGGGACGAGGAACTCGCCGAGCCGGCCGAGCCGGAAGACGGGATGCAAGAAGAGCCGCGGCCGCCGCCGCTTGATGAGCCGCTGGCCGGGCCCGGGCCTGCGGAAGGGCCCGCACTGTCCTCGCTGGCACGTCCCTATGTGGAGGCGCGCCTCCGCGTGGCGGGCACGGCGGAACTGCACGAGGTGCCGACGGCCCGCATGGCGGCTTATGTCCTCGATGTGGTCGAAATCGAGGGGCCGGTACATGAACAGGAGATCGTGGCGCGCATCCGCGACTCCTTCGGCTTGGCACGGGCCGGCAACCGGGTGCGCGAAGCGGTGCAGGACGGCATCGACGTCGCCCGCGTCACCGGCAGGATCGTCGGCGGCCCGTTCTACAAGCTGCCGGAAACGCAGGTGGTCCTGCGTGATCGCTCCGCGGTGGAAAGCGCCGGCCTCCGGCGCCCCGACATGCTGCCCAATGAAGAGATAGAAGCCGCCTTCCTGGCCGTGATTGCCGCCAATTACGGGGCGCCCCGCGACGCCTTGATCGTGGCGGCCGCCCGCCTGTTCGGTTTTGCGGCCACCAGCTCCGTGCTCAAGGAGCGGCTCGACGACGTGCTGACGGTGATGCTGTTCAAGGGGCAGCTCAAGTTGCAGAACGATTTGATCATCGGTGGTTGAGCAGGCCTCTTTCGACAGGCGGGGACGGGGCCGGAAAAGGCTTTTCCAAGGCTGAAACGGAAGGGAGCCGAGTGCCCGCAAACCGATGGCTAGCCATGGCGAAGAGAGTGTCTCGTTAATCCATTTTTTTCCATATTTTCAATGTGATGTGCGAACTTTCAAACTAAGTCCATCAGAGCGCACTTTAACACGATCCGGCCATCGGCCAGACACGTCCTGGAAAGGTTTGCCGGGCATGATGCGGCCTTGGTTACGAAGGGTCGTGTCATGTTCTATGCGTTGCTGTTCGCCTTGGCCTCGGCCTGCTGCCTCTATTACGTCAGCTACGACATCTGAAGGCGCTCGACGCGTCACCCTGGCGTCTTCCCCGCAGTCGCAACGAAACTTTACATGGCAGACCGAGGCCGGAAGCATCCGGGCCCGATACTGCATTCTCCATCGGGAGGATTGCCATGTCGTTTCGAGCCAATGCCGTTTCGGTCTTTCTGCAGGGAGCGTTGACGAGCGTTGCCGCCCTCCTGGCGTTGAGCGCGATGCTCGCCGTGCTCATCATCCCTCTTCACGAAGGGCTGGTGCGTCTGCTGTAGCGGTGAGGACTAGAGCAAAGCGCGTTCAAGCGTGAACGCTTATTTGCTCTAGCTCATTGTTCTGACGCGTCTTTGCGATTCTAGGTGACTCCGTCTAATCGCAAAACGCTCTAGCCCCGAAGTTCTGCGAGCTGATCCTACGAGCCCGTGTCGCGCAGATCATGCACCAGACGAGGGCGGTGAATAGCCCCGGAGGGAAGCGCAGGTGTGGGCGGACGATGGCGGGCATCGACCAGGGCCTGGAAGTGGGAGAGCAGTTTGCGGTAGAGCCCCTCGCCGGCGGCGGCATCCTCCAGGCCGAGATCGATATTGGGATTGTCGTTGACCTCGATGACCACGACCCCTGATTTGGTCTGCTTGAGATCGACCCCGTAGAGGCCGGTGCCGATCAGGCCTGCCGCCCGCACCGCCGGTTCGATCACCTCGCGGGGCACCTCCTCGACTGGCACGGCCTGGGTGCGACCTTCGGTGTAGGCTCCGGCCTCGCCATGCTGGATGATCTGCCAATGGCCGGAGGACATGAAGTATTTGGCGGCGAAGATCACCTCGCCGGCGAGGATGCCGATCCGCCAATCGAAGGGCGTATAGACATAGTCCTGCACCAGGATGAGGCCGGACTGCTTGAACATGGCCGCGGCAATATCCTGAAATTGCTGCCAATTCTCGGCTTTCTTCACGCTGAGGCTGAAGGCGCCGTCAGGCACTTTCAGCACTGCGGGATAGGTCAGCTGCGTCTCGAAGCCCGCCAGCGTGCGGCGGGTGAGGAAAAGCGTGCGGGGCGTGGCGATGCCGTTGCCGCCCAGGAGCTCGGACAGGAAGGCCTTGTTGGTGCAGCGCAGGATCGAGCCGGGATCGTCGATCACCGGCATGCCTTCGCTGGCAGCCTTGCGGGCAAACCGGAAGGTGTGGTGCGCGATCGCCGTGGTCTCGCGAATGAACAGGGCGTCGAACTGGGTGAGGCGCGGATAATCCTTCTTCTCGATCAACTCCACGGCAATATCCATGTCCTGGCCGATGCGCATCATGGCCTGGGGTGTCTTCAGCTTGGAAGGCGGCAGGGCTTCCTTGGGATCGTGCAGGATTGCCAGGTCCATGCGCGGGCCGCTGGTCGAGGAGGCATGGCGCCAGGGGCGCCGGCAGAAGCGGGCAAGCCCGTCGAGGAACAGGCCGTCGCGGGCCGGATCGACATCGCGCGGATCGAGCGGATGCAGGGCTGCGACCTTCCAGCCGCCACCGCCTTCCAGGCGCTCGAGGTCGATGGCCAGCAGGGGGCATCGAAACAGCTCGAAGCTGCGGCTTGCGAACTCGGCGAGATCCTTGTCTTCGACCTGGCCGAAAAACACCTGGATCCGCATCGCATCGACCGCCCGGGGTACGGCAGCAAGCGGGCCGAGGCAGCGCTCGAGGCCGGCGAGCTTCTGGCTCTGCACCGCCTTCACCTGGAGGTCGGTAATCGCCTCCATGCTCGGCGTCACCCGTTCGCCGCGCGCCTCGGCGAGCAGGGAGGCGTAGTAGCCGATACTGAGATAGGCATAGCTGCGGCACAGATTGACGATGCGGCGTGGCCGCTGCAGCAGGCTCGGCCCTTCTGCGATGAAGTCCTGCGCGGTGACCACTCGGACACCGGGGACGGACCAGCGAAAATCACTGGATTTTTCGACGATGATCAGTTGAGCGGGCATTGGCTGCTTTCAAGAAGGAAGGCGCGCGCGGCGTTGCGATCGCCTGATGCGTCTTTCCGCAAGTGATTTTGAAAAGCCGAAAGATGCGTTCAAGCAAGAGCTTATGGCTGCAGGCGCATCTACTGCAGCGCACTTTGCCTCAGGCAGTCGCGGTCGATCAGGCGCTGGAAGCGGATGGCCTCGGCCCCGTCCTCGTAATAGTCCGCCACACGCCGGAAGGGACGAAAGCCGAGACGGCTGAACAGGGCCTGGGCGGGCAGGTTGTCGCTGCGGGTTTCCAGGCGCAGCAGATGGGCGCCGATCCCGGCGCTGCTGGCCATGGCTTGCCGGAGGAGCGCCTGTGCGATGCCCTGCCGACGGGCGCGCGGTGCGACGGCAAGGGAATAGAGCCGCGCGACAGCCGTGCGGCGATTGGTGAGAATGACGCTGCAGCCCGTGAGGCCCTCAGCATCGTCGCTGACGATGACGAGGGCGGAAGGGCTGGTCAGCAGATGGCGCCAATCGCGGCGGCTGATGCGGTCGCCGGCGAAGGCCTCGTTTTCGAGGTCGACCAGGGCGGGAAGATCCGCCGGACTCGCCTCGCGCAGATAGGGTACGGTCATGTGCGACAGACAGATTGACATCGACAATGAGCGCGAGGGTAGGGCGTCGGCGCTGCTCCAACAAATCAGGATTGCATAAGGAAACGGCTGCGCGTCCGATTCAGGGATGACCGCCATCATGTTGGAGACAAACGTTCTTTCGCCTTTCCCTGTCTTGCCTTTATGGGGTCAGGCCCCGGTCAATTCTGTTCGCTCCGGCTGAAACGAGCAGCGATGGAAAGGGCAGATGGACCACGCCCGTCCTCATTTGCCGTCGCGGGTCTCGGGAAACTCGATGGGCCCGCCGGCCTTTTCCCAGGACGAGAAACCGTCCTTGAGATGAGCCGCGGCAAAGCCCATGTCCTGCAACGTTGCCACGGTCAGGGCCGAGCGCCATCCGGAGGCGCAATGAAAGACGAACTTCCTGTCCTCTCCGAAGATTTCCTTGAAATAGGGGCTTTCGGGGTCGACCCAGAATTCCACCATGCCGCGGGGGGCATGGAAGCTGCCGGGAATATAGCCCGAACGCTGCCTCTCCCGGGGATCGCGGATGTCGACGATGACCACATTGGGATCGCCGACCATGGCGATCGCGTCCCTGGTCTCGATTTCCTCGATCCGGGCGCGAGCGGCCGCGACCATCTCGGCCGATGACATTTTCAGCTTTCTCATGATGCTCCCTCCCTTGGCGCTTGCGGGGCTTTCGAGCGCGCCCATGGCCCGGTCAGGACCTTGTGCCCGGGCAGCCAGAATGTTCAAGACGGTGGATTGCCGCGAGGTCGGTTGCGCGCGATCGGCGCGATCCTCAGCGCCAATTGCTCTCCCGTTCCGAACTCGGCGCGAATTCGGGCGGCACCACCACCATCGGATTCTCGCCCGGGACGTAATTGTCGACCAGAGCATAGCCCTCGGCGATGATGGCTTCGACGTTCTGGCGTGTCATCGTCACGTCGAAAGGCAGATGGGCCGCAAAGGGATCCCAGTCGGAACATACCGTACTGACCTCGCGCATGGCCTGGCGCGGCGCCTGCAGGGAGAATTGCACCAGCCCTTCGAAGGCCGTGATGGAATTGATGAACAGGCCGTCCGGCATGTGGCCGAGAGCCTGGAAGCGGGCGGCGAGCGCCTCGCGTGCCGATGAGGGACGGTAGCCGCAGCAGGAAACCTCCGGCGTCATCTCCTGGCCGTTGGCCGCCACGGCGTCGCGAAAGCCTTCAATGCGGCGGTCGGTGGCATGCTCGCCGGCGATGCCGCCGAGGAACAGCAGGTCGCGCGGCGCCGTCCGGCGTTTCTGCAGCTTGGCGATCAGCTTCTCGGTGAGGGTGCGTGCGCCGCCGTAATTGTCGGTCACCACCGAAGGCGCGTCGCTGCCGGGCAGATCGAGATTGACGCAGGGAATGCCGGCGGCGCGGCAGAGCGCATTGAGAGGCTGCGTATTGCGCACGCCCGCGATGAAGAGGAACTCGACCTGTTGGGAGAGCAGGGTGGCCGTAACGCTTGCCTCGATCGCTTCGTCGCGCTGCGTGCTCACCACGATGGGGCACAGGCCGCGCTGGCGCGTATCGGTTTCGAAGGCCTCCGCCAGGCCCGCGAAGAAGCGGTTGCGGTAATGTGGGATGATCATTCCGGCAAGGCCGGAGCGCGACAGCCGCAGGCCCCGGGCCTTCATGTTGACGGCGTAACCCAGCTCCTGGGCCGCCTTCAGCACGCGCTTGGCGGTGTCCTCCTTGATACGGTAGCGCGTCCAGCTGCCATTGAGCACCAGGCTGACCGTGGAAGGGGAGGCCTTGGTCGCGGCGGCGATATCATAGATGGTGGACCTGCGTCCGCTGGGTAAGCGCGCCATCGTCCCTCTTTTGTCTTGCGGATCGAATTGCAGACTCGATCATCGCGTCAATGCTAAATCCTTTTAGCTACCTTGACAACAAATGCTGAATGGATTTAGCTCGGATGTACTGCTGGCGGAATTCGGAGCCGCGGCAGCCAGAACAATGAGGGAGGAACTGTTCCATGGCGTCGAATTCTGATTCCATTCGCGCGGCTAGGCTCGATCGCCGCAGATTTCTTGCGTCTGCCCTGGGTGCCGGCTCGCTGCTGCTGCCGGGCGTGCTCGGCTCGGCTTACGCTTCCAAGGACAAGCCCGTCATCGGCGTGGTGGTGAAGATCGGCGGCATTCCCTGGTTCAACGCCATGGAAGCCGGGATCAAGAAGAAATCGGCCGAACTCGGCGTCGAGGCTTTCATGGTGGGGCCCACCAGCGCCGATCCGGCCCTGCAGGTGCGCGCCATCGAGGATCTGATTGCCAAGGGCGTCGACGTGATCGGCGTCGTGCCGAACGACGCCGAAGTGCTCGAGCCGGTGCTGGAGCGGGCCCGCAAGGCCGGCATCAAGGTGATCACGCATGAGTCGCCCAAGCAGAAGCAGGCGGATTGGGATTTCGAGCTGGCCTCGGTGAAGGGCTTTGGCGATGCCTATGGCAAGCAGCTGGTCGAAGCGCTGGGCGGCAAGGGCGAATATGCCGTGTTCGTCGGCTCGCTTACGGTGCCGCTGCACAACGCCTGGGCTGATGCGGCCATCGCCTATATCAAGCAGAACGCGCCGGAGATGAAACTGGTGGGCGATCGCTACGGCGTCGCCGAGGATGTCGATGCGTCCCGTTCGACGGCTCTCGACCTCATCCGTGCCCATCCCGGCCTCAAGGGCTTCCTGGCCTTCGGCAGCCAGGGCCCGATCGGTGCCGCCCGCGCCGTGGCCGAGAAAGGCAAGAAGGGGCAGATCAAGGTGCTCGGCCCGTTCTCTCCCGGCCAGGGCCGCAAGCTCGTCAAGGACGGCACGTTGACCGGCGGCTTCATGTGGAATCCGATGCTGGCGGGCGAGGTCTTCGTCACCCTGGGCACCATGGTGGCCAAGGGGCAGGAGATCAAGGACGGCACCACGATCGAAGGGTTGGGCGTCGTTCATCCCGACGGGCACAACCTCATCGTCGACCAGCTCGTGTCCCTCAACAAGGATACCGTCGACGACCTCGCCAAAATGGGCCTGTAGGGATCGAAAGCTCGGAGTGTCGACCTTCAGGTCGACATTCTTGGAACCGAGACATCTTCCGGCAAGGAGGGTGTCGACCTGGAGGTCGACACTCCACGCTTGGGCATGCCTCCTGCTTCGCTTCATTCCTTCCCCCTGGCCGGGAGACCGTCATGGCCGCCACAGCCGCAATCAGCGATACGCCTGCGACGCCGCTGCTTTTCCTGCGCAACATCTCCAAGCGCTTCGGGGGCGTGCGCGCGCTCGAAAACGTCTCCTTCGAGGTGCTCCCCGGAGAGGTTTTGTGCCTCGCCGGGGAGAATGGCTGCGGCAAGAGCACGCTGATCAAGCTGATCAGCGGCGTCTATCGTCCCGAGCCGGGCGGCGAGATGCTGTTCGACGGACGCACCATCGACGGCCTCAGCCCGGCGCGGGCCCGTGCGCTGGGCATCCAGGTCATCTGGCAGGATCTGGCGCTCTTTCCCGAAATGGCCGTGGCCGAGAACATCGCCTTCGAACGCAATCTCGGCGGTGCGCCGCGCCTGGTCAACTATGCGGCCATGAAGGCGGATGCGCGGCGCCTTCTGGAACGGCTGGGCGTCGATCTCGATCTCGATGCGCCCGTGCGCACGCTCTCGATCGCCCAACGCCAGATCGTGGCGATCGCTCGCGCCCTGGTCGCCGATGCCAGGCTGGTCTTCATGGACGAGCCGACCGCTTCGCTCAGCCAGGCTGAAACCGATGCGCTGCTGGTGATCGTGCGGCGCCTGTCGGCCGATGGCATCGCCGTGGTCTTCGTCAGCCATCGCCTCGCCGAGGTGCTCGATGTCTGCACCCGCGTCACGGTGCTGCGCGACGGTCATTATGTCGGCACCTATCCCACCGCCGGCATGACGCAGACCCGCCTGACCGAGCTGATGACCGGCAAGACCTTCGACCAGGCCGTGCAGGCGCGCGATCATGCCGCCTCGCCCGTGGTCCTGCAGGTAGAGAAGCTGACGCGCCCGGGCGACTACGAGGATATCAGCCTGACTGTCCGGCGCGGGGAGGTGCTGGGCCTGACCGGACGGTTGGGGGCAGGGCGCACCGAACTCGCCCTCTCGCTGTTCGGACTGACCCGGCCGAGCGCGGGCAGCATTCGCCTCGAGGGCAAGGCCCTGTCGCTTGCCTCCAACCGGGCTGCCATCGATGCCGGCATCGCCTATGTCTCCGAAGACCGTTTGCAGCTCGGTCTGATCCAGCCGCAATCGATCGGCGACAACACCGCCATCACCGTGCTGGACAGGCTGCTCGATCTTTTTCGGCTGATTTCGCCCGCCCGGCGCAAATCCCTGGTCGACGACTGGGTCAAGGCTCTCGCCATCAAGGTCTCCAACCCCGACAACGCGGTGTCGACCTTGTCGGGAGGCAACCAGCAGCGCGTCGTGCTGGCCAAATGGCTGGCCACCAAGCCCAAGCTCCTGATTCTGGACTCGCCGACAGTCGGCGTGGATGTCGGTGCCCGCGCCGGCATTTTCGCGATCATCCACCGGCTGGCTCAGGAGGGCATGGCCATCCTGCTGATTTCCGACGAGATCACCGAAGTCTATTTCAACGCCGATCGCATCCTGCACATGCGCGATGGCCGCATCATCGACGAATACATTCCGGGCGAGGTGTCCATCGACAAGATCGAGGAGGATGTGCATGCCTGACAAGCGCAATTGGCCGATCGGCGCCACGGAACGCTGGCTCATCCTGGTGATCCTGGCTCTGGTCGCCGGCCTCGCTTTGACCACCGATACCTTCTTCACCCTGTCGAACCTGTTCGACCTCTTGAACACCTCGGCGGTGAACGTGATCTTCGCGGCCGGTCTCCTGGTGGTGCTGATTGCCGGCGGCATCGACATTTCCTTCGCCGTCGGCGCCTCGGTGGTGCAGTACCTCACCGCGCTGACGGTGATGCAGCTGGGCGGCGGCAATTGGGCGGTTGGCCTGATGGTCGCCGGCGGCTTCGGCTTCCTGCTCGGCGCCTTCAATGCCGCGCTGATCTATCATTTCCGCATCGTCTCCATCGTGGTGACGATCGCGACCTTCAACCTCTTCTTCGGCACGCTGATGTTCCTCACCGGCGGCGTCTCGCTTTACGACCTGCCGGACTGGCTGACCGACCGCATCGTGCTGGTCAGCGTCCCGACGGGCGACGGCTCGGCCGAATTGACGCTGCCCGTCGCCGTCATGGCCCTATGCGTACTCGCCACTTGGCTCTTGCTGCGCCGGACCACGCCGGGCCGCCGCCTTTACGCGATGGGCGACAATCCCGAGGCGGCGCGGCGGGTGGGCATCAATATCGGCGCCATGCATTACCTCGCCTTCGGCTGGCTCGGCCTGATGGCCGGCATTGCCGGGCTGATGCAGGCCCATTATGCCCAGGAAGTGGTGCCGAACGCGCTTTATGGCCGCGAGCTCGACGTTCTGGCCGCCGTCGTGCTCGGCGGTGCGCGGCTCGGCGGGGGCCGGGGCACGCTGCTCGGCGCCATTCTCGGCATTTTCCTGGTCGCCATCACCGAGAACGGCCTGAACCTGCTCGGCATTACCCCCTATGCCTTCAAGATGATCATCGGCGCCATCATCCTGATCGCCATCACCCTGTCGAGCGACGGTGTCGCCCGGCTGATCGGATCGATGAAAAATGGCTCGCGGCGCACGCCCAATGCCCGGAGGGCGGCCTGATGACACCGACGTCTACCTCCAGCCAGAGCGGCAAGCCCGGCCTCGCGGGCTTGCTGAGCAGTGACATTGCCGGCCTGATCGGCTTCCTCGTCCTGGTCGTTGCGGTGCTGAGTTTCAGCACCGACCGCTTCTTCACCGCTACGACCTTTGCCTCCATCGCCTTTCAGCTGCCGGAGCTCGGCCTGCTGACCCTGGCCATGCTGATGCCGATCATCTCGGGCGGCTTCAATCTGGCGGCGACGTTTACGGCCAATATAGCCGGCCTTGCCATGGCCTGGGTGCTGCAATCCTATGGCGGCGTGGATGCCGGTGTCGGTGCCTTCGTCGTCGGGGTGGCCGCGGCGTTGCTGACCGGTGCGGCGGCCGGCTGGCTGATGGGCATCATCATCGCCTATACCGGTGCCCATCCGATCCTCGTCTCGCTCTCCATGATGATCTTCCTGCGCGGGCTCGGCGAATTCCTCACCCATGGCGGCGACATATCGGGCTTTCCCGATTTCGTGCGCGAGATCGGCCATGGCACGCTGGTCGGCATTCCCGTGCCGCTCTGGATCCTCGCCGCCGCGGCCCTGCTCTGGCATGTGGTGATGACGCGGGCCCGGCTCGGCTTCGCCACGCGGATGATCGGCTCCAACATCGAGGCGACACGCTATTCCGGCATCGATACCCGGCGGTCGGTGACGCTGATCTATACGCTGTCCGGCCTGATGTGCGGCATTGCCGGCGTGGTGATGCTGGCCCGCTTCAATTCGGTGCGTGTCGGCCATGGCGAGGCCTATCTGCTGATCACCGTGCTCGCCTGCTTCCTCGGCCGCGTCGATCCCTTCGGCGGATTCGGACGAGTGATCCCGGTGGTGATCGCCCTGGTGATCCTGCAGGTCATCGCCTCCGGCCTGAACCTGCTCGGCGCCAACCAGCATCTGGCCACGGCGATGTGGGGCGCCTTCCTGCTGGTGGTCATGATCCTGCGCTGGGTCTGGGCCAGGGACTTCCTTCAACTTCTCTTCACCCGAAAGCCAACACATTGAGGATATCGTCATGAAGGGCTTTGGCATTCATACCAGCCTTTGGTCGCATAGCTGGACCCGCGAAGCCGCGGAATTGTCGATCGCGGAGGCAGCCAAATATGGGCTGGCCTTCGTCGAGATCGCCCTGCTGGAGCCGGCCAAGGCCGACACCGGCCACACCCGGGCCCTGCTGGAAAAGCACGGCGTCGATGCCGTCTGCTCTCTCGGCCTGCCCAATGATTCCCGCCCCACCAACAATCCGGAGAAGGCGCTGGAATTCCTCACCCTCGCGCTCGACAAGACCGCCGAGATCGGTGCCAAGGCCCTGTCCGGCGTCGTCTATGGCTCGATCGGCGAGCGCACCGGCAACCCGCCGACCGAGGCCGAATATGACGCGGTCGTCAAGGTGATGGACAAGGCGGCGGCCCATGCCCGCAAGCGCGGCCTGGAACTCGGGCTCGAGGCGGTCAACCGCTACGAGAACCACATGATGAACACCACCGAGCAGGTGGTTCGCGTCATCGAGCGCATCGGTGCGCCCAACGTCTTCCTCCACCTCGATACCTATCACATGAATATCGAGGAGAAGGGGCAGGCCAACGGCATCCTCAAGGCCGGCGAGCACCTCAAATATATCCACCTCTCCGAGAGCGACCGCGGGGTGCCTGGTACCGGCACGATCGCCTGGGACGAGGTGTTCGCGGGCTTGGCCGGCATTGGCTTCAAGGGGGGCATGGCCATGGAAAGCTTCATCCATATGCCGCCGCAGCTCGCCTCCGCCCTGTCGGTCTGGCGTCCTGTCGCCAACAGCCGCGAGGAGATCCTGGCCGAGGGCCTGCCTTTCCTGCGCAACAAGGCCAGGCAATACAGCCTGATCTGAGCTGTCCGCCGGATTTGCCAACAAAAGTCCTCCGGCCTTCACGGGCCGGAGGATTTTTGTTTGTCCGGCACGATGAAAAGCGGGCCTGGCGGCCGATATTGGCAGATCTTGCCGAACTGGCCAGTCTTCACGCCGGCCCCTTCAGATGTCGAAGGTGACATAGATGAAGCCGAGCAATGCCAGCATGACGAAGAGCATGGCTGCTATGGTCAAGGTCCGCACCTTCCCGAGTGAACCATCGCACCCTAGAGCCGGGGTGTTTCCCGAGTTTTTCCGCTTTGTGAACGGATGCGACCCCGCGGCCGCCACCATGACGGGTGCCATTCCGGTATGATCGGCGTCGTGCCCCGGTCGCGCTGTCGCGAAAAAAAGCATCAGAGGCTGTAAGGCATAGGCGCCCTGGCCAGGACGGCGAATGGCGTCGCCGTCTACAGCCCCTGATGGAAGTCGGGGTCCACGAGCCCCTTGCATAGGTCAGGTGCAGTGACACGGCCGTGAAACTCGCGGTTCGCCGGCCCGTGATCGTGTCCGCTCACTTTCGGTAGCTGGGGGCTTGCCCCGGCTTTCCCGCCTGACGCATGATCGATTCGAAAAAATCTTCGGAGGAATGCGTGTTTCTAGGGCTTGATATCGGCACGTCTTCGGTCAAGGCGCTGCTCGCGGATGGCGAGCAGCGCGTCCTCGCCAGCCATGACGTCGCGCTGACGGTACAGCGGCCTCATCCCGGCTTCTCGGAACAGGCCCCGCAGGCCTGGGTGGAGGCGGTCATATCGGCCGTGGATGCCCTGAAGGCAACGCATCCCAAGGAGATCGCTGCGGTCGATGGCATCGGCTTGTCCGGCCAGATGCATGGCGCCGTGCTGCTCGGGGCCGATCATCAGCCGCTCCGGCCTGCGATCTTGTGGAATGACGGCCGTTCGCATGCCGAATGTGCGGAGCTCGAAGCCAAATGGCCCGATTTGCGTCGGGTGACCGGCAACAAGGCTATGCCGGGTTTCACGGCTCCCAAATTGCTGTGGGTGGCCCGCCACGAGCCGGCGATCTTTGCCGCGACACGTCTTGTCGTGCTGCCCAAGGCCTATGTGCGCCTGGCCCTGACCGGCGAAGCGATCGAGGAAATGTCGGATGCAGCGGGCTCGCTCTGGCTCGATGTCGGCCGGCGGGACTGGTCGGATGCGGCGCTTGCCGCTACCGGCCTGTCGCGCGAGGCCATGCCGCGCCTGGTCGAGGGCTCCGATCCCGCCGGCCGCCTGCGGGGCGACCTGGTGGCGCGCTGGGGCATGGCCAAGGCTCCCTTGTTTGCCGGCGGCGCCGGGGACAACGCCGCCGGCGCGGTGGGCCTGGGCGCGATCCGGCTCGGTTCGGCTTTTCTCTCGCTCGGCACCTCGGGCGTTTTGTGGGCGACGACCGATCGTTTCCTGCCCAATCCCGCCCGTGCGGTGCATGCCTTCTGCCACGCCGTGCCCAAGACCTGGCACCAGATGGGCGTGATTCTCTCGGCGGCCTCCAGTCTCGCCTGGATCGCCGGTGTGCTGCAGACCAAGGAGAGCGCCTTGCTGGCTCCGCTCGGCGACAAGCCGGCGGCGCCTTCGCCGGTGCAGTTCCTGCCCTACCTGTCCGGTGAGCGCACGCCGCATGACGATGCCGTCATCCGCGGCGCCTTCACCGGCCTCGCCCATGAGAATGGACGCGAGGCCATGGTGCAGGCCGTGCTGGAGGGCGTCGCCTTCGCCTTTGCCGACTGTCGCGATGCCCTGGCGGCGGCGGGTACCGAAATTGCCGGTGCCGACGTGATCGGCGGAGGCTCGCGCTCGCGCTTCTGGCTCGAGATCCTCGCCAATGTCCTGAACTTTCCGGTCTACCGCCTGGCGGATGGCGAAACCGGCGGGGCTTTCGGGGCGGCACGGCTGGCGCGCCTGGCCGTCACCGGCGAGGACCCGCTGACGGTCTGCACGCCGCCGCACCGTATCGAGACGATCGAGCCCGATCCGGCTCTGGCACCGGCCTATGTCGAGGCGCTGGGCCGTTGGCGCGCGCTCTATCCGGCATTGCGCTCGGCGGCCGGCTGAAGGGCCCCATTGCAAAGGCATTTTGCCGCGGGGCGAGCGCAATTTTGCCGCCTTGTGCCGTAAGCTGGTCTGGAATGGGCGCCCAATCCCGCGGCGCCGCTGGGATGGCAATTCCGTTGATACGCACTTTGCTGCTGGCCTCCATTGTGACGAGCCTTTGCCTTGCTCCTGCTGCGGCGCAGAATTCTTCGCCTTCACCGCCGCCGCCGGCCTTGCCGCCCCAGCCCTCGCCGCCCGCACAAGCCAAGGCCCTGCCGAGCGCGGCCGATGTCAGGCTCGCCGAGGCCATCGTCTTCTTCTATGTGCGCAACGATCCTGCGGCGGTGCCCGAGATATTCGCTGCCCTGAAGAATTCGGAAACGATCGCTCGCACCGGTCTGTCCCGCGCGACGCTGGCGGGCTTTTTCTCCATGCTGTTCCTGCAGAACCGCGCGCGCGTGGAAGGCTGGATCGGGGCCGGCGGCGCCTATCCGCCCGACAGCAAGTCGGTTCTCACCTTCGCGCTGTGGCAATCGGGCAATACCGACCTGATCGCTTCGCTTTTCCATGAGGAGCCCGGTTTTCTCAGGGACAAGCCCGGCAATCTCTACACGCTCGCGCCGAGCCGGCCGGTGGAGATGGATCTCAAATGGGGCGCCTTCTTCGCGACCGGCAATCCGGGGTTCCTCGCAACCTTGGTCGATGCGCTCGATCCGCGCAGGCCGTTGACCGGCAACAATCAACTCGACAAGTCGATCCGCATCAATGCGGCGCAAGGCCTCGCCAATAATCTGCGCCAGCATGAGGTGCTTGAACGCTATCTCCTTCAGAGGGCAGGCGAGGCCTCGGGACCCTACAAGCAGGTGCTCGACGCTTTGTTGGCCAGCAGAAGCGTTGCCTTCAAGCCTGGTCCTGACCGTGACGGCGATTTTTCGGGTAGCATCGCCATGCTGAAATTGCCGGACAAGCCCGCGGCGGACGGCGGGGCCTCGGAGGCGACGGCCCTGACCGGAGCGATGCCGCAGGCGCGCCGGGGCGACACGATCGGCGTGACCGTGCTGTTTTCGGGCATGGGGCTGCAGAAGGATCTTTCCGCCGATGTCAGCTATGACATCAAGGTGACCGGTCCCGACGGTTCGATCGATCCGCGTTCGACGCAGGAGGGAGTGACGGCGCTCAAGGAGAAGGTTGCAGGCCGTTTCAACCTGGTCGACAGCCGCTCGACCCTGTCTATTCATTTCGAGCCGGACGACAAGCCGGGGCCTTATCGCATCGATGTTCTGCTCAAGGATAATGTCGGCGGCCGCAAGGTCACCCTGACCCGCTCGATCGAACTGCTCGACAAGTAGGGCAGATACGCTCGAGGAACCCAGGCGGCGGTGGCACAGGCGGCGGGCCCGAAGACCCGCTGCCCGATGATCATTTTGCCTCGAATCTCAGTTCAGGCCGAGCGTGCCGCGCAGCTTGGAGAGATCTTCCGCGAGCGTGGTGATCGGGCCCTGCAGGGCCGTGCGGTCCTCGGGCGTCAGCTTGTCATAGGTCTCGTAGCCATCCTTGGTCTTGTACTTGGCCAGGATTTTCTCGACCGTCTCGAAATTCGCGTGGATCTTCTGCGACAGATCCTTGTCGGCCTTCACCGTCAGCGGATGAAGCAGCTCGACGATCTTGCGGGCGCCATCGATATTGGCCTTGAAGTCCCACAGATCGGTGTGGCTGTAGCGATCTTCCTCACCGGTGATCTTGGTGGCGCCGACTTCCTCGATCAGCGCGGCGGCGCCGCCCACCATCTTCTCCGGCGGAATGGTGAGGCCGGCAATGCGCTTCTGCAGGTCCACGACATCGGCATTCAGCTTGTCTGCGAAGGAGGCGAGCCCCTCGGTGCTCTTCTTTTCGAACAGGCCATATTCGAGGCGGTGGAAGCCGGTGAAAGCGTCATCCGCTTCCTTCTTCTCATGATCGTCGGCGCGCGAATCGATGCTGCCGTCGAGGTCGGAGAAGAGTTCGGCCACCGGCTCGATCAACTCGTAATGGACGCGGGTGGGCGCGTAGAGGGCCTGGGCCTTCTTCAGATCGCCGGCCTTGACCGCGGCCGTGAACTTGGCGGTATCCTCCACCAGCTTCTTGGCGCCCTTGGAGATGAAGACCTTGTAGTCGGCCACCGGCTGGACCAGGTCCAGCGGGGAGACGGCCGGCGCGTTGGCGCTGGCGGTCGTGGCCAGGCCGACAATCGCGGCGCCCAGCAGCATGCGCCATTTGAGATATGTCATGTTTTTCTCTCTCTTCAGTTCAAGGTTGAAGGATCGGTTCAGGCTGTCTCCGCCAAGAGGGACTGGCCGAGAAAGGCGGTCTTGTCGGGGATGCCGGGCAGAATGAAGAAATAGCCGCCGCCGACCGGCTTGATGTATTCCTCCAGCGGCTCGCCGTTCAGGCGCTGCTGGACCGTGGCGAAGCCGGCTTCCAGATCGGATTGGAAGCAGATGAAGAGCAGGCCCATGTCGAGCTGGCCCGACTTGGTGATGCCGTTGGAATAGTTGAAGGGGCGGCGCAGGATCAGGTTCTTGCGCGAGTCCGGCGTGCGCGGATTGGCCAGGCGGATATGGGCGTCCAGCGGCGTGCGCTTGCCTTCTGGGTCGTCGTGGTAGCTGGGGATGTCGGCTTCGGCTTTCATGCCGAGCGGAGCGCCGTTCGGCTTATGCCGGCCCATGATGGCTTCCTGCTCGCCGAGCGGGGTGCGGTCCCAGCGCTCGACGAAATTGCGGATGATGCGCACCACGCCGTAGCTGCCGCCCGTCGCCCAGGCAGGTTCGGCGCCGCCATGCTGCACCCAGACCAGGCGGTTCATCTCGGCCTCGTCCTTGTGGTCGGGATTGGCCGTGCCGTCCTTGAAGCCGAGCAGGTTGCGCGGCGCCGACTGGGTTTCGCCGGCAGCACGGGGTGGCGGCACGAAGCCTTCCTGCTTCCAGCGCACCATCAGCAGATCCGGCGTATTCTTCACGATGTCGCGCAGGGCATGAAGATTGCTGTCGGTTGTGTTGGAGCAGATCTGGATCATCAGATCGCCGTGGCAGAGTTCGGCCGACAACGCGTCGTTGGGAAATTGCGGCATCTTGATCAGTTGCCGCGGCTTCTTGTCGGCGAGGCCGAAGCGCTGGTCGAACAGCGAAGCGCCCACGCCCACGGTGATGGTCAGATTGTCGGGAGAGACCACCGGGCCCATCAGCCCGGAATCGGGCGGCGGGAACTTGGAATCGATTACCGGCGGAGTGCCGCCCTGGGTCAGGAAAGCGATACGATCGGTGAGGACGCGGAACAGGCGTTCGAGATCCGCGCGCGTGGTCGCCAGGATGTTGAAGGCAACCACCAGTCCCATTGGCGGGCGATCGGTGGTGACGCCGGCCTGATGGGCTCCCAGATAAGCCACGCGGTCGCTCAGATGGCCGGTGGAACCGGCTTCCGCGGCGGCCGCCTGCTTGCCCGGCAGGGTGGCCAGCAACGCGCCGCCGCCGGCGGCGCCGAGGCCCAGCAGCATGGAGCGCCGGCCGGGAGAGCGCGGGGCGTCCGTGTCGGTTTGGGGCGGGTAGGGGGGCTTGTCGGTCATTGGTCTATCCCCTTCAGTCGAGGCCTAGCGTGCCGCGCAACGTCGACAGGCTTTCCGCCAGCGTCGTCACCGGCTTTTGCAGGGCCACACGATCGTCCTGGCTCAAGGCGTCATAGGATTTGAAGCCGCCATCGGGCGTGTGATATTTGGCAAGGATGGCATTCACGGCGGCGAAATTGTCGTCGATGCTTTTCTGGCGCGCCGCATCGGCCTTGGTGGTCAGGGGGGCCAGCAGTTCGACGATCTTGCGGGCTCCGTCGATATTGGCCTGGAAATCCCACAGATCCGTGCGGCTGTAGCGGTCTTCCTCGCCGGAGATCTTGTTGGAGGCGACTTCCTCGATCAGCACGGCTGCGCCGCCCACCATCTTGGAAGGCGGTATCGCCAGGGTCGAAACCCGGTTCTGCAGCTCGGCGACATCCGCCTGCAACTTGTCGGCGAAAGGCGCGAGCCCTTCGGTGCTGCCCTGCTTGAACAGGCCGTATTCCAGGCGATGGAAGCCGGTGAAAGCCGGATCGGCCTCCCGCTTCTCGAACAGGTCGGCGCGGGCGTCAATGGACTTGTCGAGATCGGAAAACAATTCGGCTACCGGCTCGATGCGCTCATAGGACTGGCGGGTCGGCGCATAGAGCTCGCGGGCCTTGGCGAGGTCGCCGGCCTTGATCGCGTCGGTGAAGGCCTTGGTCGCCTCGACCAGATCGTCGACCTCCAGGGTAACATAGACCTTGTACTCGGCGAGCGGCCCGATCAACTGCGTCAGGCTCGGCTTGACCTCCTTGGGAGCATTGGCGAGAGCGGTTACCTTGAGCTTGCCCCTGGGATTGGTCAGCAGGCCGCAGGCGATCTCGTAGTCACCCGGCTCGAGCTTGGCGGTCAGCTTCTGCGTGAAGCCGGGCGCGATGTTTTCGCGCTCCTCCACCACCATCACGCCTTGCAGGATCTCCCATTCCATCGCCCGGTTGCTCTTGTTGGTGATGGCGAAGGTGGTGCGCCCTTCGGGTACCGTCAGCTCGTTGGGTTCGCAGGCCGTCGCCGTGACGGCGATGGCGACGGGATCGCCGCTCCTGGGCCCGTCGGTGCCGGGTGGCTTGGCGACCAGGAAATAGGTGCCGACGCCCGCCGCCACGATAAGGGCGAGCATGCCGGCCCCGACAGCCGGGTAATTGATGCGCGGGGCAGTCACGATCGTGCGGCCTTCGATTGGGACGGGGAGGGGGCGGTCGGCGCCATCAGGAAGAGCAACAGCGCCGGGATGAGATAGAGGAGATAGGCGATCACCTCGCCATGCGTCGGCGTATCGTGATAGCCGAACAGGCCGCCGAGCACGGTGCCGAGCGCGCTGTCGCCGGGCAGGATGCCTGAGATGTCGAAAGCGATGCCCTGCAGATGGTTCCACAGGCCGGCCTCGTGCAGTGAGCGGACCGCCGTCGCCACCAGACCGGCCGCCACGAAGATGATCAGGATGCTGGTCCAGCGGAAGAACAGGCGCAGATTGAGGCGGGCGCCGCCATAATAGAGCGCGACGCCGAAGATGGCTGCGCAGACGAGGCCGAGTGCGGCCCCGACCGGCGCGCCATAGCCGACATTCTGTTCGAAGGTCGCCAGCAGGAAGAAGGCGGACTCCAATCCTTCGCGCGCGACCGCGAGGAAAACCATGCCGACGAGTGCGAGGCCCTGATGATCGGCCGAGGCCAGGGCGGCATCGACGGAATGCTGCAGCTCGGTTTTGATGCTGCGTGAGGCCCGGACCATCCAGAACACCATGGCGGTCAGCAGGCAGACCGCGATCAGGCCGACAATGGCCTCGAAGAGTTCCTGGGTGCGCTGGGGAAATTCGGCGCTGGCGACATGCAGCGCGATGAAGACGGAAAGTGAGAGGCCGACGGCCAGGATGATGCCGCACCACACAGCCGGCATCCAGGCGCTTCGGCCGGTGACACGCAGATAGCTCGCAACAATGCCGACGATCAGCGCGGCCTCGATGCCCTCCCTGAGCATGATGAGAAATGGTACGAGCATTGTGTCGTTCCTGCGTGCCCCCACAGCCGATGCAAGATTAACATTCGGCAAGCTATTACACGTGTTCAATTCTGATGAACAAGGGGCTGTAACGCAGAAAACCGTTACGGATCAAAGATAAGAGTAATTCTAAATTCTAGTTCGTAGTAATTCTAAACTGTGCAATTGGCGATCTATTTTTAGAGTTATTCCAAAGCGGGCAAATAATCCTGTCTTCTCTGAGTGGTGCACCCGGCGGTGCCGGTCAGAGGCTGTGCTGCCGGGAATGGGGGGCGGCCGGCTGCTCTTTATCGTAGGGAGGGTCCGCGGCACCGTCGGGGTAGCCTTGGCAAAGATCGAACCTGCCGAGTTAGCGCGAATCCCTTTCACCCGATTGCCCGGAAGAAGATCCGCGTCTTTGCGAAATGGCAGCCCGGAACACGGCGACGACCCGGGCCGCAAAATTGCGGGCGGCGGTTACCGCCACCCACACGGGGGTTCGTTTCAGCCAGTCGAGCAGCGTCCGGCGAACCCAGTCGATCAGCCCCATGAGCCAGGCAAACCAGCCTATGGTCATCAGCTTGGGCTTGCCGGCGGCGTAGATGCGCTCGATCAACAGGAAACTGGCGAGATAGGCGACGGCCAGGATGAGGAGACCCCGGACCAGCAGGCCTTTGCCCAGCAGCAGCAGGCCGTAGATCTTCAAGGGCTCGGCCACGGCGAGGGGCACGACCAGCAGGATGAGGATGACGAAGCGCGGCAGGGCGGCAACGGCTCGTTCGCCGATTTCGACGAGGCGCAGCGCGGCGAAACGGCGGATCAGCGGCCCGTAGATGGGGCGGGCCAGTTCGTCGATGATCACCAGGATCGCGAGGAGGACCTGCAGCGGCAGGAGGACGAGGCGCTTGAGCGTCATGGGCGGTGAAGGATGCTCCGATGGATGCGGCCCGGGCCAGGCCGCATCCGGTGAATGTGAGCAGCTGCCGTGCCATTGGCAACGTCCATCGGCGATATTCCCGCGCGATGTTTCCATTTCCGACCGCCGATTGGGGGCTGCCCCCGCCGCCTTGGTGGCCTTTCCCCTGCTTTTGCCTTATTGCGCGGGTGTAAGGAACGAGCCCGACAGGGCAACGTCCGGTTCAGGAGAGACGATGGAAGCGCGCGAACGTATCGGCCTGGCGGCTCTTGGAACGATCGGGCTGGTGTTGTCGATAGGCGGGTTTGTGCTGCATAGCCCAGCCCGGCAATCGGCCGCAGCGGAGGCTGCGATGGCAGGTAGGGAGGCGGCCGATCCGCGGCCGATAGCTGTGGCAAGCCCGGCGGGCCAGGCTCCCGCGGCCGTCCCCCCGGCGCAACCCACCCCCTACGCCGCCTGCCTGCGCAAGGGAATCGGGGTGACGCTCGGCAAGACAGCCCTACGCGTTCCCGGCCCGCCGGCCTTGACCCTGGTGACGGGCGAAAAAGCCGATGAGGAAATCAATTTTTCAACCAAGGCTGGGTTGGAGAAAGCCTGTTCGCAGCCGGAGGTGACGGCCAAGGCACTGGTGCTCACGCTCGAAGCGATGGACAAGCCCTTCGGGGCGGCTGCGGGCTGGCGGGCCGAGTTCTGCAAGGAGGGTGGAGATCGCGCCATGCTCTTCCTGTGCAGCGGCGAGGAACGGCAAGCGGGGGCGCCGCGTTCGCTCGTCACCGTCGCGCTCTATGAACCCGCTTCCTTCCAGGGCGACAGCCTGTTCCAGGCGAAGGCGCCGGACCTCGACAATTTCAAGGCCTGGAAGGACCGGCTGACCAAGGCGGGCACACCGCCTCCCGCCCAGCCGGATGGCGACTATGACATCTATCCGGGCGGAATCTGGCTCGAACGCGATGCCAAATCCGCTGCGCCTTTCCTGGTTTCCTGTGACGTGGATGGCCTGCCTGTTACGGGCCAGCACTATTGCGTCGGCACGCTTGGCCTCCAGGAAGGCCTGCGGGCGCGGCTGGAGTTTCGGACGATGACGCCGGAGATCGGCCGCGAGGCAGCGGCAGCGGCGGCCAACTTCAAGGCCTTGCTGGCAGCCTGGCAGGCCGCGGCGTCGCAGTCCGCGCCGGTCTCTTCCCAGCCCGGAAAATAACCAGTGCCGGAGCGTCGTCGGGTCGACGAGGCCGGACGGCTGCTCAGACGCAGGCCGTGAGGCCTCCATCGACATAGAGGACGTGGCCGTTGACGAAATTGGAGGCATTGCTGGCGAGGAAGACGGCGGCTCCGGCCAGTTCCTCGACCTTGCCCCAGCGTCCGGCCGGCGTACGGGCCTCGACCCAGGCGGAGAAGGCGGCATCCTGCATCAGCGCCGTGTTGAGCTCGGTCTCGATATAGCCCGGACCGATGCCGTTGACCTGGATGTTGTGCCGGGCCAACTCGGCACACAAGGCCTTGGTCATCATGCGCACGGCACCCTTGGCGGTGACGTAAGGCACGATATTGGCACGGCCAAGTTCGCTCATCACCGAACAGATGTTGATGATCTTGCCCGAACGTCGCGCGATCATCCCGCGCGCCGCGGCTTGCGCGACCAGGAAGACGCCTTCGACATTGGTGGATTGCACGTCACGGAAGGCGTCGAGCGGGAAGTCGACGAAGGGGCCCCGGCGTTGGATGCCGGCATTGTTGACCAGGATGTCGAGGCGGCCATGGCGGGCCTCGATGGCCGAGATCGCCGTCTCCACGCCGGCATGATCTGTGACGTCGAAGGCAGCCGCCTCCACGGTCAAGCCCTCTTCGGTGAGCTGGCGGGCGGCGGCATCGAGCTTGGCCTGGTCGCGGCCGTTGAGCACGACGGTCGCACCGGCGCTTGCCAATCCGCGCGCGATGGCCAATCCGATTCCCTGGCTGGAACCGGTGACGAGCGCAATGCGTCCCGTCAAGTCAAAGAAATCCGTGAGCATGGCGACCTCCCGCGGTCAAGCTACAGCGCGGGCAGGGAGGCGGCCAGCGATTTTCGTCTGACCAATAAAAAGGCTCCGAGGCAGACCTCGGAGCCACTCAAGACCGGATCGAACCGGCGAAAATTACTTCTTCACCGTCTCGATCAGCTCGTCATAGGCCTTGCAGACCTCATCGGTCGGCTTTGAGCCGGCGGCCTGGGCCTTGGTGAGCAGTTCCTGCGCCTTCTGCTGCCAAGTCTGGACGTTGGCGGCTGCCTTGGACGGGTCCTTGCTAAGGGCAGCCGTCATGGCCTCCTGCAGATCCTTGCCCTTCTTCTGCAGGGCCTCGACCGTGCAGTTCGAGCTGCTACCGCCGCAGGCTGCGAGGGAGAGAGCGAGAGAGCCGAAAGCGGCGGCGAGCAAGATTTTTCTCATTGGGGGCTTCCTTTCCTCACCGTGGAAGGTCGGTTTTGGATGGCCCAAAACTTCATGGTGCAGCGGCACAGGTGAGAATGCGCCGGCGGCGAACCCCTAGCCGGCCATCACCATGCACGACGTGCGTTTGCGCACACATCGCCCGAATCGAAAGCCGCCCAGTCCCATCGCCATAAGCGAAGCGATGAGCACTTTCAACACAATGCCGCCGCATTCGGCCCTGTACTACCTGGTAACGTGAACGTTATTCACAATGAAAACAGCAAAGTTGCTCCGAGATGACGCACATGTCCCCAGGGAGAGTGGGTCGGATATTCCTCCACGTCCCAATAGTTTTATTGCGTTGCAACACGAGGAGACCGCTGCAAGAGAAAGGGTTGCATACGACAAAAAAATAACAACATAGAGGCCTAAGCGGTGTCATGTCGTGCCGGGATGTCCGATCGGGGGTACGGTGTCGTAAAGCTGCCTGCAAGCTTGTCGTCTATTTCAAGGGATGTGCTTGTTCGAAAGTGGTAGAACAAAGTTGGTGTGAAAAGGCACGTGAATGCTAGGGAATATTTGATAGATTTGCGGTATGAGCAGTGTTGCCGAGTTCAGTGTTAGGGTTCCCTGACGTTATATGGCCAGAGTCGACAAATATCCCGTCACGTCGCCCGTCGCAGCCAAGGAGCTTCGTCAGGTCGGCGCGCTGCCCCTGCGGTTCCAGCGCGGCAAGGTCGAGGTCTGCCTGGTGACCACGCGGGAAACGCGGCGCTGGACCATCCCCAAGGGATGGCCGATGAAGGACCGCAAGGATTGCCGGGCCGCGGCCATCGAAGCCGAGGAAGAAGCCGGGCTGCTTGGCAAGATCGGCAAGGAGCCGGTCGGCGAATATCTCTATTGGAAGCGCCGCGATCTGCATTTCGATCTCGTCCGCGTCTTCGTCTACCGTCTCGACGTCACCGGCCATCTGCCGGTCTGGCGCGAAATGAACGAACGCGAAGTGCGTTGGTTCACGCCCGAAGACGCTGCTCTCCTGGTCGAGGAGCCAGGTCTGTCCGCTTTGCTGGAGCAGGTCGCCAGCCCTGCGTGACAGCGCATGCGCAGCTGTCATCCCATTGTCACATGCATGATCTAGCCCCCTCATGACAGGCGGCGGCCCCAGGGGCGGGGCGTTGCCTTGCACTTGAGGCTATGCGGTGTTCGACCTTGGGCGGGAAGGCGGGGACCGCTTGGCGGAGGCGCCATGGACGGTATTCAGCAGCAACATCTGCCGGGCGTCAATTTCGTGCCGGCGGCCATAGCCGGCCTGATCTGGGCCTATCGCTTTCGTGAGGGCTACGAGCCCGAACCGGTCGATCCTCGTGATGTGCCGGCGGCGCTGGCGGCGGAGGATGGCTGGCTCTGGCTGCATTTCAGCCTGACCGATCGGCTCGCCCGGGATTGGCTGTCGTCCTTCGAGGATCTACCCGAAGAGGTGCGCGCCCTGTTCCTCGCCAAGGACGAGCCGCTTGGCCTGCACACGATCGACCATGTCATCTTCGGCGTCATTGCCGACTTCCACAGCGAACTCGGTGGAGAGAGCGACCATCTCGGCCGCTTGCGCTTCGCGCTCAACGAGAGGCTGGTGATTTCGGGCCGCCGGCATCCGCTGCGCTCGGTGGAGGAAATCCACCGGGCCGTCCAGAAGGGCCTCAACCTGCCAGCCGCCGGGCGCCTGATCGAGACGATCATCGATCGCTTCTGCGATTCCGTCGCCCGCCGCGTGGCCGGCATGACCGATGAGCTCGATACCGCCGAGGACCGCGTCGTCGAGGACATGGCCGCCACAGAGCGGGTCCGGCTGATCGAAGTCCGCCGCATGACGGTCCGGGTCCACCGCCAGCTTTCCTCGCTCTGCCATGTGTTGCGTGATTGGGAGGAACGTTCGGAGGAGGCCGACAAGCCGGCCCTGCCTATCGCGGCCGAACGCCTGGCCGACCGGCTGGAATCGCTCGACCACGACATCCTCACTTTGCAGGAGCGGGCCAAGCTCTTGCAGGATGAGGTCGGTGCCCGGCTGGCCGAAGAGACCAACCGCTCGCTGCGCGCCCTCTCGATCCTGACGGCCCTGCTGCTGCCCGGCAGCCTGGTGGCCGGCATTTTCGGCATGAACACCAAGGATCTGCCTTTTCTGGAGACCGAAGGGGGATTCTGGTTCGCGATTCTCATCGGCGCGGCGGCGACGGCGTTGTTCTACTGGATCCTCCGGCGCGTCGGGGCGGGGCTGCGCATCTGAGGGGCGGCGCAACGGTTCGAGCAAAGCTGTTGTTCTCCAACAGGGCCGAAGCGCCATGCCCTGCTCTTGCGAAACGGAGCGCAAATTCCCACAATAGGGCAACCTTTTTCGAGAACGAGTCCCCCTTGTCCAGAGTTGCGGCGATGCCCTGGCGCCTGAGCGCCAACTTCCTCCCTCTCCTCGCCGTTTTCCTGGTGACGGCCGTCAGCCTCGCCACCGGCTGGTTCGATTCCTCCGTCGCCGTCTTTGCCTTCGTGGTCTCGGGCTGGCTGATCTCGCTATGCCTGCACGAGGGAGCCCATGCGCTTGCCGCCTATTGGGGCGGGGATCGCTCCGTGGTGGAGAAGGGCTATCTGAGCCTCAATCCGCTCGCCTATGCCGATCCGTTGACCAGCTTCGGCTTTCCCTTGCTCTTCCTCATCCTGGGGGGCATCGGCCTGCCGGGCGGGGCCGTCTACATCAACCGGTCCGTCCTCAAGAACCGGCACTGGGATGCCTTCGTGGCCCTGGCCGGACCGATGGCCAATCTCGTCTGCCTGGTCGTGCTGGGCCTGCCCTTCCTGCTCGGCCTGCCGGAGACGACGGGCTCGCCCCAGCTCTGGGCGGGGATGGCCTTTCTCGCCGCGCTGCAGGCTTCGGCCGTGGTGCTCAACCTGCTGCCGGTTCCCGGCTTCGACGGCTTTGCGATCATCCGGCCCTATCTGCCCTACGAGATGCAGGCCCAGGCCAACGCCATCGCGCCCCTGGCGATGATGGGCTTTCTGTTCCTCCTGTTCACCACCCCGGTGAGCAGTGCCATCTGGAACGCGGTGTACCGGCTCGCCGGCCTGTTCGGCGTCTATCCCGACTTTGTCGCGCTGGGCTATTATCTGTTCCGTTTCTGGCGATAGCGTCATTTCCGGGCGAGGCCGGCAGGCAAAACAGGGCTCCGCCCTTGCTCCGCCGTATCAGCTCGGCTACACACCGCCCCAATCCCCTTTCCACGAAAACCCAAGCAGGCAGCGATGGCCGCGTATCAATTCGTCTACCACATGCAGGGTCTGAACAAGACCTATCCGGGCGGCAAGAAGGTCCTCGACAACATTCACCTGTCCTTCTACCCGGATGCCAAGATCGGCGTGCTCGGCGTGAACGGCTCGGGTAAGTCGACCCTGTTGCGCATCATGGCCGGCATCGACAAGGATTTCACCGGCGACGGCTGGGTGGCCGAGGGCGCCCGTGTCGGCTATCTGCCGCAGGAGCCGCAGCTCGATCCGAACAAGACCGTGCGCGAGAACGTCATGGACGGCGTCGCCGCCAAGAAGGCGATCCTCGACCGCTACAACGAACTCGCCATGAACTATTCGGACGAGACGGCGGACGAGATGACCCGCCTGCAGGACGAGATCGACGCCAAGAATCTATGGGACCTCGACAGCCAGATCGACCAGGCCATGGACGCACTGCGCTGCCCGCCCGACGATGCCGACGTCACCACGCTCTCGGGCGGCGAGCGCCGCCGCGTGGCGCTGTGCCGCCTCCTGCTCGAGCAGCCTGAGCTCCTCCTGCTGGACGAGCCGACCAACCATCTCGACGCCGAGACGGTGGCCTGGCTGGAGGGCCATCTGCGCACCTATCCCGGCGCGATCCTGATCGTCACCCATGACCGCTATTTCCTCGACAACGTCACGGGCTGGATTCTCGAGCTCGATCGTGGCCGCGGCATTCCCTATGAGGGCAACTATTCCACCTGGCTGGTGCAGAAGCAGAAGCGCCTCGCCCAGGAAAAGAGCGAGGAAGTGAGCCGCCAGAAGCAGCTCGCTGCCGAGCAGGAGTGGATCGCCGCCAGCCCGAAGGCGCGCCAGGCCAAGTCCAAGGCCCGCATCAACGCCTATGAGGACCTGCTCGCCAAGGCCAATGAGAAGGGGCCCACCACAGCCCAGATCATGATCCAGACCGGACCTCGCCTCGGCGGCAAGGTCATCGAGGTCGAAGGCATTTCCAAGGCCTTCGGCGATCGCCTTCTGATCGACAATCTCTCCTTTTCGCTGCCGCCGGGCGGCATTGTCGGCGTGATCGGCCCGAACGGCGCTGGCAAGACCACCCTGTTCCGCATGCTGCTCGGCCTCGAGAAGCCGGACGCCGGCACTATCACCTTCGGCGACACGGTGCAGCCGGGCTATGTCGACCAGTCGCGCGATGCACTCGATCCCAACAAGACCGTGTGGGAAGAGATCTCCGGCGGCAACGAGATCCTCTATCTCGGCAAGCGCGAAGTGAATTCGCGCGGCTACACCTCTGCCTTCAACTTCAAGGGCGGCGACCAGCAGAAAAAGGTCGGCGTGCTCTCGGGCGGCGAGCGCAACCGCGTGCAGCTCGCCAAGATGCTGAAGGAAGGCTCCAACGTCCTCTTCCTCGACGAGCCGACCAACGATCTCGACGTTGAAACCTTGCGGGCCCTGGAAGAGGCGCTGGAGAACTATGCGGGCTGCGCCGTGATCATCTCGCATGATCGCTTCTTCCTCGACCGCCTCGCCACCCACATCCTCGCCTTCGAGGGCGACAGCCATGTCGAATGGTTCGAAGGCAATTTTGAAGCTTACGAGGAAGACAAGAAGCGGCGCCTGGGCATCGATTCGACCATTCCCAGGCGCATCCAGTACAAGAAGTTCTCGCGCTAAAGGAGCGCCTCGAATAGCCGGACAGGTTTGAGAGTATTAAAAGGCAAGGTAAGACACGGGAGATGCGTGTCTTACCTTCTTAGTCTCCCGTGAAGTAGTCGCGTTCAAGGGGCTTTGCCGTTGGCGGTGCGCGATCGCGAGCCGACGAGCGCGGCCAGG
>NZ_JAGIPY010000093.1:0-264 GCF_017813775.1 Labrys sp. LIt4
GTGCTGATGCTTTGGGAACACCAATTCAGCCTGGCGCCACAGGGTGGTAGACCCTTGCGATTAGCAATCTATGCCGGCTCCTGCGGCGAACTCAAGTATTCGTAAAGCCAAGCCCAAGTGTCCGTAGTTTGTTTCTTGGTCAGGGGTTATTGTAAGGCATTGGAGCGAATCGCGTTTAAGATCCCTCATCAGAGTGCCAATCCACTGTAGCTGTCAGTTTGGAAACACATGGATTTGTCCTACGAGTATAGTATGTGCCGCCGT
>NZ_JAGIPY010000094.1:0-264 GCF_017813775.1 Labrys sp. LIt4
GGGCATGAAAGGAAGCGACAACACTCAGCCAGTGAGTGTCTGGTGCTCTCCGCGGACGTGCCGGCTGGTAATTAAGTGGCGCAGCATCCGGCTATGTGGGGGTGAATGGGCTGGCGTGGAGCACGTGACTCGCCGCCAAGACTCGGACTCTGGTGTTCCAGTACTAGGTACTATTCATAGGTACGTACCGCTTTAGACGGACGGACAGATCTCCGTCCACGAGCGAGCAGCAACCGGGCGGCCCGGATGTTGCGTCTGTTGGTC
>NZ_JAGIPY010000014.1:0-141451 GCF_017813775.1 Labrys sp. LIt4
GATCTGGCCAAGTTCCTCCAGATGATCGGCGGAGGCGTCGGCATCGTCAGCGCAGGCGCCAATCTCTCGACGATCGGACGCTGAGTCCGAGCTCCCGACCGGTTTTTCTCAGCGCGCCTCGCCCGAAAGGGCGGGGCGCTTTTTTTGTGCGCCCGGCATGGCGCTCTCTTGTGGGTGGAAGTCCCATCCCAAGCGGTCACAGCGAACGAAGAAAAGCATAGCCGCGAGAGGGCGACCGATCGTGGGGAGAAAGCGTGGCCCGGCCGGCTGGGCGATGGCGAAAGTATCGGCTTCGCATCGCGCGAGTGAGACGGCGCAGCGGCGGGCAGAACACCGATCCGATCAGCGGAGAGTTCCGGCACAGCCCCTGTGTTTGAACGAAATGCTACGTCGCCCGCTTTGATCGCCTCGGCCTGCCAAGACCGCTTGATCTCAACCCTTCCAACAGCCCGATGCGGGCCCGCATGACCGGTGGTGCGAGAGGGGCATCCAATCTAGCTCCTAGCTCGATTGGATGCCCGGGGCGGCTGCTCAGGCCGGGCCGGGATTCTCTGTCATAAATCACACGGCGTAAGAAATTACCTTGAGTAATAGTAGTACAATAATACTAAAATTCGCTATCCTATAAAGAAAACTATTTTTGTTGTGCCGACCCAAATCGACGAGAAGTCATATTAACATATTGAAATAATTAATCTTTTTTGAAATAAGAGATTTTTCGGCCGTTCGATGAAAGGGGCTGTTCTGAAGTGACCCCGAGGTATTACCGAAAGATTGGCCTTATCTTTGCCCCGTTCTTCTGGAATGTCGCTTGCCTGTCACGAGAGCATCGGTATTTATGCTGACGAATCCTTGCGAAGGAAACGTCATGTGAGTCGAATTCATCGCGGGGCTCGAACCTGCCTGGAGATTTTTGTGGCGTCCGAAGTCATAGAATTCAAGCGTGAGCCGACTAAACCGATTCGTCCGCTGATCATGTGCGGGGCTCGGGCATCCGGCTCCGGCCTGCCTCCCGCTCCGAACGTCCCAGACAGTTTCCGCCTCTTTTCGGAGCTTTATCGACGTTTCAGGAGACCTTGCGCCGCGTTGCCGAGCCGGGGCTGTTCGGACGCCCCGTCATCGTCACCACTAAGGACCATCGCTTTCGGGTCGCCGACCAATTGGAAGCGCTCGGCATCGAAACCGATGTCCTGCTGGAGCCGCAGGCGCGTGATTCCGGGCCGGCCATTCTCGCCGGTGTCCGCCATAACCGCAAGGCTCGTGAGGGGGCATTGGGTAAAAACGTGGAGCGATTGAAAGTGAGTAGCTCCAGAACATCGATCTGATCGAGCAAATCCCGCATCGCAAGGCAATCATCTTCAATGGGGACAATCTCCCAAACATCGGAGCGACCGTGAGCGTTTCAATCACTGATGTCATGGCTATGTATAGGGCGTTTCTCGGACGGGAGCCGGAGAGCCTCGAAGCCATAGCGGCTCACCTGGATTGTCGAACGTTTGACGAATTACGGCGTACCTTTCTCTTTAGTGCAGAATTCCTGAACAGCAACGGCTGGGCCCAGGGGCTCGTTGGACGGCATAGAGCGTCCTCTCCGATCTCCGTGGAAAGCAAAGCTTCGGCCGAAGATCTGAAAACAATGCTGGACCGCACCGCGCAAGGATGGATGCGCTTGGGACAGCAAGACGCGCACTGGTCTGTCCTGGTGGATGAGCGGTTTCGGCGCGAGAACGTCGAAAACAATATGCAATTGTTTTATGATTCGGGGCGTTCCGACATCGATGCTTGCGAAGCTATTCTGCGTCGAAACGGCTTCCAGCTGGCGCCGTCGCACAGAGCGCTCGATTTTGGCTGCGGTGTTGGACGATTGTCATTGGCCCTTGCTCCGCGTGTTCGTAGCGTCCTTGGCGTGGATATCTCCGAAAATCATCTTCGTTATGCCAGGCAGCGAGCCGCTTCGCATAATATCGAAAATGTTTCTTTCACCTGCATTCGTGCTGTAAGTGATATTTCCAACCTTGGGCAATTCGATGTAATAATAACATTCATCGTCTTGCAACACAATCCGCCCCCGGTTATGCGGCATATACTTCAATCTATACTCGAAAAATTGGCACCTGGAGGGGTTGCTGTTTTTCAGCTGCCGACCTACCGAACGGAATACGCCTTCTCGACAAAAGATTACCTAGCCTCCGATGGGCATGACATGGAAATGCACATTCTGCCACAGAAGGAAGTCTTTGAGGTCGTGGAGGCAAGTAAGTGCCGCCCGATAGAGGTTCTTGAGGATCACATGGTCGGAGAAAGCCGATATGTCTCTCAGACTTTTTTGGTCCAAAAGCAATCTTGAGACATTTCCATGATGCTTAAATCTTATTTTTGGGAAAGAGAAAGTTGATGGGAAAGTTTTACTCAAGAGCACAAGAAATGGAGTTTTCGACAGAAGCATCCATGGGATCAAATTCGTCCTTAAATACGAAGCCTACAATTTGGTTGGATATCAGTGATTTCTCGCAATACGCAGAAGCAGGCAACATTACGGTCAGCGGTATCCAACGTGTTATTGCGAACCTCGTCACTCATGCCGGGCTCTCGGCTTTCGATGTGAGGCCTGTCATCCTGGATCGCGATGCCAAGGCGGTACGTGCGGCGGACGCCGCGCTTGTTGGCGAACTTGTCACCTTGTTGCAGTCCGGCGCCGCTAAACGCGACAATGTCGTGGCATTGGAGGAGCGTGTCCGCGCTTCGAGGGTCAAAGTCGAGGTATTGCCCGGCGATGTCTACGTGATGGCGGGCGCTTTCTGGATATACCAACATTACGACCTCTTCTCTGAACTTCGCGCGAAGGGAGTCAAAATTGCACTTTTTGTTCATGATTTGATTCAGATCCGTTACCCGGAATATCTTTCGGCAGATGCCAATGTGCAGTTTAGGAAGTCATTTCTCGACGTCCTCGCCATGGTCAGCCTAATCTTGGCAAATTCCGAGCACGTTCGAAGCGAGGTTCTGGAGTTCGTTCGATCTCGCCTCAATCTGGAAATTCCGGTCCAGGCCATTACTTTGCCAACTGAATTACCCGCTATTGCTAAGGACGCTACGATCGACGATCGTGTAATCGAGGTAGCAAAACGTGAATTTGTACTCTGCGTATCGACGTTGGAGATTCGAAAAAATCACGTTTACCTGCTGAAGATCTGGCAAAAGCTTTTTCGTGAGCGGGGTCTCCTTGTTCCAAATCTCGTTTTCGTTGGAAAATGGGGCTGGATGTTCGAGGAGCTTCGCGACCACGTCGAAGCTTCCAACGGAATTGACCGTTGGCTCTTTATCTTCAATGAGTTATCCGACGCAGGACTGAGCTATCTCTATGATCGGTGCCTGCTGACCGCCTATCCCAGTTTTGCGGAAGGCTGGGGCTTACCCGTTGGCGAGAGCCTCGCGCATGGTAAACCCTGCCTCGCCTCAGGCGTGACATCGATCCCCGAGGTCGGCGGTCGTTTTGTGCGTTATTTCGATCCTCACAATGTCGAAGAGGGTTTTCAGCTTTTCCGGGACACTCTCTCAGATCGTCAGGGGATCGCCGAATGGGCAGCCAGCATCAAAAGAGAACTCAAACTTAAAACATGGAATGAGTATTGCGAGGAGTTCTACGCGGCGATTGACGCGCATACCATGGATCCCGTTACCCCCAACCCGCTTGGAAACCATATTTATCTGGCTAACAGGCTTTATTATCTGGGGAATGACGATGTCGCTCGAATGGATAGTAAAGGGGAACTTCTTCTCACTGCCCGTATGACGCGCGTCCGAGGGTGGCATGCCATCGAGCATTGGGGCTGCTGGGCCTCAGATCGTTGCGCCGTATTGCGCCTCCAAACCGAACTTCGGGAAGGTGAGGAGGTGATTATTGCCATGCGTGTCGTGGCTCCGGAGGGTGACAACTGCCCCTCGCTCTCAACCGAGGTCGGCGGAATCGTCACGGATCATGGCCCTGTATCTCGAAATGAGGTCTTCGTTCGGTTCTATGGTCGCGTATCCAAAGACGGCATGCTGGAGATCCTCGTTAAGAGCGGAGGCGTCCCCAATGGGCCATTGCATGGGCGTATCCTCTATGTAGGCTTCACATCCGTTGGTTTTTCACTCAAACGCGACATCGAGGGGCGCGTTGCGCTGCTGGAGCAGATCACTGAAACCGAGTCGAGAACACGAAGACAAGAGATCCATACAAGCTCCAGCCCGGGACATTCCTCCTCCGTTCATGATGGTTTGAGTCCTTCTGCATTCATATCGAGTCTTCTGCTCAACAAAGGCGGGGGTAATTCGCCAAAAGAATCGGTATTTCGTCGGCTCTGGTTTCGAACTGTACTTATCTCGGCGCAAAGGGCCGCCAGACGACACGATTGGCGCACTGCCGAAAAGCGTTATGCCAGGCTATTGAGATATCGTCTCGATCAACCTCGATTGATAGTTCAGTATGGGCATGCACTGAAGGAACAGGGAGCTTTCCCGGCCGCGGCAGGTGCGTACCAGTTTGCGTTGTCCTTGGACCCGGCCAATGAAGAGACGCGCAGGCTATGGGAATTCGCGTCAGAGCGCGCCCGGCATTGAAGCCACTATGTTTTTTCAAAAGCGGAACGACCAATGAATTCGATCTATGCTGATGAGGCAGACATCCGGGCGGCCTATCGTTTGTTCCTGGGACGGGAGCCGGATCCGAGTGGTATGGCGCACTACATGGGTTTATTGGGTAAAAAAGTCAGTACCGACGAATTAAGAGAGTTTTTTGTGAACTCGGAGGAGTTTCACAATAGAAATTTATCGATGAATCAATTAGATCAGATCGATCTTGGCGGAATTTCTGTCGTTGTCGATCCTAACGAACCAGAATTTGGGAGGCATATTGCCAAATATCGTAACTGGGAACCGCATATTGTAGAGATTTTATCGAAGAATCTTTCACCAGGCGATGTTTATGTCGACATAGGAGCCAATGTCGGTGTGATGAGCTTTCATGCAGCGAGAATCGTTGGCCCGGCTGGCAGGATTATTGCGTTTGAGCCTAATCCAGTCAATGCGCAGAATTTTCTTCGAGGCGTGTGGGCAAACAAATTCGATAACGTAATCCTATATCAGTTTGCGGCTTCGGACGAAGGGACCATATTTTCTTTGGTCGGCAGTTCGAATACCTGGCTTTCAGAGCCATCCATGTCGGGACAGGTGGCGCAATCTATTCGCGTCGATACATTGCTGCAGCAGGAGAGTAGAATTGACTTCATCAAGATCGACATCGAAGGACATGAGCCGCAGGCATTGGCCGGTCTGATACAAACAATTAAACGGCACCAGCCAACGATATTATGTGAATTCAATCCTCGCTGTTTGCGCGATCATATTGGTCTGGCTCCGCCTCTGTTTGCCAACAAACTGTTCGATTTGACCGATTGCATCACGGTTGTGGAGTATAACGGTGCAACATCCGAGGTATCAAATGCCGAAGATCTCATCTCGTTATGGACGAGGAAGAATGCAGAAGCGGTAGAAAGAGGGTTTCTACCGGACGGAATGCTGCATTTCGATCTTTTGTTTAACGCGAATCGCTAAGTGTACAGTTCCATGGGTGCTAAGTCGTAAATTTAGGTGCCGCCATAGGCAAAAACTATTGAGTTAGCGTCGAATAGTTTAATTTATACATTAAATTGTTGCTACAGAGTGTTATATATACTTAATGCCAATTCAAGATCATTAAATACGCGCCCTCGTCCTCCCTTGAGGACGAGGGCGCTTTTACAAAAATTGCGAATGATCTCAACATCGTGGCTAACTATAATCATCGCGCAATGGGCTCGTTTTACAAACACCGCATCATAGCACTTGCGGTGAAATCGCTGATCGCCGACCGAAAGAACCTCATCAATCAAAATACACTCGAAATTGATTGCTAGAGTCAAAGCGAAAGAGAGGCGCATTCGCATTCCGGAGGAATAATTCATCACCGGAATATAGAGTTGCTTACCAAGTTCAGCAAAGTCGTCAACGAAAGCGGCTACGTCGTCGATAGGGCGTCGATAAATACGTGCAATGAAGCGGATATTGTCCATCCCCGTCATGTTCCCCTCCAGACCGCCGGAGAAACCGAGAGGCCATGACATGAAGAGGTTGCGTTCAACGGACCCTGTGGTAGGGGGTTCCACACCGCCTATGATTTTTACCAGGGTGGATTTGCCGGCGCCGTTGCGGCCCAGCACCGCCAGTTTTTCACCTGCCTTCACCTCGAAGCTGATACCGTCCAGGACTTTGCGATGTCCAATCGGGGTTTCATAGACCTTGGTGACCGCATTGAGCCGAATGGCCCGTTGCACGCCGTGTGTGGTTGCCGCTTGCGCGTCGGCGGTATCCAGCAAATCCGAGGTCTTGACAAGACTCGTCCCGGCGGGCCCTTCGCCTGCTGTCGACGTGCGTGGCAGTAGTCCGTGGCGGTTCTTAAACTCCAGGGACCCGATCATTGACGAAATCAGCTCGCTGTTCGTCATGCCGGCTTGGGCTGCTTTCGAGAAGGTTTCCAATCCCGCTTGATCGGGTTCGCGGCCAAGAAATATCCTGTAGGCCGCGTTGATGTCAGCCAGAGTGGTTGTCCGATCCGGTACGAAATCGTGCATCCCTGCCATCGCTTTGTCGATCTCTCGTTACGACCTAATCCACTTATCGTAGGTGCGCTATGCCTAAAACGGCCTAGTGTCAGCGTATGTAGCGATTGTGGTATTTTTGTCTCAGTTGTCTCGATGATATTCCTGCGCTTGTGGCATTGGTATCAGCAAATTATACTCCTTATTCTGCAGTCTGGTCAGTTACATCTGCCGGATCCGGGTACCTGTTGGGGCAAAAGCAAACTGCATGAATACGATATCGTCAGGATTTATTTTCAAAACGATAAGAAGTGAGTGATCTGTTTTGTTGATAACTGTTCTGGGTTTGCCGACATCCTCATCTCACCGGGCGGCTCTTGCAATCCGTGCGATCGTACAGGTTGCGCTGGGTGACGTCGATTTCCTCCACTTTTCCACGCTTGAGCAATTGAAGGAGCAGTGGTCCCTGCGTCGTAGCAACAACGTCATTCTTTACACGGATGATCCAGATGAGAAGACATCCCAGCTTCTTGCATCAAAGGCAAGGCAAATAATATTTTTAGCCGAAGACCCAATTTTTGTTGCGCTATGCATGCAACAGAAATTCAATCGGCAGTTTCGTGCGTCTCTTATGTTGACATCATCTATATTCGCCTCTTTTCACGATATTGTAGTGGGAGAATCCAACGTCCTGATCCTGCCTCCGGAGAAGCGTTTTACACCGAATTTACTCATAGCAGGGGTGTTGAGTTTTCTCGACATAGCGTTGCCGGACGAGAGAACGGAAGAAATTGTAGATGCGATCGCCGATTTGGACCCGGGTGGAGAACGGGTCGAGGCGGCCTTGGATAGTGACACGTCTTATGCGATGACCGCCGAAGAGCGGATAATGGCGCAGTCGTTGATCCCTTACCGATCGATTTTCACAAACGGCGCCACCGTGCGGTTCAATTGGCCTCGTCAATTGTTCCTGGGTACGGATCAGGTTGGGGCACCGACAGGCACTTCTTTGCCGGAGGTTATAGAGCTGGTTGGCCCGGCGCGTATTCTAAGCTACGGGCCCTATTTCCATCTCCCGCGGGGAGTCTGGCTCTTGCGTACCTTTCTTGAGGTCGAGGATAATTATTCCGGCAACGAGCTTATAATTGAGATCATGATAGGACAGGAGATACTCGTTCATCGGCCCGCCTTACTCCCGATACAGGGAAGTTACTCCTTTGAAGTTCCGTTTACAGTTACTGAGCCGCGGTATCCCGTCGAGCACCGGTTGCAACTGAGACAGGGGGCCATTGAAGGGGTGCTGATTTTAAAGAAAGTTGAAATAACGAGGGTGAATTAGCATCGATTTATAACGAGACCAAATGCGTTCGGCATGAACGCTACCCTTGATTCAATTCTTTGTTTCGACGCTACTTTGCAATTCTTGATAGTTTCTGAAATCCCAAGGCGCCACAGGTGCGCGACGAGGCTTCTTGAAACTGAGCCTCACGGGCGATGCTCCCCGACGAGGGCGACGGCAAAGCGCAGGACCGCGTAGAAAATGAAGCTGAGGGCGGCGATCAATGCCAGCCAGATCAAGCGTCGCGGATATTCTGCGGTGCTGGCCAGATTCGGCTCGGAAATACGCACGAGATAGACGTGAGGTGTTTCGGCCTCCTGACGAGCTTTGATGAGATTGGTTGTCGCGGCCTCCAAGGTGCGTGCAGCCAATGTTCGTTCCAGGGTCAGGCGTTCATAGCCCGCAATGGCATCCGACATCGCCCCCGTTCCACCGACCACCTCCCGGCGCAGTTTGTTGATCTCCGAACGATAGGAGGTGATTTTCTGGCTGAGGGCGGCGATGCCCGGATTTTCCGGCGAGAGTGTCTTTTGCTGCTCGAGCGAGGCCTGCAACTGGGTGATTGCGGTCGTCATCTTTGCGATAGATTCGAGGGCGGAGGTCGATTCTCCGGTTGGATCGACGAGTTTTGCTTCGTTGCGGTATCGTGTCAGCTTGGCTTCCATCACGGCAACGCCGTCTTGAGCCTTGGCGACGATCTGCTCGGCATAGGCAACACGATCGGCGTAGGCTCTTGTATTCAGCCTATTGACGAAGGCTTCTGCGTGATTGATCACCGCACGGGTGATGTTGCGTGCATCGTCAGCCCGATAGGCATAGCTGCGAATTGAGACAATGCCCGTGCTTTCGTCGATGGTAACGGACACCCAACTGCGATAGTGCTCGTAGAACCGTTCGAAGTTGTCTTTCTGCAGCAGGTTAGGAAAACGGCTGAGGAAATCACTCTCCGGCCTGTTGTAGACATCCTTGAGGCCGTTCTCGCTGGAGAGTAGCTGGGCCATGTCACGTGAGCGCATGAAAGCGTAGACCGCCTGAGTTTCTTCGCTCGAACGCGAGAAGCCCTGAGCGTTCAAGATGGCGTTCAGACCATTTTCCGCAGGCGTGCGTACCATCACCTGCGCATCCGAAGCGAATTGATCTGCAGCGAAGACGAACAGGTAAAGGGCGGAGAGCAGTGTCGGTAATATGAAAACCAGCCACAATGGCGAACGGTGCGCAGTCTTTCCGATATTTGGGTCGTCGGGTTGATCCGAAACGACGAGTTCCCCCGCGGAGGTAAGCGGAATCATTTCGATGGGGGCAAAATCCTGAGGCTGGTCGGCTTGTTTGTGCTGCAAGTTTTGATGTCTTCCTGACGCTTCGGGGATCTTACGCGATTTCGGGGTAATACCGCTCAGTTATGAGTTATGTATTTTTGAGCGTAGACGACCAATGGAACTCCTAGGGCCGTCAGCATGGAGCAAACTATAGTAAGAAAAACCGGATCGTAATATGTCACGATATCTTCCGGAAATGCACCCGCGCGGAACATTTCTACCGAGGTTGCTACGGGGGAGTATACAAGGATATTCTGTGCCTTCTGAGGAAGCCAATCGATCATCGAGAAAACTCCCGTCAAAGGCAGCGTAATATAGAGCAGAGGCGGGATGAATTTCTCCACTGTTTCAAATATCTCCGTCAGTGCGGCCAGGATCAGGCCGACGCCTATTGAGAACCAGGCGAGGAATAGCCAACCACCGATCAGCAGGAGGGTGTCGCGAGGCGGATCTATGACGCCGAAGACGACCAACGGCACATAAGCACAGACGAAGGCCGCAAAAATACCTATCGTTTCCAGGCAGAAGACGGCAATCAGCACGTCGAAGGGCTTGATATTGGCATGGAATAGCAGGGCCGATCGCTGCCTTATCACCCGGGCCGAACGGCCGGTGACATGCCGCCAGAGCGTCAGCGGGCAATAGCCTGTCAGGACGAACAGGACGAGGCCGACGGCTTCGGTGTGTGAATGGTTGGTCGCGTACCACATCAGTGCGACCATGGCCGCCAGCGACAACGGTTCGATCATGATCCAGAAGAAACCGAGATTTTCGTGGCCGTATTTCGCGTTGCCTTCGCGGATCATCAGGGCGGCGATGATGCGCGCTTGCAGACGAAAGGAGCGCCAGAGCGACGGCGCGGGCGCCGAACCGATGCCGCTCATTGCGCCTTCTCCTTGGCACCCACGCTGAGAATCCAGATGACGGCATAGCTCATCAGGGCGGTCATCAGCACCGTGATGATCAGGCGCAGGCGGCGGGGTTCCATCGGCTCGTCGGGGAGATTGGGCTGGGCGATCTTCTCGATATAGATCTGTTGCCGGCGCGCTTCCGAACGCACGCTCTCGAGGGACAATGTCGCGGCCGCCAGGCTCTTGTCGGCGAGGTCGCGATTGAGCGTCAGCCTTTCATAGGCGGACACCTTGACCGCCAGGGACTCGTCATTGCCGGCAAGCTTGCCACGCTCGGTTTCGATCCGGGCTTTGAGGGCTTCCACACGCGCTTGAAGCACGGCGATCTGAGGGGTCGACGGCGAGGTCTGCTGGAGTTGCTGAATCTGGGCCTGGGCCTGCACCAGATCCCGGGTCAGCGTCGTGATGGTATCCAGCGCCGACGTCGATGACTTGGAGGGGTCGACCAGGGTTGCCGCGTTGCGGAATTTGGTGAGTTCGGCCTGCGCATCCAGAACGCGCTGCTCCGCGCGCTGCACTTCTTCTTCGGCGCTCCGGGTCGCATCCGCCTGCGCGCGTTCGTTGAGGCGGTTGACCAGGCGCTCGGCCAAGGTCAGCACCTGTGAGGCGATGCGTTGCGCATCCTCGGCCTGGAACGCCTCAGCATGGACGGTGCTGATACCGCGGGTCGTGTCCTGAATGACTTTCACGCGCCAGGCATAATGCGCGTAGAGGCCCTCGAAACTGTCACTTTCCCAAAACCTGGGGAATCTCGAGAACAGGTCGGCTCGAGGATCGGAGAATATCGCCTTGATATCGATGTCGGACTGCAGCTGTTTCACCGCGTCGCGAGACAATATATAGCTTTGGACAATGTTCGTGTCGTCGACGGTTCTGGCAATGCCGAATGTCTTGAATAGGGCATCAAGGCCGGTGAGCCGGCTCGATGACAAGCCTCTGACTATGAACTCGGCTTCCGATACATAGCGGGGTGTGGCCCAAAGGCCGTAATAGATGACGGCAGCCACGGTCGGTGCGATCACCACGGTCAGCCAGAGCAGGCGCCTGCGCAAATAATCGCGGATGAAGCCGGACGAGGACTTGGCTCTTTGCTGTGCGCCGGGAGGTGGAAGGGCGGCCGTATGAGACAAGGTCGTATCTTGCTTTGCTTAGGAGAGGACAATGCGCCCGAATGGGCACGGGCTGTGCAGAGGACCTGCATCGACAAAGCTCGAAGGCCGCTGGATCTGGCGGCGAAAGTCGCTTCCGGCATCGAACGCACTCATGGTGACAGCGGTGTGTTCATCCTGCCGCAGCGGACTGCGCCGCTTTTCTCGAAGGCGCCTGTCAGTCATAGCAACGCTCCGTAGACCTCAGCGACGCGTCTGCTGTAATTCTCCATCGAAAAATACTGAACCCGCTTTTTTCCCCTGCTGACAAGTTCCGATCGAAGATCCCGATCATTGTCCAGCGCGGCAATGGCGCTGGCCATTTCCTCGATGTCATAGGGATTGACCAGAAGCGCCGCATCCCCCGCGACCTCGGGCAGGGACGACACATTGGACGTCATGACGGGGGCGCCGAGCATCATGGCTTCCAGAACCGGAAGGCCGAAACCTTCGTAGAGCGATGGAAACAACACCGCCTTCGCGCCTTGGATCAGGGCTGTGAGGTGGCTGAGCGGCAGATGGCCGAACCGCCGCACTTTCCGCTCGTGTATGATCTGGTTCTGGGTAATCCGCCAGCTGGAGAAGCTCTCGTTGTTGATCTGCCTCAGTTCCGTCCTGTAGTTCCACCCCAGCCCGCCGGCGATAACCAGGGGAGTGGATACCCCGGAGGCAACATAGGCGTCTATCAGCCGCGAGACGTTCTTCTTGGGTTCGAGCGCTCCAAAAAATAGAAAATACTCTCCCGGCTCCAAGGAGAAGGAGTTCTGAATTAACTTATCAATATTATCTCGCGGTTTGGCGAGGAGGTTTTCAGGTATTTCTATAGATTGGTAGGTAACGCTTATTTTTGAGTCGGGTATTCCAAGTATCGAAGTGATGTCCTTTTTGGAGGTCTCCGATATTGTGACGATGTGATCTGCCTTCTGGCATATTTCTTTCAGTGAATTGAAATAATACGTTTTGTTGTCAAGCGTGGCATTCGGCAATTTGAGCGGGACGAGATCATGGATCGTGTAGATATTTGCCGCACCGGGCACTCTGACGGGCACCGGATGCGTGGCGTGGAAGAGATGTGGAGCCGCTGTCAGTTTCAGGGTCGCAAGCGTGCCATAGCGTGAAAAATGACGCCGTGCGGCCAAGGTGAATTGATGGGCCGCGAACACGCGCGCGAACGGTTCCAGCATGGGATCCTGTTTCAGGATCAGGCCTGACTGGGGCACGGCGTCGGCCCTGATGCCGAAGGGCTTTCCGAAAAGAGTCTCGAAGGGAGTGCGGACATATTTTTCCTTCCAGCCCCGCCGCTTCTTGCCCTCGTGAAAAGAAATCTCGGTGAGGATGGGATCGCCCTGCTGCAGGCGAGCGAGCGATTGGAAAAGTGCCTCCGTCTCATAGCCGAGGGTATTCGCAATTCGGGCGAGGTTCGATGCATAGGTCTTTATGCCCGTTCCGCTCGTTAGCGCCAGATTGAAGCACTCAATTAGGATTCGTTGAGGCAAAGGGCATCCAATCTGTCATTGGTGTCAGCATCTCGAACGGATTACGCCCGATTTTGCTTTCATAAAAGAGTCGATAGAATCATTGGCATGATTTCTATCAGATTCATGGCAGAAAGATGCCGATCTTTATCTGAATCATATGGAGATAAGTACTAATGTACCTCAACGGAAGTAATAAGCTACCACTTGTCTACTAAGGAGGTATCTGGCCGTGGCTGGCGCGTGCGCTGCGGCGCGTAAGGCTGGATTAAAAGCTGTTCGGGACCACGCTGGATGTTGCTGATCACAGCGACAGTTTCCTTGATTTACCCCTATCCCGCCGCGATCGTCCCCGCGATGCGCGTGGTCGAGTGCACCGCCAGCAGATTTTCGGCGTCCAGCCGGTGGGAACATCCCGGTTTTCGATCGCAATTGCCGGACGCCGACGGCCGGCCTTGACGCAAGAGCGGCCACAAGCAGAGGAGGTGCTTGCTCCCTACGTCCTTCCATGGGAGGAGCGAGCCCCGGACGTATCGATGTGGCAAAACATTTGACAGGCGTCCGTCATTGGCGGCACAGCGGACTATCGGCGAAGCGTTGGCGATCCGATTGATGGCTCGGCCTTCGGGGCAGGGCTGGAACGACATTCGATTATGTTGGATCGAATATCGTTACGCTCTCAATGAGATAGAGGCGTCTTTCCGATCCAGTCGGACCGGAAATCGGCAATGACGGCCACCGCCAAATTCTCTCGAATCTCGCGGTGGCCTGGGGCAGGCTGCCGACGGGCCCTGGAAGGGGCCGTCAGGCTTCAATAGCCGACGGTGAAGCGAGCCCGGCTATGGGCGGGCTTTTCGATCTCGTCCGCCATGGCGATGGCATAGTCCTCGAAGGAGATGCTGCTGCCCTTGTCGTTGCTCAGGAGCTGGTCCGTGCCCAGGCGGAACTTGCCGGTGCGCTCGCCCGGCACGAACAGGGCGGAGGGGGAGAGGAAGGTCCAGTCGAGATCCTTCTCCCCGCGCAGGATGGCGAGGAATTCGGCGCCCTTGGTGGCCTCTTCCTTGTAGATGGCGGGGAATTCAGGCGTCGATACCAGGGTGACGCCGGGCGCGACTTCCAGGCTGCCGGCGCCGCCCACCACCAGATAGCGCTTCACGCCGGAGGCGCGCACGGCCTCGATCAAAATATGAGGATCGCTTGCGACGAAATGCACGCTCGAGATCACGGCATCATGACCCGCGAGCAGGGCCGCAAGGCCAGCCTTGTCATAGACGTCCCCCTTGCGGGCCGTCACCTTGGGATTGGCCGGCACCTTTTCCGGGTGGCGCACGATGGCGGTGACCTCGTGGCCGCGGTTGACGAGTTCGGCGAGAATGCGCGAGCCGGCATTGCCGGTGGCGCCGATCAGGGCGATTTTCATTTGGCTTTCCTTTCGGTTGGGGAGTTCATGGCGTGAGACGGGGGCTAGCCCATCAGGCGTTGAGATGCGAAACGAGATTGCCGAAACTGCCGAACAGGGCATTCGAGGCGATGAGCCGCAACTGGCCGTCATGTCGTGCGGCGAGGGCCGGCACGCCCTGGGCGCCGAGCCTGGCCATCAGGGCTCGTCCTTCGGCAATGCGGGTGCGGTTGGCGGCGAGCAGGTCTTCGTCGGGGACGGCCAGGCGGTCGGCAGCGGCCGCGAAACCCGCCTCGCGCAGAATGGCCACGAGGCAGGCAAGGGATGTGGTGTCGCGGCCCTCGACATAGCGGCTGGCCTGGATCGCCGCGAGGGCGTCGAGGTCACGCTCGGGCTCGGCCAGGGCCACGGCGGTGAGCGCCAGCGTGGCCGGTCCCGAATCGAACAGGCCGTCCGGGGACTCGAGCACCTGGCTGCGATAGGCCTTCGTGAAACGCTGTCCGGTAAGGCGTTCGATGCGCTGGTCGTTGGACCAGGCATAGGCGGCAAAGCCCGCATCCATCGGCCGGGCGCCCGGCCCCGCGAACAGGCCGGTCGGCAGAGGGCTGACGGCGACGCCGGCCTCATGCAGGCGCTGCAGCATCGGCGAAGCGCCATAGCACCAGCCGCAGAGCGGATCGAACAGATAGGTTACTGTCTGGTCGGAAGTAAGCGGCGTGGACATCGGCATCTCCTTGCCGCGAACCATGGCCTGCGGCGTTCTCAAGAAAAATCCCGAACAATTTGACAGAGTGTCTGATTGAATCAGACAATGGGCGATCGAAGCCGCCATTCCCCTTCGTCCGCCGTCAGCACGGTTCGGAATAGGCGTTCAGGCAGGAGGCCTATGTCCGAGCTTCTCAACCTCAACCGGCTGGCCTTCTTCACGGCGGTGATCGAGACGGGCTCCTTCACGGCG
Organism: Labrys sp. LIt4; assembly: GCF_017813775.1. Lineage (NCBI taxonomy): Bacteria > Pseudomonadati > Pseudomonadota > Alphaproteobacteria > Hyphomicrobiales > Xanthobacteraceae > Labrys > Labrys sp. LIt4. The sequence continues at coordinate 15,164 of NZ_JAGIPY010000014.1, forward strand.
GCGGGGGAGCGGCTCGGCGTCGCCAAGGCGGTGGTCAGCCATCAGGTCGGCAGGCTCGAGGAGGAACTCGGCGTCACCCTGATCCTGCGCACCACCCGCCGCCTGCAGGCGACGGAAGCTGGCCGCGCCTTCTATGACCGCGCCGCCTTGATCCTGCGCGAGGCCGAATCCGCCTTCGGAGAAATCTCCAAGGACGCGGCGGAGCCGACCGGCACCCTCACCCTGGCGGCGCAGATCGACTATGGCGGGGCGGTGGTCGCGCCGGCCATCGCCACCTTTCGCGAGCGTTACCCTCATATGCGGGTGGAGGTCGCCTTCGACGATACCGTGGTGGATCTGGTGGATGCGCAGGTGGATGTCGCCGTGCGCGTCGGCTGGCTCACCGATTCCTCCAACCAGGCCCAGCGGCTCGGCACCTTCCAGCAGCATCTGGTCTGCTCGGCCGCACTTGCCGCGCGCCTGCCGGCCGATCTCAGCCCCAAGGGGCTGGCGGGACTGCCCTTCGTCGCCAACCATGCCTTGCGCACGCCGACGCGCTGGCTGTTCTCGCGGGGGGAGTGGGAGCGGGAGACGGTGGAGGTCCCGGCCGTCATCGACGCGGACAAGACGCCCACTTGCTATGCCATGGTGCTGGCGGGGGCGGGTTTGTCGGTGTTTCCGGATTTCCTGGTCGCCGGCGACATCGCTGCGGGCCGGCTTGTCCGCCTGCTGGCGGACTGGACGCTGCCCGCAGGCGGCATCCATGTCGTCTACCCGGCCGCGCGTTTCCGCCCGGCCAAGGTGCGCCTGTTCGTGGAGATCCTCAAGGGGCTCGAGCGGGCACGGAGCAAGCCGTGAGGACTGCGCCGCTCACGCCCGCGCGGTCCTGTCCTCGGGCAGGATCATCTCACCGGGGACGTTGGCGCTCTTGCGTGCCAGGGCGTAGTAGATCACCGAGGTCGCCACCAGGCTGACGATCCAGGAGATGTCGGCGTCGTCGAGCATCTTGGCGATCGGCCCCTCATAGAGCGCCTGGTTCAGGAAGGGGATCTGGATCAGCACGCCGAAGAGGTAGCAGCCCAGCGCCGTCCAGTTATAGGCGCCATAACGGCCCGAGGCGTCGTAGAGGGCGGGAACGTCCACCTTCTCCTTGGAGATCAGGTAGTAGTCGACGAGGTTCACCGCGCTCCAGGGCACGAACACGGCCAGCAGCAGCAGCATGAAATTCTTGAAGGCCGAGAGGAAGTGGGCGCTGGCGAACAGGGCGATCGCCACCGAACCGGCCACGAACAAGAGGATATAGGCCATGCGTGCCGCCTGCGACACGCTGCGCTGGCCGGCATAGGCGCTCACGGTGGTGAGCAGGGTCATCGAGCCGCCATAGGCGTTGAGGCAGTTCACCGTCAGCTTGTTGGTGACGATGACGACATAGACCAGGACGGCCACGCCCGGCCCCGCGAGTTCGCCGAGGAAACCGACCTGGTTGGCCAGGAACTTGCCGCCGAGGGCCGCCACCACGGCGCCGAAAGTCATGGCGATCTGCGCCCCGATGGCCGAACCGAGCAGCGTCGACCAGAAGGTCACCGAAGCGGGAGTGGACGAGGGCAGGTAGCGCGAATAATCGGCGACATAGGGCGCGAAGGTCAGCTGCCAGCCGGCGCCGAGCGCGATGGCGAGCAGGAAGGTCGCCATGGTGAAGGGCTTCTGGCCGAAAGCGTCGGCGACGTTGTACTGCCCGAACAGCCGGAAGGCGAGATAGGCAAAGCCGAGGATGCCGACCACGGTGGCGATCCTGCCGATGACATGGATGAGATTGTAGCCCACCACCGCGACGATCACGGTAATGAGGCCGAAGGCGATCATGCCGAAGGCCGGGTTCTCCACGCCGAACATCAGGTTGATGGCCTGACCGGAGAGCACGGTGCCGGTGGCGGCAAAGCCCAGATACATCACCACGGTGAGGAGGAGGGGCAAGGTGGCGCCCTTCACGCCGAACTGGGCGCGCGAGGAAATCATCTGCGGCAGGCCGAGCCGCGGGCCCTGCGCCGAATGCAGGGCCATCACCGCACCGCCGAGCAGGTTGCCGATGGCCAGGCCGATGATGGCCGTGAGCGCTTCGGCGCCGAACACGATCGAGAGCGCGCCGTCGACCACCGCGGTGATCTGCAGATTGGCGCCGAACCACAGGGTGAACTGGTTGAAGGGAGAGCCATGCCGCTCACCCTCAGGAATCCGGTCGATCGTCCGTTTCTCGATCGCGCCCGTTTGTGCTGCCATGCCGCCCCTCCCAAGAGCCGATGTGCAAATACTTATGCTGAAATATGTATATACAAATTGTTTCAATGCGCGCGGGAAGGGGGAGAGTCAAGAGGGATTGTGCGTGGGTTGGCGCGCGGAGAAGCGGGGCCGGCGGCGCCTGGCACGCGAGGTCGGTCTTCTTGATATGCGCTCGTGAAACGAAGGCTCATGCCGCGGTCGGCATTCATCATTGGTGGGAAGCAAATGATTGCTTATGATTTGTAGAACTGCAAAGCTGGATGGTATTTTCATATTATACTTGGCAGTCATGTCAGTGACATACAATCCTACCCGCCGGAATCGTAACATCGGGACGCCCAAGCAGGGGCGCGGACAAAATAATCGGATGGTAATTCCGCGGCTTTTCGCTTCGAATCACGGGAGTACTGCGCAGATCGGCCCTCATGAAAAGTTGATTCGCGAAGTGAATGGGAAAAAGATTACATTCATCGTCGAACATCCTAACGACGGCTTCCTGCATGCTTGTTCAGTTGATGACGTGCTGTTCATGCTTTCGCACATTCCGAGCGCTGATTTGACGTGGCTGGATACCTTTGTTTTCCGTCAGTCAACTCGAAAGACCCGGATAATAAATCCTGCATGGGGAAGGCTGTATTATCTTGCTGATCTCACATTCATTCCCTGGCGTGGCCGCTGGAGAGGGCCCGCGCTATTTTTAGAAGCCTGCAAGGCCAATGAGGTCATCAAATGGCCTACTAGCCTGGATCGGGAAGACGCGACCGAGCTCGAGAGGCTTCGCGCCGATGGTCATGACATCGAGCGGATAGGTCGAAATCACATAATCTCTAGCAAAATTGAGGCTGTACGCTCCACACAGCTATATCGAACCCTTCTGCATGAGATCGGTCACTGGGTTGATTGGTTGGAACAAGTAGAAACGCGGGACGGAGATTTTAGCGAGCTTGTCGACCTATATTTTGCTCGCCCGCAAAATGAACGTGAGACATTCGCTCATCGCTACGCGGATCATTGGCAGGAAATCCTGCGCAACAAAGGAATTATTCCGTTCGATAGGATGGGCTGAGGCGTGACAAACGAGAGTGCCGGGGTCGGAGCGTTCCAAACCACGGCCGTGCCGGCGAGTTTCAGGGGCGCAAGATGCCCATTCTGCATGGCGCAAGTCTGCAAGACATGATCAGGCTATATCGAACAGGCGCATGGAGGCGTTGGTTTACTGTGCTTGCTGGTGGTGGACGCCAATACCGCGCGAGGGAGGCAATTCAGTGAACCAACCGAGACATGGTTGGCGGAAGGGGCGGGATTCGAACCCGCGATACGGTTTCCCGTATACACACTTTCCAGGCGTGCGCCTTCAACCACTCGGCCACCCTTCCGTCGAGCGGTGCTTATGGCGATGTCGGCGCAATTTGTAAACGGGGGATTGCAGTTTTTTGAAGGTGGCGGCGCTTTCATTCGCCAGGCAAGCCGCATGCGGTATGTAGGGCGCGGCCCGGGTCTGATGCGGATCGTCTGCTCGCCTCTTCGGAAACGTTCACCTTCGAGCTCGAATTTCCTACGCGCGAGGGAGGCCCCGCGCTAGACTGTCACAGTGCAGTGGTGGAGTGCGTGATGCGTTTCCTGGCTCGTTCGCTCGGCCTGTTCCTGGTCGCCGCCGCTTTCGTGGCCGCGGTGGTCGACGGTACGCGCTCGATTGCCGACAATCATTTCGTCTTCCTGCCGGTGCGCGCGGTCTGGCTCTGGCTCAGCCCCGCGAGCTATGAGCATATGCGCGCCTGGGTGGAAGCGTCGCTCTCGGTGTTTTTGTGGAACAATCTGGTCTCGCCTTTGCTCGGCCTGCCCTTCGCGCTGGTGCTGGTGATGCTCTCGGCCCTGTTCTTCTGGCTGGGCCGGCCGCCGGCGAGCCGGATCGGCTATGTCTCGCATCTGTGAAGGGCGGCGCAGCCGGGCTGACGCATCCGTGATGGAACTGGCCCCTGACAAGGGCGGTCCGTACACCCATATTGGTGTGGCAACCATAAGAACAGGAAGGAAGAACATGTTAGGCTTTCGCAAGAAGACGGCGTTTCCCTCCGCCGACGAAGCCCTGCCGGGGCGCGGCGAGGCCATCGAGACGGCGGATACCCATTTCGTCAACGGCGCGGCCCTGAAGGGCCCCTATCCCGCGGGCAGCGAGACGGCCTATTTCGGCCTGGGCTGCTTCTGGGGCGCCGAGCGCAAATTCTGGCAGACCCCGGGCGTGCTGGTCACGGCGGTGGGTTATGCCGGCGGTCTCACTCCCAATGCCACCTATGAGGAGGTCTGTTCCGGCCTCACCGGGCACAATGAGGTGGTGAAGGTGGTGTTCGACCCCAAGGCCATATCCTACGATCAGCTCCTGAAGGTGTTCTTCGAGGCGCATGATCCCACGCAGGGCATGCGCCAGGGCAACGATATCGGCACGCAATACCGCTCGGGCATCTATGTCACCAGCGAGGCGCAGCGCCAGGCAGCCGAGGCGGCCAAGGCGCGCTATAGCGAGGCGCTGGCGGCCAAGGGTTATGGTGCCGTCACCACCGAGATCCTGGAGGCACCGCCCTTCTATTATGCAGAAGCCTATCACCAGCAATATCTGGCCAAGAACCCGGCCGGCTATTGCGGCCTGGGCGGCACGGGCGTCTCCTGCCCGATCGGCGTGGGCGTGGCGGCCTGAAGAGCCCGACCGAAAATCGGTGAAACCCGATTTTCGTCATTGCCGGGTTCGTTCCGGGCCTAACGGGCTCTGAGCCGCCCGAGTTCCACATATTTTCGATCCCTGTCCGGCAGGCGCGACATGCGCGCCTGCCGGCCTGTCTTGCACTCCCTCCCTCATCGCTATATTCCATGATATATAGCCATTGCGGCTGTCAGGGGATTTCAGCATGTTGCGCTTCGCCCGCCGGGCTTTTCTGGCTCTCTCCGTCGGCCTCGCCTTAGCGCCAGCCATGGCGCGGGCCGGGGATGCTTCTGCCGCCAAGGCCGCGCCGGCAGCGGCGGAGGAGGGGGAGGTTACCGTCTTTGCGGCCGCCAGCCTCAAGGGCTCGCTCGACGAGGCTGCCAAGGCCTGGACCGCAAGCTCCGGCAAGAGGGTGGTGATTTCCTATGCCGCTTCCTCGGCGCTGATGAAGCAGATCGAGCAGGGGGCGCCGGCCGAAATCTTCGCTTCGGCCGATCTCGATTGGATGAAATACGGCGTCGACAAGAAGCTGATCCAGGAAAGCAGCGTGGTGAAGCTTCTGGGCAACGCCCTGGTCCTGATCGCGCCGGCCGATGCCGCCGCCACCATCGAACTCAAGCCCGGCGTCGATCTCGCCGGTGCCATCGGCGAGGGGAAGATCGCCGTCGGCGAAGTGAAGACGGTGCCGGCCGGCAAATATGCCCGGGCCGCCTTCGAGAAGCTCGGGATCCTCAAGGCGGTCGAACCGAAATTCGCGCAGACCGACAATGTGCGTGCCGCTCTCGCTCTGGTCGCGCGCGGCGAAGCCAAGTTCGGCGTTGTCTACGCCACCGATGCCGCCGCCGATCCGAAGGTAAAGGTCGTCGCCACCTTCCCCGAGGATTCGCATGAGCCGATCGTCTATCCCTTCGGTCTGACGGCCGTTTCCAAGAGCGCCGATGCTGCCGGTTTCCTAAGCTATCTCAAGACGCCGGACGGCCGGAAACCCTTTGCCAAGGCCGGCTTCACGCTGCTGAAGGAATAGGCCGAGGAGGCCCTGCTTCATAGACCGGCAACAATCCTCACTCGATTGTGTCCAATCCCGCGCTTCGTCCTCTCCCAATTTGGCCGGAATTCGGGCAAGAAATGAGACTCGTTGGTTTTATCCGTAACCACCGGGTTTTGATTCGGGGCCATCATGGAGCAGCGCACGGACGACAAGTCCACGGGGGAAGAGCACTGGCGCGACGTCCGGCGCAACAATTTGCTGGACGCGGCCGGCCGCATCTTCGCGCGCCAGGGCTATGATGCGGCCTCGGTGGACGACATCGCTTTCGAAGCCGGCATCGGCAAGGCCACCGTCTATCGCTACTTCGCCAGCAAGGAGGCGCTGTTCGAAGCGGTGTTTGCCCAGACGCTCGACGATCTGGAGGTCCGGCTCGACACGGCGCTGCTGCGCGAGGGCAATTTCCGCGAGCGGCTGACCTATCTCGTCGCCGAGATCGTGCCCACGGTGCGCACCCATCTCAGCACCATCCGCGATCTCAACGAGGGCGAAAACTCCAAGCGGCGCATCTTCCGCCGCCGCCGCGGCGCCATCGCCCAGCGTCTGATCACGGTGATCGAGGAAGCCCAGCGCCGCGGCGAGGCTCGGATCTACGATGCCGACATGGCGGCGCGGCTGCTGATCGGCATGGCTTGGACCGGGGTGGGTGCCGATTATCTCTCCGACGTCGAGGTGACGCGCGACGTGGTCGACATGGCGCTCAACGGCATCGCCCAGGGGCGGCCGGCGCCGGAAGGAGTGGTCACCCGGCTCAAGCCGGGCCAGCGCGGCCGCGGAGGGAGAGCACCCTCGTGAGCGAGGGGCTGAAATCGCAGGACCGATTGCTGCCGCTGATCATCGCCACCGGCCTGTTCATGGAAAACCTGGATTCGACGGTGCTGTCGACGGCGCTGCCCACCATCGCGCGCGATTTCGGCACCAGCCCGATCTATCTCAAACTCACCCTCACCTCCTATCTGCTGTCGCTGGCGATCTTCATTCCGACCTCCGGCTGGATGGCCGACCGCTTCGGGGCCCGCACCGTGTTTCGCGCCGCCATCGTGGTGTTCGGCCTCGGCTCGATCGCCTGCGGCCTGTCCTCCAACCTCACCGAACTGGTGGCCTCCCGCATCGTCCAGGGCATGGGCGGGGCGATGATGACGCCGGTTGGCCGGCTGATCATCCTCAAGACCACGCCCAAGCACGACCTCGTCAACGCCATGATGTGGCTGACCCTGCCGGCTCTGCTCGGCCCGCTGAGCGGGCCGCCGCTCGGGGGCTTCATCACCACCTATTTCCATTGGCGCCTGATCTTCTGGATCAACATCCCCATCGCCGTGCTCGGCATCGTCCTGGCCAGCCTCTACGTGCCCAATGTGCGCGAGAACGAGCGACGGCCTTTCGACCTCGTCGGCTTTCTCATCCTGGCGCCGGGCCTGGTGGCGCTGATGGGCGGGGCGACCCTGTCGGGCCTCGACCTGGTGCCGGCCAGCGTCAATATCGGCCTGGCCGTGGCGGGCCTGGGGCTGATCGGCCTCTATGTCTACCATGCCGGGCGGGTCGCCAACCCGCTGATCGAACTGAGGCTGCTGCGCTTTCCGACCTTCCGGGCCGCCATCGGTGGCGGCTTCCTGTTTCGTATCGGCGTCGGCGCCACGCCCTTCCTGCTGGCGCTCTATTTCCAGCTCGGCTTCGACTTCAGCCCGTTCCAGTCCGGCCTGCTGACGCTTGCCACCGGCGCCGGTGCCATGGCCATGAAGGCGCTCGCCGGGCCGATCCTGCGCCGGCTCGGCTTTCGCCGGGTGCTGACCTGGAACGCCCTCTTGTCTTCCTGCCTGGTGGCGGCCCCGGCCCTGTTCCACGCGGGCATGCCGGTGCTGCTGATCTCGCTGACCCTGCTTGCCGCCGGCTTCACCCGTTCGCTGCAATTCACCTCGATCAACACCGCCGGGGTCTCGGACATTCCGCCCGAGCTGATGGGCAGGGTCACCTCGATGACCTCGGTGCTGCAGGAGCTGGCGGGTTCGGTCGGCGTTTCCATCGCGGCACTGGCGCTGGAGACCTCGATGCATCTGCATGGGGCCAGCCATCTCACCGCGCCGGTCTTCCCGCCGGTGTTCCTGATGATCGGCATGATCGCCGTGACCTCGGGCCTGATCTTCCTCACCTTGCCGCGCAATGTCGGCAGCGAGCTGCTCGCCCCAGCGCCCCGCACGCCCGCCGCGGCGGAGTGAAGCGAGCGGCGCGGTCCCATCACACGGTATCACGATGGGGTGATCCGGAGCCTCCAGACACCAATCGAAGTCTGGCAGAAACATCCCTTAACACTGGCCCACACTTCCGTCGTCATCGCCGCCCAAATCGGGTCCGAACCCCAGGACGTTTCCTGGCTTATGGATCGGGCTCGAGTGCATAAGTGACGAAACGTCCGAGAGCAGGCGCGCTTGCAGGCAGGCGCGATTCGACGGATCGGACCCATGAATATCGAACGTGAACGCAGGCGCCGCCGCTGGCCCGCCGGGCTGGCAATCCTGATGGTCGGGCTGGCAAGCTATGCGGCCTGGCGCCACCTTGCCCAGGCTGCCCCGGCGACCGAGGCCCAGGCCGCGCCCGCCGCCAAAGTGCCGGTGACCTTCGCAACGGCGGCGAAAGCCGACTATCCGGTCGAGGTCGAGGGCCTGGGCACGGTCTCACCCTTCAAGACGGTGACGGTGAGAAGCCGGGTCGACGGCGAGATCACCAGGGTGTTCTTCAAGCAGGGACAGATGGTCAAGCAGGGCGATGCCCTGGTGGAGATCGACAAGCGTCCCTATCAGGCCGCGCTGGACCAGGCGATCGCCAAGAAGGCCCAGGACGAGGCCAGCCTCAGGAACGACCAGCTGAACCTGCAGCGCTTCCAGAATCTCGCCCAGAAGAGCTTCGAGTCGCAGCAGGCCGTGGACACCCAGCAGGCCTTGGTCGACCAGGTCAAGGCGCAGATCCAGGGCGATGACGCTGCCATCGCCAATGCCCGGACCAATCTCGACTACACCACCATCAAGGCGCCCTTCACCGGCCGCACCGGCTTCCGGCAGATCGATCCGGGCAACATCGTGCATGCCGCCGACCAGAACGGCATCGTCACGATCGCTCAGCTCCAGCCTATCGCCGTGCAGTTCACCGAACCTCAGGATCTGCTGCCGGCCATCGCGAAAGCCTTCGATCACGGGCCGGCCCCGGTCGTGGCCCTGAGCTCCGATGGCCAGACCGTCCTTTCCCACGGCACGCTGGCGGTGATCGACAACACCGTCAACCAGGCGACGGGCACGATCAGCCTGAAGGCGCGCTTCGACAATGCCGACAATGCGCTCTGGCCCGGCCTGTCGGTCGACACCCGCCTGCTGGTCGACACGCTCAAGCAGGTCCTGGTGGTGCCCGAGGATGCCGTCCAGCACGGGCCATCCGGCCTCTTCGCCTATGTGATCGGCGACGACGGCAAGGCCGTGGCGACGCCGATCCAGGTGAGCATGAGCGGCAATGGCCGTGCCGTGGTCAGCCAGGGCCTGTCCGCCGGGCAGAAGGTGGTGGTCTCCGGCCAGGCACGCCTGCAGAACGGGGCAGAGGTCGAGGCCCGGCCGCTGGCCTCAGCCGATGGGAAGGTCGCCGCGCAGGCCGCGCCGCAGGCGGGCACCAATCCTACTGGGAAGGCAGACTGATCATGCCCGGCATCTCAACCCCCTTCATCCGTTATCCGGTCGCCACCACCCTGTTGATGGTGGGCATCCTGTTCGTGGGCATCATCGCCTATCCCCAATTGCCGGTGGCGCCGCTGCCGGAAGTGGATTTCCCGACCATCCAGGTCTCCGCCAGCCTGCCCGGCGCCGACCCCGCCACCATGGCCTCGTCGGTGGCCCAGCCTTTGGAGACGCAGTTTTCGCTGATCCCCGGCATTTCGGAGATGACCTCGTCGAGCCAGACGAGCTCGACCCAGATCACCCTGCAGTTCGACCTGTCCCGCAATATCGACGGCGCCGGCGCGGACGTGCTGGCGGCCATCAATGCCGCCAATGGGCAATTGCCCAAGAACCTGCCGAGCCCGCCGACCTATCGGAAGGTCAACCCGGCCGATTCCCCTATCCTCCTGCTCGGCGCCACCTCCGACACGCTGCCGCTGACCGACGTTTCCGATCAGGCGCTCACCAAGCTGGCCCAGGCCATCAGCCAGATCGGCGGTGTGGGCCAGGTCAATGTCGGCGGCCAGCAGACCCCGTCGATCCGGGTCCAGGTCGATCCGGCCAAGCTGGTGGCCAAGGGATTGTCGCTGGAGGACGTGCGAACGCCGCTCGCTGTCACCACCGTCAACAATCCCAAGGGCACCTTCAACGGCGCCACCCGCTCCTACACCATCTATGCCAACGACCAGCTCACCGACGCCAAGGACTGGAACGACGTCATCATCGCCTACCGCAATGGCAGTCCTGTGCGTGTGCGCGACATCGGGCAGGCGGTGAGCGCGCCTCAGGACGACACCCAGGCCGGCTGGGCCGACGGCAAGCGCGGCGTCTTCCTGGTGATCTTCAAGCAGCCCGGCGCCAACGTCATCGAAACCGTCGACAATGTCATGAAGGTGCTGCCCCGCCTGGAGGCCGGCATTTCGCCCGCCATCAAGATCTCCGTGCTGTCGGACCGCACCCAGACCATCCGCGCCGCCGTGAAGGACGTGCAGTTCACGCTGCTGCTCACCATCGGCCTCGTCGTCATGGTGATCTTCGTCTTCCTGCGCAGCGTATGGGCCACGGTGATCCCCTCCATCACCGTGCCCCTGGCCCTGCTGGGCGCCTGCGCCCTGATGTGGCTGGCCGGCTACAGCCTCGACAATCTCTCGCTGATGGCGCTGACCATCGCGGTAGGCTTCGTGGTCGACGACGCCATCGTCATGCTGGAGAACATCACCCGCCACATCGAGGAGGGCGAGAAGCCGATGGCCGCTGCCCTCAAGGGGGCCGGCGAGATCGGCTTCACCATCCTGTCGATCAGCATCTCGCTGATCGCGGTGCTGATTCCACTCCTTCTGATGAGTGGCATCATCGGGCGGCTGTTCCGCGAATTTGCGATCACCCTCGCCATGACCATCGTGGTCTCGGCCTTCGTCTCGCTGACCCTGACGCCGATGATGGCCTCGCGCTTCCTCAAGCCGATTCACGAGGAGCGTCACGGCAGGCTCTACAAGCTCAGCGAGTCCTTCTTCGAAGCCATGGTGAACGCCTATGAACGCGGCCTCGACCTCGTGCTGCGCTTCCGCTTCCTCACCTTGCTGACCTTCTTCGCCACGGTGGCCTTGTCCGGCTATCTGTTCGTGATCATCCCCAAGGGCTTCTTCCCGCAGCAGGATACCGGCCTGATCACCGGCGTCGTCGAGGCGGCGCAGGATACGTCCGTGGCCGACATGGCCCGCCATATGGAGGAGCTGGGCGCCATCGTGCTGAAGGACCCGGCCATCGCCCATATGGCGATGCGCATGGGCGGCAACGGCAACACCCTCAATGACGGCACCATGTATATCACGCTCAAGCCGCGCGACGAGCGCAGCGCCTCGGCCGACCAGGTGATCCGCCGCCTGCAGCGCCAGACCGCCGCGGTCGAAGGCGCGCGGCTCTATCTGCAATCGGCCCAGGATGTGCGCCTCGGCGGCCGGCCCTCGCGCACGCAGTTCCAGTTCACCCTGCAGGGCACCGACATCGACCAGCTCAACCAGTGGGCGCCCAAGCTCCTGGAAGCCATGAAGACGATGCCGGAGCTGCGTGACGTCGCCTCCGACCAGCAGGCATCCGGCACCACGCTGACCCTGTCGGTCGACCGCGACCAGGCCGCCCGCTACGGGCTGACGCCCGACATCATCGACGCCACGCTCTATGATGCCTTCGGCCAGCGCCAGATCGCGCAATTCTCGACCCAGCTCTCGACCTATTACGTCATCCTGGAGGTGCTGCCTTCCCTGCAGAAGAGCACGGCGACGCTGCAGCAGATCTATCTGCGCTCGCCGACTACCGGCGGCGAGGTGCCGCTCTCGGCCTTTGCGAAATGGAGCACCGATCCCGTCCGCCCGCTGGCCATCAACCATCAGGGACAATTCCCGGCGGTGACGATCTCCTTCAACCTGGCGCCCGGCGTGGCGCTCGGGCAGGCCACGGCCGCCATCGAGGCTCTGGAAAAGCGCATGGAGCTGCCGGCCACCATCGGCTCGACCTTCCAGGGCACGGCGCAGGCCTTCCAGGACTCGCTCGCCTCGGTGCCGATGCTGATCGTCGCGGCCCTGGTGGTGGTCTACCTGATCCTCGGCATCCTCTATGAGAGCTTCATCCACCCCCTCACCATCCTCTCAACCCTGCCCTCGGCGGGGGTGGGGGCGCTGGCGACGCTGCTGCTGTTCCATTTCGACTTCAGCCTGATCGCCCTGATCGGGGTCATCCTGCTGATCGGCATCGTCAAGAAGAACGGCATCATGCTGGTCGATTTCGCCATCGTCGCCGAGCGCGATCACCGCATGAGCGCGGTGGAGGCGATACGCCGGGCCTGCCTCCTGCGCTTCCGGCCGATCCTGATGACCACCATGGCGGCCCTGCTCGGCGGCGTGCCGCTGATGCTGGGCTCCGGCACCGGCTCGGAGATCCGCCAGCCTCTCGGCTATGCCATGGTGGGCGGCCTGATCGTCAGCCAGGTGCTGACCCTGTTCACCACGCCGGTGATCTATCTCTATCTCGACGGCTTTTCGAAATGGCTGAGAAGCGGCCGCGATGCGGAGGAGTCGGGCGAGCCGCCGGAAACCCTCCTGGCTGCAGAGCCGGGGGAAGACCAGGATCTGGTCCTGCCCGAACCGCGGGCGGTGGCGATGCGGTGAGGAGCCGCACCCCTGGGCAAAGGACGTTCCTGGGGGAGCACATCCTCGCCTGCCCTCCCAGGAAAAATCGATGTCAGGCGGCCCGCGCGATCATCTCGATGGGGGCGATCAGCCCATCGGCGAGGGCCGACATGACATTGCCGATGCGCAGGGGAGCGTTCTCGCCCATCAGCACCTGGGGACCGAGCGGCGACGGGCCCTCGCGGGCCACCTTCTCCTTCATCTCGCGGCCGAGCCTGAGCGCAAGGTCGCGATGGCTGCGCTCGAGCTCCAGGCTGAAGCCGGCCTGGGCCAGGGCCTGGCGGTAGCGGCTCGGCGGTTCGACGAAGCTGGTGGCCGAGGTCATCGCCCAGGGCATCGGGAAAGGCAGTTCGCCCTTGCCCTGGTGCATGATGTCGTAGACGCCGAAGCGCGCTCCCGGCCTGAGAACCCGGCGTATCTCGCGGAAGAGCGTGTCCTTGTCGGCGATGTTCATGCCGACATGGAACAGGGTGGCGCCGTCGAAGCTCGCGGTCTCGAAGGGCAGCGCGAGGGCGCTGCCCTGCACGAAGGAGACCCGTCCGGACAGATGGCAGCGCCGGGTCACCGCTTCCGCCACGGTGACGAATTCGGCCGTGAGGTCGATACCGGTGACGCTGCAGCCAAGCGCCTGCGCCAGATGCCTTGCCGGCCCGCCGATGCCCGAGCCGACATCGAGCACATGCATGGCATGGGTGAAACCGAGATCTTCGGCGAGTTCCTCGGTGGCGGCGGCCCAGCCGAGATGGAACTCGTCGATGCCGGCGAGATCGCCGGTGGTGAGGCGGTCGGGATCCTTGCCGGCGGCCTCCAGTGCCGCAAACAGCGTGCGTTCGAGCGAACCTTGCGTGTAATGGCTGGCGACGGCGCCTTCGATGTCCATGGCCGCATCCTTTCTTGGCGGGATGGTATTAAGCGGTGGCATCGTAAGTTCAGCAGTCACTATACCGCGCGCGGCCAAGCAATGACAGGCATGTCGCAGTATCGGCTGGAGCGCGCGGGGACTTGCCCTGCGCAGGCGCTTTGTCATAAGCGTTCTAACAAAGCGTTTTGCGATTTTTGCGGAATCGCAAAGACGCCCGGGCCGATCCATCGGATAGGCTTGAAACAAGGAGCTGGAGAGAAGGGCGTTTGGCTAAAACGCGCCGTGCTCTCGAGGAAACGCCGGTTTTAAAGCCGGTGCGCGTTGGAAGGCCGCGGCACGACCCCGGCCGATGGGAGGAAGGCATGTCTGAGGCCAAGATCTACGACGTTCCGCGCGAATGGGCCGAGGAAGCGTATGTCGACAATGCGCGCTACCAGGCGATGTATGAAGCCTCCATCAGCGATCCCGAGGCCTTCTGGGGAGAGCATGGCAAGAGAATCGGCTGGTTCGAACCCTATACCAGGGTCAAGAACACCCGTTTCGAGCCCGACGTCTCGATCCGCTGGTATGAGGACGGCACCACCAACGTCGCCTGGAATTGCGTCGACCGCCACGTCGCCGAGCACGGTGACCGCACCGCCATCATCTGGGAGGGTGACGATCCCTCCGAAAGCCGCCACATCTCCTATCGCGAACTCGCCAGCGAAGTGCAGCGTTTCGCCAATGTGCTCAAGGGCGAGGGCGTCAAGAAGGGCGACCGTGTCACCATCTATCTGCCGATGATCCCCGAAGCGGCCTTCGCCATGCTGGCCTGCGCCCGCATCGGCGCCGTCCATTCCATCGTGTTCGGTGGCTTCTCGCCCGATTCCCTCGCCGGCCGCATCACCGATTGCGGCTCGACCGTGGTGATCACCGCCGACGAGGGCCTGCGCGGCGGCAAGCGCGTGCCCCTCAAGGCCAATGTCGACGCGGCCCTGGCCAAGGTCGGCGGCGTCTCCTCGGTGGTGGTGGTCAAGCGCACCGGCGCGCCGGTGGCGATGGTGACCGGGCGCGATCACTTCTACGCCGATCTCGCCGCCAATGTCTCCGACGAGTGCCCCTGCGAGGAAATGGCTGCCGAGGATCCGCTGTTCATCCTCTACACCTCCGGTTCCACCGGCAAGCCGAAGGGCGTGCTGCACACCACGGCCGGCTATCTCGTCTACGCCGCGATGACGCACCAATATGTCTTCGATTACCGTGCGGGCGACATCTACTGGTGCACCGCCGATGTGGGCTGGGTCACCGGCCATTCCTACATCGTCTACGGCCCGCTGTGTAACGGCGCCACCACGCTGATGTTCGAGGGCGTGCCGAACTATCCGTCGGTGTCTCGCTTCTGGGAGGTGATCGACAAGCACCAGGTCACCATCTTCTACACCGCTCCCACCGCGATCCGCGCCCTGATGGGAGCCGGCGAGGAGGCGGTGAAGAAGACCTCGCGCGCCTCGCTCCGCCTGCTCGGCTCGGTAGGCGAGCCGATCAATCCGGAAGCCTGGGAATGGTATCACCGCGTGGTGGGCGCCCATCGCTGCCCGATCGTCGATACCTGGTGGCAGACCGAGACCGGCGGCATCCTGATCTCGCCGCTGCCCGGCGCCACCCGGCTCAAGCCGGGCTCGGCCACGCGGCCCTTCTTCGGGGTGCGCCCCGAGATCGTCGACGCCGAAGGCAATGTGCTGGAGGGAGCCTGCGAGGGCAATCTCGTCATCGCCGATTCCTGGCCGGGCCAGATGCGCACCGTCTATGGCGACCACCAGCGTTTCTTCGACACCTATTTCTCCGCCTATAAGGGCAAATATTTCACCGGCGACGGCTGCCGCCGCGACGAGGACGGCTATTACTGGATCACCGGCCGCGTCGACGACGTCATCAACGTCTCCGGCCATCGCATGGGCACGGCCGAGGTCGAGAGTGCGCTGGTGGCGCATGAGCTGGTGTCGGAAGCCGCCGTTGTCGGCTACCCCCATGATCTCAAGGGTCAGGGCATCTATGCCTATGTCACCCTGATGGCGGGCAGCAGCGGCGACGAGACCCTGCGCAAGGAACTGGTCGGCTGGGTACGCCGCGAGATCGGGCCGATCGCCTCGCCCGATCTCATCCAGTTCGCGCCCGGCCTGCCCAAGACCCGCTCGGGCAAGATCATGCGCCGCATCCTGCGCAAGATCGCCGAGGATGATTTCGGCTCGCTCGGCGACATCTCCACCTTGGCCGACCCGACGGTGGTGGAGGACCTCATCGCCAACCGCCAGAACAAGCCCAAGGGCTGAGACCGGTGCCGGGAATCCGGTGGGCATTTCTTGCCGCGCTGGCTTGCTGCTTCGGCACCGCCGCCCCGTCACGGGCGGATGACGGGCCGTTGCGCCCGGATGCCGCCCGCTTCGAAGCGGCTTTCCGGCCCGGCGCGACGGGGACGGTCAAGGGGACATCCGTGCCGCTCGACAGCCATGTTCTCGGCGAGGTCACGGTGTCCACGGGCCAGATCGTGGCCTGCGATCCCTTCGTCTTCATCGAGGCCAAGCCCTTCATTCGCGCCGTGCCGAAGGGGCGCTTTCCCGTACGCATCGCTGTCATGCGTTCGAAGCGTTTCGGCGATCGCATTGCCTTTGCGCGCGTCGAATTCTCGCAGGCGCCGGTCGTGACCTGGGAACGGGCTTTGGTGCCGGGGCAGGACCCGGCCAAGCTCGGCAAGAACGAATATTACGGCTTCCCGGTCGATGCGGGCACCGGCGCCTTTCTTGATCCCGCCGTTGGCGCGGAGATTGTCGCCCTCCCCCCCGATCAGATGCAGGCCCTCGATGACGATTGGATCCGCCAGGCCGAGAGCTATGGCAAGGAGCACGGGCTACCCTTCGCCCTGCCGGTCTCCCGAGGTGCCCATGCCCTCGTATTGTTCTCGAGCGGCTGGGGCGATGGCGCCTATCCGTCCTGGTTCGGCCTGGCGGCCGACGGCAGCGTGGCAATGCTGCTGACCGATCTGCGCGTGGTGGATGACCCCGGCCGGCAGGAATAACGCTCCCCGCCCCGATCGAGCCAATTTTCGTCGCTTGCGGACTTTTGCCGTTCACGGCAAGCGTCTACACAGGATGGATCGGCCTTCCCCTTACTCCTGCCTCCGACGGAGGCGGGCCAGCTTGCCATGTCCAATCAGCGTTTTTCCCGCCAAGCTCTCAACCTTGCCTTCGACCGGATCATCCCTGGCTGGATGCGCCTGCTGGTGCGGCGCAGCGAGAGCGGCATGGTGGCGCTCGCGGCCGTGGTCGGGGCCTTGGCCGGCTTGGCCGTCTACGGCGTCGCCGCCACCGCGCAGCTCGCGCATGAGCTCTTCTTCGGCCTGCAATCGGAGGAGCGGCTGAGCGGCACTCTCGGCCTGCCGGTGATCCTGGCGGTCTCGATGCCGCTGCTCGGCGGCCTGCTGCTCGGCCTGTTCAACCTGGTTCTGGCGCGGACCCGCTCGCCGCGCCCGGTCGATCCGATCGAGGCCAACGCCCTGCATGGCGGGCGCCTGTCGCTCACCGGCAGCATCATCGTGGTGATCCAGACCTGGATCTCCAATGCTTTTGGGGCTTCCGTCGGGCTCGAGGCCGCCTATTCGCAGGTCGGCTCCGGCATCGCCTCGCGGCTTGGCCTCGGCTTCCATCTGCGCCGCGCGGATCTGCGCCTGCTGGTGGGCTGCGGTTCGGCCGGCGCCATTGCCGGCGCCTTCAGCGCCCCGCTGACCGGCGCCTTCTACGCCTTCGAGATCATCATCGGCACCTATGCCGTTTCGCATCTGGCGCCCGTCGCCGCCGCAGCCATCGCCGGCACCATCGTCACCCATCTGCTTGGGATCGATTCCTACGCCTTCGTCATCAATGTCGGGTTCCGGCCTCAGGCCTCCTCCTTTGCGGCCCTGGTCGGACTCGGCCTGTTCAGCGCCGCCGTCGCCATCCTGGTGATGCTCGGCGTCGCCATGACGGAAAAGGGGTTTCGCCGCCTGCCCCTGCCGATCTGGCTGATGCCGGGCCTCGGCGGAGTGATGGTCGGCGGGCTCGCCTTGATCACGCCGCAGGTCTTGTCATCGGGGCACGGCGCGCTGGTGAAGATGCTGGCCGGCAGCGAATTGCCGCTCCTGGTGCTGGGCGGGCTGATCGTGCTGAAGGCGATGGCCTCCTGCATCTCGCTCGGCTCGGGCTTTCGCGGCGGCCTGTTCTTTGCCTCGCTCTTCCTGGGCGCGCTGGTGGGGCAGTTCTATCTCGGCGGCATCCATCTGTTCTCGATCACCGCCGGGCTGACGCCCCATGCTGCCGCGCTTGCGGGCATGGCGGCTCTGGCGGCGTCCGTGATGGGCGGGCCGCTGACCATGAGCTTCCTGGTCCTGGAGATGACTGGGGACTTCCAGCTCACCGTCGCCGTGCTGCTGGCGGTGATCATCGCCTCCATCACCGTGCGCGAGACCTTCGGCTATTCCTTCGCGACCTGGCGCTTCCATCTGCGCGGCGAGGCGATCCGCAGTGCCCACGACATCGGCTGGGCGCGCGACCTCACCGTCGGCCGCGTCATGCGCAAGCCGGCGCCGACGGTCGACAAGGACGCCTCGCTCGTCGTCTTCCGCAATGCCCACCCGCTCGGCACCACCCATTACATCGTGGCCGTCGACACCCTCACCAACCGCTACGCCGGGCTGATCCGGGTCGCGGATGCCTACCAGGTGAGCCCGGAGAACCAGGATGGCGGCAGTCCGGTCGGGGACCTCGCGCTCTATCGCGACGAGGTGCTGACGGCGGGCATGACGCTGAAGGAAGCGACCGAGCGCATGGAGGGCTGCGAGGCCGAGGCACTGGCGGTGGTGGACGAGGCCGGCCATGTCATCGGCCTCCTGTCGGAAGCCCACGCCCTGCGCCGCTATGCCGAAGCCGCGGACCGCGCTCGCCGCGATTTGGCGGGCGGCGTCTAGCTTCCCCTATCGCGAGGGCTGGACGCGGGCCAGGAAGGCGAGGATCTCGTCGCCGATCTGGCGGTGCAAGGCCGTTCGGTCACGCGTGCCGCCGTCCCGGCAGACGAAGCTCTCGCCCGGGGCGATCCTCTCGATGGCGGCGGGCGCACCCGGCAGGCAGAGCTGCATGAAGCTGAAATGGGTGGCGTCGGGGATCGGCAGATAGCGCGTGGTGGTCTGCGGCAGCGCCTTGGCGAGATAGTCTGAATCCTGCTGCAGGGCTGCGATGCCGGGAACCGGCGTTCCTGCCGCAAGCACCAGAACCGGTATCCTGACATCGGCCAGGCTTTCCGGCGTGAAGCCGAGCGCGGGCCCAAGATCTAGGGAGACCACGGCGCCAATCCTGCTATCGCGGAGGTCGGCGCCCAACCTAGCGCGATCGGCCCCGCCGTCGCGCAGCCCGAGAGCCGTGAGCGCTTCGCAAAGAGGCGCGGGCGAACAAAGGGCGGGAAGGCGACCCGCGTCATACCGCCCGCCGGCCAATGCCATCACCGTCCAGCCGCCGAGGGAATGACCGATGGCGGCGATGCGGCCCGCCTCGATGGGGCCGGCAAGGCCCGGGGCGGCGCTGACGGCATCGAGAACCCGGCTGAGATCGCGGGGGCGTTCCCACAGGCGGACTGCCTGTTCCGGCCGCTTGTCGAAAGTGGTGGTGCCGGGGTGATCGGGCGCTGCCACGATGTAGCCTTGCCCGGCGAGGTCTGCCGCCAGCCAGTTCAGGTTCCGCCAATTGCCGCCGAAGCCGTGCGACAGCAGGACGAGCGGGTGGCTGCCGGCTGCGGGGCGGGCATTCTCCACGACCTGGATGCCGGGAAAGATTCCGTCCCGGCCGCCCACCATCGTCACGGGGCCGGAGGCGGCGGTCGGATACCACAGCCGCGCCTGCAGCGGCCGCTTGCCGCCCGGATCGGGGATGTTGAACACCTTGGTGGCGATCGGCTCGCCGGCCAGGGCAGCATGGCCTGCCAGGCAGACGGCAAGGGCGAGGAGGAAAGAGAAACGGCGCATGGAACGCTCCAGGAATGGTTGATCCCAACTTGCGAGAGGTCGACCTGTCATTGCGAGCGGAGCGAAGCAATCCAGAGGCCTGCAAGCTTGGAGTTCGGGGCTCCTGGATTGCTTCGCTCCGCTCGCAATGACGTTCTATGGCTCGAGCCCAATGCGACTTGGGATGACGCCCCTTTCCTGCTGTGCCGCGGCCGGTTCTTGCGACCTGGAACATGTTTGAGGTCGTGCCGGAAGGCGATGGGGGACCCGCTCCTATCAGGGCGGCGTCCATGCCGTTGACGCCGCCTGCGAAAATAGCTAGGATATCTGATATATCAGATATGGTGAGAGCGATGAGCGCCTTTGGCCATTTCCAGGATCGTACCGGCGGGAGGCCGCTTGCGGCTCAGCCGGGCATGACGACGGCGGCGGCCGTGCATCGGGCGCTGCGGGACGAGATCGTCTCCATGATCAGGCTGCCTGGCGAGAAGATTGCCGAGGCCGAGGTCGCGGCGGCGCATGCCGTCAGCCGCACGCCGGTCCGCGAGGCGCTGCTGCGTCTGGCCGACGAGGGGCTGGTCGAGATCGCAGCGCGGTCGGCCACGCGCGTTGCCCGTATTCCCGCCGCCATCCTGCCGGATGCGATCTTCGTGCGCTCGGCCGTCGAGCACGCCACGGCGCGCGCCGCCGCCCATCAGGCTCGGGGCAGCAGCGTCACCCTGCTGCGCGGCCTGATCGAGCGCCAGCGCGAGAGCCTCGGGGCTGGCGACATCAATGCCTTTCATGAAGCGGACGAAGCTTTTCACGCAGCCCTCGCCATGGCGGCGGGCCGGCCCGGTGCCTGGGAGATGGTGCAACAGGTCAAGACCCAGCTCGACCGTTACCGCCGGCTGACCCTGCCGGAGGCCGGGCGCATGCTGCGCGTCGTCGAGGAGCACGGCGCCATTGTCGATGCCATCGAGGCGCATGACGCCGAGAAGGCCGGCCGCGCCATGGATCATCATCTCGACGGCCTGCGCCGGAGCCTGGCCTCCATCCGCGATCACAACCCAGACTATTTCTCCGGGGATGCCGCCGGTATCTCCGCTGCCTTCGAGACGCTGCTGTTCCGGTGAGAAGCTGTCCGTACATCAGCGCTCTGTCATCCTCTTCCCGGGGTCTTCGACCCCGCCGGGGATGACAATCCTCGATTCCCCCAGCCGCGGCCGGTTCTCAAGCGGCCCATCCCAGCGATCCCGACAATCCAGAAAGTCCCTATGTCCTACCAGTCCCTCGAAATTCGCCACGCCAGCCACCCCGAAGCCGTCAAGAGCCTGGATACGCAGGGCCTGCGCCGCGAGTTCCTGATCCCCGATCTGTTCGCCGCCGGCCGCATCAAGCTGGTCTATTCCCACGTCGAGCGCATGATCATCGGCGGCGCCTGTCCCGTCGACGCGCCCCTGGCCCTGCAGACGCCGAAGGAGGTCGGGCAGTCGAGCTTTCTGGCCCGGCGCGAGCTTGGCATCGTCAATATCGGCGGGCCGGGGATCGTGCGGGTCGACGGCGAAGCTCATGACATCGGCACGCGCGAGGCCCTCTATGTCGGCATGGGGGCCGGCGAGGTTGTGTTCGAAGTCAGCGACGGCGCCGCGCCGCCGCGCTTCTACCTTCTCTCCGCTCCCGCCCATCGCAGCTGTCCGACGCGGCGGATCGACGCCTCGGTCGGGCGGATCCTGGAGCTTGGCGACAAGAGTACCGCGAATGAACGCAGCATCCACCAGATGCTGATCCCGGGCGCGGTCGACTCCTGCCAGCTCGTCTTCGGCATGACCACGCTGGCGCCGGGCTCGGTGTGGAACACCATGCCCTGCCACACCCATGACCGGCGCAACGAGGTCTATCTCTATTTCGACCTCGCGCCCGATGCGCGCGTCTTCCATTTCATGGGCGAGCCGCAGGAGACCCGCCATCTGGTGGTGGGCGAGGGCGATGCGGTGATCTCGCCGCCCTGGTCGATCCATTCCGGCGTCGGCACCGGTGCCTATACCTTCATCTGGGCCATGGCGGGCGACAACCAGGATTATGCCGACATGGACATGGTCGCGACGGCGGATCTGCGATGAGCGGCGCGACGATGAACACGGCTTTCGCCAATCCCTTCGATCTCACCGGCAAGGTGGCGATGGTGACGGGATCGCGCACGGGGCTCGGGCAGGCCGTTGCCATCGCCCTGTCACAGGCCGGCGCCAGCATCGTCGGGGTCGATCGCGGCCCCGCCGAGGAAACCCGGGCGGCGATCGAGGCGCAGGGCGGCGCCTTCCTGGCAGTCACCGCCGACCTTTCCACCACGGCGCCTCTGCCCGAGGTGGTCCAGTCGGCGCTCGACCGTTTCGGTGCGCTCGACATCCTGGTCAACAATGCCGGCATCATCCGCCGCGCCGATGCCCTCGACTTCACCGAGGAGGACTGGGACGCGGTCATCGACGTCAACCTCAAATCGGCCTTCTTCCTGGCCCAGGCGGCGGCCCGCGCCATGCTTGCCTCCAGGGCCGACGGCAGACCCGCCGGCGGCAAGATCATCAACATCGCCTCGATGCTGTCCTTCCAGGGCGGCATCCGCGTCGCTTCCTACACCTCGGCCAAGAGCGGGCTGATGGGGCTGACCAAGCTGCTTGCCTGCGAATGGGCCGCCAAGGGCATCAACGTCAACGCGATCGCCCCCGGTTACATGGCGACCAACAACACGGCGCCTTTGCGCGCCGATGCCGAGCGCAATGGCCAGATCCTGGCGCGCATTCCGGCCGGGCGCTGGGGCGCTCCCGCCGATCTTGGCGGCGCGGCCGTGTTCCTGGCCTCGCAGGCCTCCGCCTATGTCCACGGCATCACCATCCCGGTGGATGGCGGCTGGCTGGCGCGCTGACGAGCCGATAAGGCGCAACGAACCTTCTCCCGCAAGGGGAGAAGGAATTCGCACAGCGGCCGCTTTTGGCCGTTAGCCAAAAATACAATCTGGGAGGCAGTTCATGAAGATATTGCAGGTCATCGACAAGATTCCCGGCGGGCTGATGCTGGTGCCGCTGCTGCTCGGCGCCTTGTGCAAGACCTTCTCACCAGGGGCGGGCAGCTATCTGGGGTCGTTCACCAACGGCCTGATCACCGGCACCGTGCCGATCCTCGCCGTCTGGTTCTTCTGCATGGGGGCGACCATCGACCTGAGGGCGACCGGCGTGGTGCTGCGTAAATCGGGCACGCTCCTGGTCACCAAGATCCTGGTGGCCTGGGTCGCCACCATGATCGCGGCACAGTTCATTCCCGATGGCGGCATCACCTCCGGCCTGTTCGCAGGGCTGTCGGTGCTGGCGATCACCGCCTCGATGGACATGACCAATGGCGGTCTCTACGCCGCGGTGATGCAGCAATACGGCACCAAGGAGGAAGCCGGCGCTTTTGTGCTGATGTCGGTCGAATCGGGGCCGCTGGTCAGCATGCTCATCCTCGGTGCCTCCGGCGTGGCGGTGTTCGAGCCGCGCCTGTTCGTCGGCGCCGTGCTGCCCTTCCTGATCGGCTTCGCCCTCGGCAATCTCGATCGCGACCTGCGCGAACTGTTCGGGCGCTGCGTGCATCCGCTGATCCCGTTCTTCGGCTTCGCCCTCGGCAACGGCATCGACCTCAAGGTCATCGCGCAGAGCGGCTTTGCCGGCGTACTGCTCGGCCTCGGGGTGATCGTGATCACCGGCATTCCCCTGATGCTGGCCGATAGGCTCATCGGCGGCGGCAACGGCACGGCCGGACTGGCGGCCTCCAGCACGGCCGGGGCGGCGATCGCCAACCCGACGCTGATCGGCGAGATGATCCCGAGCTTCAAGCCGGTGGTGCCGGCGGCCACCGCCCTGGTGGCCACCGCCTGCCTGGTGACCGCGATCCTGGTACCGATCCTGACCGCATTGTGGGCAAAGCGGATGGGCCGGGTGCCGGCCCCGCAGGACGAAGCCCTGGCCAGGCATGGCGTAGAGCCGATCTAGCTCCGCCCGCTGCCCTGTCTCAGCCGAGCAGCGCCGCGATGGCCGAGCGCAGGGCAGTCGGGTCGTCCTCCGGCACCAAAGTGAGGCCGGGACGCGCGTGAAGGCCGCAGGCCGGCGTGGCGATCACGGGCAGGCCGGCGGCAAGGGCGGCCAGGAGCAGGCGCGGCTGGTGCTCGACCAGAGCCGGCAGCACCACCCCGGCGAGGGTGGCGGGCGTTTCGCCCGGCGCCAGCAGGCGGACAGGCATGTTGCCCCAGAAGCCGAGGCTCTCACGCGCCTGACCCTTCACGGCAAGCTCGACGGGCAGGCCGTAGAGCGCCTCGCGCAGGGCATAGGCGCCCTTGCGGCCGAGGGCCGAGGCGGGAAACAGCAGGGTGCAGGCCCCCTTCACGGCCGGGAGCGGCCGGGCGGGAAACCAATCGAGCAGGTGGGTTCTGAACGGTTCGAGTGAGGCAATCTCCGCATGCGGGGTCAGCAGCCGGTCGGCCGCGGCCAGGGCGTTGCTTTCGGCCGCCACGATCGCTTCCGGCGCGCGGAAATCCGCCAGGGTCGGGCTTTCGGGATGGCGTACAGCGGCGGCATCGAGCCTTGCCTGCAGCACGGCAAGCGGCAGGCGTTCCATCAGCACCTCGAAGCTGCGGCCCTGCAAGGCGCCCGACAGCCACAGATGCGGCAGCAGGTTCTGCGAGACAACCAGATGCGTATGCCGGTGCGACAGTTTCGCGGCATAGGCGGCGGCGAGGCGGGCATCGCCCTGCAGCGCCTTCGCCTGCAGGCTGCCGCCGGTGGCGCCCCGCAGGGCGAGCGAGCGGCGCAGCGTGGCGATGGTGGCCGTGGTCTCGCTGCCGACAGCGCCGGCCGGCCAGTTATAGCGCGCGGCGCCGAGGCGGCGGGAGGGAAGGAACAGGGCATCCTCGCTGGCGGCCCTCTGCTTCAGCAGGGCCGCGAATTCCGGCCAGCAGGCATCGACCAGCCAGGCCGTCGGCACACTGGGGCGAAGGGGGCGCTCGGGATCGTTGCGATGGCAGTTTTCCTGGCCGCATTGGGTGCAGTCATGCACCGTCGGCCCCGCCGGCGGCGTTTCCGTCGGCAGGTCGGTGGCGTTGGCGCGGCCATGGCCGCGCAGGACGATCTCCAGCCTGTCCCGGCTCATCGTGGCTTCGATGCGGAAGGCGTGGGGGCTGCGGATGCGGAAGTCGACATAGTTCCAGAACACCGTAGCGTCGCGGCCGAGCTGGGCACGCGAACCGGGGACCACGCGGCTATGGGCATGGCGTTCGACGATCTCGAGCCCGGCTGCGAGGGCGGCTTCGTAAAGGGCGTTGGAGAGCTGGCAGAGGCCACCGCCGACGCTGGCGATCAGGCAGCCTTCGCGCAGCTCACGGCCTGGCACGTAGCCGCGCGCCCGGCTGGCCCGGCCGACCTGCTTCCAGAAGCTGAGCACCGCGCCGGCCGGTACTTCGACGCCGTCCAGTCCTTTCAGGGCCATGCGCAGATTCTGCACCTTGCCGGCGGTGAGCTCGCGATCCCTGGCCCCGGCGAGATTGGTCCATAGCGGCGAACTGGCCCGGCCCAGTACCGGCGCGGCGGCCAGCCGGCTCGAGCGGCCATGGCGGATCACCGGTTCGGCCGTGAATTTCTCGCTCAGGAAGCGCAGGCCCCGCAAGGCCATCGCCTTGGCCTCGAAGGCGAGGCTGTCGGCATAGGTGGGCACACTGCGTTGCGGAAGGGCGACCATGGCGGGATCCTGGCTCGGCTGAAAACTTGCCGAGACCTTATCGGTCCCTTGGCGAGCCCGCCGTGCGCGCTGGCACGCGGAGGGCAATTCTGGCTGTCGCGGGAACAGAATGAAGGATTGGCTGGGTGATGAAGGCGACGTGAGGCCGCGACGGTCAAGCCCCCCTCGCCCCGCCACTTGCGGGGAGAGGGTAAGGGTGAGGGGCTTCGCAGAGTTCAGTTTTCTACGCGTTGCGCTGCCCCTCATTCCGGCCTTCTCCCCGTCAGAACGGGGGAGAAGGGGTGGTCGGCGGCGCGCCCTTCCTCATAAGCTGCTATCGCGGCCTCTACCCCCGATCGAGCCAAGCGACCTCTTCCGGGGTCAGCGCGATGTCGAAGGCCTCGAGGCTGTCGTCGAGCTCGCTGAGCGTGCGCGGGCCGATCAGCGGCACCGAGGGGAAAGGCTGGGCCAGCACATAGGCGAGGGCGACATGGATTGGCCTCTTCCCGAGCCGGCGCGCCAGTTCGATCGCCCGGTCCCGGCGCGCGAAATTGCGCTCGGAATACCAGACCCTGACGAGTTCCTTGTCCTCGTGCCTGTCCCGCCCGGCCCGATCGGTGAAGAAGCCGCGTCCCTGGCTCGACCAGGCGAAATTGGGGACCTGGCGCGCGGCGAGCCAGGCCTTCCACTCGTCGTCCGAGGCCGAGACGCAGCCAGCCCAGATCACGTCCTGCATCTCGGCGAGGGCGAAATTGTTGGACAGGGCGCCCGGCCTCTGCTTGCCCGCCCTGTCGGCATAGGCGACCGCCTCGTCGAAGCGCTCGCGCGTCCAGTTCGAGCCGCCGAACGGACCACGGATGCGGCCGTCCCTAACCTCGGCATCCATGGCATCGACGAACTCGCCGACCGGCACGTCGAGATTGTCGCGATGCATGAAATAGACGTCGACATGGTCGGTCTTCAACCGTTCGAGCGATTGGGTGAGCTGCTGGCCGATGAATTCGGGGCGGCAGAGCGGCGTATGCGCGCCCTTGCCGATCACCACGCTCTGCTTGCGCACGCCCCGCGATGTCTGCCATTCGCCGAACAGCTTTTCGGTGATGCCGGCGCCGTAGACGAAGGCGGTGTCGAACAGATTGCCGCCCTTCTCGAAGAAGGCGTCGAGCAGGATGGCGGCGCTGGAGAAGCTCCTGAAATCCTCGAAGCCGAGCGCCACGGCGGAGGCGGCCGGTTCGAGGCCGGGAATGGAGCGCCGAGGTATCGGCCCGCTGCCTTGCCGGAGCGGCGTGCCCTTGAGCGTCGATGTCCGCCGCTCCGGCTTCTCGATGCCGTATTCGAGTCCGATCGCCTGCCGCCATTTGTCGAGCACCTTGAGCGAACCGAGGCTGTCGGCCCAACTCATGCCCGGCCAGGCGAATTCCTGGCGGCCTTCGCGAATGGCCTTGCCCGCGGCGTCGGCCTCGAAGGAATAGAGATGCCGTGTCTCCTCGACCTTCACCGTCTCGGCCGTACCGTCGGGCCTGACGATGCGGATCTCCTTGGTGCCGCCCGTGAGGCCGCTGCCGAACCAGAAATCCGCAACTTCGATGCTGCCTTTGGTGCCGAAGACGCGCAGCACATTGTCCTGCTTCAGCGAGATCGAGCAGGACACGTCGGCGAGGATGCCGCCCGGGAAATGCAGCAGGGCCGAGGCCCATTCATCGACGCCGGATTGCCCGAGATGGCCACTGCCGACGACGCTGTCCGGTTCCAGGACATCCTTGCCGACGGCGGCGCCGGCGATGAGCCGTGCCATCGAGACGGGATAGCAGCCGACATCGAGGATGCCGCCGCCCGCCAGGTCGTTGGCATAGAGCCGGTGTTCGGGCTTGAATTCCGGCATGGCGAAACCGAAGCTCGAGCGGATCAGCCGGACCTCGCCGATCGTGCCGGAGCGCACCAGCTCCACCAGCTTCAGGGTGAGGGGATGCTGGCGGTACATGAAGCCCTCGCCGAGGAAGGTGCCGGCCTTGCGGGCGGCATGCATCATGGCGTCGGCCTCGAAGGCGGTCAGGGCCAGCGGCTTTTCCACCAGCGCATGCTTGCCGGCCTCGGCCGCCTTGATCGCCCATTGCGCGTGGCCGGGATGGGGGAGCGCGATATAGACGGCGTCGATCCCGGGGTCGGCCAGCAGGGCCTCGTAGCCCTTATGGATGCGGGCGCCGGGGAAGGCTTCGGCAAGGCCCGGCCTCTCGGGATCACGGGTGCCGATCGCCGCGAGGATGCCGCTGTCGGAGTCGCCGAGGCCGGCGACGAAGGCCTTGGCGATGGCGCCGGGTCCGATGATGCCCCAGCGGATCTTGTCTTTCTCGGTCATGTCAGTCTTTCCGAAAGCTTGAAAGGAAAAGGGATTGGGCTCAGCGCAGGCGCTGGCCGTCCTTGGCGAACAGCAGGGAGCGGTGGCGGGGGATGGCGACGGTGAGGCGGCGTTCCTCGGCCCATTGGCGGGAATCGTCGCGCTGGATGATCAGCGGTTCAGCGGAGGCGGTGCCGGCATAGACATAGGAGGTGGCGCCCAGATGCTCGGCCATGTCGACCTCGACGGTGAGATCGGCGTCGCCGCTGCCCGCCGGTCCGAAATGTTCGGGCCGGATGCCGATGGCGACGTCGCTGCCGGATGCCGGCGCCGA
The DNA here is from genome assembly GCF_017813775.1 of Labrys sp. LIt4. Classification (NCBI taxonomy): domain Bacteria; kingdom Pseudomonadati; phylum Pseudomonadota; class Alphaproteobacteria; order Hyphomicrobiales; family Xanthobacteraceae; genus Labrys; species Labrys sp. LIt4. Next base: position 43,287 of record NZ_JAGIPY010000014.1, read on the forward strand.
ACCGGCGAGCGGCACGGCAAGGCGCGCGCCTTTCTGGTTGAGCAGTTCGACCGTCACGCTGCCCTGTTCCGCCGCGACGACGCGGCCCGCCAGGAAGTTCATCTTGGGGCTGCCCATGAAGCCGGCGACGAAGCGGTTGGCGGGATCCTCATAGAGCTCGAGCGGACGCCCGACCTGCTCGACATTGCCGCCGCGCAGCACCACGATCTTGTCGGCCAGGGTCATCGCCTCGGTCTGGTCATGGGTGACGTAGATCATGGTTACGCCGAGTTCGCGGTGGAGTCTCGCGATCTCCACCCGCATCTGCACCCGCAATTCGGCGTCGAGATTCGACAGGGGCTCGTCGAACAGGAAGACCTTGGGATCGCGCACGATTGCCCGGCCAATCGCCACGCGCTGGCGCTGGCCGCCCGAGAGCTGCTTGGGCCGGCGCTGCATGAGATCGGTGATGCGCAGGATTTCGGCGGCCCGCTTGACCCGCCGGTCGGTATCGGCCTTGGGGTTGCCGTTCATCCTGAGGCCGAAGGAGAGGTTTCGCTCCACCGTCATATGCGGATAGAGGGCGTAGGACTGGAACACCATGGCGATGCCGCGATCGGCGGGCTCGACCTCGTTGACCACCTGGCCGCCGATGCTGATCTCGCCGCCGGAAATGTCCTCGAGCCCGGCGATCATGCGCAGCAAGGTGGATTTGCCGCAGCCCGAAGGGCCGACGAAGACCACGAATTCGCCGTCGGCGATATCGAGGTCGACGCCGTGGATGATCTCGAAATTGCCGAAGCGCTTGACCACGGAACGGAGCGTGAGGCCTGCCATGTCGGTCGCCCTTCTTTTGTTTATTTCACGGCGCCGGCGGCGATGCCGGCGATGAAGTGGCGCTGCAGGAGGAGGAAGACGGCCAGCATCGGAGCGGTCAGCAGCACGGCCCCGGCCATGATGCCGCCCCAGCTCACATTGGAGAGGCCGATCAGGCTGCCCAGCGCTACGGGCGCGGTGAACATCGCCTTGTCGCCGGCGATCAGGAGCGGCCACAGATAATTGTTCCAGCTCGTCAGGAAGAGGATGATGCAGAGCGCCGCCAGGGTCGGCCGCGCCAGCGGCAGCGCCACGAACAGGAAGATGCGCCATTCCCTGACGCCTTCCACGCGCGCCGCATCGAAGAGTTCCGCCGGCATCATGGTGAAGGCCTGGCGCATGAACAGCACGCCCAGCGAATTGAACAGGGGCGGCACGATCAGGCCGAACCAGCTGTTGGCCATGCCGAGGTCGCGCGCCACCAGGATGAATTGCGGGATGATCACCACGAAGAAGGGCAGGGAGATCGTGCCCAGGATGATGGCGAGCACCACGCCCCGGCCATGGAAGCGGTAGCGGGCAAGGGCCCAGCCGGCCATGGCCGTCAGTCCGGCCGAGAGCACGGTATAGGCGAGCCCGACCACGACGGAAACGGTCATGGCATGCAGGAAGTTGGTCGTCCGCTGCAGATTGGCGAGATTGTCGAGGAAATCGGTGCCGAACCAGAACGACAGGCCCGGCGCGTAGATGCCGTAATCGGGCATGGTGGCGAACACGCCCATCATCCAGAGCGGAAACAGCCAGACGAGGGCCATCGGCACGATCAGGGCGTGCAGGATGACGGCGTTGAGCCTTTGGCGGTTGGAGCGGGTCATCGCGGCTCCCTCGACAGGCGCAGCTGGACCAGCGAGACGATCACCGCGAGGGCCGCGATGGTGTAGGCGATGGCGGAGGCGTAGCCGACATTGCCGGAGAGGAAGGCCTGGCGGTAGAGCAGCAGGCCAAGCGTTTCCGTGGCCCCGCCCGGCCCGCCATGATTGGTGATCAGGAAGGGTTCGGTGAAGAGCTGCATGGTACCGGAGATCGAGAGGATGACGCAGAAGGTGATCACCGGCTTCAGGAGCGGCAGGGTGATGTGGAAGAACTGGCGGAGCTTGGAAACGCGGTCGAGCGTGGCCGCCTCATAGACGTCGCCCGGTATCGACTGCAGGCCGGCGAGGATGATGATGGCGTTGTAGCCCGTCCAGCGCCAGGTCAGGGCGATCATCACCAGCGCCAGCGCGGCCGTCGGATTGGAGAGCCAGTCGATCGCGGGCAGCCCGATCGAAGCGAGCAGCTTGTTCACCACGCCGAAATCCTGGGCGAAGATCAGGCGGAAGACGGCCGAATACGCGACCTCGCCCACCACGACGGGAGCGAAGAAGGCAAAGCGGAACAGGCCCTTGGCCTTGAGCAGGGGTGAATTGAGGAAGACGGCGATCACGGTGGCGAGACCGATCATCACCGGCACCTGGATGACCAGGATGATCAGCGTGTTCTTCAGGGCGTTGAAGAAGGCGGGATCGGAGATCAGCCGTCCCCAATTGGCCGCCGGCCTGAACACCCAGGGCGACACCCGCGTCTGATGCAGGGATATGATGAAGGAGGAGATGATCGGCCAGATCCAGAAGGCGAGGAAGATCGCCAGATAAGGCGTCAGGAAGCCATAGGCCGCGCGATTGTGTCGTTGCATCAGTGTTCTCCACGAGGGAGGGGGGATGACCGGAGGCCAAGCAGAATGAGGCGCGATCAACCTTCTCCCCTTGCGGGAGAAGGTGGCATTGCGAAGCGACGACGGATGAGGGGTGTTGGCGATCAACCAACAGGGGATGCGTTTCTCCCCTCATCCGCCCCTTCGGGGCACCTTCTCCCGCAAGGGGAGAAGGCAGGTCACGATCTTCCCCGCTACTGCGCCACCGGCAACCCCGAGGCCGACGAGATCTGGTTGGCGGCATCGTCGAGCGCCGCCTTGGCATCGGGGTAGCCCCCGCCCAGGAATTTGGTCTGCACCGTCTTCAGCGCCGCCTCGGCATCGTTGAGGAAGGCGGTGCCGTGGGTCGACTTGATCTTCGGCAGGGTGGCGAGAATGTCGGTCCAGATCGCCTGGTTGCCCCAATAGGGCTGGCCCTGCTTCACATAGGGGTCCTCCAGCGCCGAGTTCAGCGAGGGCACCAAGCCATAGGCCTTGAGCATGGTGACTTGGCCTTCATTGGTGGAGAGGGCGTATTTGACGAAGGCGAAGGCCGCTTCCTTGTTTTTCGAGCCGGCCGGGATCGCCAGCGACGAGCCGCCGATATTGGCGGCGCGCGGGCCGTCCGCCGTCAGGCTCGGCATGCGGTAGACACCCCATTTGCCGGCGAGCTCGGGCGCGTTGGTGCGGATCGTGCCTTCGTACCAGCCGCCGAACATGATGGTGGCGACCTTGCCGGCCTTGAGCGCCTGGATCTTGTCGGACCAGCCGGCCGAGATGATGGTGCCCGTGTCCTTGAGTTGCTTGAGCTTGTCGTAGACGGCGATGCAAGCGGGGGCATTAACCGTGACGGCGCTCGCATCCGCGGAGAAATAGTTGCAGCCTTGCTCGTTGCCGACCATGCGGAACCATTCGGTGGTGCCGTCGCCGTCGAGGTCGGTCGCGCTCATGGTCACGCCGGGATTGGCGGCGGCGATCTTCTTGCCGGCGGCGACGAAATCATCCCAGGTCTTGATGCTTGCCGGGTCGACGCCGGCCTTTTCGTAGAAATCCCGCCGGTAATACATCACGACCGGGCCGGAATCCCAGGGCATGGCATAGGCGGCCTCGCCCTTTTCCAGTTCCGCCCGCTTGAAATCGGCGAACTTGCCGGCGATCTCCGGCGTATAGCCGAGCGGCTTGAGATCGGCGAAGCAGTCGGGAAACTGGTTCCAATAGCTCTCCGCCTTGTAGTTCTCGATCGAGACGACATCGGGCAGGCCCGCCCCGCCGGCGGCGCAGCCGGCCTGGGTCTTGGAGAAGACCTGGGCGTTGCCGAGATCCTCCACCGTGACCTTCACATTGGGATATTGCTTGTTGAAGCCTTCGATATTGGCTTTCAGCGAGGCGGCGGCGATATCCCAGCTCCAGACCCGGATTTCTCCCGATTGAGCCGAGGCGGCCGTGGCGTGAAGCCCCGCGGCGAGTGCCAGCGCGGCGCAGCCGATCGTCTTGCGCATTCCATTCCTCCCCTTTTCATTTGCTCTTGTGTGGCGGGAAGCTACTTTAGGCAGGCAGCACGGTCTGTCTGCGATAAAGGGAAGATGGACTTGCCTGAAAGTAAGATGCAGGAACGCTCCTATTATCAGCCGACGGCCAACAGCGTCGAAAACCTGCCGACGGTGCTGCAGACCTTCCACAATACGCCGCGCATCATGCTCTCGCCCCACTGGCACGCCCAGGTCGAGGTGAACTTCATCGTCCAGGGCTGGGTGCATTACCGCATGGCCGGCTACGAGCTCAGGCTGGCGGCCGGCGACATGGTGCTGTTCTGGGGTGGCCTGCCGCATCAGATGGACGATGCCTCCGACGACGCCATCTATGCCGGCGCGCATCTGCCGCTGGTGCATTTCTTCCGGCTGCGCCTGCCCCCGGAGGTGCCGGCCCGGCTGATGGCGGGTGCCACCCTGCTCATCCGCGAGACGGACCCTTCGGATGGCGCCAATTTCGCGCGCTGGAACGGCTACACACGCTCCGGCGATATGGTGCGTGCCCAACATGCGGTGAGCGAATTGTTGCTGCGGCTGGAGCGGGTGCGTTTCGAACCCTACGCCCTGGTGCCGAGCCTCGATGCCCATGTCGGCCAGGCCGGCGCCGCCGATCCGCAGGCGCTGCGCCATGTGCGCAGCCTGTGCGACTTCATCGCCGACAATTTCCTCGACGACATCGACAGCGCCGACATCGCGGCGGCCGCCGACCTCCATCCCAAATACGCCATGAGCCTGTTCAAGAAATGCACGGGCATGACGCTGAACGATTATGTCAGCCTGCTGCGCCTGTCCTATGCGCAGGCGCGCCTGATCAGCGGCGACGGCAACATCCTCAGCGTGGCGATGGAGTCGGGCTTCGGCTCCCTCTCGGGCTTCAACAAGAGCTTCCGCAGGATCGCCGGCATGTCGCCCTCCGATTTCCGCCGCAGCGGGCAGGGCGAATCCATCGCGTCATCCCGGACGCGCCGCGGCACGCAATGGTGCAGCTGAGATCCGGGACCGGGTTCCGGTAAGGCGCTTTTTCTGTCGTGAGGTTCCCGGATCAAGCACCTGGTTTGGTCCGCCTGGGAGCCAACGGCTCATGCTGCATCGCGCACCGGAGGACCAAGGAGCCGATGCGCGCTCGCCAACCCCAAAATTCGTCAATTCACTTGAAATATTTGCCCTCTGTGGCGAAAAAATCACCTTTTCGTCACGATTGATATGTTAAAGAACGATCATCTGAGCGCCGCTTTATTGCCCCGCCGGTTATAGATTTTCACATTTCCGAGTTTTCCATGCCCCGTCCTGTTGCCGGCACGGCGCTGGAGCCTGCCGTGCGGCGGGAACCCCAGCCGTCCTTTGCCGAGTTTGTTCTCGTGATTGCCCTGATGATGGGGCTCAGTTCCCTCTCCATCGACAATCTCCTGCCAGCCTTCTCCGCCGTGCGGTCGGAATTCGGCATTGCCGACGCCAACCGCATGCAGCTGATCATCACCGCCTATATGGCGGGTTTTGCCATCATGCAGCTGGCCTGGGGGCCGATCTCCGATTCGATCGGACGCCGCAAGGTGCTGATGATCGGCCTGGGCATCTATACCGCCGGCACGCTCCTGGCGATCTTCGCCCCCAGCTACGAGGTGTTGCTGGCCGCCCGCGCCATCCAGGGCCTCGGCGCCGGTTCGGCCCGCGTGCTCTCCATCGCCATCGTGCGTGACCGCTACGAGGGCCGCGAGATGGCACGGGTGATGTCGCTCACCTTGATGATCTTCATCATCGTGCCGGTGATCGCACCGGCCACGGGGAGCGCCTTCCTGATGCTGGGCGACTGGCGCACCATTTTCATGAGCATGCTGGGCCTGGTGCTGGTGGTGGTGTTCTGGTTCGGCCTGCGCATGCCCGAGACGCTGCATCCCGAATATCGCCGGCCGCTGTTGCTGCCCGCCGTCGCCAGCGGCATGCGCCGGGTGGTGACCACGCGCGCCTCCTTCGCCAACATGCTGGCGATGGGGCTCGCCATGGGCTGCCTGATGACCTATCTCGGCTCGTCCCAGCAGATCTTCGAGACCGACATCTACAAGCTCGGCCCGCTCTTCCCGCTGGCCTTCGCGCTGATCGCCATCTGCATGGGCCTGGCCTCCTTCGCCAATTCCCGGCTGGTGAAGCGGCTCGGCATGCACCGGCTGTCACGCTTCGGCATGGTCGGCTTCTGGCTGATGGCGATGGTGCTGCTCGGTCTCGCCGTGCTGTTCCAGGGCCGGCCGCCGCTGATCTATTTCGGCATCGTCATGGGCGTGGCGCATTTCCTGCTCAGCCTCACAATGCCGAATTTCAACGCGCTGGCGATGGAACCGGTGGGCGACATCGCCGGCACCGCCTCCTCCTTCATCGGCTGCGTCACCACGCTGATGGGCGCGGTGATCGGGGCGGTGATCGGCGAAGCCTATGACGGCACCATCTTCCCGCTTGCCTGCGGCTATCTCGGCCTCTCCAGCCTGTGCATGCTGGTGCTGGTATGGTCGAGCGAACGCGAGGCGGCGGCTGCGGCTCCGGCCGCGACCCCGGCGCTGGTGGCGGGAGAGTGAGGAACAGGCCTATCGAGGGAGCTGCCATGCCGGCGTGATCCCCGGTGAGCCGGCATTCGGGGCTTCAGGCGGCGCGGCGAGTGCCGCCTGGGCCTGCTGGATCTTCGCCATCACCATTGCGGCATCGGGAATCGCCTCGAACCGCGCCGGCTCGGGAGGGGGCGGGTCCTCATCCCGATCGAAATGACCGGGCCTGCCGTCCTGCGGCTTTTGGCGAAGCCAGCCCATGAGGTCGATCCAGACGCCGCCGATCCAAAAACCGCCGGCCAGCAAGGAGTTGAGGCCGCCATCCGGGCCGAAGGTGATGGTGCCCAGGCCGTCGCGTCTTTGCGTGAGGGCGGTCTGCTGCAAGGTCCTGAGGTCGATCGACAGCACTTTTCGACTGAAGAAGCCACCGATGATCAGGGCGCGGTGCGTGGTCAGGGCATAGACCATGTCCCGACGCACATAGGCATCGATGAAAAAGCGCCCGACCAGCAAATAGACGCCAAGCGTGGCAAAGATCGCCAAGGCGGCCATCTCCACCGGATTCATCGTCCTGCCGCGGGCATCCCAGTAAGGCCTCAGGGCCATTCCGAGGAAGACAAGGCTGACGGGAATGGCGAGCCAGTCCGACTTCCTGAACATCAGACCTTCTTTCGGCTTGCCGGCCCACAGAAACTCTTCATTGCCCAGTAGCGGCGCCATTTCCGGAGGCATGGAAGGCGACAACAGATCCGACATGCAGTCTTCTCCGATGCCAGTCGATCCGCACTGGCTGGGGTGTCGCAGAGGAGGAAGTGGAGAGGAAATCAGGATTCCCCGCACGCAGGTTTGGGTCGTCAGCTCGCCCGAGCGATCGGGTTCAGCAAGGCCGCCTGCGCGTCACGAATGCATGCCATCACCTTTGCGGCATTGGGAATGCCCTCGAATTGCGGTGGGGGCGGGGGCGAGGTCTGGTTGCCAAATCGAAGGCGGCCCCAGGTGGCATTCGAGCCCGTGCCGAAGGTCAAGGTGCCCTTGTCATCACCAGCAAGGGAAAGCGACATTTCCGGCAAGGTCCGCAGTTCGAGCGACGTAACGGTGCGCTTGAGAAGTCCGCCGACGATGAGCACGCGCTCATTGGTGACGACGTAGGCCGTTTTCCCTCGTTCCCACGCATCCGCGAAGAAGCGTCCGGCGATCAGGTAGAGACCGACCAGCACGAAGGGAATGCCCCAGAGCCTGAAGAAGAACGGGGCGCCGGACATCACCGCAGTGGTTTCCCAAAAGATGGCGAATCCACCCCACATCAAACTGAATGGGATGAAGGCTGCATCCGAACTGCGCAGCATCAGGCCCTGCTTGGGCCTTCCACTCCAGAGAATGCGCTCGCGATTGGTCAAGAGGCGGGAGATTTCAGGCGGCAGAGATTGGAATGACATGCGAAATGCCTAGGCCGCGATACTTGTACATTGTTGATTCTACGCCTTTCCGTAGCGGTTTCAACTGAAACCGGATCGAAGCTCGACCCCCGACTCCATGCGAATTTTGAGCAATGGCACATTGCGGAGCGTCGTGGCAGCAGGCAAACCAGTGCAAACCTTCTGCTCATTATTTTGCGCCACACTGGCGGCATGAACGCTTCGCTGCCAATCCTCGTCGCTGCCTCCGACCTTGCCGCCGCCAAGGTGCAATGGCTTGCCTATCTCGCCGTCGAGCGGCGCATGAGCCCCAAGACGGTGGAAGCCTATGACCGCGACGTCACCACCTTCCTGCGTTTCCTGACCGGCCATTTCGGTGAGCCGCCGGGATTGGATGACATCGCCTCCCTTGCGCCTCGCGACGTCAGGGCCTTCCTGGCCGCGCGCCGGGCCGATGGCCTGAAACCTCGCTCGCTGATGCGAGCGTTGGCGGCGACGCGGGCTTTCGCCCGTTTCCTCGAGCGCCAGGGCCATGGCGCCAGTGCGGCGCTGTCGGCCGTGCGCGGGCCCAAGCTGCCGCAGAGCCTGCCCAAGCCGCTCGCCCCCGAGGCCGCCCGCAAGGTGGCCTCGGCCGATACGCGCATGGGGGAGGCGCGCGAACCCTGGATTCTGGCGCGCGATGCTGCCGTGCTGGCGCTGTGCTACGGGGCGGGCTTGCGCATTTCCGAAGCGCTCGGCTTGACGCGCAAGGATGCGCCGGTCAGCGGGCGCGACAGTCTCACCGTCATCGGCAAGGGCAACAAGATGCGCTCGGTGCCCGTGATCGCGCCGGTGGCGCGGGCGGTGGAGGATTATCTGAAAATCCTACCCTTCCCGGGTGGGCCGGACGATCCGCTCTTTGTGGGCACACGCGGGGGGCCCCTATCGCCCCGCATCATCCAATATGCCATGCAGCATCTGCGCGGTGCGCTCGGCCTGCCGGACAGCGCCACGCCCCATGCGCTGCGCCATTCCTTCGCCACCCATCTGCTCGGGCGCGGGGGGGACCTGCGTTCCATCCAGGAACTGCTCGGCCATGCGAGCCTGTCGACCACGCAGATCTACACCAAGGTCGATGCGACCGAATTGATGCGGGTCTACCAGTCGGCCCATCCGAGAGCGCGAAGTTGAGAGTGGTATGGAGAGGCCTTCCCCGCGGGGCGGGGAAGGCAGCTTAGATTTCTTACAGCGCCGCTTCGACCATGATCTCGACGTCGAGGCCGGGGCCGGCGAGCTTGGCTTCCACCGTGGCGCGGGCCGGGGCCTGGCCGGCAACCACCCAAGCGTCCCAGGCCTCGTTCATCTCGGCCCAGGTGCCGATGTCGGTGAGCCAGATATTGGCCTTGATCACCTTGGTCTTGTCGGTACCGGCCTCACGCAGCGTCTCGTCGATCTGGGCGAGGATGTCGGCGGTCTGCTCCTTGACCGACTTGCCGACCGCGGTCTCGGCGACATAGCCGGACAGGTGGATCTTGTCGCCATGGATGACGGCGTCGCTCATGCGGTTGCCGGCGCCGATACGCTTCAGGGTCATGTCAGTCTCCAGTTTGTTGAGAGGATCACTCCGCGCGCGGCGGGCGCGACAGCAATTGCTTGATGGCCTGGTCGACGCTGGCCTTGCCGGCCACCAGAGCGGCGACCGCGGTGGCGATCGGCATGTCGACGTGCCTGTCCGCCGCCATGCGCGCCAGGATCGGGGCGGTCCAGACGCCCTCGGCCAGGCCGACATCGGCGATGGCCGTTTCCAGGCCGATGCCCTTGCCGAGCTCTTCGCCGAAGCGCCGGTTGCGCGAGCGCGAGGAGGTGCCGGTGAGGATGAGATCGCCGAGGCCGGACAGGCCTGCCAGCGTCTCCGGGCGGGCGCCGAAGGCAAGGCCGAAGCGCGTGAGTTCGGCGAAGCTGCGGGCGAGGAGGGCGGCCACCGTGCTCTCGCCGAAACCGCGCCCGGCGGCGATGCCGGCCGCGATGGCCAGCACGTTCTTGGCAGCCCCGCCGATCTCCACGCCCCGCATATCGTCCGTGTGGTAGAGCCGGAAGGTCGGCGACCCGATGGCCCTGGCAAGACGCTCGCCGAGGGAGCCGTCGGCGCAGGCCAGCGTCAGGGCCGTCGGATAGGCCTTGGCGATGTCGGCGGCAAAGCCCGGTCCGGAGAGCACGGCAGGAACGCAGCCCGGCAGGATCTCGGCGGCGATCTGCGAGACGAATTCACCGCTGGAGCGCTCGATGCCCTTGGCAGCCAGGATGAGCGGCGTATTGGCCGCGACCGTGCCGGCCAGCCGCCCGCAGACGTGGCGCAGGGCCTGGGTCGGCACCGCCAGGATCAGGGCATCGGCGCGCGCGGCCTCGGCAAGATCGGCGGTGGGATGGATGGCTTCGGGCAGGCCGACGCCATCGAGCCTCGGCAGCCGGCGCGTCTGTGCCAACTCGGCCATGGCCGCTGCATCACGGCCCCACAGGCCGACATGACGGCCGGCCCGTGCGGCCGCACAGGCGAGCGCGGCACCGAAAGCGCCGGCGCCGATCACCCCGATGCTCTTGAAACCGGAGCCGCTCAAGCCTTGGCTCCCTTGCCGATGCCGGCCTTGCCGAGGCCCTGCTTGCCCGCGCCCGGTGCGTTGGGATCGAGCGGCCAGCGCGCCCTGGGACTTACGTCGAGGCCGTCGGTGATGCCGGCCGAGAGGCGCTCGGCGCCCGCCCAGGCGATCATGGCGCCATTGTCGGTGCACAAAGCGGCCGGTGGCATCACGATGCGCAGGCCCGTTTCCGCGCCGAGGCGCTGCAGCCCGCGCCGGATGGCGAGATTGGCGGCAACGCCGCCCGCGATCACCAGGGCGCTGGGGGACTGTCCGGCGGTTTCGCGGAATCGTCGCAGACCCACGCGCGTGCGGTCGACCACCATGTCCACCACCGCCGCCTGGAAGGAGGCGCAGAGGTCGCGGATATCCTTGGCGGCGAGCGGCGCCAGCCTTTCGGCTTCGAGCCGGACCGCCGTCTTCAGGCCCGACAGCGAGAAATTCGGATCCGGCCGTCCCTGCAGCGGCCGGGGAAAGGCGAAGCGGGCGGCATCGCCGCTCATCGCCTGCGCCTCGACGGCGGGGCCGCCGGGATAGCCCAGCCCCAGCATCTTGGCGGTCTTGTCGAAGGCCTCGCCGATGGCGTCGTCGATGGTGGTGCCGAGTCGGACATAGTCGCCGAGGCCACGCACGGCCAGAAGCTGGGTGTGTCCGCCGGAAGCGAGCAGCAGCAGATAGGGGAAGGTGACCTGGTCGGTGAGGCGCGGGGTCAGCGCATGCGCCTCCAGATGGTTGACCGCGACCAGCGGCTTGCCGAGTGAAAGCGCCAGGGCCTTGGCGGTGGTGAGGCCGACGATCACCCCGCCGATCAGGCCAGGCCCGGCGGCGGCGGCGATGCCGTCGAGCCTGTCGAAGCGGACATTGGCCTCTTCCAGGGCCTGCTCGATGATGTGGTCGAGCACCTCGACATGCGCGCGCGCGGCGATTTCCGGCACCACCCCGCCATAGGCGGCGTGCTCGGCGATCTGCGACAGCACGACATTGGACAGAATCTCGCCCTCGCCGTCCTGGTTGCGTGCGACGATGGCGGCGGAGGTTTCGTCGCAGGTGGTTTCGATGCCGAGAACGAGCATGGGACGGGCGGGTACCTGGGCGGCTTGCGATGGATGGATCACCAACAATCGCAAGGACGCGTTGCAAGAGAGAGCCACAGCAAAGAAGCGCTTGCGCCGAAACGCGCCTTTGCTTTTGGAGTTGATGGCCCACCCTATAGCACGATCCGCTCGCCGGGATAGGGGCGAGGGCATGCCGGCCGAGCACGGGAGGCTTCCGTTTCAGCCGTGCCAGTGTGAGCAGCGGATCACCGAGCAGAAATTGCCTCGCTGGAAATGAGGCTCCTTGTCGGCGATCACGTCCGCCTTGACGTTGCCGAAGGTCGTCTGGGGCTTGTGCCGGATGCCGTCATAGAAGGCCTGGATGATGTCCTCCTTGAAATGCGGCGTGCGTGGATGGGCACCGACCACGGCCTCGCGTTCGACCTCGCCATATTGGTCATAGGTCAAGCCGAGGACGTCCATCTCGACGCCCGCCGTCACCAGGGCGATGACGGGGTGCATGTGCTCGGGAATGCCTGGCGTGGTGTGCAGCGCGATCGCCGCCCAGACGAGGTCGATGTCGGCAGGATTGATGCCGCGGCTCGACAGGAAGTCGCGGGCGGCATTGGCGCCGTCGACCTCGAAACGCTCGGTCGCGCTGCTATGGGCTGGCATCAGCCCGAGATCGTGGAACATGGCGCCGGCATAGAGGAGCTCGGGATCGAAGGTCAGCCCGCGGCGCTTGCCGGCCAGGGCGCCGAAATAGAAGACCCGGCTGGAATGGTGGAACAGGAGCGGGGTTTCGGTGTCGCGGATGAAGGCGGTGATGTCCCGGCACAGGCGGCTGTCCGGGATTTCGATGCCTGAAATGGCGGTCATTTCGATCTCTCCAGTGGATTTCACTGGCGCAGAGCCTAGGCCCGCCCTAGATCTGTCTTCAATCGATGTATTACGCCGATTTCTGCCAAAACCGGTTGCAAGCGGACGCCCATGCCAGGATGCCGATGTCTGGGGACGAGACCAAGACCATTGCGATATTGGCCCTGCAGGGCGTCCAGCTGCTCGACGTATCCGGGCCGATGGACGTCTTTGCCGAGGCCAATACGCAGGCCGGCCGGGAGGTCTATCGCCTCCTTGTCGCATCGAGAAGCGATGAGGCGATCCGCAGTTCCTCGGGTGCCCGCCTGCTGCCGGACATGGTGATCGGGGCGGATGGCGGCGAGCCCGTCGATACGCTTCTCGTTGCCGGCAGCCCCAACGCAGCGGTGACCGTGCCCGATGCCGCCGTGCTCGCCTGGCTGAAGCGGATGGCTGCCACGACGCGGCGCTATGGGTCGGTCTGCGCCGGAGCCTTCGTCTTGGCCGCTGCCGGGTTGCTGTCGGGCCGGCGCGTAGCCACCCATTGGGCCGTGGCGGATCGTCTGGCCCGGGCCTATCCCGACATTGCCGTGGAGCCCGACGCCATCCATGTCCGCGACGGGCGGCTGCGCACCGCGGCCGGCGTGACGGCCGGGCTCGACCTTGCCCTGGCCCTGGTCGAGGAGGATCTGGGACGGGAAATCGCCATGCGCGTCGCTGCGCAACTGGTGATGTTCTTCAAGCGTCCCGGCGGCCAGATGCAGTTCAGCCGTCGCGAGGAAGCCCTTCCCGCAGGACGCTCGGCGCTGCAGGAGCTCCAGCGCTGGGTGGCCGCCAATCCTGCCGAGCGCCACAGTGTCGCCAGCATGGCCAGACGCCTCAATCTGAGCCCGCGTCACTTCGCCCGGCTCTTCGCCATGGAGGTCGGCGTGACACCGGCGAGTTGGGTTGAGGCGGCGCGCGTCTCCGCGGCCCGGCGCCTGCTGGAGACAGGTCGAAGCCCGCCCAAACAGGTGGCGGCGGCGTGTGGATTCGCCAATGCCGATGTGCTGCGCCGGGCCTTCATGCGGCATGTCGGCGTCACGCCCGCCGATTATCGCAGGCGCTTCACGCCGGAGGACTGATCGGCATCTTCGGCCATTGCGGGGGAAAACGCCGGCGAAGGTTTGCCTGGCTGCTGCCCGAAACGCTAAACGTTTCACCACTGCCGGATCATTGAGTCGGCGAGAAAGGGGGAAACATGGGCGAACAATTCGACATGTTTCGGACCGAGGCGCTTCCGGAAAGGCAGCCGGCTGCCCGGGCCAAGCGCGCCGCTCCGGCACCGGCCCGCCGGCATGAGGTGCTCGACGAGGCCGCCCTGGTGAGCATGCTCGAAGCCACCGGCCGTTACCGTATCCTGCGCAGGCTGGAGCCCCGCTCCATCGTTCCGCGGGACAAAAGCCGGTTTCCGTGCCTGGCGGTGATCGTCGATACCGAGACGACCGGCCTAGACCACGAAAAGAACGAGATCATCGAGCTCGGCATGGTGGCGGTCACCTATGATCCCGCCGGGCAGGTCGGCGACGTTGTCGGCATCTTCAATGCCCTACGCCAGCCGAGGGAACCGATCCCGCCCGAGATCACCAGGCTGACCGGCATCACCGACGCCATGGTGGCGGGCAAGACGATCTCGACGGCGGAGGTCGAAGCTTTCATCGAGCCCGCGGACCTGGTCATTGCTCATAATGCGCGGTTCGATCGTCCCTTCTGCGAGCGTTTCACGCCAGGCTTCGCACCAAAGCCCTGGGCCTGCTCGAATGTGGAGATTGCCTGGTCCGACCGTGGCTTCGAGGGCACAAAGCTCGGCTATCTCCTGGGGCAGTCGGGCTATTTCCACAACGGGCATCGGGCCGTCGACGATTGCCATGCGTTGCTGGAGGTGCTCGCACGCCCAAACGGGCCGGGCGGGACCGCGCCGTTCGCCGAGCTCCTCAAGGCGTCGGAACGCGCCCGTATTCGAATTTCGGCGACCAACAGTCCCTTCGACATGAAGGAGCGACTCAAGGCGCGCGGCTATCGCTGGAACGACGGCAGCAACGGCCAGCCCAAGAGCTGGTGGACCGAGGTCGACGAGGCGGATGCGGAGGCGGAATTGAAATTCCTTCGCGCCGAGATCTATCAATGGCCGGAAGCGAGGCCCCTGACGCAGCGCCTGGCCGCCACGGATCGGTTCAAGGCCTAGAGCATTTTCCAGAAAAGTCGATAGACTTTTCGATTAAGAAAACGCATCAAAACAAAGAGTTAGACCTCACTTAGCTCTAGCCGGGCGGCAAGGTTGCGAAGTGTTTCTGCGCTCTTCGGCGAGGTTGTGCCGCCCCTCACCCTTACCCTCGCCCCTATCACGGGGAGCGGGTAAGGGTGAGGGGCGGTGCGACGCTACCCTGTCGAGCGAGTCCGGAATTACCAGAGCCGGCTCAGGCCGCCAGATTGTGCCGGAACCAGGAGACGGCGCTGCCCACGATGGTGTCGATCTCGCGGTGCTGGGGATGCCAGCCCAGCAATTCGGCGGCCTTGGTGGCGGCGGCATAGAGGCTGGCGGGGTCGCCGGGCCGCCGCGGCTGGAAACGGATGTCGAGCTTGCGGCCGGTGCAGCGCTGCACCGCCTCGAGGATCTCGATGACCGAGGTGCCGATGCCGGTGCCGAGATTGAAGGCCGAGCTTTCGCCGCCCGCCTTGAGATAGTCGATGGCGCGCACATGCGCGTCGGCGATGTCGGCGACATGCACATAGTCGCGGACTGCCGAGCCGTCCGGCGTGGGGTAGTCCCGGCCCAACACATTGAAGACGGGCCGATGGCTGAGGGCGGCCTGGATGGCCAACGGAATGACATGGGTTTCCGGTTCATGCCTTTCGCCCAACTCGCCGTCGAGGTCCGCGCCGGCGGCATTGAAATAGCGCATCGCAGCCCATTTCAGGCCGTAGGCGGTGCCGTAATCGGCCAGGGCATGCTCCACCGCCAGCTTGGTCGCCCCATAGGGGCTGATCGGGTTGCGCGGTGCGTTTTCCAGGATCGGCAGGCAGGTGGGAATACCATAGGTGGCGCAGGTCGAGGACAGGATGAAGGTCTCGATCTCGTTCAGGCGCACGGCCTCGAGCAAGGTCAACGATCCCATGACATTGTTGGAATAATATTTGGCGGGATCGGCGACCGACTCGCCCACCGTCGAGCTGGCCGCGAAATGCATCACCACTTCGGGCTTGTATTGGGTGATCACCTTGTTGAGAAAGGCGCTGTTGCGGATGTCTCCGACTTCCAGCGGCCCCCATTTCACCGCGTCGGCGTGGCCCAGGGAAAGATTGTCGACGACGACGGGGTCGTAACCTGCCAGAGCCAGGGCCTTGCAGGCGTGGCTGCCGATATAGCCGGCGCCACCAGTTACCAGAACACGAGTCATGTTGGTTTCCATACTTGCCGGGGCTCAATCGAACCGGTCCCGCCTACCGGGACTTCTTATCACGACTGGCCTTTCAGGTGCGTTACTGCCGTTAACCAAGATGTACCCTTAGATCGCCGGGCCGACTAGCTGGGAATGAGCGGTATCGCCGCGCCGAAAGGATAGGGGGGCTCGCGCCCCGGCCCCCTCCCAAAAGGTTGAGGCAACCGCTCATTTCGATGGCGGCGAGGGGACCGGCCTCCTGGCACAAAGTGCGATTTTTCTGAAACCTGCCGTCTCCTTAGCCGTAAATGGCGGCGCGGAGGCCGTCGGGATAGGCGCCGCCGACCCCCGCCACGGCCGTGTTGGTGAACATCACCACCGAAAGCCTGCGTGCCGGGTCCACGAACCAGCTGTGGCCGTAGACGCCGCCCCAGTGCCAGCATCCGGGCGAGCCGCGCATGCCGGCGGCGGCTGGATCGCGCAGGATCGACCAGCCGAGGCTGAAGCCGCAGCCGGGGTCCTCGATATCGAGATCGGGGATCGCATCCTCGCTCAGGAGGCGTTGGCTTTCCGGCGAGAGAATCGGCGCCCCGCCGCTGCGGACCGCTTCGAGGAAAGCGAGGAAATCGCCGGCGGTGCCCACCATGCCGGCGCCGCCGGAGGGGAAGGCGGTGGTGTCGAAAGCCCGCTGCGGCACGAAGGTGAGCCACCAGCCATTGTGGCATACCCTTTGGATCTCGCCCATGCGCACCGGGCGGGGCTCGCCATCGGCATAGGGCGTCGCCAGGCGATGAGGCTTGGTGGCGACGAATTCGGTGTCGGCCATGCCGAGCGGTCCGGTGATGCGTTCGGCCACGATCTCGGGCAGGCTCTTGCCGGCGGCCTTTTCCATCAGCCCGCCCAGCACGTCGATCGCCACCGAGTAGCGCCAGGCGCTGCCGGGCGCGAAGGCCAATGGCTGGGCCGCGATCTTGTCGAGATTTTCCGCCATGCCGCGGCCGGGGTGGTCGAGACCGCTGGAGATGTCGGCGGCGGCATCGTAGTCATAGCGCAGGCCCGCTGTGTGGCTGAGGAGATGGCGCACGGTGATCACCGGTTCGCTGCCGTCGGCGAGCCTGGGGCGGAAAGCCGGAAGGTGGCGGGTCACAGGATCGTCGAGCCTGAGCTGGCCGGCCTCGACCAGCGCCAGGGCGGCGGCGGCCACCATCGGTTTGGTCACCGAGGCGAGGCGGAAGATGGTGTCCTCCCTGATCGGGATGCCGGCTTCGCGGTCGGCGTGGCCGGCGGCCCGGCGATAGACGATCTCGCCCGCCTCGGCCACCAGCACCACGGTGCCGACGATGTGCTCCTCGGCGATGGCGGCATCGATCAGGGCATCGAGGCGTCCGGCGCGGGCCTGGTCGATGACGGGGGAAGGTTGTCCGTGCATGGGGGAAGCTCCGAAGCGGAAAGGTTCCGGACAATCGGCAACAAATCCGCTTCGTTCAAGCCCCTCCCGGGGCGAGCACCCCAAACGATCACTTGCCGGTCTGGTCGCTCCAATTGGCGGTTTCGTTTGTGCCATCGAGGAAGGGCAGGGCGGTCGCCGTGAGCTGCGGCGAGAGGAAGATGTCGTAATGGGTCCGGCCCGGCAGGATGGCGAGGCGGTTCTTGGCCATGTGCTCGCGCTGCCAGCCGGCATCGCGCAGGCCGCCGCCGAGAAGCTGGTAGAATTTGATCACATGCTCGGGGCGGTACATGTCGCTGTCGCCAAAGATCAGCATCACCGGCATGGTCAGCTTCGGCACGTCGGACGACCAGTCATAGGGCTTGCGCATCAGCGCGCCCATGGCGTCGAGCAGGCGCGGGAACTCGGCGGGGTCGGGCGCGACCTTGACATAGGATTGGTACATCGGCGTCGCCTTCATCATCTCGGCCATACCGGCGCCGACCTGGGCCTGCATCGGCAGCATCTCGGGATAGAAGCCGTCCTGGGCAAAGCCTGCCGAGACCAGCACCAGCCGGCGCACCTTGTCGGGATGCTGGGCGGCGAGCTGGAAGGCGACGCCGCCGCCCATCGAATAGCCCAGCACGTCGACCTGGCCGTAGCCGAGCTTGGCGAGGATCTGGCCCATATCGTCGCCTATGGCCTTGAGATCGATCGGGCGCTGGCCGAGCGGCGTGCGGCCATGGCCCTGGAGATCGACGGCGATGATCTGGCGATGAGCGGCCAGCACCGGCATGACGGGCTGGAACATGTCGATGGAGCCGAGGCCGCCGTGCAGCAGGAGAAGCGGTTCGCCGCTCCCCCGCACCTCGTAGTAATAATTCACGCCGCCGGTCTCGACATGGCCGCTCTTGGCCGGCGCCTGCGCGGGCGTCGCCGTCTGTGCGGCAGCCGCGGCACCCGGGATGGCAGCAAGGCTGCCGGCGCCGATCACGAGCACGGCCAGCAGGGATTTCAGGATGGAGGCTTTCGCCATGGTTCGTCACTCCTGTCTCGACGGATGAGGGCGGTGGAACTTCGAGCCGCGCGGGCCGTTCTTTGCCCACCGGTTGTCGCGCAAAGGACGCGGGCCAACGGGCCTTTCCGACATTGGACGAGTGATTTTTTGCGGAGCCAGCCGGCCGGAGGAGTGCAGGGTCGAGTCGATTTGCGGCCCACTGTGGCGATTTTGCTCTATCGAAGGAACGACAAGCAGTGTTATAAATCCGTACAAGAAGCTAACTGTATGGCTCTGTTGAATTTTTTGTTTCCGGTCCGGTTAAGTGAAATAGGCGGTCGGAAGCGGGGCGAGCGGCTTGGACAAGGCCGAATTTCGTGTGATGCAGGCCCGCTGAGCGGGCCGGTGTTTCACGCCGATCTCACGCCGAACACCGACAGTGCCGCGAGAACGCGCTTGGGCCAGGGAACAAGGTAGGTCGACATGATGGATGATATCGATGACCTCGACGGCAAGAGCGGAGCGATCGAAGCGCCGGTATTGACCAGCCTGCTGCGCCTCGCCTCGCCTCCCAGCGGCAGCTTCGTGCTGGCCGAATTCCATTTCGACGGGGACGCCGTCCTGAAGGTGCCCCTCTCGCCCGAAGCCGCCGAGGCCCTGCATACCGCCCTCGGCCTCTGGCTCGCCACCACCGGGAGCGAACCCCCGGTGCGGCACTAGGCGCAGACGGCCGCCCAGCCTCCGAAACGTTGCAATTGTTCGGTACCAACTCGGGAAGCGGCCTATTCTTCTCTGCCTGGCTAGCAGCGGCGCGCGTCAGTTGCTGCTGGACCGCAATCTCTCAAACGCTATTCTCCGAACCGTCGTGCACCATCTGGTAGATGCGTTGCCGCTGGACCGCGATCTCTGAAACGCTATTCTGCTCATCACCAGCGCCAGGGCCTCGCGACGGTTGCCGCTGGACCGCGATCTCTGAAACGCTATTCTGCCTTGCTCTTCGGAGACCAGCCAGGCGGGGTTGCCGCTGGACCGCGATCTCTGAAACGCTATTCTTCCTGACGCAATCGGCGGCGATCAACCTGAGTTGCCGCTGGACCGCGATCTCTGAAACGCTATTCTAGGTGAAGCGCGAGAGCGCCCGCACTATCAGTTGCCGCTGGACCGCGATCTCTGAAACGCTATTCTCTCGAGGCAATTGAGCCGAACCAGATGGGGTTGCCGCTGGACCGCGATCTCTGAAACGCTATTCTCGAAGCGTGGAAGGCGCACAGCACCTTTGAGTTGCCGCTGGACCGCGATCTCTGAAACGCTATTCTTGGAGAGCCCAAAGGCGCGAGGCGAATTCAAGTTGCCGCTGGACCGCGATCTCTGAAACGCTATTCTCAATGTCTATGTCGTGGGGCTGGCCGCGTCGTTGCCGCTGGACCGCGATCTCTGAAACGCTATTCTCCCTGACGATGCGCAGATGCTAGAGTCTCGGTTGCCGCTGGACCGCGATCTCTGAAACGCTATTCTTCAGCAGAAGGCGTTGGCCAAGGACAGCTTTGTTGCCGCTGGACCGCGATCTCTGAAACGCTATTCTAGATTGCCAGGAGCGCAAGAGCGTTCGCCCGTTGCCGCTGGACCGCGATCTCTGAAACGCTATTCTACCACTTTGTTGCCATCTCACGCCTCCTAGTTGCCGCTGGACCGCGATCTCTGAAACGCTATTCTGTAGACCTCATAGTTCCGCTCGAACTGCTCGTTGCCGCTGGACCGCGATCTCTGAAACGCTATTCTGCGCACGAACATCGTCAGCAGTCCATGCAAGTTGCCGCTGGACCGCGATCTCTGAAACGCTATTCTCGTCCTCTTCCGCGACATACCTGTCAGAAGGTTGCCGCTGGACCGCGATCTCTGAAACGCTATTCTGCCAAGCTGCAGGTTGAGCTGCACGCCGGAGTTGCCGCTGGACCGCGATCTCTGAAACGCTATTCTCCTGGTCGCTCTTCCCGACGGCCTCACGCGGTTGCCGCTGGACCGCGATCTCTGAAACGCTATTCTACCAAGGCTGGTGTACGCGTGCCTCGATGGTTGCCGCTGGACCGCGATCTCTGAAACGCTATTCTCGTATTCGTCATCAGGCAATATCGTGATGCGTTGCCGCTGGACCGCGATCTCTGAAACGCTATTCTATTCCGTACATGGTGGACGCGTCCACTGGAGTTGCCGCTGGACCGCGATCTCTGAAACGCTATTCTCACGGGTACCGATGGCACTGACACCTCGTTGTTGCCGCTGGACCGCGATCTCTGAAACGCTATTCTCTTGATTAACGGCACAATCGAAGTGCCGCAGTTGCCGCTGGACCGCGATCTCTGAAACGCTATTCTTTGATGGCCAAGACCCCGAACAGAACCGTGTTGCCGCTGGACCGCGATCTCTGAAACGCTATTCTGCTGTCTGCGTCGAGCACATGCCGGTGCGCGTTGCCGCTGGACCGCGATCTCTGAAACGCTATTCTTTTAAAATATTCCGCTGCAAAATCATACCCGTTGCCGCTGGACCGCGATCTCTGAAACGCTATTCTATCACCTTTTTGCTGGTGATCAGTTGGTATGTTGCCGCTGGACCGCGATCTCTGAAACGCTATTCTCCCAACCGCAACTAGCAACGGGCAGGAAGAGTTGCCGCTGGACCGCGATCTCTGAAACGCTATTCTAAGATGGATCGTTTCAAGAACGAGACCACAGTTGCCGCTGGACCGCGATCTCTGAAACGCTATTCTAGCCCTTCAAGAACGTGCAGACCGAGCCTGGTTGCCGCTGGACCGCGATCTCTGAAACGCTATTCTCGATGAGTCGATATCCTTTTGGAAACAAAGGAAATATCGGTCTCGTCGAGGATTGCGAAATGCAGATTCGACCTAGAAAAGTGCCAGTTGATCGGGGTTTTTCTTCTGCCGTTTCCGGCGCTGGCCCGAGAAGCGCACGATGTTCTCATACTGCTTGTCCGTGAAGGTGAGGATGTGCACATCGCCGCGATCCGGAAGATTGGCCTGGATCCGTCTGAGATAGGCTTCGAACTGCTCCTTTCCGTTGCAGAAGCGAGCATAGACCGAAAACTGGCTCTTTTCGAATCCTTCATCGAGCAGATATTCGCGAAATTTGGTGGCCGCTCGGCTTTGCGCCTTGGTCGTCACCGGCAGATCGAACATTACGAAGATCCACATAAGGCGGTACCCGTTGAGCTGGGTGGGGATCATGTCATCAGGGCTCCCAACCCTGTGAGTTCAATGGGGGAGGGCGGCCTGGGCAGCACCAGTTCGTTCGAGTTTCCGGTTTCGAAGCAACGCGCGAGCGATTGGGCGAGCCTGGTGGCCGCCGCCGAGACGGGCGTGGTGCCGTTCTCGCCGGTAAGGTCGAGGGCGATGAGTCCGGCAAAAGCCCGCTTGGCAGGAGGGGTCACCTCCTGGCAACCCTGCGCCAGCAACTGCAGGGTGAGCGCATCGACCAGCGGCCGGAATGGCTCGACCAGATCGTCGGCCAGGGCGAAGGCATTGCCGCGATTGGCGTGATGGATGCCGATGGAGGGATGCAGGCCGGCGGCCACCACACTCCGGGCAAGCAGCGAGCGCAGGATGGTGTAGCCGTAATTGAGCAAACCGTTGGCGCCGCCTGCGTCCCGGTCGCGCCGGAACTCCTCGCCCATCAGCAGCGGCCAGTAGCGCCGGGCGGCCTGTGCCTCGATATTGTCGGGATCGCCGGAGCGCACCCGTCGAACCAGCATCTCGAAGGCGCCGGCTTCCGTCCCGCGCGCCTCCAGCACGGCCGCCTGCCAGCGGATCTTTGCGATGACGATCTCACGCCAGAGCTGCTTGGCGAGCGGGCGCCCAGCCTCCCATTGCGCCCGCATGCGCGCATTCTGGCCGTGATGTCCATCGAGCGGCAGGCACACCGCCACCGGCGCATGATTGGCGGCGCATAGGACCATTGGTACCGCTCGTTCGGCCAGCGCGACCACCAGATTGGTCGTCCAGGTCGTGCCATGGGCATGGACGATGACGGCGGCAATGTCGTCGAGCGGGACGCGGCCGACCTCCTGCCGACCCTCGCTCACGACCAGGAAGCCGCGCAGGGCGTGGAGATGGCGACCATCGGTGGCGATGTCGACGATCCTCTCCATGATGGTCAGGCTTGTCTGTGCGCACGCGGGCCGGGGTCCCAGACACGGCCGAGTGCGTCGATACGAACCTGCCGGGCTTTCACTCGCTTCAATCCCCCCGGCCCGGGAGAGAAATATTTGAAAGGATCCTGATCGTTGGGGGTCGCATCCCTGCGTTTCAGGTCTCCTGCTTCGTGCGCCTCCACCAAGGTGATCTGACCGTTCTGGCCGAATTTCGCCACACGGGCCAGTTTGCGCTCCCCGCCATCCGGCTCGATTGCAAGCATGTCGTTCTGGTGCAGTGACAGCACTTTACGTGCCGTCGGATTGTCGCGCCGGATCGCCGAGGTCCAGCCGGGTTGATGGGCGTCATACATCGACACGACCTCGGCCATCCATTTGCCGTCCTTTAGCTCCCAGACATCGTAGCGATAGTTGGAATCGCCCTTGTAGCCCTTATAGGCGCGGCCCTGTCTGTCGCAGATCGGAATCACCCGGAGCGGCTCGACCACGCGCAGGCGCCGGATGCGGCGGAAGGGTAGCGGGCCGAGTTCTGGAAATTGCAGCAGCCTCGTCTCGAAGGCCTTGCCGTCGAGGCCTCGGGTCCAGGCTAGCAGTGCTGCCTTGAGATCGGGGTCGCGCACAGCCTCGATGTCGCCAGCCGCTTTCAAGGCTGACAAGGGCACGCGGTGAACCACGATATCGTTGCCGCGTCCATCCTTCTCGCCGGTGAGGCCATAGGCGGTGTCGTTGTGCAGGCGGCCGGCGGTGGCGCCGCTGCCGCCCTGCCTGGCCACGGTGCCATGATCGGCCCGGTGGCTGACGACGATGGAGCGGATCACTTGCCGCGCTTCCTCGCTGAAGCCTTGCCATGGCTCGGGAAGGTCGGCGGTCACGCGGTTAGCCGCCTCGTGGCCGCGCTGCCCGGCCTCGCGTGCAATGCGGCTGAGCAGGCCCCGGTCCGTCACCGCAATCACCAAAGCATCGATGGCGTGGTGGCGATGGTCGCGCCGGTTCTTGGGCTGGTCGGCGCCGCCCGCCAGATTGTGGTCGGGCAGCAGCGAATTGAGGCCCCAGCTCCGCCGCAGCATCTCCGTCAGCCGTCCGGGCGAGACCCAGACCTTGGAACTGCCCTCGCCCGAGCCGGGATAGAGGGCGGAGAGGTATTCGCGCGCCAAGCGCGAGAGATATTGGGTATCGGTGAGCTGTCGAGCCAAGAAACCGCCCTGACCCTCGAAGCGCGAGAGGGCGTCCGGCTCGAAGCGCCAGCGTTTTTCGCGCGACAATAGAGCGGCGCGGGCGGCAATCGCCTCCCACTCGGCGTCAGGGCCGAATTTGGCGGCGAGATCGGCGGCCGCTTCGGTGGGCGAGCGATTGCGCTTGATGCGGTTGGCCTCGCGCAGGCACACCGTCTTGTTGGCGTTGGAATCGTCCAAAGTCGCGCTGAACGGCAGGATGTGATCGACTTCCGCCGTGCCGTTGAACAGCATCTCGATCGAGATTTGCCGGCCGGAATAGGGGCAGCGCCGGTCGAGCACATTCTCGCGGTTCAATTCCTCCCACAATTTCAATAGGTTGCGGTTGCCGCCCTTGTCGTCCTTGCCGATTTCCCTCAGCTTGAGCGATCGCTTCTCCGCCGCTTCCCGGTTCTGGCGGTTGCGTGTATTCACCTCGCGCTTCTTCTCGTCGTCGAGCTTGAGCTCCCGCGCCAGCTCGATGGCGATTTCCTCGGGCGGGCCGTAGCGTCGGATCAGGGCATTGACCACGCGGCGCAACTGATTGAGGCCGATATGCACGGTCGGATTGGTGAGGCGGCCGATGCGCAATGCGTCGTCGTTCTCGCCGGGATCGGCGGAGCCCGGCATGATGAAGCGTTCCAGCGGCTCGCCATAATAGGGCAGCTCGATCTCGCCCTTGTCGTTGCGCCAGAATTCGCAGGTGCGAAAATCCGAATGATGGCCGAGCCCGGCCTTCGCCACCGCTTCGCTATAGACGATCACCTCGGCCCGCAGCGCCTCGATCAGTCTCGCTGTCGCGGTGGGGCCGAAGCGTCCGAACCCCTCCGGCAGGCGGGCTCGCGCCGTCGCCTCGGCCTGTTCGGGCGAAAGGCCGTGCTCCGCCAGCAACCAGGCAAGCAGGGCGGCCTCGTCTTCGTCGCTCTCCTGTTCGCGGATGCGATCGATCACCTGCCATTGCCTCTCCGGCGACAAATGCGCCCAGCGTGGGCCGAAGCGGGTCTTGGTGCCGAGTTCGGCGGCCACTTCGGCACCCTTCAACTCCTTGCGGTTGTCGCTTTCCTTGTTGAAGCGAGCCTCCGGGTCGAGCTTGAGCACCTTGGTGCGAAGATTGTCGAAGCCGACTGTGCGCTTGTCCTTGAGCTTGAGATAGAGCAGGTCGCGTTCCTGGCGCGTCAGGGCACGCGCCGTCTCGCCAGGCAGCACGATCTTGAGAGCATTCAGCTCTTCCAGGAGGCGGCGGGCCTGGAACAGGGGATGGGCCTTGGGCAGGCGTTCCTCGCCCGGCACCAGCGTGCAAGTGCCGATGCGCGGCTTCTTCAGCGGGCGCTGATGGAAGATCACCTCGAACACCCGCTTGCGATTCTCCTCGGTAAGGGCTGCGGGATGATGTGGCGCCTGACGGGCCCAGATCGTTTCGAATTCCTCCTCCAGCATCCGCCGGTAGGGATAGAAGTCGTAGCCTTCTGCCGCTCCCGGTTTGAGGCGAGCCCGCACGCCGGGAATGGTGTTGGCGTCTTCCGCCAAAACCCGGCGCCGGTGCAGATAGGCGCCAAGCGTTTCGGCGCCTGCCTCCTCCATGGCATCATAGAGACGGTTGACGCCGATCCGGATCTTGCCGTCCTCATTGTCCTTGCCGCGATCGGCCTTGCGGTTCGACTTGAAGCCGCGTCGCTGGTTGAGGTGAAACAGCGCCCGCCCGACATGATGCAGCGGCAGCGGCTCGTCGAGAGCCCGCGCCCGCAGTGCGAAGGGATCGAGTCCTTCCAGCGCCTTGCGTTCGACGGCATCGGCCGGAAACAGGCCGGTAAGTGTGAGATGCTTCAGTAAGGCGGCCTGGCGTTGCTTGAAGCGATCTCGCCGCCGCCGCATAGCGCGCGCTGCCCGCCGGTCCACGGCGAGGGACGCCCCGGATTTGGGATCGCGGCCATCGGCGAAGATGCGCGAGCCTGCGGCGATCACGTGATCGGGAGCACCGTCGGCGTCCAGCCGCACGGCCGCCCAGCCGAGCGAGTTCGTGCCGAGATCGATGCCGAGCCGCCAACGGAGAGATTTCAGGGTATTCAATTTTTCAGCTCCCCAACCGAAGTAAGGGCTGCAGCGTTCCTGCGGACCTCGGCAGGATCCTATTGATGCCCCGCGTGACAGCAGCGTTATGGAGGTTGGATTTTGAGCAAAGGCATATAGGGAATTGACGCCTGCCATGGAGACGCTATTCTGAAGCCTTCAGAGATCGCGGTCTGGCGGTTAACAAGCAGCCAGTCTGCACCAGATAAGGGCAGCGCTCCGGCGCTGCCTTTTTATTTGGGATGAGACAGAGCTTATCCGGAGAGACGTTCGATCGTGTCCATTCTGTTGCGCCTCGGCACGCGAGGCAGTCCGCTTGCATTGGCGCAGGCCCGGCAGACGCAGGCCTTGCTTGCCGGTCTCCTGGAGATCGCGCCCGAGCGTATCGAAATCCGGGTGATCAAGACCTCCGGGGACATGATCCGTGACCGGCCGCTGTCGGAAGTGGGCGGCAAGGGGCTGTTCACCAAGGAGATCGAGCGGGCGCTGGAAGACGGCGAGGTCGATATCGGCGTGCATTCTTGCAAGGACATGCCGACCGCGCTGCCCGACGGCCTCGTGCTGGCGGGCTTTCTGGAGCGCGAGGATGTTCGCGATGCGCTGATCGCGCCCGGTATCGCCTCCTTCGCCGCGCTGCCGCAGGGCGCCGTGGTCGGCACGGCGGCGCTGCGGCGCCAGGCCCAGGTCAAGCATCTCAGGCCCGATCTCAAGACAGTGCTGTTCCGCGGCAATGTCGAGACGCGCCTGCGCAAGCTCGCCGAAGGGCAGGCCGATGCCACGCTGCTGGCCGTGGCCGGCCTGAAGCGTCTCGGCCTCCTCGCCCATGCCAGCGCCATCCTGTCCGAGGAAGACTTCCTGCCTGCCGTCGGCCAGGGGGCGATCTGCCTGGAGACCCGGGCTGACGATGGCGAAACCAACCGTCATGTCGCCGGCATCGACCATCGCGACACCCATCTCGCCGTGGCGCTGGAGCGGGCGTTCCTCACCGTGCTGGACGGCTCCTGCCGCACCCCGATCGCCGGCCACGCCGTGGTGGAGGGGGACGCCATCCGCTTTCGCGGCCTCATTCTCAAGCCGGACGGCAGCGAGGTGCACGAAGCCCGGCGCAGCGGCGGCGTCGAAGAGGCCGAGGCGCTCGGACGCTCGGCCGGCGAGGAACTGCGCGCCCGAGGAGGCGAGGGGTTCTTTGCCAGCTGACGGCCGCGGCGTGTGTGAGCGTTAGGATTGCCCGCGGAGGGCGGGCCGCGGCGCCTGCCGGAATGCCTCATCCTGCTGCATGGATGGCGCGGGCGGTGACTTTTCGGCGGAGAGACTAACATGGCGCGCATACTCGTCACCCGGCCGATCGAGGAAGCAAGGCAGACGGCGCAGGTCCTCGTGCGGCTCGGTCACGAACCGCTGGTCGAGCCGATGCTGGAGATCGTGTTCGGGGGCGATGCCCTGCCGGCGGGGCGGTTCGATGCCCTCATCGTCACCAGCGGCAATGCCCTGGCCGCTGTCCACGAGCGGCCGGAATTCCATGGGCTCACCGCCACGCCCCTGATCGCGGTGGGCCGCCGCACCGGGGCCGTCGCCCGCGCCATGGGCTTTATGGACGTCGAGATCTTCGGTCGCGACGTCGCAAGCCTGATCGCCCATGTCCGCCAGGCCTGGCGCGAACCTCACCGGGCTCTCTATCTGGCGGGGGCCGACCGGACCGGCGATCTCGTCGGGACCCTGGGAGCGATGGGACACCGCATCGAGCTCGCCGTCGTCTACAGGGCGCATCAGGCGATGGGGTTCCGGCCGGAGGTCGCGGCCGCTCTGTCTGGAGGGGAGATCGACGGCGTGCTGCATTATTCGGCGCGTACGGCGGAAGCCTTCATCGCCTGCGCAGGCGGAGCCGAGGCCGTGGCACAGCTGCCGGTGCGGCATCTGTGCCTGTCGCGCAAGGTGGCCGAGGTGATGTCGGCCACCGGCGCCGCCGAGGTCGTCTTTCCGGAGCGCCCGGAGGAGGACGCGCTGCTGGCCTTGATCTAGGGTGATTCCAGATCGCCGAGGCCCACCGTTTCCGGACGCCGTGACGCCGGACACGGTTTAGCCCGCTTCGGTTCGGGCAAATTGGCTTGTCGGGTTTTCATGTTATAGGCTGGGCTTGTTGGGGGTCTCCATGGGGGTCGCATGGCACGGGAAGACAGCACGCAAGGCAGGCCGAAAAAGCAGAAAAGCGCAGGCCTCGGCCCCGCGACGTTGGATTTGAGCGCCACGGAAGTCACCGAATCGCCGGCAGCGTCGACACCGCCGCCTCCGCAGGCCGCCGGCGAGGAAGCGCCCGCCGTCACGCCCGACTCTGCCGTCGAGGCGCAGTCCGTCGCCGCCGAAACGCCGAAGACCGGCGAGACCGACTTCGCCAGCGCCGCAGAAGCGGGGGAGACGACGGGCCCGTCCATCTGGGCGCGTGCCTCCGCCGATGGCGAACAGGCCGGCAGCGATGCGCCGCGCACCGAGGCGGCCGCCGGACCGGAGGCTGCCGCTCCCCCGCCCCGGCATGACCGCGAAATTTCGCCCCCACCCGCGCCCCCGCCGCCACGCTCGGGCCTGCCGGTCCTCGCTGCAGCGCTGATAGGCGGTATCGCCGGTGGCGTGCTGGTGGTGCTGGCTGGCGCCCTCGACCTCGTCCCACTCGGCAAGAGCGGCGGTGATGACGGACTGGCCTCCCGGCTCGCCATTGCCGAGCAGGACGCCGCTGCCGCCAGAAAGAGCACGGACGAGGCGCTCAGCCGCCTCGCCGCTCTCGAAGCCGGCGTCAAGACGACGCAGGAAGCGGCAAGCAATGCCCTCTCTCTCGCGGGCGAGGCCCAGAAGGCGGCGAGCGCCGCCGGCTCGTCCGCGCCGGCGTCCCCATCTCCCGGCCCCGACATTTCGGGCCTGACCGAACGCCTCGCCAAGGCCGAAGGCGAGATCGCCAACCTCGGCGAGAGCCTGCGCCAGGTCGGCACCGCCGCCAACGGCCTTTCGCAGGAGGTCGCGCAGGTCAAGCAGACGGTGAGCGCCACGCCGGACAAGGCGGCCGCCTATGCCGTGGCGCTCGGCCAACTCAGCGATGCCATCCGCAGCGGCAAACCCTTCGCCACCGAATTGCAGACGGCGACCGGCCTCGGCGGCAATGCCGAGGCGCTGGCGCCGCTGGCGAGCCGGGCCTCGGCGGGGGTGCCCTCGGTCGAAGCCCTGGCCACCAGCTATGACGCGCTGAAGCCGAAGATCGAGGCAGCGCTCGCGCCCAAGCCCGAGCCGCTATCGCCCGACGCGGGCGTGATGGACCGCATCACCGCCAGCCTCGGCAATATCGTCACCGTCACGCGCGAGGGCGAAGGCGGGGACGGCGATCCGGTCGCCTCGGCCGAAAAGGTCTCGAAGGCCTTGCACCAGGGCGATCTGCCGGCGGCCATCGCGGCCTTCAAGGCGATGCCGGAGGCCGGCCAGCAGGCCGGGGCGGCCTGGCTGACGGAGGCTTCGGCGACTGCGGAAGCCCTGGCCTTGATCAAGGCGCAGACCGGCGCCGCCCTGCAGAAATTCTCTCAACCGTGAGGCGTCGATGATCCGGGCTCTCGTCACCGTTCTCATTCTCGCTCTCGCGGCCTACGGGCTCTATCTGCTGGCCGGCCGGCCGGGCGATGTCGCCCTGACTGTGGGGCAGGTCACCTATAAGGTGAAGCTGGTCTGGGCCGCCGTCGCCGTGCTGGTGCTGGTCGGCGCACTGATGGCCGTCATCGGTTTCCTGCGCTGGCTGCTGCGCTCGCCCGCCAATGTCGCAGGCTATTTCCGCACCCGCCGCCGTTCCAAGGGTTTCAACGCGGTGACGCAGGGTATGATCGCCGTCGGCTCGGGCGATGTTCGCCGAGCCCAGCGCCAGGCCTCCGATGCCGAGCGCATCCTCGGCTCCGAGCCTCTCGCCCTGCTCCTGCGAGCGCAGGCCTCGCAGCTTTCGGGCGATCGCGCCGGCGCCGAGGCCGCCTTCCGCGCCATGCTCTCGGAGGCCGAGACCAAGCCGCTGGGCCTGCGTGGCCTGTTCGTCGAGGCCCGGCGCCGCGGCGATGCCCATGCCGCCCGTCAGCTCGCCGCCGAGGCGGTGAAGACCTCGCCGACCTTGCCCTGGGCCGGGACCGCCCTGCTCGAATTCCAGTCGATCGAGAGGGACTGGAGCGGCGCGCTCTCGACCCTGGCCCGCAACGCCAATCATCGCCTGATCGACAAGGAAACGGCCAAGCGCCACCGCGCCGTGCTGCTGACCGCCCAGGCTATCGAGCAGGCCGAGCGCGATCGTGCCGGCGCCAAGGCGAGCGCGCTCGAAGCGCTCAAGCTCGCTCCGGGGCTGGTGCCCGCCGCTGTGCTGGCGGCCAAGCTGCTCTCCGAAAGCAACGATATCCGCAAGGCGTCCAAGGTGCTGGAGACGGCCTGGCGCCTGCAGCCCCATCCCGACATCGCCGAGGCCTATACCAATGTCCGGCTCGGCGATTCGGCCCGCGACCGCTACGCCCGCGTCCAGACCCTCGCCGCCCAGATGGCCGGCAATCCGGAGGCGGCGATCGCGCTGGCCCGCGCCGCCCTGTCCGCCCGCGACTTTGCGGTTGCCCGCTCGGCGCTGGCACCCTTGCTGGCGTCGGGTGCCACCGAGCGCGTCTGCCTGCTGATGGCCGATATCGAGGAGGCCGAGCACGGCGCCACCGGCAAGGTGCGCGAATGGCTGTCGCGCGCCGTGCGGGCCCCCCGCGATCCGGTCTGGACCGCCGACGGCATGGTCTCCGACGTCTGGCTGCCGGTCTCGCCCGTTACCGGCCGGATCGACGCCTTCGAGTGGAAGACGCCGGTCGAGCGCCTCGGCGCGCCGGCGGCCTCCTATGCCGACGATGTGCTGGCCGATGTCGACGAACCCGAACAGCCCAAGCTGGTCGGAGCGCATGCCAAGCCGGTGGAGACGCCGCCGGCAATGCAGGCGCCGATGGAACCCGTCGCCGAAGTGCCGTCAGCCCCGGTGGAACCGGCCAAGGCCGAACCCGTCAGGATCGAGCCGGTCAAGGTCGAACCCGCCAAGATCGAGGTCCTGTCGCCCGAGCCGCCCAAGCCCGAGCCGTTGAAGCCGCCGCCGCGCCGCCCGCCGCCGCCCATGCCGGTGGTGCCGTCCCATCCGGTGCCGGACGATCCCGGCACGGGAGAGGAAGAGCCGAGCCGGGTGGTGCGCTTTCCGATCAATGGCTGACAGTGGGCGGGCGCACGGACAGCGCGCCCGCACTGTTGTAGAATGTTCCGAACTGCGCATCGTCGTCCGGAGGGCCGCATGAAACGTCATTTGCTGAGGCGTGTTCTGCTGGCGCAAGCTGTGCTCATCCTGATGGCGGCTGAGGCGCCGCACGCCCGGTCGGCCGGCTCGGCGCCGGACGAAGCCTTCCAGCGTCAGGTCTTCGGCCGGGTCATCGGCAAGGACAAGATTCATGCCTGCTACCGGCGGGCCTATGACGCGCCGCATCTCGGCCGTCATCCGCAGCAGAACGTGCGCACCATGACGCTGCTGGTCGCGGGTTCGGCGGAAGAGGGGGCCGATCCCGGCTATACGCTCGCGCTGGGCGTCACTTTCCGCAAGGCCGGCACGCATTTCGAGACGTTCGGCGGCTGCGGTTCCATCGGCCCCTCGGGCGCGCCGGCAGCCAAGGCCAACGTCGCCCATTGCAGCGTCGATTGCGATGGCGGCGCCATCGACATCAGGCTCAAGGACGACAAATCCGTCCTCGTCGCCATTCCCGACGGCGCGCGCATCTGGAAGGCCGGCAGCGACAGCGAGGACAGCGACGAACGCAAGCGCTTCGGCACCGACGACAAGCTGTTCCGGCTCGATCGCACCGCGCTGACCGACTGCCTGTCCCTGGTCGGGGACGAGGACGAGAAGGCGATGCTGCGCCGGGGCCAATGAGCGGCTTTGACGAAAAGGAGAGCGGACTGGCAGTCCGCGCTCCGCAGGAGGCCCCGATGGATCGTAGAACCGCGGTGAGGGCCATGCTGGCAGGTGGTCCGGCCGTTCTGGTTGCAGGCTCCGGCGCCCCGCTTGCGGCCGAGGCCAAGCCGGTGCCACGCGTCGCCTATCACCTCGCCGATCTGGAGAAGGCGGGTTTCGTCCTTGGCAATCTGCGCAACCATGTCGATGGCATGGGCGGCCCCGATGGCGTGAAGCTCGCCGTGGTGGTGCATGGTCCGGCCCTGCGGGCCTTCCGTGCGGATAGTGGCAATGCGGATTTCAAGACGCGCTTCGGCCGGCTCGTACAGGAGGGTGTTGCCTTCCACGCCTGCCGGCACACCATGGACGGCATGAAGCTCGGCCTCTCCGACCTGCTGCCGGGCTTTATGGTGGCGGAGAAGGGCGGGGTGGTCCTGCTGGCCGAACTCCAAAGCGAGGGCTGGCTCTATTTGCGGCCCTAGCTCGGCGAGAAGGCAGGACCTCCGGCGAATCGACCGGTGCCTGGCGGAACCGGGGACCCCCATCCGCTTCTTTCCGGGCGGTCCGCATCGTTGGCGCCGCCTTGGGGGAGCAAGCCCCCTCCATGACAGGAATGGCGATTGGACCCACCTGCCCGGGCGGAACCTCCGGCTGGCCACAGGCCGGTGCGTCTCGTCCTCTTGACGCTTTCGGCAAACTGCCGGATGCAACCGGGAGACGATGTCGAGGTCGCGATGGAAACCTTCGAGTGGATCATTCTGCTGTTGCTGGGTGCGGCCTTGCTGTCGACCCTCGCCCGGCGCCTCGGCGCCCCCTATCCCACCTTCCTCGCCATTGGCGGCGCCTGCCTCGCCTTCCTGCCCAACAGCCCGGAATGGACGCTGGATCCGCATCTGGCTCTGACCCTGTTCGTGGCGCCCGTACTGCTGGATGCCGCCTATGACACGTCGCTGCGGGACCTGCGCGACAATTGGGTGCCGGTCGCCAATCTCGTCGTGATCGCGGTCGGCGTCACCACGCTTGCCGTCGCCCTGGTCGCGCGCTGGCTGGTGCCTGCCATGCCCTGGGCGGCCGCGATCGCGCTCGGCGCCATCGTGGCGCCGCCGGATGCGGCCGCCGCCACGGCGATCGTCCGGCAGGTCAAGCTGCCGCATCGCCTGACCAAGATCCTCGAGGGCGAGAGCCTGCTCAACGATGCCAGCGCCCTGCTGATCTATCGCCTCGCCGTGATCGCCATGGTTTCGGGCGGCATCACCCTCGGCAGCCTCGGCCCGGCCTTCTTCATCACGGTGTTCGGCTCTGTTGCCGCGGGCATCGCCATGGGCCTGGCCTTTCCCTATGTGATCGGGCGGTTCGACGAGGCGCCGACCGCCGTCATCGTGCAGTTCGCCACCACCTTCGGCGTCTGGATCGTGGCGGAAGCGGCGGGGCTGTCCGGCATCCTCACCATCGTCTGCTACGCCATGACCATCGCCCGCCGGCGCGATGCCCCCATGCCGGCGCGGCTGCGCGTGCCCGTCTATGCGGTGTGGGAGACGGTGGTGTTCATGCTGAACGCCTTCGCCTTCGTGCTGATCGGCTTGCAACTGCGCCCGATCTGGGAACGGCTCGACATGGGGCTGCGCCTCCAATATGGCGCCGTCGCCCTGGCCGTGCTGGCCACGGTCATCGTGGTGCGTTTTCTCTGGGTGATGACCTACAACACCGCCGTCCGCTTCAAGATTTCCCGCTATGGCTTCCATCCGCCCCGGCCGATGGCACGGCCGACAGCGCGCGGCGGCATCGTCATCTCCTGGGCCGGCATGCGCGGCATCGTCACCCTGGCCGCGGCCTTCGCCTTGCCCGAACACCTGGCCGACGGCACGCCGTTTCCTTATCGCGACCTCATCCTGTTCACCGCCTTCTGCGTGGTGTTCGGCACGCTCGTCCTGCAGGGCCTCACGCTCAAGCCGCTGATCCGCTGGATGAATCTGCGCGACGGCGATCCGGTCGGCCAGGAGGTGAAATGGGCCCGCACGGAGGCCTATCGCGCCGCGATCGAGGCGATCAAGAACGACGAGTCCAAGCACGCCAAGCTGCTGTGCAAGGAATATGGGGCGGTGGTGGAGCTCAGCGAGGCAAGCCCGTTGCAGGGGGAGATCGGCGACCTGCCCGGCAATCCGCTCAGGCGGCGGGCGATCGCCGCCGCCCGGCTCAAGACGAACGAATTGCGGCGCGAGGGGGCGATCGGCGACGACGCCTATTACGTCCTGGAGGAAGAGTTCGACTGGGCCGATCTCAGCGCGGGGGCGGCGCGGAGCGCGTGAGGGGCCGCCACGACGAGGCGGCGAAAAGCGCGATTCGGAGAAATCGCATCTTGCTCTAACGCGCCGCCTTCGTCGCCTGATAAAGCCGGCGGAAGGCGCCCACCTTTTCGGCATAGGCCTGCGTCAGCTCGGGGCGCGGTTCGGCGACGTCGAGAATCGGGGGCTTGGTGGCGATGGCGGCAATCGGTTCCCCGCTGGCTGCGGCCCGCGCCAGGCGGGCCGCGCCGAAGGCCGGGCCTTTCTCGCCGCCGCGATAGCGCTTCAGCCTGAGGCCGAGCACATCGGCGAGAATCTGCACCCACAAGGCGCTGCGGGCACCGCCGCCGATGACCGCCGCTTCGCTGAGCTGCGTACCGGCTTCGGCCAGGCAGGCCGCCGCGTCGGCGAAGGAATAGGCGACACCCTCCAGCACGGCGCGGATCAGGTCGGCCTTGCCTGTGCCGCCGGTCATGCCCGTGAACAGGCCGGTCGCCTCCGGATCGTTGTGGGGCGTGCGCTCGCCGGCGAGATAGGGAAGGAACATTACGCGGCCCGGGCCTGGCGGCTGGGCGGCCACGTCGGCCAAAAGCCTCTCGATCGGCTCGCCCACCAGCCCCGCGGCCCAGGCGAGGCAGGAGGCGCCGTTGAGCAGGGCGGCCATCTGCACCCAATGACCGGGCACGGCATGGCAGAAGGTGTGCAGGAACTTGTCGGGCAGGGGCCGATAGGCGGTGCCGGGCACGAAGAACTGGCCGGAGGTGCCGATGGAGAGGAAGGAGCCATCGGCAATGGTGCCGATGCCGACCGCGCCCGCCATGGCATCCCCCGCGCCGCCGGCGACGGGAATGCCGGCCCTGAAGCCGAGGCGGGCGGCGAGCGCCGGACGCAGCTGGCCAGAGATTTCCGTCCCCTCGATCAGGCGCGGCACCTGGCTGCGCTCGACGCCGGTCGCCGCCAGGGCGGCATCGGACCAGTCGCGCCTGGCCTGGTCGAGCCACCAGCTTCCCGCCGCGTCCGACATTTCGCTGACATGCTCGCCGGTCAGCCACAGGCGCACGAAGTCCTTGGGCAGCAGCACGCGCATCAGGCGGGCGCGCAATGCCGGCTGGTGGCGGGCGAGCCACAGCAGTTTGGGGGCGGTGAAGCCGGGGGCGGCCGGCACGCCGAGCTGCCAGGCGAGGTCGGGATGGTCGCGGTTGAGCTCGGCCGCCTCCGCGGCGGCGCGGCCGTCGTTCCACAGCATCACCGGACCGAGCGGCCGGTCTTCGGCATCGAGGCAGACGGAGCCGTGCATCTGGCCGGACAGGCCGATGCCTTCAACGCCGGCGAGCAAAGCAGGCTGCTCGGCCCGCCAGCGGGCCAGGATGGCTTCGATCGCCGCGATCCAGTCATCGGCATTCTGCTCGCTCAGTCCCGGCCCCGGCCGCGACAGGGAAAGAGGCTGCTCGCTCTCGGCCAGCACGGTCTCGCGTTCATCGACGATGACGGCCTTGACGGCCGAAGTTCCGATATCGAGGCCGAGACAGAGCATGGCGATCATCTCAATCTGTTGGACACCGCAGGCAGCGCCGAAACAAAGGGTCGTTTGCGCCTTTGCCCGGATCGCGCAGGCGATGCAAGGGGGAAGATGGCGGCGCCGGCCCGGCCGACATCAGTCGGGCCGGATCACTGCGTCGCGCGGCGCGATCGTCGTGCCGGTGGAATCGGGGATGAAGTCCATGCGGACATCGACCTTGCGATTGCAGCCGCTCAGCGTCCAGGTTTCGGACCAGGGTGCCTTGAGACGGCCTGCTCCCGGCGGCGTGCCTGACGCCGGGGCCCTGGTATCGATCACCAGAAAATTCTTGCAGTCGGCCACGGCGCGCGTAGCGCCGAGATTGGCATAGAGCAGCGCGTCGCGCTGGAGGAGAGGATCGGCGAGTGTGGTGCCGGGCAAGGCGGCGCCAGCCTGGGGTTTACCATCGGCCCCCACCGAGAAATAGAGATTGAGCACGGTGTCGTTGCCGCAGCCGCTGACCGGAAAGGCTTGCTTCCATCGTCCCGCAACCGGGCTGCCCTGCGGGCCGGCGGATACGGGCTGAAGGATGGTGACGGAGGAATCCCGCGCCACCAGAGTCGCGCAGCGGGTGAAGATGGCTGGCGGGATGCCTGAAAGGGCCCGGGCCGTGATGTCCCGATAGGCCTGGCTCGTCATGAAGACCTTCAGGACGCCCATGCCCTGATCATCGTCTTGAGCGCTGCCCTGGGCATGGCCGGCGCCCGGCACGGCCAGTGCCGCCAGACAGGCGAGCCAGCGGATGCATGCGGCCGGAGACGAGAGCGAATTCGTCCGCACCGGTCGAGCCATAGATCCACCTCCAGTTCCCGCAGCGAGCAGGAACTGGGTTAAGCCCATGCTTGGCCGATGGCAAGATGCGCGATGATCGCCCGGCTCCCGCCGCAACCAAATCCCCGGCGTTCTATTCCGACAGCAGCCGGCGCAGCAGATCCACTTCCTCGGCCAGGCCCGTATCCTTGCCGACGAGGCCCTCGATCTTGCGCACGGCATGCAGCACCGTGGTGTGGTCGCGCCCGCCGAAGCGGCGGCCGATTTCGGGCAGGGAACGCGGCGTCAGCGATTTGGCGAGATACATCGCGACCTGGCGCGGCTTCACCACCGTGGCGGTACGGCGCAGGGAGAGAATGTCGGCTCGGCTGACATTGTAGTGCTTGGCG
The DNA here is from genome assembly GCF_017813775.1 of Labrys sp. LIt4. Classification (NCBI taxonomy): domain Bacteria; kingdom Pseudomonadati; phylum Pseudomonadota; class Alphaproteobacteria; order Hyphomicrobiales; family Xanthobacteraceae; genus Labrys; species Labrys sp. LIt4. The sequence continues at coordinate 80,042 of NZ_JAGIPY010000014.1, forward strand.
ACGATGCGCTGGATATCCTCGATCTTGACCCGGCGCGGCTCGCGGTTCTTGACGAGGTCGCGGATCGCGGCCTCGGCGGTCTCGAGCGACATGCCCGAGCCGGACAGGGCGGAGTGGGCGAGCAGGCGGTTGACGGCGCCGTCGAGGTCGCGGCCATTGGTCGTGACCTGATGGGCGACATAGGCCACGACATTGTCGGGCACGTCGAAATTGGCGTGATGGGCGCGGGCCGCCTCGATGCGGGCCTTGAGGATCTTGATGCGCAGCTCCTCGTCGAGCGAGCCGATCTCAACCACCAGGCCGCCCGAAAGGCGCGAACGGACGCGCTCGTCCAGGGTCTCCAGATCCGCCGGCGGGCGGTCCGCCGCCACCACGACCTGCTTGCCGCCATCGATCAGGGCGTTGAGCGTGTGGCAGAACTCCTGCTGGATCGACTTGCCGGCCAGGAACTGCAAATCGTCGATGACGAGCAGGTCGATGGCGCGCAGCTTCTCCTTGAAGGCGATCGCCGTCTGCGCCTTCAGCGCGGCGACGAAGCCATACATGAAGCGCTCGGCGGTGAGATAGAGCGCGCGCTTGCCCTGGGCCTCCGACTGATGGGCGATGGCCTGGATCAGATGCGACTTGCCCAGCCCCACCGAGGCATGGATGAAGAGCGGATTATAGGGCAGCGGATCGGCGGCGCCGGCCTTGGCGACCTGCAGGGCGGCGGCGTGGGCGAGCGCGTTCGAGCGGCCGATGAAATAAGCCTCGAACGACATGCGGCGATCGAGGGGAGAGCCGGCGAGATCGTCTTCGCGCGCCGGGGTCTCGACTGCCCGCAGGAAAGGAACGGCGGGCTTGGCGGCCACCGACTCGCCGACGGATTTGGGGCATGGCGCGGCATCGCGCGCCGCCGGCGGACGGGCCACCGCGGTGCGGACGTTGAGCGCGATATGGGCCGTGCCGGGCAGCTCGGCCGACAGCAGGCCGAGGATCTTGTCGATGTAGTGAGCCTGAATCCAGCTGCGCAGGAAGCGGGTCGGTACCGACAGGCTCACGGTTTCGTCGACGACGGCATCAAGTTCCAGGCGGGCGAACCAGCTGGAAAACACGTCCTCGCCATATTCGGCGCGCAGGCGGCGCTTGACGCGATCCCAGGCCGCTGCCGGCTGAATCGCGCCATCGGCGACGGAGGAATCGGAATCCAGGCCGGAAACCGTTTTTGCAGTCTGGCTGGCAATGACTGACAGGCGCTCGCTCGAGGTCATAGGGCTATCGTCTGGCAAAATGAGTTCAAGAAACAGCTCCGGCCTTTCCCGGTCCCGGACCGGCGGCGGCAGAGCGCGAATTGGCTTTTCAGGACTGGATCCAGGGCAAGCCGGAGGCTTTCCAGCCTTCGACGCTGCCACGATGCCGTGAGGCATCCATCGGACCTTCAAAGCCCGCGGCTATGTTGCGCGCGCCCTTCCAGCCGGCGGCCAACATGGCCTGGGCGGCCGCGAGCGAACGAGCGCCCGAACGGCAGAGGAAGAGGACGGGCTGGTCCTGTCCGACGCCGCGGCGCTCGAGTTCGCGCTCGAGTTGGGAGACGAAATCGGAAGCGACTTCCATGCTGGGATAGCGCTGCCACTCGGCCAGGACGGGTTCCTTGCCGAGCGCGGAGAGGTCGGGAACGCCAACGAACGACCATTCGGCCCGGGTACGGACATCGACAAGCTGTGCCTTAGGCTGCTGGCTGAGGAGCTCATAGGCTTCCTGCGCCGAAACGTCTCCCGCATAGTCATTCAACCACCCCGACGACATGACACCCCAATTCCGTCTTCTTCAGACTTCGTTCGTATTATACACAACATGCCGTGTAATGCCGGCATGGGACACTTCACCAGAAGGTCCACCTCATTATTGGTCTCAAAAGCAGCAAGCGAATGCTGACGCCGTTACCTTACTGTTTTCAAAACTATACACAGCCATTAAAGCAAACCTCACCGATGCCCCGGGATGGACGGACGTCCGCTCGCAATATCGGGAAGGAACCTACACATGACCCGTTCCGAGAAAAAACATACCGAACCGGCCCTGTCGGGTGCAACAGGCAAATCTCAATGATTCGTTAATGGCCCCTCAATGTTCCCGATTCGGACGGCGGCTGCCTTCGCCGCCGCAGCCGCAAGATGTTGAGGAGTCGACGGAATCATGGAGGCGGCAAAATGACTCAAAAATATTCATTTCGGATGCGTAAAGATTGCGAGGCTTCGTATTTTGCCCGGGTCGCGCCCGGACGGGCGCCGGGCTGCTTTTCTCTTATCCCATAAGCTTATGAAATATAAAGAAAAATTTTGACCGACCAAAGAGGGCAAATGGCTGTGGCAGCCAAACCTTGAGTCAAGGGGAAAGATTGCCCAGTCCATCATCATGAGTACAATAATACCTTTATTGCGAAATATTGTTACGAGACAATGACAATCCTGAGTGGCGCTTTTTGGTAGGGCTATACCGGGTCCGAAGGTCCCGGACGCTCCCGGCAGAGGGCGGCGGCAACGCCGGACCAAGAGAGGACGGGACCGGAACGATGGCGCGCGGCGCCGAAAGGGCTGCCCGCCTGCACCCGGCACGTTCCTTCGGCCGGGGGGAGGCAGGCAACAAAAAACCCGGCTTCGAAGGCCGGGTTTCTTCACCTAAGGGAACCTAAATAAAGCGGCTTGGTCGCCTGCCCTATCGATGTCCCGCCGTTCGGCTCAGGCGCTGAGCTTCTTCACGGCATGGGCCAGGCGCGACACCTTGCGCGATGCCGTGTTGGCCGGCAGCACGCCCTTCTGGGCAGCGCGCATGATTTCCGGCTCGGCGCTCTTGAGCGCGGCGACAGCCTTGGCCTGGTCGCCGGCAGCCACGGCTTCCTCGACATTGCGGATGAAGGTGCGCATACGCGAGCGGCGCGCCTTGTTCACTGCGGTGCGCACTTCGATCTTGCGCGTAGCCTTCTTGGCCGACTTCGTATTGGCCATGATCCCTGCCTGTTAAGCCGGCCGCATCCATAACGATCCCGAAAGATCGCCGAAAGGCCGTGCGTTGCCTGAAAATGATAAGCCGCGGGCGCTGTCGGCGCTCGCTATTGGAAGGCGGCTCTTTACATCCCAATGGCTTCGGCGTCAACGACGGACTTCACTGAAACAGCGAAATAACGGCCCGGTGCAAGGGATTGGCCGGGTCGAGCAGCAATTTGACGGCGACCGAGCAGCACACCAGCACAAGAAGGGGCCTGATCACCCGCGCGCCCTGGCGCACCGCCATGTAGGAGCCGGCCTGCGCCCCGAGGAACTGGCCCACGCCCATGACCAGCCCCACCACCCAGACGATCTTGCCCGCCAGGATGAACAGGATCAGCGAGGCGAAGTTGGAGGTGAAGTTGAGGAGCTTGGTGTTGGCGGTGGCATGGATGACGCCGTAGCCGCACAGGGCCACGAAGGCGAGCATGAAGAAGGAACCGGTGCCCGGCCCGAACAGGCCGTCATAGAAGCCGATCAGCGGCGCCATGGTGAGCGTGAACAGGCCAGGGCTCATGCGGGCCTTGCCGTCCTCGATGCCGGCCTTGGGCGAGAAGCGCGAGGAGAAGGCGAAATAGAGGGCCATGGCGATCAGCAGCACGGGCAGGGCCGCCTGCAGCAGCGACAGCGGCGCTATGCTGATCGCGGCCACGCCCAGGCAGGCGCCGAGCAGGGTGGTCGCCACCATCCAGCGCGTCTGGCGAAAGTCGATATGGCCGCGCCGGGCAAAGGCGATCACGGCCGAGCCCGAGCCGAAGCTCGACTGCAGCTTGTTGGTGGCCAGGGCCGCCACGGGATCGAGCCCGGAGAGCAGCAGGGCCGGGATGGTCAAAAGGCCGCCGCCACCGGCGAGCGCGTCGACGAAGCCGGCCACGACGCCGACGGCGCCCAGCATGGCGATGAGAGTCCAGGTCATGTCCACGAGCGAACGTCTTCCTTGCGAAAGCCTGCAGCCGGCACGCTTGGAGGTCCGGAAGGCGGGGGAACCCCCCGCTAGGCCATCGCAAGGCGCTTGGCAAGCCATTCGCGCCGCTGCAAGCGGCATCGGGGCGGGTCTTCAGCCCCGCCGTGGAAACACCGCGCCAGGCAGCCGGGGCCGAACTCCACTGCGTCAGGAAGCACGCTCTACCCGCCCCCGTCGAGGCGGCCTGTCATTCCTCTTGGAATAACCTGGGGTGGACGCGAAGCGTCGGGGTGGGTGACTTCTTGGCAAGAATGAACCGCCTACCTCACGGCAGCCTGCGTATGACCACCCCACCCCGGCCCCATGAGCCGACCCTCCCCATCGAGGGGAGGGGCAGGAAAGGCGGCTCCTTCATGACGCAGTCGGACGAAGACCTCGCCTCCAAAATGGGTCGGAAGCGACAAGTCCCTAGGCGGGTGGGTACTACTCCGCCGCTTCGGCGAGGACGGGAACCAGCATTGGCTCATGCGCCTCGGTGCTTGCCGGGGCCTGGGGCTGGGCCGGAATGCCGGTCCACACCGTCGAGGCCGGGAGAGCTTCGCCCTTCATGATCAGCGTGAGCAGCTCGACCTGGGCGTAGGGGCCGATCTCGGTGTCGTAGAGCACGGTCGCCCCGGTGCCCACCGTGGCGCCCTCGCCGATGCGGATGCGGCCCACCTTCATCACCCGGTCCTCATAGAGGTGGGTCTGCGGGCAGGAGCCCATGTTGAGCACGGCATGATCGCCTATCTCGGTGCAGTCGAACTCGCAGATGTCGGTGGTGTTGATCCAGGTGCCCTTGCCGATCCTGGCGCCGAAGGGGCGTAGGAGCCAGGGCAGGAAGGGCGTGCCGCGGAGATAGTCGAGCAGCATCTTGCTGGCGAGGCCGCCATAAATCACCGCAACGCCTTCCGTGCGCATGGCCCACCAGGACCACATCGGCCGCATCATCGGCTTGTAGGTGCCGATCAGGAGCCATTTCACCGCGACGGCAGCCAGATACATCAGACCGGAAATGGCGAGGCCGGCCACCAGGAAGATGCCGGTAGCGGCCAGCCAGGCGCCCTGCGAGATCACCGAGGCCAGGATGTCGGCGGTGATATAGGCGGCGGCGATCAGCACCGCCGTCGGCAGCGAGGTGTGCAGCGTCTCGAACGCCACGCGCAGGAGCTTCATGCGGAAGGGCGGCGCATAGGTGGTGCCGGCGGCGGCGGACACCTTCTGGCGGGTCGGCATGGCGATGGGCGGGCTGCCGAGCCAGGTCTCGCCGGTTCCCACCCTCAGCGAATCGGGCAGGCGCGACTTGATGCCGATCAGCGCATCGTCCTCGACCACGGATCCCTGCGACACCACGGAGGAATTGCCGAAGAAGCAGCGGTCGCCGGTCTTCAGGCGCTTGAGGATCATGCGGCCATTGCGGATTTCCTCGTCGCCGAAGATCGTCTCGTCGCCGATGAAATTGTCGCGGCCCATCTCGATCAGGTCGTAGCGCCCGGCAAAGCTCGCCGAGATCTCGGTACCCTTGCCGATCTTGGCTCCCATCATGCGGTACCAATTGCGCATGAACACGGTGGCGTAGAGCGAGTTGAGCGTCTCCAGCAGGGATTCGGTGGACAGACCGATCACCCATTTGCGGAAATAGAGCGAACCGAAGATCGAGTAGGCCCCCTCGCGCACCCTCGGCAGCAGCAGCCAGCGCAGGGCCACCATCACCGCCATGGAGACCACGATCAGCACGAGCGCCGCCGGCCAGGCCGCGACCGCCACCAGGCTCCAGGACAGAGGCTGGTCGGGATCGGCGCCGAACAGGGCCTCCACTTCCGAGAACAGCGAGAAGGCCGGGAAGATCGGCAGCAGGCCGATGACCAGGCACAGATTATAGGCGATGAAATAGCCGACCGCCTGGACCGAGCGGCCGACGCGCCCGAGGCGGGGATGGTCCGCCGGATCGTCCTGCTCGGCCGGACCGACCTCGACGGCGGGTGCTCCTTCCCAATGCGTGCCCGGCGCCACCATGGTGCCCTGCGGCAAGGCGGTGAGGTCGCCGATCTCCGCGCCGTCGCCGATGACGACGTCGGCGCCGATCACGCTGCCATTGCCGATGCGGGCACCGGCACCGATCTCGATGCGCCCGACATGGACCTCGTTGCCGACCACCTCGACATTGGCGAGCTTGAGCTTGGTGCCGAGGCTCGCCCGGTCACCGATGGTGACGAGGTCGATCGCGCCCTCCTCGAAGTCGTCGATCATGGCGTCGTCGCCGATGCGGGCCCCGAGGGCGCGCAGATAGATGCGGATGAGCGGCGAGCCCTTGAGGAATTTCGGCGTGGTGAGCTGCACGATGCGCTGCATCAGCCAGATGCGGAAATAATAGACGCCCCAGAGCGGATAGACGCCTGGCCTGGTGCGGCCGATCACCAGCCATTTCAGGCCGACGACGACGAGCTTGGTGGCGAGGTTGAGACAGATATAGACCCCGCACAGCACGGCGAGCTCGGTGAGGATGGAAGCGTCCTCGCCCACCAGCAGCATGCTGGCGAGCAGGAGGCCGATCCACTGCACCGAGACGAGGGCGACGATGAAGGGCAGCGTGACGGCCTGGGCGAGACCGCACAGGAAACGCCGGGCGAGCGGCACGGGCTCGAAGCTGCGGTCGGGCGGAGGCGCCGCGGCAGCGGCGGGGACGCTCTCATCGAGGGCCTTGGCGAGATTGCGCAGGGTGCGATGCGTATAGAGATCGCGGAGGGCGATGCCCGACAAAGCCGGCACACGCCGAATCTCGGAGACGAAACGGGCCGCCAGCAAAGAATGGCCGCCGAGCTCGGTGAAGAAATCGGCCTCGAAGTCGACCGCCGGCGCACGCAGCAATTCCTGCGCGGCCTTGAGCAGCTGGGCTTCGGTCCAGGAGCGCGGGGGCTCCTGTTCGCCGGCGGTGGCCTGGCGTTCCGGCACCGGCAGGGCAGAGAGGGCCTTGCGGTCGACCTTGCCCGAAGGCAGCGCGGGCAGCGCGTCGTGAAGCTGGAAAGCCGAAGGCAGCATGTAGCGCGGGATCTTGGCGGCGAGGCCATGCCTGATCCGGTCGAGGTCGATTTCGCCCCGCGGCACCAGATGGGCGACCAGCGTATCGCCGGCCTCGCTCTGATTGGCCGTCACCACCGCGGCGCGGATGGCGGGATCGGCGGCGAGCAGGCTTTCGATCTCGCCGAGCTCGATGCGATAGCCGCGGATCTTGACCTGGCTGTCGATGCGGCCCTGGAAGACGATCCGGCCGTCCGGTCTGAGGCTCACCGCATCACCGGTGCGGTAGAGCACGGGATCGGAGTTGTCGGTGGTAAAGGGGTTGGCGATGAACTTGGCCGCCGTCATCTCGGGCAGGTTGAGATAGCCCATGGCGACGCCAGGCCCGCCCACCAGCAATTCGCCGATTTCGCCGGGCGCCAGCAGATTGAGCTGATCGTCGACGACATAGGCGGTGTAGTTGGGGATCGGGCGCCCGATCGTGACGTCCTCGCCGGCTTCCAGTTCGGTCGAGGTCGCCACCACCGTGGTCTCGGTGGGCCCATAGGTGTTGAGGAGGCGCCGGCCGGGCCGTGCAAAGCGGGCGACCAGGGCAGGCGGGCAGGCTTCTCCGCCCAGGATGATCGTCTTCAGCCCGGCGACGTCGCGGCTCAGCATGGACAGCAGGGTCGGCACCGTATCGATCACGGTGATGCCCTCGGCCTCGAGCATCCGGGGCAGGGCGTCGATGTCCTGCAGCACGGCGGCGCTGGCGATCTTCAGCGTGGCGCCGACCATATAGGGAATGAAGATTTCTTCGAGCGAAAGGTCGAAGGCGATCGAGGCCTGCTGGAGCACCACGTCGTCGGCCGTGATGCGCAGGCATTCATTGCCGGCGCGCAGATAGTGGCAGATGTTGCGATGGGAGACCTTGATGCCCTTGGGCTTGCCGCTGGTGCCGGAGGTGTAGATGGCATAGGCCGCATCGCTGAGCGCCGGCGCCTGGCTGGCCGGGACATCGCGGCGCGGATCGGCCAGCAGCGTCTCGAGCGTTACCGTCTCGGCCTCGACGGCGGCATATTTCTCGGCCTGCGGCGCATGCGAGACCAGCAGGCCCGCACCGGCATCGGCGAGGCTCGCCGTCACCCGCTCGGGCGGAATGTCGGCATCGAAGGGAATGAAGCTGGCGCCGGTCTTGATGAGACCGAGCAGGGCGACATGCAGGCCGATCGAGCGCTGGAACCACAGGCCGACGAACATGCCAGGCCCCACGCCGCGACGGGCCAGGGCGGCGGCGACCCGGTCGGAGCGCTCGTCGAGCTCGCGATAGGTCAGGCGCTCGCCGGTGCCGATCGCACCGAGGGCCTGCTTGTCGGGAAAGGCCGCGGCGGACGCCTTGAAGATCGTCGCCAGGGTTTCGTCACGCAGAAGGTCGGGACGCTGCTCGCCGCGGACCACGGCGAGCGGCCCGATGGCATTTACTGGTACAGGAGAAGACAACACACGCGTAATCCTTCGGCCGGCGATTCGGATGGTGGCCAAAATCGTTTCCAGCTATTCTAGCGAGGAGCGCGTTGCGGGCGTCTGACAGCGCCTGTAAGCCAATTGCAAGCTTGGTTCCGCTATAGCGTTTTGCGATTTGACGGCGTTACCAGCAATCGTAAAGACGCTTCGAAACAAAGAGCTGGAGAAAAAGTGCGGTTCGGAGAAACCGCGCTTTGCTCTGGAATTGAAGAGGATCTCGAAACCATAGGGAGACCCATGAGGGCCAGATCGGGCACGTCGCATGCTTGCGCCGGACTTTTGCTGACGATTGCTTGCATCCTGCCGCCGCTCGAAGGGGCCTCGGCGAGCGGAGCGCATCATAGTGTCCCGACGGCAGTGCCGCTGCGCCGGCCGGGCAACCATTCGTTCAAGGATGTCTCGGCGGCCGTCGCTCGCGAGGTGCCTGGGCGCATCCTGCGCGTGCGCGAACTGAGGCGCGGAGGGCGCCTGCTCTATATGGTCCGGGTCCTCCGGCCGGACGGCAAACGCCGCGACGTGCTCGTCGACCCGGTGACGCTGGCTTTGGTGGATAAATAGGCCTAATGTCCGTGCCGGTTCGGCCGGCTATCCCTCTTCTCGCCGGCTGGCCATTCCCTTGAGAGCTTCCCGCCCCGCATCATGCGCATTCTGGTTGCCGAAGACGAACGAGCCATCGTCGACGATATTCGTCGCAGCCTCGAAGCCCAGCAATATATCGTGGTGACCGTGTTCGACGGCGAGGAGGCCCTCTTCGCCGGCGAGAACGAGCATTTCGATCTGGTGATCCTCGATCTGGGCTTGCCCAAGCTCGACGGCCTGACGGTGCTCAGGCGCTGGCGCCTGGCCCGGCGCGGCATGCCCGTCCTCATCCTCACCGCGCGCGACGATTGGCGCGACAAGGTCGACGGCATGGATTCGGGGGCCGACGACTATTTGACCAAGCCCTTCCGCATGGAGGAGTTGCTGGCGCGCGTGCGGGCCTTGGTCCGCCGCGCCTCGGGCCAATCCTCCCCCGTGCTGTCGAACGGCGTGCTGGAACTCGATACCCGCCAGCGGGCCGTCTCCTTCCATGGCAGCCCGGTGCAGGTGACGCCGCTGGAATATCGCCTGCTCGCCTATCTCCTGCACAATGCCGGGACGGTGATGTCGCAGTCCCAGATCACCGAAAGCATCTATGACCAGGATGTGGAGCATGATTCCAATGCCCTGGAAGTCGTGGTCGCCCGCCTGCGGCGCAAGCTCGACAATGGCGTGATCGAGACGCGCCGAGGCCAGGGCTACCTCATCCCGGCCGAGTCTGCCTGACCGTGGCCTTGACCTCCTTCTCCCTCAGGCGTCGCATGCTGCTCGGCTCGGTGGTGGCGATCGTGGTCGCCACCATCCTGGCCGGCATCGGCATCGATGCCATTTCGGGCCTGGCGATCCGGGCGCTCGAACTGTCGGAGATCGAGGACGAGATGCGCCTCTTGCTCGGCAGCATCGAGGTCAACGGCTCCAACCAGCTGAGCATCGACGAGGGGCCGCAGGATCCGCGCTTCGAATTGCCCAATGGCGGGCTCTATTGGCAGGTCGGGCGCGGGGGCAATGTCGAATTGCGCTCGCAATCGCTGTGGGACCAGAATCTGCCCTGGCTGCAGGCGACGGCGGCCAAGGGGGGCGGCAAGGTCAACGACCTCACCGGGCCGAATGGCAGCCAGCTCCTCGCCGTCGAGCGCTCCATCGTCATTTCGACCGCGAATGGCGACCAGACCGTCAATGCCCTGATCGCGCTCGACAATGCCCAGCTCTCGCCGGTGAAATGGCGTTTCTTCTATGCCATGGCGCCCTCGCTCGCCGTGCTGATGGCGGCGCTGCTGGGGGCGGTGATCGCCTTTCTGCGTTATGGCTTCCGCCCGCTCGACAAGCTCAGCGTCGAGTTGCTGTCCTTGCGCAGCCGCCCGGCCCGCAAGATCAGCGGGCGCTATCCCGACGAGATCCAGCCTTTGATCGACAACCTCAATGCGCTGATCGCCTCCCGCGAGGCTCAGCTCATCGAGGCGCGCAGCCGGGCCGGCGATCTCGCGCACGGCCTGAAGACGCCGCTCGCCGTGCTGGAGGCGACGGCCCGCTCCCTGGCAGACAGCGGGCAGGCTGCGGCGGCCAACGCCATTCGCGACGAGGTCTGGCGCATGGATGCCCAGGTCAGACGCACCCTGGCGGAGGCGAGGGCGAGCCTCGCGGCGGCGCAATTGTCGGGACGCGTCGATACCCATGCCGTGCTGTCCAAGCTGGTCTCGACCATGCACAAGCTGTCACGCGACAAGGAGATGACGTTCAACCTCGAAGCTCCTGAGGGCATCGTGATCGCAATGGACGAGAGCGACTTCACCAATATTGCCGGCAATCTGCTCGACAATGCGCGCAAATGGGCGAATTCCCAGGCAAGGGTGCGCCTGATGGCGCAGACGGCTTCGCCCGTCATCCTCCTGTCGATCGAGGATGACGGGCCCGGCCTGCCGCCCGATGCCGAAAAGTCCTTCATCGAGCGGGGCAAGCGTCTCGACGAGACCGTGCGCGGCACCGGCTTCGGGCTCGCCATCGCCAAGGACATCATCGAGGCCTATGGCGGCGAACTTCACATCGCCAGATCGAGCCTCGGGGGCCTCGGCGTCGAGGTGCATCTGCCCAAACGGCTGATCGTCACCGATGCGGGCGATGAGGGCTTCGCCTCGGAAGGGCGATCCTCGACCTGAGGCCCAGAAAACGCTGCGCTCGCAGGCGGGTCCGAAGACCTGCCCCCCGGAATGCTGCTTGTGCTCCGGTCAGGTCGAGGCCATGGCCGTCTTGTCCGGTGGCCATGATTTTGGCTGCCGAGGGGGCGAACCGTCATATGCCTGTCACGCCGAAACGGCAGGGATAAAACGCAGCATTGCTTCTGCACAGCTGTGCAAAGTGGGGCTGGCCTATCCCTATTCCTGCTTCGGAGCATCGGAGCGGATTACAACCACCCAGGATCGAGCGACCGATTACGATGGAATGGCTCTGCGCTATTGACAGGAGTTCCGGGCAGAGCGAGCATTGCACAGCTGTGCAATCAGACATGGCAATGAGGAAACGAGAGGGGGACGGCGCCTCGGGCTGCAGGCATTTTGCCTCGCCGGGCGGCGCCCGGTTCCGCCCGCGGGAGGTTGCGCCATGAAGCCGAGTGACCAATTCCTGGCGGGGGCTCCTTCGGCGCCCGTGCGGCAACCCTTGCTGGAGGTCGACCGGGCCTCGGTGCGGCTGGGCAATACCCAGGTCTTCGAGGATCTGAGCCTGACGGTGGGCGAGGGCGAGTTCGTCGCCCTGCTCGGCTCGTCGGGCTGCGGCAAGACCTCGCTCCTGCGCACCATCGCCGGCTTCATCCAGCCGCGTTCCGGCGCCATCCGCGTGCGGGGACGCGACATCACCGGCGAACCGCCAGACCGGCGCGGCATGGCGCTGGTGTTCCAGACCTATGCGCTGTGGCCGCATATGACGGTGGCGCAGAATATCGGCTACGGCCTCAAGCTGCGCCGTCTGGCGCGCGGCGAGATCGCCGCCAAGGTCAAGGACATCGCGGCTTTGCTTGGCTTGTCCGGGCTGGAGGAGCGCAAGCCGGCGGCCCTTTCCGGCGGACAGCGCCAGCGTGTGGCGCTCGGGCGGGCGCTCGCCGTCAGCCCCGACATCCTGCTGCTCGACGAGCCCCTGTCCAATCTCGATGCGCGCATCCGCCTCAGCGTGCGCCAGGAAATCAGCGCCCTGCAGCGGCGCCTCGGCATCACCGCCATCCATGTCACCCACGACCGCGAGGAGGCCATGGTGATGGCCGACCGCATCGTCATCCTCAATGCCGGCAGGATCGCGCAGATCGGCACGCCGGAGGAAGTGTACAACCAGCCGGCCTCCGCCTTCGTGGCCGCCTTCATGGGCGCCGAGAACAGGCTGCGCCTCACTTGCAGCCCCGCTTCCTCGGAGGCGGGCCTGTCGCGGCTGGAAGGAGCGGGCGGTGCGCCGGCCCTGATCGCGACCTTCGGGCCGGCCGCTTCGGGCCCGTGCATTGCCCATTTCCGGGCGGAGGCGGCGGAATTGCAGGCGGCCGCCCCTCTGGCGGAGCCCACCCGCGGCTTCCTGGCCCTGTCGGGGGAGATCGTCCAGGTCAGTTTTCCGGGCGGCTTCTGGCGCCATGTCGTCGCCACGCCGGCGGGCCCGCTGGTGGTCGATGCGCCCAGGGCCTGGGCGGCCGGCGCGAAAGTCAACGTTCATATCCCCGAGACAGGCCTGTTCGTCTTCCCGGCGAGCCAGGCTGAACCGTAACGAGAGACAGGAGAGTTCGGATGAGACTGACAGCATTGTCCGCGGTCGCGGGGCTTCTCGCCGCCGCCTTGCCCCTGGCAGGCGCATCGTCGCGGGCCGAAGAGCTGACGGTGATCACGGCCGGCGACCAGAACATGGTCGACTACGTCAATAATTTCCTGGCACCGGCCTTCGAGAAGCAGAATCCGGGCACGACGGTGCGCGTGGTCGGCACCGGCCCCGGCGATGCCGGCTCCCAGAAGATCGTCGAGCGGCTCGATGCCCAGAAGAAGGCCGGCAAGGAGGTCTATGACGTCGATGTCGCCGTCATCCACGAGAAGGTGGCGGGCAAGCTGGTCCAGGACGGACTGCTCGACAAATATCGCGGCAATATCGATACCGGCAAGCTGGTCACGCGGGGCAATGCCAGGCTGGCGCTCGGAGCCGATGTCGACGGCTATGTTATGCCGATGTTCAACAGCCAGACCGCCATCGCCTATAATCCGGACCTGGTGGCCAACCCGCCCAAGACTTTCGACGAACTGGTGGCCTGGACCGAGAAGAACCCCAAGCAGTTCGGCTATAACGGCATCAAGGGTGGCGCCTCCGGCGTTTCCTTCGTGATCAGCTGGATCTACAACTATGCCGGCGACGCCAAGAAGCTGCAGGAAGGCCCCTATGACGCCAATGAGAAGGCCAAATGGGACGATGCCTTCACCAAGCTGAAGGCCTTTAACAAGAATGTCGCACTGACCCCCGGCAATGCCGGCACGCTCGACATGCTCAGCCGCGGCGAGATCGCCATGGGCGCGGTGTGGGTCGACATGTTCTATTCCTGGAAGGCCAACGGCCAGCTGCCGCCCACCATGAAGCTGGTACTGCCGGCGCCCGGCATGCCGGGCCAGCCGATGCATTACGTCATCCCCGGCAAGACCGCCCACAAGGCGCTGGCCGAGAAATTCATCGCACTCGCCACCAGCCCAGAGGTCCAGGCCAACGGCATCGTCAAGCAGTTCAACTGGTATCCCGGCATCGATGCCAAATATGTGCAGGACAAGCTCGATCCGGCGATCTGGCAGAAGCTGTTCACCGACATCTCGCCCGACGACCTCGCCAAATACGGCAAGTCCTTCCCGATCGGGCCTTACTATGCCGACCTGCTCGAAGCCTATGAGAAGAAGGTGGCGGAGTAGGAAGGCTGCTTTCTTCAGCGAAGCTGGGAGGGGCTGCACAGGTCCTTCGGAGCTAGCTTTTCTTCAACCCTACCGATCATCCCGCCATGCCAAATCCGAGCGCCTCTCCTCGTCCCTCCCTCGCCGGCCTGATGCTGGTGGCGCCGGCGCTCGCGGTGGTGGTTCTGCTCTTCGTGGTGCCGCTGGCAAGTTCCGTCACCGGCTCCTTCGCCACGCCGGAGGGACCGGGGCTCGGCAATTTCCGCAAGGCCTTCGAGCTCTACTGGACCGACATGGTCTTCTCGATGGTGATCATCCTGATCTCCACCGCGCTGATCGTGGTGATCGCCGTCGCCATCGCCGGCTATCTCACGCTCGGCAACAACCCCCTCGCCGTCGCCCTGCTGCGCTGGCTCTATCGCTGGCCGCTCTTCGTGCCCTTCATCGTGGTCGGCCAAATCCTGCGCACCTTCCTGGCCAAGAACGGGCTGATGAACTCGATTCTGATCAATGCCGACCTGCTGACACCGCTGCAGGCGGTGAGTTTCCTCGACTGGCGGGGCATCGTGATCGCCTTCGTCTGGAAGCAGATGCCCTTCGTCACTTTGCTCACCGCCGGCGCCATGGCGTCGCTCGACCGCTCCACCATCGAGGCGGCCCGCAATCTCGGTGCCTCACGCCTGCGCATCCTCCTGGAGATCGTGGTGCCGCAGGTCGCCTCCACGCTGCTGGTCGGCGCCGTGCTCAGCCTGGTGACGATGATGTCGGTGCTCTCGGTGCCGCTGATGATCAACGCCCAATCCCCCACCATGATCACCGCCGATATGGCCTTCCGCATCAATTCCTATGGCGATTATGGCGTCGCGAATGCGCTCGGCCTGATCTCGCTTGCCTTCACCGGGGCGGTCGCCTGGATCTATCTCAGGCAGACCATGAGGGAGAATGCGCGATGAGTGCTGCCGGTCACGTGCTTGCCGCCCGCAACTGGCGCATCGACTGGCTGTGGATCCCCCGCGGCATCGGACTCGGCCTGCTCGCCTTCGCCATCTTCGGCCCGCTGGTCAACCTGCTGTTGTGGACGGTGGCGGAGCGCTGGTATTTTCCGCACAGCCTGCCGCTGCAATATGGCTTTTCCTTCTGGCCGCGCGTGTTCGCCCCGCGCGGCGACGCCCTGGCCTCGCTCGGCACCAGCGTGTCCATCGCCCTGCTCACCGTGGCCCTGTCCCTCGCCCTCGCGGTTCCCGCCGGTTATGCGCTCGCCCGGCTGAAGCTGCCTTTCCGCGCCGGCATCCTGCTGCTGCTGCTCCTGCCCCAGGCCTTTCCGAACCTGCCCGTCTACGTCAATATCGCGCGCCTTTTCTATGAGATCGGCCTGAACGGTACGGTGCTCGGCGTCGTGCTCGTCCACACCACGCATGGCCTTGTTTATGCGGTGTGGATCGCCACGGCGTCCTTTTCCGCCGTGCCGGCCGATCTGGAGGAGGCAGCGCGCTCGATTGGGGCCAGCGGCCCTCGCGCCTTCCGCGACATCGTGTTGCCGCTGGCTGCGCCGGGCCTGATGGCAAGCGCCATCTTCGTCTTCCTGGAATCGCTGGACGAGTTCACCGGCACCTATTTCGTCGGCGCGCCCGACATCAAGACCATGCCGCTGCTGCTCTACACCGCCAGCGCCGGCGGCAACTATCAGATCGCCTCGATCACCGCCTTGGTGCTGCTGGTGCCTTCCATCGCCTTCATGTTCGTGGTCGAGCGCTTCCTCAGCGCGGACGTGCTGGCCAAGGTGGGGCGCTGAGATGGCGGAAGACACGACGAAGAACATGCATTCCGTCTGGCTGATGCCCGTGGCCGAGGACGCGCGCATGCTCGCCGCCATCGTCGCCGAACTGGCGCAGACCTTCGGCACGCCGCGCTTCCAGGCGCATCTGACACTCGTCGAGGACCGGCATTGCGAGGAGGAGGACCTGGCGCGTCAGCTCGTCGCCGTCGCCGCGGGCATCGCGCCCTTTGCCGCCGATGTCAGGGAAATCGGCACCAGCGACCTGTTCTTCCGCGCCTTCTATGCCCGTTTCGAGCGGGCGGGGCCGGTGCTCGAGCTGAAGCGCCGCGCCATCGCCTCGATCGCCGCTTCCCAGATCGAGAGTTTCATGCCGCACATCTCGCTGGCCTATGGCGTGGAGGACGGGCCACGGCGGCAGGCGGCAGCGCGGCAAGTGGAGGAGCGCCTTGCCGGGCGCGCCGTCCGCTTCGATCGCATTGCGGTGGTCCGCTCGGCCCAGAGCATTCCGATCGAGGATTGGACCGTCAAGGCGACCATTCCGCTGGGCTGATTGGCCAATCCGGGAGAACGGGCAAGATACCCGTACCTCCGGAAGCTCGCTTTCCTTATTTCTGGCAGTGTCGGCACCAATAGGTGGAGCGCCCCGATTGTACCAGCCGCTCGATGGTGCCGCGGCAGTCCGGTGTCGGGCAGGCTTCGCCCTCGCGATCATAGACGCGAAAACGATGCTGGAAATAGCCGAGCGAGCCGTCCGTATGCCTGTAGTCCTTGAGGGTCGAGCCGCCGGCCTCGACCGCCTCGGCCAGCACCTCGCGGATCACCTCGGCCAGCCGGACCGCCTGCTTGTCCGTGAGCGTTCCCGCCGCCCGCTCCGGTGCGAGGCTGGCGCGATGCAGCGCCTCGCAGACATAGATGTTGCCGAGCCCGGCGATCAGGCCCTGGTCGAGCAAAGCGGCCTTGAGCGGCGCCATCTTGCCGGCGAACAGGCGGGCGATCGTCTCCCCGCTCAGTTCGTTGCCGAGCGGTTCGATGCCCATCGCCTTGAAATGGCGGGAGGTTTCCAGCCCGACGCGCGGCACCAGATCCATGAAGCCGAAGCGGCGCACATCATTATAGGTGATGGTGAAGCGGTTGGAGAGGCGGAAGACGACATGGTCGTGCTTGGCATCCTCCTTGACCTCGTTTGCGAATTCGCCCGGCTCCTCCACGCCGCCATCCGGCGCCGTGATCAGGAAACGGCCGGTCATGCCCAGATGCATCACCAGAACCTCGCCGGAAGACAGGTCCGCCAGCAGATATTTGGCGCGGCGTCCCATCGAGAGGATGGCCTGGCCGGCGAGGCGCTTGGAGAAGTCGGGGGGCAGGGGAAAGCGCAGATCCGGCCGCCTCGTCTCGACCTCGATGAAACGGGCGCCCGTCATGGCCGGCTCCAGGCCGCGGCGGACGGTTTCGACTTCGGGCAGTTCGGGCATGATTCCTCCGGCGCAGCCTGAGGCAGACAGATAGGATGAAGCGCAGCCTTGCGCCAGATGCGGTTCACCTTGGCCTTGCGATGGTCTATAGCACCGGCAGACCTAGTCCGGAGTTCACCCGATGACCGCCAGCACCGACACCCATTTCGGCTTTTCCACCGTGAGGCTGGAAGAAAAGCAGGGGCTGGTCGACGACGTCTTCCACAAGGTGGCCGGGCGCTATGATCTGATGAACGACCTGATGTCGGGCGGGCTGCACCGGCTGTGGAAGGACGATCTGGTCAACAAGCTCAACCCGCCGCGCCAGCGGCCCTTCCGCCATCTCGACGTGGCCGGCGGCACCGGCGACGTCGCCTTCCGCATCGTGAAGGCCGGCGGCCCCGACACCCATGTCACCGTGCTCGACATCAACGGCTCGATGCTGGAAGTCGGCAGGCAGCGCGGCGAGGAGCGCGGCCTCGCCGGCCAACTCGATTTCGTCGAGGCCAATGCCGAGGAACTGCCCTTCGAAACGGGCACCTTCGACGGCTACACCATCGCCTTCGGCATCCGCAACGTGCCGCGCATCGACAAGGCACTGGCCGAGGCCTATCGCGTGCTCAAGCGCGGCGGACGCTTCCTTTGTCTGGAATTCTCCACCGTCGACATGCCCGGCCTCGACAAGATCTATGATCTCTATTCCTTCAACCTGATCCCGCCGATCGGCCGCATGGTCACCGGCGATGCCGAGCCCTATCGCTACCTGGTCGAATCGATCCGCAATTTCCCCAAGCCTGCCGCCTTCTCGGCCATGATCCGCGAGGCCGGCTTCTCGCAGGTCAGCCACCGTTCGCTCACCGGCAACATCGTCGCCATCCATTCGGGCTGGAAGCTGTAGCCCGGAAGCGCTCGCGATCCCTGGGGCTACTATCTCCACTCCAAAATTTATGCCCGCCGCCGGTGATTTTCGGTTGGCGAAGCAGGGTCCTTCGTTGTTCGATAGGCATAATCGAACAATGCGGGGGCAGGTTTGGCTGGAGCGGTCGATCTCGCGGCTTTGAAGGATGCATTGGTCGTGCTCGGCACGGCCGGCGTGGTGGTGCCGCTCGTGCGCCGCCTGCATGTCAGCCCGGTTATCGGCTTCCTGGCGGCCGGCGCCGTGATGGGCCCGACCGGCGTCGGTGCCCTGTCTTCCTATGTGCCCTATATCGACTGGATCGCCATCAGCGAGCGCGAGACCATCGCCCGCATCGCCGAGTTCGGCGTGGTGTTCCTGCTGTTCGTCATCGGGTTGGAATTGTCGCTCGCCCGCCTGATGACCATGCGCCGCCTGGTCTTCGGCCTGGGCAGCCTGCAGGTGGTGGCCTCCACCATCGCCGTCGCCCTGCTCGCCCGCCTGGTGATGCCGTCGGAGGCGGCGCTGGTGGTCGCCGCAGGTCTCGCGCTGTCGTCCACGGCCATCGTGGTGGAGGTGCTGGCCGGGCAGAAACGCATGGCCTCAGCCACCGGGCGCGTCAATTTCGCCGTGCTGCTCCTGCAGGATCTCGCCGTGGTGCCCGTGCTGTTCCTGGTCGGGACCATGGGCGGGCATTCCGACCGCTCCGTGCTGGTCGGCCTCGGCTATGCCCTCGGCCTGGCGGTGCTGACCATCGCCGCCATCGTGATCGCCGGCCATTTCCTGCTGCGTCCGCTGTTCCGCCTGGTGGCGAATCCCGAGAATCCGGAACTCTTCATCGCCGCCACCCTGTTCGTGGCGATCGGGGCCGGCGTGGCGGCGGCGAGCGAGGGGCTCTCCATGGCGCTCGGCGCCTTCATTGCCGGGCTGCTGCTGGCCGAGACCGAATATCGCCGCGCCATCGAGGCGACGATCGAACCCTTCAAGAGCCTGTTGCTCGGCGTGTTCTTCTTCACCGTCGGCATGAGCGTCGATCTCGGCGTGGTGGTCCGCTATCCGCTGCTGATCGTCGGCGCCGTGCTGGCGCTGGTGCTGGTCAAGGGCCTGCTGATCTTCGGTCTCTGCCGTCTTTACCGGGTGCCCAAGGCTGTCTCGATCGAAACCGCCTTCCTGCTCGCCTCGGCCGGCGAGTTCGCCTTCGTGGTGTTCACGCTCGCCACCCAGCTTTCCATCCTCACGCCGGAGCAGTCGGCGCTGGTGGTGGCCATCGCGTCCCTTTCGATGGCCTCCATACCCGTGCTGGGCGTGCTCGGCCGCCGCATCGCCAAGCGCTATGAGCTGGCGGTGCCGGTGGAAGCGGCGGCCCTGGAGGGCCCGCCCGAGGACAAGCAGCGCCGCGCCATCGTGGTGGGCTATGGCCGCGTCGGCCGCCTGGTGGCCGAGATGCTCGCCGAGCACAAGATCGCCTATCTCGCCGTGGATGCGAACGCCAAGGCGGTGGCGCGTTGGCGCGAGAGCAAGAAGCCGGTCTATTGGGGCGATGCCACCAACGCCGCCTTCCTGGAGCGCTGCGGCCTCGCCGAGGCCTCGGCCTTGGTCGTCACCATCGACCAGCCCCGCCAGATCGAGGCCGTGGTCGCCACCGCGCGCAGCCTGCGGCCGGATCTCGTCATCGTGGCGCGTTCGCGCGATGCCGATCACGCCAGCAAGCTCTACGCGCTCGGCGTCACCGACGCCGTGCCCGAAACCATCGAGGCGAGCCTTCAGCTGTCGGAGGCGGCCCTGGCCGGCCTCGGTGTGCCGGCCGGGCCGGTGATCGCCTCCATCCATGAGCGTCGCGACGTCTTCCGCCGCGAATTGCAGACGGCGGCCGGGCGGGAAACCCATGCCGTCAAGCCCAAGCGCAGCCGCCGTTCGGCAGTCACCCCGTCCTAGAGCTTTGTTCCCGACGCCCCCGTGGAAAGGGGGGCGGGTCTGAAGAGCCTGACCGAAAAATCCGTGAAACTCGACTTTTGTCATTGCCGGGCTTCGTCCCGGCAATCCAGCGCCGCAATCTCGACAAATGGCGGTCTCTGGATGCCCGGGACGAAGCCCGGGCATGACAAAACCGAGCTTTTCCCGGCTCTGTTTGCGATTATTGAGTCAGTCTCTGAAGACCACTCCCAATGTCCTCATCTCTTCAGGAATTCGGCGAATTTTTCGGCATAGTCTGGATGCCAGCGCGACAGCGGCGGGCGGTTCTCGATGATGTCGCCCGCCGCCCAGGCGATGCGGCGCTCGTCGAGCGAGCGTGGCACCTCGTTGTCGGGGCAGAGAATGTAGAAATCGCCGGCTTCCAGACGTCCGAGCATGAAATCCACGGTCTGCTCCGGGGTCCAGGCGCCCGCCGGCTTGTCGGTGCGGCCCTTGGCGGCGAGCGGCGTGAAGACGAAGCCCGGGATCAGCAGATGCGCCGATATCCGGCAGCCTTCGGTATTGCGCAGCTCGTGCTGCAGAGCTTCGGTGAAAGCCTTCACCGCCGCCCTGGAGACATTGTAGGCAGGATCGCCGGGCGGCGTGGTGATGCCCTGCTTGGAGCCGGTGTTGATGATGAGGCCGGGGCGCCCACGCGCGATCATGCCCGGCGCGAAGATCTGAGTGCCCTGGATCACGCCCTTGAGATTGACCGAGAAAATGCGCTCCCAGGTCCGGTCCTCGCGGGCGTCGAACAGTTTCGAGCCCGGCTGGATGCCGGCATTGTTCATCAGCACGTCCGTGCCGCCGAAACGCTCGTTCACCTGCTGCTGCAGGCCGAGCAGGGCCTCCGCGTCGCTGACATCGGTGGCCGAGGCGAGCACGGCCTGCCGTCCTTCCGGCGCGGCCGACGCGATTGTTTCGGCAGCGGCCGCAAGCTCTCCTCGCCGAGATCGGCGATCGCAACCTTGAGGCCGAGGGAGGCGAATTTGACGGCCGCGGCGAGACCGATGCCGCTAGCGCCGCCAGTGACGACGGCGACCGCGCCGGGCACGAGCGCTGGATGGGACATGGCGGAGCTTCCTTGCAATGCCGAAGGGGGCGATCGGGCATCGCCCACAGCAGAAAGATCATGTGCTGATAGCGAAAATTCGACCCAAATGCCATGGCGGCCGACGAAAGTTCGCAGCCGGTTGGAAGGTTTTCGGCGGATCAGGCGCTCTTGCCGAAGGAGGCGATGACACCCTCGGCCATGCGCACGAAGCGGGCGCTCGGACCTTCCGGACCGGCGCTCTGGCGGCTGACGCGGGCGCCTTCCAGCAGGAGATGCAGCGTATCGGCGACCAGATCCGGCTGGTCGAGGCCCGCCTGCCGGCAGAGCAGGGCCAGGCGGTCGCGATGCCTCTTCTTGAACTCCTCGACCAAGCGACGCGCCGGATGGTCCTCGCCCGAGAGCTCGACGGCGGCATTGGCGAATTCGCAGCCGCGATTATCGGCCTCGATATAGTCGGCGCATTTGCCGACCCAGGACAGCAATTGGGCGTGGGCATCGCCCGGATGCTCGGCCTCGAGCTGGGCCCAGCGTGCCTGGTTGTCGATCTCCGCCGCCCGCAGGCATTCGACGATGAGATCGTCCTTGGAGCCGAAATGACGATAGAGCGTCATCTTGTTGGTGCCGGCGACCTTGGCGATGGTGTCGACGCCGATGGTGTTGATGCCATGCCGATGGAAGAGGTCACGCGCAGTGACGACGATGCGGTCTCGCGGACGCTGTCCGGGGCAGCAGAGTGACTCTTCGCTTTGTTCCAAAATTTTCTGGCTCATGGCTTGACCAAACTGTTACCGACCTGTAACAGTGTCGCTGTTACTGATCGGTAACAGCTTGGTAAGGCGTCGTCAAGGCCGTTTCGTCATCCCACTGCGATCCAGCCTTGTTAGAGAGACAATTCACCAGGAAGCGACACATCGTCAAACGGATTCGGCGGAGCATGGACCCATGTTTCCGCGCTGGAGGAGTCATGGCTCAGCGGGGCTGCAATATGACCGTCGATCAGCTGCTGAACGATCCGCTGACGCTCGCCCTCATGCGGGCCGACGGTGTCGATCCGGTTTCATTGAGGACGATGCTTGCCAGTCAGGCCCGCCGTCTCGCCGAAGAGCAGGACCTGCCGCCGATCCTCCTGACATTTTCTGACACCGCCATGCCACATGGTGGCATCCAAGGCGGCTGACGCAGAGCTTCACCATGGTCAATTACTTCATTCAACGTCCGATCTTCGCCTCGGCCATCGCCATCATCATGGTGATGGCGGGGGCGATTGCTTATTTTCTGCTGCCGGTCGCCCAGTTTCCCAATATCACGCCGCCCCAGATCCAGGTCAGCGCCAGCTATCCCGGCGCCAGCTCGCAGGTCGTCGCCGATACGGTGACCACGCCGCTCGAGCAGCAGATCAACGGCGTGCCGGGCATGATCTACATGTCCTCGGCCAGCTCCAATGACGGTTCGTCCAACATCACCGTCACCTTCGATGTCGGCTATCCCCTGAACATCGCGGCGATGGACGTGCAGAATCGCGTGGCCCAGGCAGCCTCCTCGCTGCCGGCGATCGTCAACCAGTCCGGTGTCTCGGTCACCAAGGCCAATCCCAACTTCGTGCTGATCGTCGACCTGACCTCGCCGGACAATTCGGTGGATTCGGTCGCGCTCAGCAACTACGCCTATCTGCAGATCGTCGACCCGCTGAAGCGCCTGCCGGGCGTCGGCGACGTCAGGATCTTCGGCGAGCGGCGCTATTCCATGCGCATCTGGCTCGATCCCGACAAGCTCGCCAATCTCGGCATCACGGCCGTGGACGTGCAGAATGCCGTCGCCGAGCAGAACGTGCAGGTCGCGGCCGGCAAGATCGGCCAGAACCCGGCGCCGGCGGGCACCGCTTTCGAAATGCAGGTCAACGCCACCGGCCGCCTCAGCGATCCGGAGGAGTTCGGCAACATCGTCGTCCGGGCCAATCCGGCCGGCGGTTCGGTGGTGCGGCTGCGTGACGTCGCGCGCATCGAGCTCGGCTCGCTGCAATATTCCTCCTCGGCCTATCACGGCGAAAAGCCGATGGTGGTGCTCGGCGTCTTCCAGGCGCCCGGCTCCAACTCGCTCAAGCTGAAGGAAGCCGTCGAAGCCAAGATGAAGGAGCTTTCGGCGCGGTTCCCCAAGGGCATCGAATATTCGATGAAATACGACACGACCCGCTTCGTGTCGGCCGCGATGGAGGATGTCGTCAAGACGCTGGTCGAGGCACTCATCCTCGTCGTCCTCGTCGTCTATATCTTCCTGCAGAACTGGCGCACCGTGCTCATCCCGGTCATCGCCATCCCGGTGTCGCTGATCGCGACCATGGTGGTGATGCTCGCCATGGGCTTCTCGCTCAACATGCTCTCCCTGCTCGGCATGGTGCTCGCCATCGGCCTGGTGGTCGACGATGCCATCGTGGTGGTGGAGAACGTCGAAAGACAGCTCGAGGCGGGACATCCCCCGCTGCAGGCGGCCAAGATCGCCATGAAGGAGGTCACCGGCCCGATCGTCGCCACCACGGCGGTGCTGATGGCGGTGTTCGTTCCCGTCGCCTTCATTCCCGGCGTCGCCGGCCAGCTCTACAACCAGTTCGCCTTGACCGTGGCGATCTCGGTCGGCATCTCGGCCTTCAACTCGCTGACCCTGAGCCCGGCCTTGTCGGCCGCCTTCCTCAGCCACAAGCCGGCCTCGCGCTTCTTCCTGTTCCGCTGGTTCAATGCCGGCTTCGACAGGCTGTCGCACGGCTATGCCGCCTCGGTGCGCGGCTTCATCAAGCTGCGCTGGCTGATGATGGGCGCGTTTGCCGTCGTGCTGGCCGCGACCTACTGGATCTCGACGCGGGTGCCCTCCACCTTCCTTCCCTCGGAAGACCAGGGCTACTTCTTCGTCGTCCTGCAATTGCCGGACGGCGCCTCGCTCGAACGCACCGACGCCGCCGCCAAGCAGGTGCGCCAGATCCTGATGGCCGAGCCCGGTGTCGAGGACATCATGTCGATCTCCGGTCTGAACTTCCTCACCAATGCCCAGCAATCGAGCGCCGCGGTCGAGTTCGCCATCCTCAAACCGTGGGATGAGCGTGGACCCGGCCTTAGCGCCACCGATATCGTCAACAAGGTGCGCCCGAAGCTGTTCGGCATTACCGATGGTTTCGTGCTGGCC
This sequence comes from Labrys sp. LIt4, assembly GCF_017813775.1. NCBI lineage: Bacteria > Pseudomonadati > Pseudomonadota > Alphaproteobacteria > Hyphomicrobiales > Xanthobacteraceae > Labrys > Labrys sp. LIt4. The sequence continues at coordinate 104,295 of NZ_JAGIPY010000014.1, forward strand.
TTCGAACCGCCCTCCATCCAGGGCCTCGGCACCACCGGCGGTTTCGAGTTCCAGATCGAGGACCTGAACGGGCGCGGTCCCTTCGCGGTCAACGAGGCGGCGCAGGCCCTGCTCGCCGAGGCGCGCAAGCAGCCAGAGCTCAACCCGCAGACCCTGTTCACCACCTTCTCGACCTCGACGCCGCAGTTCAACTACGACCTCGACCGCAACAAGGCCAAGCTGCTCGGCCTGAATCTGCCGGACATCTTCAACACGCTGCAGATCTATCTTGGCTCGCTCTATGTGAACGACTTCAACCAGTTCGGGCGCACCTTCCGCGTCACGCTGCAGGCCGACAAGGATTCGCGAGCCGATCCCGGCGACATCAGCCGCCTCTATGTCCGCAATGCCACCGGCAACATGGTGCCCCTGTCGACATTGGGGGCGCTGAAGCCGATCGTCGGGCCGGAGACGGTGACCCATTACAACAATTACGGGGCCGCCCTCATCAATGGCGCTCCCGCGCCCGGCTACTCCTCGGGCCAGGCCATCGAGGCGATGCAGAGGGTGGCAGCCGCAACCCTGCCGAATGGCTTCAACTATGAATGGACCGGCATCACCTTCCAGGAGCTCAAGGCCGGCTCGATCGCGGCGGCGGTGTTCGCCCTTGCCATCGTGTTCGTCTTCCTGATCCTGGCCGCCCAGTATGAGAGCTGGTCCATGCCGTTCATGGTGCTGCTGGCGGTGCCGCTCGGCCTGTTCGGTGCGCTGCTCGCCATCTGGTTGCGCGCCATGCAGCTCGACGTCTATTCGCAGATCGGCTTCGTCATGCTGATCGGCCTCGCCGCCAAGAACGCCATTCTGATCGTGGAGTTCGCCAAGCATCTGCGCGAGCAGGGCCATGGCATCGTCGAGGCGGCGATGGAAGCCGGCCGCCTGCGCCTGCGCCCGATCCTGATGACGGCCTTCGCCTTCATCCTGGGCGTGGTGCCGCTGGTGAAGGCGACCGGGGCCGGTGCTGCCAGCCGCCAGTCGCTCGGCACGGCCGTGTTCGGCGGCATGCTGGTGGCCACCGTGCTGACGCTGCTCTTCGTGCCGGTGTTCTACGCCATCATCGAGCGCTGGCGCGAGCGCCGGCTCTCCGCCAGGAAAGATTCACGCCATACCGAAAGCACGCCTGACGAGTCCGAGGACGCTGTGCCGCCCCGGATCCAGGCCGCCGAATAAGGGGATACCGATGCGTATCTGGAAAATCGCTACCGCCATCGTCGTGGTCGCCGCCGCAGGCGGCGGCTACTACCTCAAGGACAAGCCGCATCTCCTCGCCGCCGGCCAGGAACTCCTGGCCGGGGTGCTGAGCAAGCCGGCCTCCGCCAATCCGGCACCGGCCATGCAGGCCATGCCGGTGCCGGTCGCCTCCGTGGTCAAGAAGTCCATTCCGCTCTTCCTCAACTATCCCGCCCGTACGGAATCGATCCGCAGCATCGCCCTGCAGGCCAAGGTCTCGGGCTATATGCTCGACCAGGCCGTGCCCGATGGCACCGATGTGAAGCAGGGCGACATCCTCTACCGGATCGACGCGCGCGACTATCAGGCCGCGCTGGCGCAGGTGAAGGCCCAGGCCGAGCGTGATACCGCCGCGCTCGAATATGCCAAGACCAGCCTCACCCGCGGCAATGACCTCAGCAAGACAGGCTTCCTGTCGAAGGACCTGTTCGACCAGCGCACCAGCGCGGTCAAGCAGGGCGAGGCGACTCTCCTTGCCGACAAGGCGGCGATCCAGGCGGCGGAACTCAACCTTGCCTATACCGAGATCAAGGCTCCCTTCGACGGACGGCTCGGCCGCAACCAGGCCGCGGCCGGCACGCTGGTCAGCCCTGGCGGCACCGTGCTCAATACGCTGGTGCAGCTCAGCCCGATCTATGTGACGTTCACGCCGACGGAGGCCGAGCTCACGCAGATCCTCAAGGCCAAGGCAGCCGGCAAGGTCCTGGCCGACATCATCGTGCCCGGCCAGAACGAGGCGAGCCATCAGGGCGAGCTCACCTTCCTGGACAATGTCGTCGACCGCGCCACCGGCACCATCACCGCCCGCGCCACCACCGCCAATGCCGACCGCAGCCTGCTGCCCGGCCAATATGTCAATCTTCGGCTGAGCATCGGCGAACGGCCCGACACGCTGCTGGTGCCGCAGGCCGCCCTCGGTTCGAGCCAGCTCGGCAAATATGTCTATGTCGTCGGCGAGGGCAACAAGGTGGAGATGCGCCTGGTCGAACTCGGCCCGGCCCAGGGGCCGCTGATCGCGGTGACCAAGGGGGTGAAGGAAACCGACCAGATCATCGCCGGCAACATCCAGAAAATCTTCCCGGGCATGCCGGTCCAGCCCCTGCCGCAGAAGGCGGGCGCCTGATTCCTTCCAGCGAACGACGGGGCCTCGCCTCGGCCCGTCGCGGCGCAGCCTGGCCGGCCGGACATCGTCCCGGCCGGCCTTTTTCATTCCGGCCGCAAGGGTATTCCGAGGTCGGAATATTTTGCGTGGCGATGTTATTTCCAGTCGTCGCATTCTTTCCCGCTTCGCTCTCTATTTATGAAGTCGGTGCCATCGGGGAAAACATTGCCGTGAAGATCGCTCTTGCTTTTGCCTCTCTCATGGTTGCGTCAATTTCAGCGGGGTGCGTGACAGGCAATGCTCCTGTCGGTGCCAATCTGAGGGCTACCTCTGCTTTTACGCATCATGCGAAATCAGGGAAAGAGGTCGAATTTTACACGGCCTATCAGTTCAAGAGGCCCTGCGAGACGAATTCGGCTGTACCCTCAGTAAAGATCATCGTTCCGCCTCAGCATGGAACGGCCACCGTTATTCGAAAGATGGGCTATACCAACTATCCGGAATGGAATGATAACTATCGATGCAATAGTGTTAAGGTTCCGATGGCGGCGGTAAATTATCGATCAAACCCGGGATATGTTGGGGTGGATACGCTTCAATTGCACACGGACTTTATCAATCCAGCAGATAATCCACCGGAGAACATTGCCGTCACGATCGAGGTTGCACGCTAGCGACAACAGGACTTGCATCCCTCGGTACCGTGAGCCGGGCGCGACGGTCTGCGCGATGGCCGCCGCCGCGAGCCGCACTCCGGATCAGGCCGAGGGGCTTTCCGGCGATTTGGGCAGCTTGAGGCGCACGCCTCGCCCACCCTCGCGGCTGACGGCGTTGTCGCCGATCAGCTCGACGCCGGCTCGATCAAGGGCCTCGATCACTTTCGTCAACGTATCGACCACGCCGCGAACATTGCCCTCGCTCGCCTCCATGCGCTGAACCGTCGGCAGGGAAACCCCCGACAGGTCAGCGAGCTGGCGCTGGTCGATGCCGAGCAGGGCACGGGCAGCGCGCATCTGGGCAGCGGTGATCATGGGCAGCCTCGCATTTCTCAAATACTGAAAGGACGTTCAAGTCATCGATATCGCGGACATCCGCAGCCGACGGAGGAAGTTCCACACCCGGAGGCGCTGCATCGCCCTATAGCCGAAGCGCTTTACGATTTCACCGACTCACCTCGAATCGCAAAGGCGCATCGAAGCGAAGAGTTAGAGCAAAGCAGCGTTTTCGCCTAAACCTGCGTTGCCCTGAACGCGCCACGCCCCGGGGAAAGACTGCCACCGTCCAAAAAAATGCCGGTATGGGCAAGCGGCGCGCCTCGAATTCGCGTATCAGCAAGAAAGATCTGATAGGGCGTAGCTGACATCATGGCTGTTTTGTTGGGTATCGATACGGGCGGCACCTTCACCGATGCCGTCCTCTATGACGAAGAGAAGGGCGTTCTCGCCAAGGCCAAGTCGCTGACCACCCATCATGATCTCGCCATCGGTGTCGGCGGGGCCGTCGGCGCGGTGCTGGCCCAGTCCGACGTCGCGCCCGCGCATATCGCCCTGGTCTCGCTCTCCACCACGCTCGCCACCAATGCCATGGTGGAGGGGCAGGGTGGGCGCGTCGGCCTCGTCTATATCGGCTTCGATGCCGACGACGCCGAGCGGCCGGATCTCAAGGCTGCGTTGAACGGCGATCCGGTCCTGCTGATCGCCGGCGGCCATGACGCCATGGGCCAGGCCCGCGCGCCGCTCGACGAGGCCGGCCTCGCCGAGCAGGCCCGCGCTTTGGCGCCGGGGCTGACCGGGTTTGCGGTGACCGGACGCTTTGCCGTGCTCGATCCCAGCCATGAAATCGCGGCCCGCGAGATCCTGCGGCGTGAAACCGGCCTGCCCGTCACCTGCGGCCACGAGCTCTCCGCCAGGCTGGATGGGCCGAAGCGGGCGCTCACCTGCGTGCTCAATGCCCGCCTGATCCATCTTCTCGAGGCGCTGATCGCCGCGACCGAGGGGCGGCTCGCCGCACTCGGCATCGCCGCGCCCCTGATGGTGGTGCGCGGCGACGGCTCGCTGGTGGCGGCCGAGGTCGCCAAGGCCAAGCCGATCGAGACAATCTTTTCGGGCCCGGCCGCCAGCGCCGTGGGCGGCGCCTTCCTCGCCGGCGCCCCGGACGCCCTGATTTCCGACATCGGCGGCACCACCACCGATGTCGTCGTGCTGCGCGGTGCGAGGCCCCGCATCGATCCGGCCGGCGCCCTGATCGGCGGCTTCCGCACCATGGTGGAAGCCATCGCCATCCGCACCTGCGGCCTTGGCGGCGACAGCGAGGTGGCGATCGAGCAGCATGGCCTGGATACCGCACTCAAGCTCGGCCCCCGCCGTGCCGTGCCCCTGTCCCTGCTCGCCGAAAGCCATGCCGACCTCGTGCATTCGACGCTCGAGCGCCAGCTCAGGGCCGATCTGCCCAACGACCTCTTCGGCCGCTTCGCCTTGCGCCTGCATCCGCCCCTGGCGGAATTGCCCGCGCTGGAGGCTGAGGTGCTGGCGCGGCTGGAGGCCGGGCCGATGGCCGCGGACAAGCTGATCAACAACCGGCGCGAGTTCAACGCCCTGCAGCGCCTGGTCAACCGGCGCCTCGCCATCATGGCGGCGCTGACGCCTTCCGATGCCGCCCACCAACTCGGGCTGCATCGCGCCTGGGACCAGGCGGCGGCCGAGAAGGGCCTGACGCTGTTCGCCAGGCGGCGCAACGCCATGGGGCTGCCCTTTGCCGACAGCGCCGAGGAACTGGCGCGGCGGATCATCGAGACCCTGACCCGCCGCTCGGCCGAGTTCCTGCTGGAATGCGCTTTGGCCGAGGACGGCTTCCGAGAAGCAGGCCTGTCGCGCCATGCCTTGGCGGTGGCGGCACTCGACGGCCATAGCGGCCTCGTCAGGATCGGCCTGTCGCTGACGGCGCCGGTGGTCGGGCTCGGCGCTTCCGCCGCGACCTATTACGGCGACATCGCCGGCCTGGTCGGCGCGCCCTCGCTGGTGCCCGAACATGCCGAGGTCGCCAATGCGGTCGGCGCCGTGGTCGGCGGCGTGCATGTCTCGGCCGAGGTTAAGGTGCTGCAGCCGGTGGAGGGCATCTTCCGGGTGTTCACCCGCTCGGGGACGCGCGACATTCTCGATCTCGGTGAAGCCTTGGTTCACGCGCAGGAGGCGGCCCGGGTCCAGGCCGAGGGCGACGCGCTTACCGCGGGCGCCGCTACCGTCGAGACCTCGGTGAGCGTCGACGAGAAAAAGGTCGTGGCCGAGGGCCGGGAATTGTTCGTGGAGGCGCTGGTGACGGCCCGGGCGTCGGGCCGGCCCAGGATCAGTGTGTAGGACTACAGTCGTAGTTCTGTTGTTCCACCGTCATTGCGAGCGTAGCGAAGCAATCCAGAAGCCACGGATGCCGTGTTTCTCGGCCCTCGGATTGCTTCGCTGCGCTCGCAATGACGATAGAGGCCGCCGGGAACAGGAACTGCAACTGTATCGTAAGCCGGAAGGAGGTTGAATCTGCCGCCTCTGCGCGATGTTGACGCATCGAATGACAAATTCGTTCTCCAAAGCGCTTTGGGAATGGGCCAAAATCGCTGCTGCAATTGACAGGCTGGGAAATTCCGGCGGAAGATACCGGCAACCGCGTCGATGCCGGGAGTGACCTGTCGGGCTCCCCCTGTCGGAATGCATGCGGAGGGCGGAGCGAATGCCGGGAATGGGTAAGTCGGACCGTCCGCATCACGCGGATCTGGTCTATGCCACCTTGAATGACGGCACCTCGAGTGCGCAGTCAGCGGTCGCAGCCTCCTGGTCGCGCTCCATGAGCCATTACGGTCTCGATCCCGACCATGCCCCGCCGCCCCTTCGCCTCGGCGACAGCGAATTCAAGGCGGCCTTGTCGCGCATGGAGCTGCTGGTACGGCTGGCGCAGGGAACGCTCGACCGCCTGTTCCAGGCGGTCGGTGACGCCGGCTGCTGCGTGCTCCTCACCGATGATGACGGCGTGCCGCTGGATCGGCGCGGCGTAGCGGGGGACGATGCCGATTTCGAGGCTCTCGGCCTGTGGACCGGCATGGTCTGGAGCGAGCAGAGCGAGGGCACCAACGGTGTCGGCACCTGCATCGCGGAAGGGCGCGCGCTGACCATCCATCGCGACCAGCATTTCCTCACCCGCAATATCGGGCTGAGCTGCACGGTGGCGCCGATCTGGGACGCGAATGGCCGCCTGATGGGCACGCTCGACGTCTCGACCTGCCGATCCGACCTGACGCCTGGCATCCTCAAACTGGTAGCGGCTGCGACACGGGACGCGGCTACCCGCATCGAGACCCAGCATTTCCGCGAGGCCTTCCGCCATGCGCGCATCCTGGTCGGGCCCGATGCAGGGGCCGGCCCGGCCGGCCTGCTCGCCGTCGACAGGGAGGATCTCGTTATCGGCGCCAGCCGGGCCGCGCGCCTCGTCTATGGGCTGACGGACGAGCATCTGCGCAATCCCTTCCCGGCCAGCGATCTCGTCGATGGCGAAACGGTTCGGCCCGGCGACGGGCTGCTCGCCGGTGAGCGTGCCGCCGTGCGCCAGGCGCTGTCGAGGGCGAAGGGCAATGTCTCGGCCGCGGCCCGCCTGCTCGGCGTCAGCCGTGCCACCATGCATCGCAAGATCGCGCGGCTGGGCCTGGGGCGGGAGAGCTGACTTCGGTGTGCCGATCCCGCTCCATCTCTTGATGGAGCTGAGGAAATCGGCATGCCGAAAGGGCGATCTGGTATCTCAACCTGTCTCATCCCTGAGACACATCGCTGCCGCCATCGTCCGCGCCTATCCTGACAAGCGCCCCCGTCACGCCCATCCTCCTTCCCCGACGACGCCAGCCCAGAACCATCAATTGGCGCGCTCAAGGAGGAAGTTGCATGAATAAGCCCGAGATCGTCCGCTCGCCCGGAACGCTGTTCAAGCCACGCTATGGCAATTTCATCGGCGGCCAGTGGGCGGAGCCACGCAGCGGCAAATATTTCGAGAACACTTCACCCGTCAACGGTCGGGTTCTGTGCGAGGTCGCCCGCTCCGATGCAGCCGACGTGGAAGCCGCCCTCGACGCCGCCCATGCCGCCAAGGACGCCTGGGGCCGTACCAGTGCGGCGGAGCGTTCGCTGCTGCTGCTGCGCATCGCCCAGGTGATGGAAGACAATCTGGAAACGCTCGCTCTGGCCGAGACCTGGGACAACGGCAAGCCGATCCGCGAGAGCATGGCCGCCGATTTGCCGCTCGGTGTCGATCATTTCCGCTATTTCGCCGGCGTGCTGCGCGCCCAGGAAGGCGGCATCTCCGAGATCGACCACGACACCGTCGCCTATCATTTCCATGAGCCGCTCGGCGTCGTCGGCCAGATCATCCCCTGGAACTTCCCGCTGCTGATGGCGGTCTGGAAGCTCGCCCCGGCGCTCGCCGCCGGCAATTGCGTGGTGATCAAGCCGGCCGAGCAGACGCCCGCCTCCATCCTGGTCCTGGCCGAGCTGATCGCCGACATCCTGCCGCCCGGTGTGCTCAACATTGTCAACGGCTTCGGGCTGGAAGCCGGCAAGCCTCTGGCCTCGTCGAACCGGATCGCGAAGATCGCCTTCACCGGCGAGACCACCACCGGCCGCCTGATCATGCAATATGCCAGCCAGAACCTGATTCCGGTGACGCTGGAGCTCGGCGGCAAGTCGCCCAACATCTTCTTCAAGGACGTTGCCGCCGAGGACGACGATTTCCTCGACAAGGCAATCGAGGGCTTCGTGATGTTCGCCCTCAACCAGGGCGAGGTCTGCACATGCCCGAGCCGCGCTCTCGTGCATGAGAGCATCTATGACCGCTTCATCGAGAAGGCGCTGAAGCGCGTCGCCGCCATCAGGCAGGGCGATCCGCTCGATCCCGCCACCATGATCGGCGCGCAGGCCTCCTCCGAGCAGCTCGAAAAGATCCTGAGCTATTTCGACATCGGCCGCCAGGAAGGCGCCGAGGTGCTGATCGGCGGCGAGCGTGCCGACCTGCCCGGCGAGCTCGCCGGCGGCTATTACGTCAAGCCGACGGTGTTCAAGGGCCACAACAAGATGCGGATCTTCCAGGAGGAGATCTTCGGCCCGGTGGTTTCCGTCACCACCTTCAAGGACGACGAGGAAGCGCTTTCTATCGCCAACGATACGCTCTACGGCCTCGGCGCCGGCATCTGGACGCGTGACGGCACGCGCGCTTATCGCTTCGGCCGCGCCATCCAGGCCGGCCGCGTCTGGACCAATTGCTACCACGCCTATCCGGCCCATGCGGCGTTCGGCGGCTACAAGCAGTCCGGCATCGGCCGCGAGAACCACAAGAAGATGCTCGATCACTACCAGCAGACCAAGAACATGCTGGTCAGCTACTCCCCCAAGAAGCTTGGCTTCTTCTGATCCGTGCTCGGATCGACTTGGTCGCCCGGTCTCGTACCGGGCGACCCTTTTTGCAAGATAGTGAGACATCGGCGACCTTGCCGTCATTGCGAGCGCAGCGAAGCAATCCAGGCTTGTTCAGGCACGGCATTTGCGGCTTCTGGATTGCTTCGCTGCGCTCGCAATGACGCGAGATGGTGATTCATTATGAAAAGGGGAGCGATCATGCCCGATGCCAGTCTCGAACGGGTAACGGCAACGCCCGCCGCTCTCGACTTGATCGCCAGCCTCCAGGCCCGCTACGGCCCCGTGCTCTTCCACCAGTCGGGCGGGTGCTGCGACGGCTCCTCGCCGATGTGCTACAGCCAAGGCGAGTTCATCATCGGGGACCAGGACGTGCTGCTGGGCAGCATCGGCGAGGCGCCCGTCTATATCAGCGCCCCGCAATTCACCGCCTGGAGCCACACCCAGCTGATCATCGACGTGGTGCCGGGGCGCGGCGGCATGTTCTCCCTGGAGAACGGCACGGAAAAGCGCTTCATCACCCGTTCGCGCGCCTTCTCGGGCGAGGAGATCTGCGCGCTGCCGGCGGCGAGAAGAGGGGCCTGAGGCCCTTTTTGGTGTGCCGATCTCCAGATCGGCATTCTCGCGCCAAAGCGCTCACCGGCAAGGGGATGGTGCCGATCTGGAGATCGGCACACCGTGCTTCGAACGCCGTGCGCGGCCGCATCGGCGCGCCCGGTTCCTCGCCTACCCGCGCCCCACCAGCGGCATCTTGGTGGCCATCACCGTCATGAACTGCACATTGGCCTCGAGCGGCAGGCCGGCCATATAGACCACCGCGTCGGCGACATGCTTCACGTCGAAGGTCGGCTCGGGTTTGATCGAGCCGTCGGCCTGCGGCACGCCGCCCGGCATCTTGGACGCCATCGGCGTCAGCGTGTTGCCGATGTCGATCTGGCCGCAGGCGATGTCATATTTGCGGCCGTCCAGCGACGAGGACTTGGTCAGGCCAGTCACTGCATGCTTGGAGGCGGTGTAAGGCGCCGAATTCGGGCGCGGCGAGGTGGCCGAGATCGAGCCATTGTTGATGATGCGCCCGCCCCGCGGCTCCTGCGCCTTCATCACGCGGAAGGCTTCCTTGGTGCACAGGAACACGCCGGTGACATTGGTATCGATTACCGCCTTCCACTGCTCGAAGGGCAGGTCCTCGATCGGCACGCCGGGCGCGATGGTGCCGGCATTGTTGAAGACGAGGTCCACGCGGCCGAGCGCGGCGACGGTGGCGTCGAACAGCGCCGTGACCGAAGCGGGATCGGTGACGTCAGAGGCGATGGCGCGGGCAGAGGCCGCATGCGGGCTTTCGGCGATGGCGGCTTCCAGGGCCTCCTTGCGACGCCCCGTAAACACGACAGACCAGCCATCGGCCAGCAGCGCATGCGCGACGGCCTTGCCGATGCCGCTGGCGGCGCCCGTGGCGATGGCGATCTTTCCTTGACCCGACATGGGTTCCTCCCGATTCCAATTCGATTTGTGTTGCAACGCGCGGTCCAGCCCGGCGGAGTACCGCAAGGCAGAGCGACGCTTCCGTTGTCAGACAAATATCTCTAATGGGAATTTTCGGATAGGGCGAGCCTCTATGTCAGATCTTCACATCCGCAAGCTTTGCAACGCTCTCATCCCCGATGCGACGCCGTCGAAGCTGGCGCCCGGCGTCGCGATCAATGCGGCCGATCGCATACGCCGCAAGGCGGGAGGCCTGTGGGTCGGCGGTCGCGTCGAGATCACGCCGGAAGGGGTCTCCTTCGCCGCCAATGGCCTGAACAGGGCTTTTCATACCGGCCTGCAGCCCGTCCACATTCCGATGACCGCCATCCGCAAGGTCCGGCGGGAATTCGGCTGGGTCACCGGCATCGTGGCCGTCGAGCATGACGGGGGCACGTTCCGCTTCCGCTGCTACGGAGCCAAGAAGGTCGCGGTGGCGCTGGACAAGCATATCGCAGCGCTGCGGCGCGTTGCGTAAATCGGACGGCGAAATATGGCTCTCAATGAATGAACCAGTCACCCCAGGCAGGCGATGATGGTCTCGATCACCCTCTTGGTCTCCTCGGGATCCCTGACGCGGATCGAGTCGACGCCGGCCTCCTTGGCCGCATAGTCGTTGCCGCCCGGGAAGAGCGCGTCGCCGGCGAAGATCATCTCCTCGATGGCGATGCCCAGCCGGTCGCGCAGCTTGGCGATGCCATAGGCCTTGTCGATGCCCTGCCGCGTCACGTCGATCGAGGTGGCGCCGCCCATGCGCACCGAGAAATCCGGGATCGACTTGTCGAGATAGGTTTTCAGGATGGTGCGCTTCTTGAAATCGGGATCCCAGCTGTGCTTGGCCTCGAGCGGTGCTTCCTGGCCGAGCGCGGACATGGTGATCTGGCTGCCGCGATCCTCGATGCGCTCGCCCCAGATCCGCTCGGGCTTGAAGCCGGCTTGTTCGAAGGCGGCCTCGAGCGCGGCGACGATGCGCTGCTTGTCCTCGGCCGACAGGTCCTCGCGATAGACCGGGACCCAGTTGCTTCCGTCGAAATGAAAGAATTTCGTGCCGCAGGTCGGCAGGAGATGCAGCCGGTCGAAGCGGTCGCCGGCCGGCAGATTGGCGAGGAACTGCTTTTCGAATTGAGGCCAGTCGCCGCCCGAGATCACGGCGACCTGGGCGACGGTGAGAAGCTTGCCGAGCAGGGCGGCCATCTCGGCGTCGATGGCCGATTTGCTCTTGGCAAGCGTGCCGTCGAGATCGAAAATGACGAGTTTCTTCATGACGAGCTTCAATGTCCCTGGGGAAGGAAAGAGTCCGGCCGTTATAGACGAGTTGGCCGGATGCGCCATTCTACGATTGTACAGCCGGGCTCACCCTTTCGGGGCAGATGTCACAATGCATCCTTCCCTGGGACCGCCAGCATCCTGCTGGCTCTTCTCTCAGACGAACGGCCGCTGCACCAAAGAGCCAGCAGGATGCTGGCGCTCCCGGGAAGAGGGTCGGTCGCTCTTCAGTGGTCCATGCCGGTGATCACCCGCTCCACTGCCTCCACACTGGTCTTTTTGGGATCGATGTCGTCGGCGACGACACGCCCGCGGCGCATGACGACGATGCGGTCGACCACCTGGAAGACATGGTGGATATTGTGGGCGATGAAGATGCAGGAATGGCCGGAACTGCGGGCATTGCGCACGAAGTTCAACACGCCCTGGGTCTCCGCCACGCCCAGATTGTTGGTGGGCTCGTCGAGAATGATCAGGTCGCTGTCGAAATGCATGGCGCGGGCGATGGCCACCGCCTGGCGCTCGCCGCCGGAAAGCGAGCCGATCGGGGTGGTCGGCGCGATGTTCTTGGAGATGCCGACCCTTTTCAGGAGCGTGGTCGCTACTTCGTTCATCTTGGCCTGGTCGAGGCGGTTGAGGAAGCGCGGCCCCTTGATCGGCTCGCGCCCCAGGAAGAGGTTGCGGGCGATCGAGAGCTGCGGCACCAGGGCCGAATCCTGGTAGATCGTCTCGATACCCTGGGCGATCGCATCGGTGGTGGAGCGCATCTCCACCTTCTTGCCACGGACGAAGATGTCGCCGGAGGTGGCGGCCACCGCCCCCGACAGGATCTTGATCAGGGTCGACTTGCCGGCGCCGTTGTCGCCGAGCAGCCCGACGATCTCGCGCCGGTTCACCGTGAGGGTGACGTCCTCGATGGCGCGGATGCGGCCATAGGACTTGGCGATGTTCTGCATGCGGATGAGTTCTTCGCTTGTCTCGGGCATCGCTCACCTCCCTTCCTGGTGCCGGCGGTCGAGCCATGAATGCAGGGCCATCATGCCCAGGATGATCGCGCCGATGAAGATGTTGTAGGCCAGGCCCGGCACGCCGATCAGCACGATCCCGTTGCGCATCACGCGCAGGATGAAGATGCCGAGCACCGTGCCGATGATGGTGCCCCGGCCGCCGGTGAGCGCGGTGCCGCCGATCACCACCATGGCGATCACCTCCAGTTCATAGCCCGTGCCCGAATTGGGATTGGCCGAGGAGGTGCGGATCGAAGAGATGACACCGGCGAGCGTCGAGAGCACCGAGCACAGGATGAACAGCCAGACCTTGGTGGCATCGACATTGACGCCGCGCGCCCGAGCCGCATTGGGGTTGCCGCCCGCCGCCTGGATCCAGTTGCCAGCCTTGGTCTTGGTCAAGACGTAGCCGAGCACGATCGCGGCGATGGCGAACCAGAGCAGCGACATGTAGACGCGGAAGTTGCCGATATAGAAGGTGCCGACCAGGAGCTCGGCGAGCGGCTGGTCGCCCGCATTCCAGGTGCGCTGGGGAAAGCCATTGGTGACGAAGAGAGCCGTGCCGCGCACCACCAGCAGCATGCCGAGCGTGACCAGGAAGGACGGGATTTTCAGCCGGGTGACGAAGAGGCCGTTCACCCAGCCGATCAGCGCCGCGACCACCAGGGCGATCAGGAAGGCCGCCCAGAGCGGGGTGGCGCCGGAATTGAACAGCGTCCACATCAGCACCGGCGAGAAGCCGAAGAGCGAGCCGACCGAGAGGTCGAACTCGCCCGAGGTCATCAGCAGCGTCATCGCCAGGGCAATCAGGCCGAGCTCGACGGTGAAGGCCAGGATGTTGCTGAGATTGTCCGCCGAGAGGAAATCGGGATTGATGCCGCCGAAGATAGCGAGTTCGACGACCAGGAGAACGAAGGGGCCGAATTCGGGCCGGGCGATCGCGCGCTGGAGCAGGGAGCGTTGTTCCACGAGAAGTCCTTGGCCGGTGGTGGGGGCGGATGCAGGAAAGGGCGCTTTGAGAAAGGTGCTCAGTCCACTGAGTTCGGACTTGGCTCGACCTTTGTCATTGCCGGGCTTGACCCGGCAATCCACTCAGGCTTGACAGCTGTGTTGCTCGCCGCTGGATGCCCGGGTCAAGCCCGGGCATGACAAAGGTCGGTGCCTCATACATATTAGGAGAGGCCGCCGCGCTGGACAGACATTTCCGGCCGCCAGCGCCTGCGAATGCCCTATTTCTTGCCGCTCAGGATGTCGTCATATTGCTGGGCGGCATCCTTCTCGTAGAGCGCGCCGGTGATGACGTTGAAGCCGGGGCGGATGCCGCTGGAGGCCATGGCCGCCATCGACAGGGCGATATAGCTGGTCGCCTGCGGATCCTGCCATTGCGCGGCGTTGACATAGCCGTTCAGCACTTCCTGGGTGGTGTCGAGCGAGTTGCCCCAGCCGACCACCGGGATCTCGCCGGGCTTGACGCCGACCTGATCGAACACCCGCTTGATCGAGCCAGTGACGAGGTCGCCCAGGCCGATGATCGCCTTGATCTTCTTGCGGTTGGTGGTGAGGTAGTCGGTCATGCGCGAAATGACCTCGGCCTGGTCGAGCGTCGCCTCGGTGACTTCCCAGGTGATCCCGAGCGGCTTGAACACGCTGGAAATGCCCTGCTCCTCCTGCACGCCATAGGTGGCGCCGGGGATTTCGACCGGCATCCAGACGAAATCGCCGGATTTCACCAGCTTCTTGTCGACCAGATACTGGGCCCAGGCCGCACCGAACTTGACGTTGTCGCCGCCGACATAGGCGCCGAACTTGGCCTGCGGATCGGGCGTGTTGAAATTGATGATCGGGATCTTCTTGGCGTTGGCTTCATCGACCACCTTGATCAGGCTGCCGGGATCAGGGCTGGTGGTGACGATGCCGGCCGCCCCCGCCGCGATCGCTGCGCGCACGGCCTCCTGATGCGAAGCCACGTCGCCATTGTGGAAGGAGGTGTTTACCGTGTTGCCGGTATCGCTGGCCCATTGCTTGGCGCCCGCCAGGAAATAAGTCCAGACCGGGTCGGCCGGGCCGCCATGGGATATCCAGTAGAAGGTTTTCGGCGCGGCTTGCGCCATCGGGAGAGAGGCTGCCAGCGCCATTATCGCGCCGGCAACAGCCAAGACGAATTTCCTGATCATGGGAGTGCCTTGCTCGTGTTCCGGGTCTCTGGAGGACCAACGAGCGCGATCATGGCAATTGTAATACGATTAATCAATGCGATCTTTGATATGTGATCGTGTTGCCGTAGAACAATTATCGTGCCGGTCGAAAGAAACGGCCTGTTTTTACTTCCGCGGTCCATGCCGCGGTGCAGAAAATATTTGCTGCAACGCATCAAATTTAGTCTGCCCTGGCTCGTGTGAACTCGAATGCTCTCGATTTTGAAGCGCTTTGACCAACAAAAAGCCCTTCCCTGGAGAGGGAAGGGCAGCGATAGACTCTAAATTCGGATGCGAGCCGGATCAGACGCCCAGCTTGCGCCTGCGGCTGCCGAGCGTGCGCAGGCGGAGCGCATTGAGCTTGATGAAGCCGGCGGCGTCGCGGTGGTCATAGGCCACGGCGCCTTCCTCGAAGGTGACGAGGTCCTGGCTGTAGAGCGAATAGGGGCTCTCGCGGCCGATGACGTGTACGCCGCCCTTATAGAGCTTGAGGCGGACGGAACCGGTCACCGCTTCTTGGCTCTTGTCGATCAGGGCCTGCAGCATCTCTCGCTCGGGCGAGAACCAGAAGCCGTTATAGATCAGCTCGGCGTAGCGCGGCATGATCTCATCCTTGAGATGGGCGGCGCCGCGGTCCAGCGTGATGCTTTCAATGGCCCGGTGAGCGGGCAGCAGGATGGTGCCGCCGGGCGTCTCATACATGCCGCGCGACTTCATGCCGACGAAACGGTTCTCGACCAGATCAAGGCGGCCGATGCCGTTGATGCGGCCGAGCTCGTTGAGCTTGGCGAGCAGGGCGGCCGGGCTCATCTTCACGCCGTCGATGGCGACGGCGTCGCCCTTCTCGAAGTCGATGGTGACGACGGTCGGGGTATCAGGCGCGTCTTCCGGATTGACCGTGCGCGAATAGACGTAGTCGGGCACCTCGACCGCCGGGTCCTCCAGCACCTTGCCCTCTGAGGAGCAGTGCAGCAGGTTGGCGTCGACCGAGAAGGGCGCCTCGCCGCGCTTGTCCTTGGCGATCGGGATCTGGTGCTCTTCGGCGAACTTGATCAGGGCCTCGCGCGAGCGCAGGTCCCATTCGCGCCAGGGGGCAATGATGGTGACGTCGGGCTTGAGGGCATAATAGCCGAGCTCGAAGCGGACCTGGTCGTTGCCCTTGCCGGTGGCGCCGTGGCAGACGGCGTCGGCGCCGGTCTTCTCGGCGATCTCGATCTGCTTCTTGGCGATCAGCGGCCGGGCAATGGAGGTGCCGAGCAGGTAGACGCCTTCATACTGGGCATTGGCGCGGAACATCGGGAAGACGTAGTCGCGCACGAATTCCTCGCGCAAATCCTCGATGAAGATGTTCTCGGGCTTGATGCCGAGCAGCAGCGCCTTCTGGCGCGCCGGCTCCAGTTCCTCGCCCTGGCCGAGATCGGCCGTGAAGGTGACGACCTCGCAATTATAGGTGGTCTGCAGCCATTTCAGGATGATCGAGGTGTCGAGGCCACCGGAATAGGCGAGCACCACCTTCTTGACGGATTGAGACATCAAAGAGCCTTCGGGTTGGATGAGAGCGGGCGGGAACCCGGTTCGAGAAATCGCGCGCGACTATAGTCAGCCGCTGCGACAAGACAAGCATGGCGGGCCGCATATTTCCCGGGACCGCCGGCTTTCAGGCGGCTCTTGGAAACGCTGTGATCGCAAAAGAGAAAGAGCCGGCTGAAAACCGCGGTTCGAGGAGGGTCAGCTTTCCTCCGCCAGTTCGGTGATCTCCGAGAACTTCACCCCGGCCGCGGAAGCCAGAAGGGACAGGCGCTCGCTCACCGCCTCGCTGTCCGGCACGCGGGCCGAACGGCTGACCTCGAGGCGCAGGCGGTTCGAACCGATCGACAGGCGCGAATTCGCCAGCACGGCAGGCGTGCCGCCGGACAGGCGGTAGGCCACCAGCAAGGCTCGCCCGAGGATCTCGGCACGCCGGCGCTCCGCCGGCGACAGCAGTTTCAGTGCTCCCGCTAGATAGGGTGCATCGAACCGGCCGGCGTGGCGGGCATGAAGCGCGATGGCCAGGAAGGCTCGCTCGGCGTGATCCAGGCCGATGAAGGGAAATTGCAACACGCGGCGGTGGCTTTCCTCCGCCCGGATATCGGGATGGTCGCGCCAGCCCAGATCCGAGAGGGCGCACAAGGTCACGCGCAGGCGCTTCTCGGCCGGGGATTCTTCCGCAAACAGGCCCTCGGTCCAGGCAACCAGAGCGGGCGGAAAATCGGACACGCGCGAGCCGGGCAACCCGATCAGCTGGGCGCCTTCGACCAGCGGATCGAGATAGCGTTCTTCGGCGTCGAGCTGCGAATAGAGCCATCCCTCTCTCAGGCCGAGGGCGGAGAACACCACCTCGCCCGGCGCCAGATATTTAAGCACGCGGTCCAGCACCAGGGCGGCGGCGGGCATGGTGCGCGCGCGCCGGCGCGATATGCCCGGCAATTCGGCCATCTTGGCCGGGGGCAGGCGCAGCAATGTCTTGGCGAAGGCGCGGGCCTCGCTCGCCGGGATGCGATAGCCATGCACCACCGGAACCGGGGCCGCATTGAGTGCCATATGGGCCTTGGCCAGGGTTCGCCATCCCCCGCCGACGGCAAAGAAGATCGGCTGTTTCAGGAAGGAGGCCGGCGTCTTGTCCTTCAGCAGCGCATCGATCCGCCGCTTTGCATTGTCCGGCCCCTGCATCAGGGCCTCGACCGGCAAGGCTCCCAGGGGAAAACTGACCCAGTCCTCGCCGACCCGGTCATCCTCGGCGGCGGCCAGCTCGAGGCTGCCCCCGCCCATGTCGCCGACGATGCCGACGGGGCGGTGGAAGCCGGAGATCACGCCGAGCGCCGCAAATCGAGCCTCTTCGGCGCCGCTGAGGATGCGGACATCGACGCCCGCTTCGGCCCGGATGGCCTCGACCAGGTCCTTGCCGTTCTCGGCCCGGCGCACCGCCTCCGTGGCGGTGGCATCCAGGCGCGCCACGCCCATGGCGTCGGCCACGGCGCGGAAGCGGCGCACGGCCTCCACTGTCCGGCGGAAGCCTTCGACGGCGATCAGGCCGGTCTGGGCCAGGCCTTCGCCGAGACGGCAGAGCGATTTTTCATTGAAGCGCGGCAGCGGCGCCCGGCCCAGCTGGTCGTAGACCACCAGGCGGACCGAATTGGAGCCGATGTCGATGATGCCGTAGTGGGCCCGATCGAGGCGTCCCGCCCGCTTCGGATCGAGGTCAAGCGGACGATGAATGGCTGCCTTTCCGGTACTGGTCCCCATGAAGCACTCCCCAATGGCTGCCGGGAATCTGGTGTCGCCCCAGAATTGCGTGCGAGGGATCATGGAGGAAGCAGGCCGCTTCGTCCATCCGTAGGGGAAAGTGTCAGCCTGACCTTGGTGTCGTCTCCGAGAAAAGGGCTGAACTACAGCTTCCGGAGCGAAACCTGCTCGATGTCGTGGCTATCGCCCTTGCGCAGGATCAGGTCGGCGCGCGGCCGGGTCGGCAGGATGTTCTCGATCAAATTGGGCTGGTTGATGCGGCTCCACAGGCCGAGGGCCGTCTCCAGCGCTTCGGCCTCGGTGAGATCGGCATATTTGCGGAAGAAGGAGAGGGGGTTGCGGAAGGCCGTCTCGCGCAGGGTCATGAAGCGCTCGACATACCAGCGCCTGAGCAGCGCCACCTCCGCATCGAGATAGATGGCGAAGTCGAAGAAGTCCGAGGTGAAGGGGATTGCCTTGCCATCGCGGGGCAGGCGGGCCGGCTGCAGCACGTTGAGCCCCTCGACGATCAGGATGTCGGGCTGGTCCACCGTGACGATCTCGCCCGGCACCACGTCGTAGACGAGGTGGGAATAGACCGGTGCCGTGACCTTGCCCTGGCCGGCCTTGATGTCCGCCAGGAAACGCAGCAGGCGCTGGGTGTCGTAGCTCTCGGGGAACCCCTTGCGCTCCATCAGGCCGTGTTCGCGCAGGAAGGCGTTGGGAAACAGGAAACCGTCCGTGGTGATCAGGTCGACCTTCGGCGTGTTCGGCCAGCGCGTCAGCAATTGGCGCAGCACGCGTGCGGTGGTCGACTTGCCGACCGCCACCGAGCCGGCCACACCGATCAGATAGGGCACCTTGCCCTGGCTGGTGCCGAGAAAGCGCTGGGTGGCGCGGTGCAGGCCCTGCGTCGCCGCGACATAGAGCGAGAGCAGGCGCGACAGCGGCAGGTAGATTTCTTCGACGTCGGTCAGCGAGACCGGGTCGTTGAGGGCGCGCAGGCGATCGAGCTCGGCCGCCGTCAGGGTCATTGGCGTGTCGGCCCTCAGCTTGGCCCATTCGCTGCGGGTGAACACCGAGTAGGGGGACACGGGCGACTTCACGAGCTGGTCCATGGCGTTTGCCTGCCCCTCAACTATCGGCGTCATCTAGGACGGGACGCTTTTTCAGCAATGCCGGACTGGCCGGTGCGCCGCTCGAGTTCCTGCAGGACCGACTCCAGCGGAATGTTGCGTGCCTTGAGGCCGACAATGAGATGATAGAGCACGTCGGCGGCTTCGGCGACGATCGGACCCTCCTCGCCCTCGGTGAGGGCGATGACGAGTTCCACCGCTTCTTCCCCGAACTTCTTGGCGGCGCGCGGCGGCCCGCCGGCCAGCAGCTTGGCCGTCCAGGACTGCTCCGGCGGCGCCTTGGCGCGCTCGGCCACCCGGGCTTCGAGATCGGTCAAGGAAAAGCTCATGCTGTAATAGCGTTTTGCGATCTGGTCAGATCGCAAAACGCGTCTCCTTTTTTTGAATCATGTGGAGAATTGGATCGGAGTCGATCGAATTCTCCACTTGCCCGTCGAGACGCATCGGCAGGCCCGCCTTGGCCATATACGTCTTGGCCTCGCGGATCGAGAAGGTGCCGAAATGGAAGATCGAGGCGGCAAGGACCGCGCTGGCATGGCCGTCGCGCACGCCCTCGACCAGATGTTCGAGCGTGCCCACGCCGCCCGAGGCGATCACCGGCACGCCGACCCTGTCGGCGATGGCGCGGGTGAGGTCGAGGTCGAAGCCGATCTTGGTGCCGTCGCGGTCCATGGAGGTGAGCAGCAACTCGCCGGCACCGAGCCGTACGACGTCCTCGGCGAAGGCGACCGCGTCGATGCCGGTCGGGCGGCGGCCGCCATGGGTAAAGATCTCCCAGCGATGGTCCTCGCCTTCGGCGGAGACCCTCTTGGCGTCGATGGCGACGACGATGCATTGCTGGCCGAATTTTTCGGCTGCGCGGGCCACGAACTGCCTGTCGGCCACCGCGGCCGAGTTGATCGAGACCTTGTCGGCGCCGGCGAGGAGGAGCTGGCGGATGTCCTCCACCGCCCGCACGCCGCCGCCGACGGTGAGCGGCATGAAGCAGGCCTCGGCGGTGCGGCTGATGACGTCGAGCAGCAGCCCGCGGTTCTCGTGGGTGGCGGCGATGTCGAGGAAGCACAATTCGTCGGCGCCGGCGGCGTCATAGGCGCGCGCGCTTTCGACCGGATCGCCGGCATCGACGAGGTCGACGAAGTTCACGCCCTTGACGACACGGCCGTCCTTGACATCGAGGCAGGGGATCACGCGGGCTTTGAGCATCGACCTTCTTGACCGGAACTGTGGGCCGTTATCGGCACCATGACAGAATTATAAAGGAAAATCACGAGAGGATGGTCATCCCGTGCGCGATGCAACATGAAATGTTGCGGCGCAGATACGGGACCGTTTTCAGAATGACACTCGTTCGGCACGCGGTCCCGCGTCTGCGCATCACATCGTGCAGCACCGCGCAGGGGATGACCCGTCATCTCAGGCCGTCTTGCCCAACAGGGCGAGAGCCTCACGAGGGTCGAGGCGGCGGTCATAGAGCGCACGGCCCGCGATCGCGCCCTCGAGCAGAGCGGCATCCGGCTGGACCAGGCGTTCGACGTCGGCGATGGAGGCA
Organism: Labrys sp. LIt4; assembly: GCF_017813775.1. Lineage (NCBI taxonomy): Bacteria > Pseudomonadati > Pseudomonadota > Alphaproteobacteria > Hyphomicrobiales > Xanthobacteraceae > Labrys > Labrys sp. LIt4. The sequence goes on from NZ_JAGIPY010000014.1 coordinate 125,035, forward strand.
AGCCCTCCCGAGGCGATCACCGGGATCGAGATCGCCCGGGCCAGAGCCAGCGTGCCGTCCCAGTCGATACCCTTGAGCATGCCGTCCCGCGCGATGTTGGTATAGATGATGGCGGAGACGCCGGCATCCTCGAAACGCTTGGCGATTTCCTCCGCGGTCACGGTGGAGACCTCGGCCCAGCCTTCGACCGCGACGAGGCCGTCGCGTGCATCGAGGCCCACGGCGATCTGCCCTGGGAAGGCCTTGGCGGCCTGCCTGACGAAAGCGGGATCGCGCACCGCGGCCGTGCCGATGATCACCCGCGCGATGCCCTTGTCGAGCCAGGCGGCCACGGTCGTGAAGTCGCGGATGCCGCCGCCGAGCTGCACCTTCATGGTGCAGGCGGCGAGGATGCGTTCCACGGCGGCCGAATTCATCGGCTTGCCGGCGAAGGCACCGTCGAGGTCGACCACGTGGAGGTGGGAAAAGCCCATGTCCTCGAAGGCGATCGCCTGTTCGGCCGGATCGTCGTTGAAGACGGTGGCCTGGGCCATGTCGCCCTGGACGAGGCGCACGCAGCGCCCCTCCTTGAGATCGATTGCAGGAAAGAGGATCACGGGCGCCACCGCAGGAAGTTGGCGATCAGGGCCAGGCCGAGGGTCTGGCTCTTTTCGGGATGAAACTGGGTTCCCACCATGTTGGCGCGGCCGACCATGGCCGTGACCGGGCCGCCATAGTCGGCCTCGGCGATCACGTCGGCCGGGTCGGCGGCCGCCAGATGATAGGAATGGACGAAATAGGCGTGAAGGCCGGACGGGCCGGTCGGTATGCCGGCGAGAAGGGCATGGCCGCGCCTGGCGGACAGGGTATTCCAGCCCATATGCGGCACCTTGAGGGCCGGATCGGCAGGCTGGATCGCCTTGACGTCGCCGCCGATCCAGCCGAGCCCCGCGGTGGTCTCGAATTCGAGCCCGCGTTCGGCCATCAGCTGCATGCCGACGCAGATGCCGAGAAAGGGCCGTCCCTTGGTGGCGACGGCATGGCCGAGGGCCTCGATCATGCCGGGCACGGCGAGGAGGCCGCGCTTGCAATCGGCATAGGCCCCCACGCCCGGCAACACGACATGGTCGGCGCCGGCCACCCGCTCGGGATCATCGGTCACCTCGATGGCGACGGACAGGCCGGCTTCGGTCGCGGCGCGTTCGAAGGCCTTGCGGGCGGAATGCAGATTGCCCGAGCCGTAGTCGATGATGGTCGCGATCAAGGTTTTGTTCCATGCGGTTCGGGAAAGACGCCGAGTACGCTCGGCGAGCCGCTGCTCGGGGCAGGCGTCGACCAGGGGCCGACGAAATCGCGGTCGGACGTTGCCTGCCCGTGCTTCGATCGGCCCAGCCACGATTGGCCTGCGGCGGGCGGGTTCGGGAGGTTGATCGTCCGCCCTTCGAAATGGCGTTGTTCGGCTTCATCGAGGGTGTGGCCGGAGGCGATGCCGGTGAAGCGCCAGCCCTGGCGGCGCATGGTCCAGGCGCGCAGGGCATTTGCCTCCAGGGCAAAGCAGAGGCTGACCAGGAGCGAGACGATTCCGGCGGCGCGCTGGTCCAGGGAGAACGTCGATGTCAGCACGGCAAGGGCCACCTGGAGCCCCAGCCAGGCCAGGAACACCAGCCACATCCTGCGCCACAGCAGCCAGACCGGCGTGACCAGAAAGGCGCCGAGGCTGAAGCCATCCTTGACGAAGACGGACTTGTCGGCGGCTTCCAGCGTATCGGGAGCGGTCTTGGCGGGCTCGAAAACGAACCAGCTCGGCATCGTCTCAGCCTCCGAGCTTACCCTTGGTGGTCGGCAATTGGCCTTCCAGGCGCGGGTCGATGGCGATCGCCGACTTCAGGGCCCGGGCGAGCGCCTTGAAGCAGCTTTCGGCAATGTGATGGGCATTCGAGCCATAGAGCGTCTCGACATGCAGCGTGATGCCGGCGTTCATGGCGAAGGCCTGGAACCATTCGCGCACCAGTTCGGTGTCGAAGGTGCCGATCTTCTCGCGCGGGAAATCGACCTTGAACACCAGGAAGGGACGCCCCGAAATGTCGATGGCGGCGCGCGTCAGCGTCTCGTCCATCGGCAGATAGGCGTCGGCATAACGCGTGACGCCCTTGAGGTCGCCCAGCGCCTTGCGGATGGCCTGTCCCAGGGCGATGCCGGTATCCTCGACCGCATGGTGGTCGTCGATATGCAGGTCGCCCTTGGTGCGCACGGTGATGTCGATCAGCGAATGGCGCGCGAGCTGGTCGAGCATATGGTCGAAGAAGCCGACGCCGGTGGCGATGTCGTGCTTGCCGGTGCCGTCGAGTTCGACGGCCACGGACACCGACGTTTCATTGGTGACGCGCTCGATCGACGCGCTGCGCATGGCGGACCCCGCTGGAACCTGGTGCCGAAAGGCGGTGGCGACTTTCGGCGTGGGCGATGCAACGACGAGAGCAAGGCGCGGTTTCTCGCTTTGCTCTGGGAGACATGGCCGGATTCGCTGGCCGAGCCGCGACCATGACCCCCAAGGGGCAGCCTTATAGCGGGGCGGGGGGTGCGGGGAAAGCCCGTATTGTGCGGTGCATTCACGCAGAAAGGTGCTCTGCGATACAGCGCGTCCATGGCATCATGCTTAACTGGGGCAAGTGACCGGGCATTGGTGCCCGTTGAGGAGGATGGGGCATGGGCCGCCGCGCAGAGTTTGCAGTATCGAGGAGAGCCTTGATGATCCTTGGCTTGCTCGCCGCCATGCCGCTGCAGGCGGAGGCCGCACCCAAGTCCAAATCGTCAGATGCCAAGCCGGCCGAGAAAGCGCAATCGGCCCCGAGCGCCGTATCGCAGGCCTCCGCCCGCTTCGGCTTCGATCTGCTCGTCGCGCAGGGCAAGGCGGCGGCGGGCGAGCCCAACCTCGTGGTTTCCCCGGCCAGCCTGGCGGCCGCCTTCTCGCTGCTCGACCTCGGCGCCAGCCCGAAACTGCATGCCGCGCTGCTCAAGACGCTGCGTCTCGAAGGCAAGGCCGGCGATTTCGCCAAGCTGCGCCAGGCCCTTTCGCCCCTGATCGCGGGCAGCAAGGATGAAAGCCCGCTGGCCGGCATCGGCGCGGTCTATTTCGACCGGGAGGCCGCTCCCAAGCCGGCCGCCCTGGCGAAACTGAAGCAGGCGGGCGCGACGGTAGAGGTCACCGACATCGCCAGTCCGGCGACGCGCGATGCCATCAACGCCCTGGTCAAGGAGCGCACGCGCGGGCTCATCCCCAGCCTCATCGACAATCCCCTGCACAAGGGAGGCCTCGTCCTGCTCAACGCCTTGCATTTCAAGGACGAGTGGCGCATGGCCTTCGATCCCGCCCAGACCGGCGAGGCCGATTTCCATCGTGCCGACGGCGGGGCGGCCAAGGTGGCGATGATGCATTCGGGTTCGGCCTCGCGGCTGGCCCGCCAGGAAGGGCGCTTCGTCGGCGTTTCCCTGCCCTACCGCACCAAGGGCTATGCGCTGATCCTGATCACCACCACGGACAAACCGGCCGGCCTTGCCGATTTTTCGGAGGTCTCCGGCTGGCTGACGGGGGAGGGGTTCGCCGAGATGACCGGCAGCGTCGCCCTGCCGCGCCTCACCATCAAGGCCGGTGGCGATCTCAGGGCCAGCCTCGATGGCCTCGGGCTCGATCCGGCCGCCGGCGCACCGGACGCGCTGCGCCAGTTCTCGGCCAAGCCGCAGAAGATCGACGAGATCATCCAGAAGGTCGCCATCGCCATCGACGAGAAGGGGACTGAAGCTGCGGCGGCTACCGCCATCACCTCGCGCAGCCTTGCCGACAAGCCGGAGCTCTCCTTCGTCGCCGACAAGCCCTTCCTGTTCGCCTTGCGCGACGAGACCAGCGGTCAGACCCTGATGGCCGGCTATGTCGGCGATGCATCCAAGGCGAAGTAGCGTTCCCAGGAGGGTCGATCTCCTCAGCCCCATCGAGAGATGGAGCGAGATCGACCATTTTGGCCTCCTCGGCTCCGTTTGCGATCATGGAGTCTGGCTCTGGTGATCGGCCCTCGTCGATGTCTCCCGCTCTCGATCAAATCTTTTTGTCGTAAGCCGTCCCGGCGTCTGTTGCGGCGTGGCGTCGGCGGCTATCTAACTAGCAGTCCTTTTTCGATAGCCTGGAAATCCGAGGAATTGCCTGATGAAGCTCACCGTTGCCGTGCAGATGGACCCGATCGAGCGCATCAACATCAAGGGGGATTCCACCTTCGCTCTGATGCTGGAGGCGCAGGCGCGCGGCCATTCGTTGGCCGTCTACACACCCGACACCCTGTCCCAGCGGGGCGGCGTCGTCTCCGCCCAGGTCAGGCCGGTCACCGTGCAGGATGTCGAGGGTGATCACGTCAAGGCCGGCGCAGAAAGCCGTACCGATCTGTCCGGCTTCGACGTGGTGCTGCTGCGCCAGGACCCGCCCTTCGACATGGCCTATGTCACCACCACCCATATGCTGGAGCGCATCCATCCCAGGACATTGGTGGTGAACGACCCCTTCCATGTACGCAATGCGCCCGAGAAGATCCTGGTCACCGAATTTCCGGACCTGATGCCGGCGACGCTGATCACCCGCGACCGCGCCGAGATCGAGGCCTTCCGGGCCGAATATGGCGACGTGGTGATGAAGCCGCTCTATGGCAATGGCGGCGCGGCCGTGTTCAAGGTGAGCAGGCAGGATCCAAATTTCGGTTCGCTCTACGATCTCTTCGCTTCGCTGTCGCGCGAGCCGTGGGTGGTGCAGCATTTCCTGCCCAAGGTCTCCGAAGGCGACAAGCGCATCATCCTGGTCGACGGCGTCGCCGCCGGCGCGGTCAACCGGGTGCCGCAGCCGGGCGACATCCGCTCCAACATGGTGCGCGGCGGCGCCGCCAAGCCGACCGACCTCTCGCCGCGCGAACGGGAAATCTGCGATCGGATCGGGCCGGCCCTGCGGGAGAAGGGCCTGCTGTTCACCGGCATCGACGTGATCGACGGCCATCTCACCGAGATCAATGTGACCTCGCCGACGGGCTTGCGGGCGATCAAGCGGCTCGGTGGCCCCGATCTCGCCGCCCAGATCTGGGATGCGATCGAGGAAAAACGGCGCTGAGTGATTTTTGGGTGCATTTCTCTACGGTTTCCGTAGGGAAAGCTGCACTTTGCGGTGGCGCCTGCGGGCAAATCATGCCCTAATATTCCACGCTTGTTTCGACCAGCAAATAACTGCGTCCGATGCATCGTGATTCAGGAGGAATGCGCACCGATGTCTGATCTGGCTACCTACGTCGCTGATATCAAGAAATACACCTCCAATGTGAACGAAGCCGCTGTGGCCGGTGTCGTGAAACATCTCGGTATTGCTCTGCGTAATCGCGACTCTTCGCTCGTCGCCGGCAAGGATCCCGCGGAACTTGCCCGTGTCCGCGACAGCTTCCTCAAGAAGAAGCTTGCCTTGACGGATGCGGACGACAAGCTTGACGCGGCCGTCGTGGCGGTGATCGAGAAGTTGAAGGCCGACAATTCGAAATCACGCGTGACGGTCTATTATCTCCTCGCCGAGCATTTCAAAAAGCTCGACCTCTTTGTGAAATCCGCCTGATTCTTGTCGCGACGCGTCCCGTCGCGCCGCCCGCTCGGGTAACTTTATGTTACAGAAAAGCCTCGTGGAATTGCCGCGGGGTTTTTCTTTGGCGCTTCCTGATACAAAAATTACAAACGCCACGGAAATGTCAGATTCCGATTGCCGAAAACGCATAAAAAGGCTTCCATACGCGCCAACTGGGCAAGGGGCGTAACGTCGGGTATGGTTTGGAGCTAGATGAGGCCGAAAATGGCCGGTGAGCGCAAGCGCGGCCGGGACATGCTTCCTGGCAGGCGCAGCCGCGCTGCGGAGGGCCATTCATCGCCTCACCGCCTTCGGTGGCGCTGCGGCTTTGGCCGATGAGCAGGTCGTTTCGGCCATGGGTTTGGCCCATGGCGGACGTGGCAAGCCGCAAGGCTGGCGTCCTCGAGCGTCTGCTCCTCGGCTCGAAACGCTTTTGTCTGGCCTGAAACAATGACCGACGGCACGCCCTGAATGCCCGTTCGGCGTTTGCGTTCGCTTGCAGGCGGACGGAACAATGCACCATGACAGTGGGGAACAAATGTCAAAACTGCTGAAGACAGGCCTTCTGGCGGCCGGCTTTGCCGCGTTGCTGGGAACGACGGCAATGGCCGCGACCAAGACGCTGGTTTATTGCTCGGAGGGAAGTCCCGAGAACTTCACCCCGGCCCTGAACACCACCGGCACCTCGCTCGATGCCGCCCGGCCGGTCTACAACCAGCTGGTGGAATTTGCACCGGGCACCACCGATCTGCGGCCCGGCCTCGCCGAGAAGTGGGATGTTTCCAAGGACGGCACCGAGATCGTCTTCCATCTGCGCAAGGGCGTGAAGTTCCACTCCTGGAAGGGCTTCAAGCCGACCCGCGACTTCAACGCGGACGACGTCCTGTTCTCCTTCAACCGCCAGTGGAAGGATGACAATGCCTATCACAAGGTTTCCGGCGGTTCGTACGACTACTTCAACGACATGGATATGCCCGGTCTGTTGAAGTCGATCGAGAAGGTCGACGACTATACCGTGAAGATGACCCTGACCAAGCCGAATGCGCCCTTCATGGCCAATCTCGGCATGGACTTTGCCACCATCCATTCGGCCGAATATGCCGATTTCCTGCAGAAGGCCGGCACGCCCGAGAAGTTCGACCAGGAGCCCGTCGGCACCGGCCCCTTCCAGTTCGTCGCCTATCAGAAGGACGCGGTGATCCGCTACAAGGCCTTCCCGCAATATTGGAACGGCAAGGTCAAGCTCGATCAGCTCGTCTATGCGATCACGCCGGATGCGGCTGCCCGCTATGCCAAGCTGCAGAAGAACGAATGCCAGGTCATGGTCGGCCCCAATCCCTCCGACCTCAAGTCGATGGAGGCCAACAAGGACATCAAGGTCCTGACCAATGAAGGCCTGAACGACATGTACTTCTCCTTCAACACGGAGAAGCCCCCGCTGGACAAGAAGGAAGTGCGCCTGGCCCTGGCCAAGGCGATCAACCTGAAGGCGATCCTCTCGGACGTCTATGAAGGCAGCGGCAAGCCCTCGACCACGCTGATTCCCTCCTTCATGCTCGGCTACAACGACAAGATTCCCGAATATGGCTATGACCCCGAGGCTTCCAAGAAGCTTCTGGCCGATGCCGGGGTGAAGACCCCGATCGACATCGACCTGTGGTACATGCCGGTCTACCGGCCGTACAATCCCAACGGCAAGCGCATGGGCGAGCTGATGCAGGCCGATCTGGCCAAGATCGGCGTCAACGCCAAGCTCGTCACCTATGAATGGGGCGACTACCGCAAGCGCCTGCAGAACGGCGAGGCCTCGCTGCCGCAGATGGGCTGGACCGGCGACAATGGCGATCCCGACAACTTCTTCTTCCTGTTCGCCTGTGACATCGAGAAGAAGAAGCCCGTCTCGCAGAACTATCCGCGCTGGTGCAACAAGGACCACCAGGAACGCCTGGAGAAGGCCCGCGCCAGCTTCGACAAGGCCGAACGCACCAAGCTCTACCAGGAGATGCTGCAGATCGCCCATGACGAGGTTCCCTATCTGAACATCGCCCATACGGTGGTCTACACGCCCGTTCGCAAGAACGTCGAAGGCTTCAAGCCCTCGCCGCTCGGCCGCTTCGAGTTCTTCGATACCGATCTGAAGAAGTAATCATGCTTTCAGGCTGCCAGGTCTTCATCGGCCCGGCAGCCTTTTTGTATCCTGTTTTCTACTGCTGACCCGCGAGCGCCCATGCTGACTTTCCTGCTCAAGCGCGTCGCCATGACCGTTCCGACCTTCATCGCGCTGGTCGCCTTGGCGTTTTTCGCCATTCGAATGGTTCCCGGCGACCCGGTCGAAGTGCGTGTGGGCGAAAGAGGTATTTCGCCCGAACGCCTGGCCGAATTCCGCCACCAACTCGGTCTCGACCAACCTGTCTACGAGCAGTTCGGCCGCTATCTCTGGCAACTCCTGCATGGTGATTTCGGCACCTCCCTCGTCACCCAACGGCCGGTGCTGAGCGAGTTCTTCACCCTCTTTCCCGCCACGGTTGAACTGGCCTTCGCGGCCATGATCTTCGCCGTCGGACTCGGCATTCCCTTCGGAATCCTCGCGGCCCTCCAGCGGGGCAAGTTCGCCGACTACATCGCCACCGCTTTCGCCGTGATCGGCAATTCCATGCCGATCTTCTGGTTCGGCATCCTCCTGATCCTGCTGGTGTCGTTGAAGCTCGATCTGACGCCTGTCGGCGGGCGTATCGACACGATGTTCTATTTCGACGAGGAAACCAGTACCGGTTTCATGCTCTGGGATGCCTTCTGGTCCGATCAGGAAGGGGCCGTCTGGTCGGCATTGCAGCATCTCATCCTGCCCGCCATCGTGCTCGGCACCATCCCCCTGGCGGTGATCATGCGCATCACCCGCTCCGCCATGCTGGAAGTGCTGAACGAAGATTATGTCCGCACTGCCAGGGCCAAGGGGCTGGCGCCGGTCCGGGTGATCGGGCTGCATGCCTTGCGCAACGCCATGATCCCGATCGTCACGGTCGTCGGCCTGATGATCGGCATGCTGTTCGCCGGCGCGGTGCAGACGGAATCGGTGTTTTCCTGGCCCGGCGTCGGCAAGTGGCTGATCGATTCCTTCTCGCGCCGTGACTATCCGGCGCTGCAGGGCGGCATCCTGATCATCGCCATACTCGTCACTTTCATCAATCTTTTCGTCGACCTGCTTTACGGCGTCATCAATCCAAGGATTCGCCATGGCCGCTGACACGCAAGCCGCGGCGGCAATCCGCCCGGCCAAGCCGCCTTCCGCTGCCGCCGAGATCTGGGACTCGCTCAAGCAGAACAAGGGCGCCGTTGCGGGCCTTGTCGTGCTCGTCCTGGTGGTTCTCGTTGCTGTTTTCGCCGACTTCCTGGCGCCCTATGCACCCTATAACGCGCCGGGCTGGCCGGATGCCGGCCATCCCGGTCATGTCGGCCAGCCGCCGGCCTGGGTCGAGGGCGGGAGTTGGGAGTTCATCCTCGGGACCGACAAGAGCGGTGGCCGCGACGTGCTTTCGCGCCTGATCTATGGCGCCCGCTACTCGCTCGGCATCGGCCTGACCGTGATGGCGGTCTCGATGCTGCTCGGCGTCATCCTCGGGCTGATCGCCGCCTATCTCGGCGGCTGGTTCGACTTCGTCCTGATGCGTCTGATGGACCTGATCATGTCGATCCCGGACCTGGTGCTCTCGATGGTGATCGTCGCCATCCTGCAGCCCGGCCTGGTGCCGACGGTCGCGGCCATCACCATCGTCTTCCTGCCGCGCTATGTCCGCATCGTCAGGGCGGCCGCCCTCGGGGAATTGTCGAAGGACTATGTCACCGCCGCCACGGTGGTGGGGGTCAAGCCGCCCCGGCTGCTGTTCCGCACCATCCTGCCCAATTGCATGGCGCCGCTGATCGTGCAGGCGACGCTCGGCGTCTCCGACGCCATCCTGCAGGCTGCAGCGCTGGGCTTTCTCGGCATGGGCGCGCAGCCGCCCATTCCCGAATGGGGCGCCATGCTCTCCGACGTCCGCCAGGACATCCAAAGCGCGCCCTGGCTCGCCATCGCGCCCGGCATCTGCATTCTGGTCACAGTGGTCGCCATCAATCTGTTTGGCGACGGCCTGCGCGATGCGCTCGATCCCAAGTTGAAGCGAGGGTAGGACATGGCGCTGCTCGAAATCTCCAATCTCACCGTCGAGTTCCAGGTCAAGCACGGCTTCTTCCGGGCCGTGGACGGGGTCTCGCTCTCGATCGATCCCGGCGAGATCGTCTCCATCGTCGGCGAGTCGGGATCCGGCAAGTCGGTTGCCATGCTGGCGCTGATGGGGCTCCTGCCCAAAACGGCCCGCATCACCGCCGACAGGCTCTCCTTCAACGGGCAGGACCTGCAGAAGATCACCCCGCGCGAGCGGCGCAAGATCATCGGCCGCGACATGGCGATGATCTTCCAGGAGCCGATGACGTCGCTCAATCCCTGCTTCACGGTCGGCTTTCAGCTCACCGAGGCCATACGCACTCATATGTCGATATCGCGGCGTGAGGCGCGGGAGCGGGCGGTGGACCTGCTGAAGGCCGTCGGCATCACCGATCCGGCACGCCGCCTCTCGGCTTTTCCGCATCAGATGTCGGGCGGCATGAGCCAGCGCGTGATGATCGCCATGGCGATCTCCTGCAATCCCAAGCTGCTGATCGCGGACGAGCCGACGACGGCGCTCGACGTCACCATCCAGGCCCAGATCCTCGATCTCCTCGTCAAGCTGCGCGAGGAACGCGGCATGGCCGTGGTGCTGATCACCCATGACATGGGCGTGGTCGCCGAAACCGCCGAGCGCGTGATCGTGCAATATGCCGGACAGCAGGTCGAGATGGCCAAGACGGGCCCGTTGTTCCACACGCCGCGCCATCCCTATACGTCGGCCCTGCTGGCGGCCTTGCCGGAGCGGGCCACCTCGCAGATCCTGCCCTCGATCCCCGGCGTGGTGCCCGGCCAGTATGACCGCCCGCGCGGCTGCCTGTTCTCGCCGCGCTGTTCCTATGCCACCGATGAATGCCGCGCCGCGCCGCCGAAGCGGGCCGGCGTGGACTACAACCAGGCCTTGTGCATCCACCCGCTGGCGGGTGGCGAAGCGGCCCGCATGGAGGCCGTGTAATGGCAGCCCTCGTCGAAGCGCGTGACCTCGCGCGCTCCTATGAAGTCAAGCGCGGCATGTTCGGCGGCACGGCGGTCGTCAAGGCGCTGGCCGGCGTCAGCTTCTCCCTGGAGGCCGGCAAGACGCTGGCGGTGGTGGGCGAGTCCGGCTGCGGCAAGTCGACCCTGGCGCGTCTGCTGACCATGATCGAGCAGCCCAGTGCAGGGTCGCTGACCATCGGCGGCATCGATGTGAAGCTGGCGACGGCAGAGCAGCGCAAGACTCTGCGCCGCGAAATCCAGATCGTGTTCCAGAATCCCTTCGGCTCCCTCAATCCGCGCCAGACCATCGCGCAGGCGCTGGAGGAGCCTCTGCTCGTCAACACCCGGATGAGCGCGGGCGAGCGGCGCGAGGCCGCCCTTGCCATGATGAGGCGGGTGGGCCTGCGCCCCGAGCAGGCGCTGCGCTATCCGCACATGTTTTCCGGCGGCCAGCGCCAGCGCATCGCCATCGCCAGGGCCCTGATGCTCAGGCCGAAGATCCTGGTGCTGGACGAGCCGGTCTCGGCCCTGGACGTGTCGGTGCGCGCGCAGGTGCTCAACCTGCTCGCCGAACTGCAGCAGGAGTTCAAGCTCGCCTACATCTTCATCAGCCACGACCTGTCGGTGGTGCGCCACATCGCCGACGACGTGATGGTGATGTATCTGGGGCGGGCGGTCGAGATGGGCTCGCGCGACGCGCTGTTCTCGGCGCCGCAGCACCCCTATACCAGGGCGCTGATGTCGGCGACGCCGCAGGCCGATCCCGACCGCAAGCGCGAGCGCATCGTATTGCAGGGCGAGTTGCCCTCGCCCTTCGCTCCGCCGGCCGGGTGCGCCTTCAACCCGCGCTGTCCGATCGTCAAACCCCATTGCCGGGACGAACGCCCGGGCCTGGAGCTGAAGCACGATCGCCTGGTTGCCTGCTTCGAGGTCTGAGGGGTTATGCAGCCCGCTCCTTACTTCCCCGGATTGAAGAAGAAGTCCTCGCCCGGCAGCGAGCCGTAGGTGAACGGCTCCTGCTGGCGTTCGGTCGCCTTCATCACGTCGTCGCGCACCAGGCGGAAGAGCTTGCCGATCTCGACATTGGGCTTGCGCAGATTGGTGTCGAGCGCGGTGACGAAGGGCGAGTTGCCGTCCGCCCCGTCCAGGGCGACCTGGCCGGCCTTGGCGGCATAGACCACCAGGGTCGCGCCATCCGGCTCGACCCGGCTGAGGCCGCGCGTGACGGCGCGCGTCGCGCTCTTCTTGGCCATGCTGCCCTCGAAGGGGTTGTTGCGGCAGGCGTCGAGGATGACCAGGCGCAGCGACTTGGCGCCTTCGCCTGCCGCCATCACGCGATCGAGCGGCACGGCCTCGAAGAGGATGTCGCGTTCGCTCTTCAATTTGACGTCGATGGGAAGGAGATAGTTGACGTTGTCGACCTCCATGCCATGGCCGGCATAGTAGACCACCGCCCAGTCGGCCTGCGCCGCCTTGTCCGAAAACGCCTGCAGGGCCCGGTTGAAGCCTTGGTTGTCGAGGTCTTCCGCCAGGGTGACGTCGGTGAAGCCGATGCTGCGGAAGGTTTCCGCCAGCCTGGCGGCGTCGCGCTTGGGATTGGGCAGGGGGCTGGTGCCGGTATAGGCGCCGTTGCCGATGATGAGGGCGATGCGCTTGCCCATCGGCGTGGGAGCTTGCGCGGGCTGTTGCGCACCGCCGGTGCCTTCGCCGGAGGCCGGCGGCGTGCTGGTCCCGAACTTCTGGACCACCGCCTGCTTGGCTTTTTCGAGACCCGAGGCGGCCAGCGGATTGCTGGGGAACTGGCGCAGCATCGCCAGATAATCGGCGACGGCGAGGTCGGGCTGGCCGGAGGCGAGATAGGCGTCGCCGCGCTGGCGCAGAATGAAGCTCTTGCGGCCCAGCTTGATGGCCTGGGTATAGTCCGCGATGGCCGCTGGGTAATCCTGCTTGGCTGCGTTGGCGAGCCCGCGGGCGTGGAAGGCCTCCGGGGATTGCGGCGTGGCTGCCAGATAGCGCGTCGCGTCGGCGATGGCGCCGTCGGGGTCGTTGCCATAGGCCTTGGCCATGGCGCGATACATCAGGCTATAGGCATTCTTGGCGGGATCGGCAGTCAGGTCATCGCTGGCGAGATCGACGGCGCGGCTTAGATCCGAAATGGCCTCATCCTTACGGCCGAGCTCGAGCAGGGCCATGCCGCGATTGAGATAGTCCGGGGTTACGGCTTTGCCGGCGGCAACCACGGAGGTGATGTTGTCGATGCTTTCCTGCAGACGGCCGAGCCGGAGGGCGGCGGAAGCGCGATAGCTCAGCAGGTCGATCCTGTCGGGTTTCAGGCGCAAGGCCTGGTCGAAATCGGCAATGGCCTGGGCATTGTCGCCCTTGGCGAAACGGGCATGGCCACGCCCCGAAAAAGCGTATGTATCGTCCTGCCGCAGGGCAATGGCTTCATTGAAATCGCCAATGGCCTTGTCGTAGTCGCCCTTGAGGTAGAAACCCCAGCCCCGGTTCGAATTGGTAACGGCCAGCGTTTGGGGCAGCAGCAGGTCGCCGACCGCCAGCACGTCGCTGCAGGCCTTGATGATGTCGTCGGCAGCCTTGGCCTGTCCACAGAGCTGGCGATTGGCCCTGAGATCGGCTGCCTCCGACACCGGCGCCTCCGCTGCCGAGCTGCTATCGTCGTCATCCAGCCGCAGCGAACCGATCATCACCCCAAAGGCGTCATAGGCCTCGAACATCTCCACCATCTGCGTGGTGTCCTTGCCGGTGTCGGCATTCCAGCGGATGATCATGCCCCGCGCCGAACCGTCGGCGCCCTTGATGAAGCGAGCATAGAAGCCCAGGCTGTCCTTGGTGCCGAACAGCACGAAATAGGTCGGGTTACGCTCCGCCCGTGCCTTGAAGAGCTTGGCCTGAACGATCCGGGTCACCTCCGGCGTGGCCTTCATGGCTTCGAAACGCGCCTCGAACGGCATGTCTCCTGCCGAAAAAGCCTGCAATTCCACGCTCATGTCCCAGCGTGGCGCACGCAGGCGCAGGCCCGTCGGCGTTTCTTCGCGGCTCGGCAGCAGCGAGGCCGGGTAGTCGATGGTCATGCCCTGGGCGCTGGCGGTCCTGAAGTCGAGCAAGGCTTTCTGCTTGGCTGCCTTGGTACGGGCGAGCTTGATCAATTCGGGCGAGGGGATGCTGTTTTCCTCGAGCGGTTTGATGTTCAGGCTTCCCAGATTATGCGACTGGAAATTCCGGATCGCGACGAAGGTCGCCTCGTCAAAACTGCCCCAGAGGGGAAAATTGGTCAGGCTGTTGTAGCCAGTGTTCCACGACAGGTCGGATTGCAACTGGCGCAGTTGCGTGCTGCTCAACTGATCGCCGATCCGCTTGGCCTTCTCGAAGCGGGAATAATCGATCATCTGCGCCGTGGCCGGCGTGGCGATGGCCAGCGTCAGCCCGATCAGGGCGGCAATCGTCTTCAAGCGCAACATTACAGAACCCCGGATCGGTAGATTGGGCCAAGTCTTTGATCGTCAGGCCGAAGAGACCTGAGCTTGGGCGCATACCTGCATCCTAGGGCTTCTCGCCATAACTGCGGGAGGTTGCAGTTCCCTGGTGAACACAGCTGCTCCATGGCCTATCCCTCAGCCCGGATTGAAGACGAAATCTTCGCCGGGCAGGGAGCCGTAGGTGAAGGGCTCCTGCTTGCGGTCGGTCGCCTTCATCACGTCGTCGCGCACCAGGCGAAACAGCTTGCCGATCTCGATTCCGGGTTTCTGCAAATTGGCGGTCAGGGCGGTGACGAAGGGCGAATTGCCGCCGCTGCCGTCGAGGGCGACCTCGCCGGCCTTGGCGGCGTAGACGACGAGCGTACCGCCATCCGGCTCCACCCGGCTGAGGCCGCGCGAGACCGCACGCGTGGCCGTCTTGCGGGTCATGTTGGCGAGGAAGGGATTGTTGCGGCAGGCATCGAGGATGACCAGGCGCATGCCCTTGGCGCCCTCGCTGGCCGCCATCACCCGGTCGAGCGGCACGGCCTCGAAGGTGACGTCACGGTCCGAGGCGAGCCTGGCATCGACCGGCACGAGATAATTGGTGTTGGCGATCTCGATGCCGTGGCCGGCATAGTAGATCACCGCCCAGTCGGCCCCGTCGGCCTGGCCGGCGAAGTGCTGCAGGGCGCGGTTGAGGCTGCGGAAATCGGTGTCCTCCACCAGCGTCACCTCGGCAAAGCCGATCTTGCGCAGGGTGTCGGCGACCTTGGCTGCGTCGTTCTTCGGGTTCGGTAGGGCCGCGACATTGGCATAGGCGGAATTGCCGATCACCAAGGCGACCCGGCGGCCGAGCTCGGCCTTGGCCTGAGAGGGCGGGGCCCCGAGCGTGGCCGCCTGCAGCGAACCGGCCGTGGCTGAGGCATTACTGCCCTGCGGGGTGCCGGCGGTTGCCGCCAGCTTGGCCGACAATGCCTGTCGGGCCTTTTCGAGCCCTATTGTCGCCAAGGCGTTGGTTGGCGTCAAACTCAGTTGCGCCTGATAATCGATGATCGCCTGCTCGGGCTGGTTGGCGGCCAGATAGGCATCGCCGCGCTCGCGCAAAAGGAAGCCCTTACCCCCCAGACGGATTGCTTCGGAAAAATCCGCAAGAGCTTTCGTGTGGTCTTTCTTGGCCGCGTAAGCGAGAGCACGAGCCTCATGGGCACTTTCGTCACTGGATGAGGCAGCGAGATATTCATTCACATCCGCGATGGCGCCGTCTGGATTGTTGTTGCATACGCGAGCGAAGGCTCGTTCGATGAGATTGCTGCGATTGCTTTCGAGCTTCAAGGTCGCATGAGCTTCGGCCTTGGCACAATCCGGCTTTGCCTCCTCGCGGCGACCGAGCTCGATTAGAGCAATGGCGCGAAGATTATAATGACCGGCGGTAACTCTGTTTCCACCCCGCTCTATCATCGCAGTTACATCGGGAATGACCTCGGCCGGGCGGCCGAGTCTCATCAGCACCGCGCCACGATCACTCCGTACGCCAATATCATTTGGGTCTAAGCGCAACGAGGCGTCGAAGTCGGAGAGAGTTTTTTCGTATTCCCGAAGGCTAAAGTGAAGATCTCCTTTTTTCCAATAATAAATCGCTTTTTTTGGATCTAAAGTAATGGATTGTTCAATATCGGCGAGTGCTAAATCGTACTTTAGTTGAGTTCCATAAGCGGTCGCACGATTATATAATATAATCGCGCGGTTCTTTGGTGTTAAGGTTCCGGAAGTTAAAAGAGAGGTGCATGCGTCAATCTGCTTTTCTATATCTTTTTGATTGGCGCAATTCGTGTCAAGGCGTTTCCATTCAGCGGCGGAAAGAGTGGTTCGCCCCAATGTGGGTCCGGTTAAGATCGCGCCAAAGGCTATGACGAGGAATGCCCCAAGGAATGCCCTGGGTGGGGGCAACTTCAATCGGTGCATGACAACATACCTTTTTTCATATCCGGACCCCAGCCCTCAACCCGGATTGAAGACGAAGTCTTCGCCGGGCAGGGAGCCGTAGGTGAAGGGCTCCTGCTTGCGGTCGGTCGCCTTCATCACGTCGTCGCGCACCAGGCGGAACAGCTTGCCGATCTCGATGCCGGGTTTCTGCAAATTGGCGGTCAG
>NZ_JAGIPY010000095.1:0-262 GCF_017813775.1 Labrys sp. LIt4
GACGTTCACAGGTTGGTTTGAGTGCTCTGATACCGATTTAACGCAGTGGTGGTACGACGGGGTATATACTGTCGATCTAGGCAGGACTTCTTCTTCGCCAATGAAACGGAACCTCGCGGTGCTGCAAGCGACACGCTAGAGGGACGACAGGTATTATTTGACGGCGCAAAGAGAGATCGTGATCCCTATGTAGGTGATTTGGCGGTTGCGTCTTTGACTTCTTACCTCTCGCACGACTTTGCAGAATCGAGTCGCAATGTTC
>NZ_JAGIPY010000096.1:0-262 GCF_017813775.1 Labrys sp. LIt4
GAGACCAAATGGTTGATAACCATGGTCTCTTCCTTTTCAATCGACGCCAACTGTTTTGCAGAGACAACCGTCTTAGCAGTGGTGTTTTCACCTCGTTTCAGCAGCATCATTTCCTTGATGCGATCGGTCACGTGGAAAGTATTGCCATCTGCATCTCGGCCGACACAGATCGAAATATCCAAGCCACCATAGAATTTTAACGGGGGAAATGGCACATCCCATGCACCATCTGGGAGCAGAAAGTCATAAAGATCAAATACCG
>NZ_JAGIPY010000097.1:0-262 GCF_017813775.1 Labrys sp. LIt4
ATCGGGTCTTCTGCAATTGCTAGCCAGAAGGAACGGGAGAAGTGGTCGAAGCTGTCGAATGTTCGACCTGCGAGTTTTTGGATGATGAACTCTGGAAGAAAGCTGGCCATGGAGTCGTCCCTTGGGTGAAAGGCTTGGAAATTGTGCCCAGGGATGCTCTGTTTGTATGTCGGAGGCGGGCTGTCTGTCAGTAGGAGCGTTCCTGCTGATTGGAAAGATGTGTCTTATATGTGTTTTTCCGACACGGGTATTACCCGCTTTT
>NZ_JAGIPY010000015.1:0-126176 GCF_017813775.1 Labrys sp. LIt4
CGCGGGGTGGAGCAGCCCGGTAGCTCGTCAGGCTCATAACCTGAAGGCCGCAGGTTCAAATCCTGCCCCCGCAACCAACGTTCAATACAAAAACCCCGCTCGAGTTCATGACTCAGCGGGGTTTTTGTTTGGGCAACACATCGCCCCAGCAGACGAAACACGAGGCCCTGCCTGGTGTCCGGGCTGTGAGCGAGGGCAAGCGTCCGGCGACAATCTTGGAGGGGGAGGACGCTCCTGGACTTGAAATCAGGCTCGCCCCTCCAGTATGCACTGCTCTGGAGCTGAATTGGGGGTGCCATGAGTCTTGGCCTGATCGCCCTTCTCGACGATGTCGCCGCTCTGGCGAAGGTCGCTGCGGCATCGCTGGACGATATTGCCGGTCAGGCCGCCAAGGCGGGTGCCAAAGCCGCCGGTGTCGTCATCGACGATGCCGCCGTCACGCCGCGCTACGTCACCGGATTCGCCGCCAAACGGGAATTGCCGATCATTGGCAAGATCGCCGCCGGTTCGCTCAAGAACAAGCTTCTGATCCTCCTGCCCGCCTCGCTTGTGCTCAGCCTGTTCGCACCGCAAGCGATCACCCCCCTGCTGATGCTCGGCGGTGTCTATCTGTGTTATGAGGGCGTGGAGAAGATCTACGAGCTCGTCGTGCCCCACGCCGCCCATCAGCATGAAGCGGAGCTCGCTTCGATCAACCCCAATGCGCAGTCCTTCGAGGACCAGAAAGTCGCGAGCGCGATCAAGACGGACTTCATTCTTTCGGCCGAGATCATGGCCATCACGCTTGGTTCCGTTCCCGACAGCAGCTTCGTGGCGCAGGCCGTTATCCTGGCCGTCGTCGGTATCGGCATTACGGCCGCGGTCTATGGCGCGGTCGCCCTCATCGTCAAGGCCGACGATCTCGGTGTGGCGATGGCCAGGACTGCCTCTTCTTCGCCTGCGGGCAGGCTGTTGCGTGCAATGGGCCGGGCGCTCGTGGTGGGAATGCCTTATTTCCTGAAGGCGCTCGGCCTCGTCGGCATTGCCGCGATGATCTGGGTCGGCGGCGGCATCATTCTGCACGGCTTCGAGGCCTACGGCCTTGGCGCTCTCAGCCATCTTCTCCACGAGGCCGCCGAAGCGGCCGCGCACAGCCTGCCGGCAGCCGGCGGAGTGGTGTCATGGCTGGTCCAGGCCGCGGGCTCGGGACTGGCCGGGATTACCGTGGGACTGGTGACAATTCCGGTAATCAGCTATGTCGTCGCGCCGATCTGGCGCCGCTTCAAGCCGAAGCCCCGCAGCGCCTGACATCAAGAGCTGGTTCTCATCCACCCGGCCATTCCACAGGTCCCGGCGGCCCCCTGCCGGGCGCCTTACAGATGCTCGGCCTCTCGGCGATGTATCGGTCCCGGAATTTCTGCTCGAGCACCAGGGGGCTTTTCTTTTGGCGCTCGTTCTTGTTCGGCTTGGTCCTGATGCCCCGACGGATGAAATCCGCCGGCCCAACACCTTGTTTTATCTCTCAGCCTGCCGAACCGTTCGCCGGGCGAAGACGGAGAATGCCGGACCGTTGACGTGCTGAGGCTCGTCATGGGCGACGCGCAAATCGTCGAACCCCAGGAGGCCGAGAACCGCCAGAAGGTCTTCCTTCTCCATCCAGTAATGTCGATTGACCGGACCGCCGCAATATGCCGATTTCTTCCATGCGCCGTAATAACTGCGCTCATGCAATCTGACAGTCATGCCGCGAAACGCGACTTCTTCGCAAATTTCCTGGTAAGGGGGCTTCTGTGACTTGAACGGCACCCGCCTGAGATCTTCGGGCGGCATCGATGTCTCGTCGAAATAATGCGTCCAGACATAGATCGCGTCCGTCCTGGCCGCCAGCAGCTCGAGTAATCGCAGCGGCTCTTCCATGTGGTAGAGAACTCCGCACGCAACGATGAGGTCATAGGGCGGGTCCTTTCGTTCCAGCCATTTGACGAAGTCACCGAGGTGAAAACGGGCGTGCTGCAGCCTGAAGATCTCCTTGGCGATCAGGCAGCGCAGGAAAGCCTTCTTATTGGCTTCCACGGCATCGAGGACCTCCGGACCGAGTCTGTCCAGCATCCTGGAGTGGGACGCTTCCAGAGGTCCCAATTCGAGAACGCGCCGGCCGGCAATGGGCCCGAATTGTTCGAGGGCCCAATGGATCCTGCCATCCTCGTGCATATGGGCGGGGCCCGCCTGGATACCCAGTTCCGACGGGAAGGCATGATTCCAGCCCGGAATCAAATCGACGGCATTCTGCGGCGAAGGCTCGGAGAAAACATATCCATCGGTCAAATGGAATTCTTCGATATCTTCTTTCGATTTTGCCGGTCGTACACGGCGGAAAATCTGCTGAAGCGGATTGGTCATCTCGTCCTGCGCTGTAGAAGCATTCGCTTCCACGTTGTCGGTTTAGGTCTGGCTGTCAATCGCATCTGCGTCAATTTTATCCCGCTTACCCAGTCAATTCACCGAAGCAAGTGCTTTGGCCAATCCGCACGGCCGCGAAACGACCTGACCTTGCGAAAGCGGAGCGTCTTGGACCGTCCATCTCACGATATGCCGTGATGGCGTGTCCACAGGCGCAGATGATCGACCAGCGCCCGCAGCTTCGCCGGCTGGCGCTGGCGGCGCGGGTAATAGAGATAGAAGCCGGCAAAGGGGGGGCCGAAGGCCTCGAGCAGCGGCACGAGGTCGCCGCGATCGAGATAGGTGCGGAAGGTGTCGTAGACGCCGAAGGTGATGCCGGCACCGGCGCGGGCCAGCCGAATCATGGTGGCCATGTCGTTGGTCGTCACCTTGGGCTCGACGGCGATCTCGAAGTCGCGGCCATTCTCGGTGAACTCCCAGCGATAGGGGGCAAGGTCCGGCCGGGCGCGCCAGCCGATGCAGTCATGGGCCAGCAGATCGCGTGGATGCTGCGGAGCGCCGCGGCGGGCGAGATAGTCGGGGGAGGCCACCGCCAATTGCCGCTGCTCGCCCGAGACCGCAATGGCGATCATGTCCTGTTCGATCACTTCGCCCAGCCGCACCCCGGCATCGAAACCGGCCCGCACGATGTCGTCTTCCTCATCCGTCACCGTAAGGTCGAGCCGGATGCCGGGATAGGCCTGCAGGAACCCCGTCAGAGCCGCGCCGGACAGGAAGGTCTCGGCAATCGAAGAGACGCTGATCCGGAGCGTGCCGGTCGGGCGCCCGCGTTCGTCCTGAACCGCCCGCAGCGCCGTCTTCACCTCCGACAAGGCCGGTCCGACGGCCTGGCAGAGCTGTTCGCCCGCCTCGGTCAGGCGCACGCTGCGCGTGGTGCGCTGCACGAGGGCGACGCCGAGGCGATCCTCCAGGCGCTGCAGGCCCTGGCTGACGGCCGAGCGGGTGACGCCCAGCCGCTCGGCCGCGAGGCGGAAACTGCCGGCCTCCGCGACAGCGATAAAGGTGGAGATGCCTTCGAAAATATCTGCCATTGGTTAGATAATCTAACCAGGTTATTTCCGATTGGCAACTCGATCGCTCCAATCGGTCGGTCTAGGGTGTTTTCCAGCGAAGCCGACCGTCGGCTGCGCATGAAACAGGCCCCTGACGCGAGGAGGATGGCGATGGTCCATCGCAGCGTTGCCGGACGGATTGCAATGCATGGGGTGATCCCGATCCTGCTGGCAGGAACGAACCCGGCACCGGCCACGGACACGCGGGCTCCCGCCCCGGGGCAGATCACCGAAAGCGAAGCGAAGATGACTGAACACGCCTATGTGGGAATGTGGGTCACGGATGACGGCTACGTCCGCCAGGAATTGCTGCCGAACGGACGCTACGACGAAGCACGCGGCAGCCGCAGGAGCGCCTATCGCGGCCGCTACGAGGTTCGCGGCTCCCACATCGATTATTGGGACGACACCGGCTTCACCGCGGATGGCCAATTCGTCGACCGCGACACGCTGCATCACGGCGGCATGGTGTTCCGGCGCCGCTGAGCGGCCGCCGGCCCGGAGCCCCGCGCTCCGATCGAGAGCGAGGATATAGATATGACAATCCAAACACCGGTCTGGTTCATTACCGGGGCCTCTTCGGGCCTCGGCCGGGCCTTGGCCGAGGCCGTTCTTGCCAGGGGATGGTGGGCGGTCCTCGCGGCACGAAGGACGGAGGCCCTGGCCGATCTTGCCGCCGCCCATGGCGGGCGAGTGCTCGCCATCGAACTCGACGTGACCGATGCCGGCGCGATCGACCGAGCCGTCGCAACGGCCGAGGCCCGGTTCGGGCGCGTCGACGTCGCCGTCAACAATGCCGGCTATGGCTATCTGGCGGCGATCGAGGAGGGTGAGGACGCGCAAATTCGGGCTCAGTTCGAGACCAATGTCTTCGGCCTAGTCGGCGTCACCAAGAGGATATTGCCCGGCATGCGGATGCGCCGGAGCGGGCATATCGTCAATATCTCCTCCCTTGGCGGCCTCGTCGCCTTCGCGGCGACCGGCTACTACCACGCCACCAAATTCGCTGTGGAGGCGCTGTCGGAATCGCTGGCGCAGGAGGTCGCATCGCTCGGCATCAAGGTGACGATCGTGGAGCCGGGTGCCTTCCGCACCGACTGGGCCGGCCGTTCCATGGTCGAGGCGACCACTGTCATCGCCGACTATGCCGAGACCGCCGGCCGGCGTCGCGAGCAGACCCGCGCCATCTCCGGCCGGCAGCCCGGCGATCCCGCCCGCGCGGCGCTCGCCATCATCAAGGCGGTCGAGGCGCCGGAACCGCCGCTGCGCCTACTGCTTGGCGCGCCGGCCCTGCGCATCGCCCGCGAGCGGCTGGAGGCGCTGCGGCACAATTTCGAGAGCTGGGCCGAGACGACGCTGAGCGCCGATTTCCCCGAGCCGGCCAAGGCCTGATGCCGCTCCGCGAGCGGACATGAAACGAAGGATCATGAGATGAGTGCAATTGCAGGAAAAGTCGTGGCCATCACCGGCGCCAGCAGCGGTATTGGCGAAGCCAGCGCGAGGATGCTGGCCGCAGCGGGCGCCAAGGTGGTGATCGGCGCGCGCCGCACCGACAGGCTGGAGAAGCTTGCCGCGGCGATCGCGGCCAATGGCGGCGAGGTGAGGGTACGTGCCCTCGACGTGACCTCGCAGGCCGAGGTCGCCGCCTTCGCCGGTTTCGCGCGCCAGGCCTTCGGGCGGCTCGACGTGATGGTCAACAATGCCGGCGTGATGCCGCTCTCGCCCCTGGCGGCACTGCGCGTGGCGGAATGGGACCGGATGATCGATGTCAACATCAAGGGCGTGCTTTACGGCATCGCCGCGGCGTTGCCGATCATGGAAGATCAGGGGGCGGGCCAGATCGTCAACGTTTCATCGATCGGCGGCCATCACGTTTCGCCCACCGCCGCGGTCTATTGCGCCACCAAATTCGCGGTGCGGGCCATTTCGGACGGGCTGCGCCAGGAAACGGACCGCATCCGCGTGACGGTGATCTCGCCTGGCACTACCACCTCCGAGCTCGCCGACTCGATCGGTGACCCCACCGCGCGGGAAGCGATGAAGGCGTTCCGCGCCGTTACCATCAGCCCGGAGGCCGTGGCCGCCTCGCTGCTCTATGCGATCGGCCAGCCCGACGACGTCGATGTCAGCGAGATCGTGGTGCGGCCGACGGCGAGCCCGCATTGAGGAAAGGCTTCATTTGCCGGCTATTGAGCTTGGCTATTTCGCAGCCTTCACATAGCGCCTCAGCTGCTCCAGGCTGAGCGCGCCGAAATAGACGTCATGGCCGATCACGAAGCCGGGCGTGCCCTGGAGCTGGAACAGGCGGGCGGCGACGTCGTTCCTCGCCAGCATGGCGTCGATCTGCGGGCCTCGCGCGGCAAGATCCTTGTCGAGCCTGACGAGGTCCACGCCGGCCTTGCCGGCCGCTTCGCGCACGGCATCCTTGTCCATGGTGCGCGGCAGGGCGAAGAGGGCGGCATGCACCGCGCCATACTTGCCCTGCCAATTGGCCGCGAGCGCCACCCTGGCGGCATGGACCGAGGCCTCCCCCGAAGATCGGCCATTCCTTGATCACCAGCCGGATGTCCTTGTTTTCGCGCAGGAGGGCGTCGAGGCGCGATTGCATCACCCGGCAATAGGGGCAGCGGTAATCGGTGAACTCGATAATGGTGACCTTGCCCTTGGGATTGCCGAGCACGGGGGAGGAGGGATCGGTGATGATGTCGTTCACGTCGATGTCGGCGGAGGCCGCGCGGGCGCCGCCCGGCCAGGGCGCGAGGCTGAGAAGGCCGATGACGAGGAACAGGAAGGCCGCGAGAAGCGGGGGCGGGACACGCCGAGATGCCATGATGGGTCCTTGCGATCGCAATCGCGTGCTCACACGCGCTTTGCCTTGACGGGCGCCAGGCCCGCGGCCCGATTCGACGGGCTGGCGGCACTCTCCATGCCGCCGGCCTCGCATGCAAATCACAGTTTCTGGCGGGGAAATCGCATTCGCGTGAGAGTGGCTCTGCGCTAGGCTCTTTGGCCCTTTGAACCGAGGAGCGAGGGCGTGTTACGAGAACCAGAGCTCGTGCATGGCCTCCAGGAAGTCTCGGTCATCAACAGGGTAGCCGGATGCGGAACCGATGACGGAATCGATGCCGCATTCAGGGCAGAGGGCAGTTCCCGCGCTGTCGTCGATCCATTCCTCGATCTTGGCAACCATGAAGTTTTGGCTGCAATAGAAACACCCGCAAATCTTACTTCTTTCTAGTTCTTGCCGATGGCTGGTTGAGTGACGATGTGCACGCTCAAGCATTTCTCGCGAATATGTCATCTTGGCATTTCCGTGCCGCACTCTGCGATTGGTGACCTTTACCTTGTGAGGCCGGCGGCACTCTCCACGCCGCCGATCTCGCATTCAAATCACAGATTTGCCAGTGGGAATTGCATTCGCGTGAACGAATGTCCGCTCTGCGGCACCTATCATGACGTGCGAGAGCCTGCAGGGGGTACACGCATTCCGGTTGAACGAGGCCGGCCTCCGTGGCGCAGTCCGTCGACTTTCTGGAGCCAGGGTCGGATTCGGAACCCCGGAGGTCGGTACTGGGGCGGATTGCAAAGGTATATCGGGGCATTATGACGTAGGGGCGTGGCTATTGGGACTCGCGGACGTCGAAATCCCGGCTGGCAGACGATGAAGCGCCCGCGTCAACGGGGGAGGAACGATCGTCTTGTCGCGCGCAATGCTTCGTGGATCGGATTCTGGTGTTTTCTGGCCAGCGCTTATTATTGTCGTTGGCTTCGTATTATGGGGAACGCTGTTCCCCGCCAGCCTGACAAGTGTCGCCACCGCGACGCTCAACGGCATCATCCATACCTTCGGCTGGAGCTTCGTCGTTTCGACGGCGTTCTTTCTCGTCTTCGCAGGCTTCCTGGCCTTCAGCCGCTTCGGCCGGATCAAGCTCGGCCATGACGACGAGAAGCCGGAATTCTCCACGGTCTCCTGGGTCTGCATGATGTTCAGCGTCGGCATGGGCATCGGCCTGATGTTCTGGGGCGTCGCCGAACCCGTGTCGCATTTCGGTGCGCCGCCCCATGGGCTCGCCCAGCCGCAATCGAAGGAAGCGGCGATCGTGGCGATGCAATATGCCTATTTCCATTGGGCCCTGCATCCCTGGGCGATCTATGCCGTCGTCGGCCTGGCGCTGGCCTATTTCAGCTATCGCCGCGATCTGCCGACCCTGATGTCCAGCGCCTTCCAGCCCTTGATCGGCGACAGGGTGCACGGCCCGATCGGCCGCACCATCGACGTGCTGGCGATCATCGCCACTCTGTTCGGCACCGCGACCTCGCTCGGCCTCGGCGCCCAGCAGATCAATTCCGGCATGAACTATCTGTGGGGCACCGGCGAATCTCCAACCATCGCCCTCTCCATCATCGCCGTGCTTTCGGTGCTCTTCATCCTCTCGGCGGTGTCCGGCGTCGGCCAGGGCATCCAGTTCCTCAGCAACATGAACATGGTGATCGCGGTCCTGCTGCTGTTCTTCCTGGCAGTCTTCGGCCCCACCGTGTTCATCTTCGATACGCTGATCGAGTCGCTCGGCTATTACCTCAGCGATCTCGTCTCGATGTCGTTCCGCACTGCCGCCTTCAGCGACGGCAAATGGCTGGCCAACTGGACCATCTTCTATTGGGCCTGGTGGATCTCCTGGGCGCCCTTCGTCGGCGTGTTCATCGCCCGCATCTCGCGCGGCCGCACCATCCGCGAGTTCGTGGTCGGCGTGCTGCTGATCCCCAGCGCCGTCACCTTCATCTGGTTCACCATCATGGGCGGCACGGCCCTTCATTCGGAACTGATGGGCGCCGGCGGCCTGGTCGAGGCGGTCAAGGACCAGGGGGCGCCGGTATCGCTGTTCGCTCTGCTGGCGCAATACCCGATGGCGACGGTGACCTCGACCATCGCCATGTTCCTAGTGGCGATTTTCTTCGTCTCCGGCGCGGACGCGGCCTCGGTGGTGATGGGCATGCTTTCCAGCAGGGGCGCACCCCACCCGCAAGCCGGCATCGTGGTGCTCTGGGGCCTGCTCGCCGGCGCCTCGGCCTGCGTGCTTCTGGTGATGGGCGGGCTCGCCGGCCTGCAGACGGCCTCCATCATCGCCGCCGCTCCCTTCCTTCTGGTGATGATCGGCCTGTGCGTCTCGCTCTGGAAGGGGCTGCTGGATGAACTGGAGACGCATGCCGTCCTGCACGATGCCAAGGCGGTGCAGTCGGCCGAATAGGCAGGCCGGTTTTGCGGGATGCGGACGGGCGGGCAGAACCCGCCCGTTTTCGTGAGCAAGACCAGCCCGCGGCTACTTCGCGGCCACGCCGACCAGCGTGTCGTAAATGAAGGCCGTGCCTTCCTTCAAGGATTTGACGGCGATGCGCTCGTCATTGCCATGCATGCGCTCCAGCGTTTCATTGTCCAGCGGGTAGGGATAGATGCCGTAGGTCGGGATGCCGCGGTCTCGCCAGGCGGAAGCATCCGTGCCGGCCTCGAACAGGGCCGAAACCACCGTGGCTTCAGGCCATGTCTTCTTGCCGGCCGTTTCGAGAGCCTTGAACAGAGGCGTGTCGGTCGGGGATGCCTGGGCTTCCGTGCGCTTCTTGTAATAGGCCTTGGCGTCGGCTTCCGACAGGGTGGTGTCGACGCTGATCTTGATGGCCGGATCGGCGATGGCCTTCTCGACCTGGCTCCGCACATCCCAGGGCGTCGAGCCCGGAACGAGGCGCACATTCACATAGGCCTCCGCCGTCCCGGGAATGACGTTTTCCTTCACCCCGGCCTTGATGATCGTCGTCGCCACCGTGTTGCGCATCAGGGCATGCCAGAGCAGCGGATAGTCGCCGGTGGCGGACACGCGTTTTCCGGCCTTCTTCAGCGCCGACGCATCGCTGCTGGAGGCCAGCGTCTCAAGATCGCGCTTCATCTGCCCGGTCGCGCTCGAGGCGAGGGCCTGAAAATAGGCCCTGGTCTGGCCGGTGAGGGTGGGCTCGGTGTCCCATACCGACAATTTCGCCAGGGCCCGGGACAGTTTGCCGACGGCGCTGTCGGGCTGCGGGCGCGAGGAATGCGTCGGGGTACCCGTCACCTTGAGCCTGAGGCCGGCATAGATCTTGTCGCGCGTCGTGATGTTGACCTGCCGGGTGACGCCCTTCTTGTCTTGGAAGATCCAGCCGCCTTCGTTCAAGACGAATTCGGCATCGATCTTGTCCCAGTGATTTTTCGCCAGCCAGTCGGTGCCGTAGTCGCCGGCTTCTTCATCGGCCTCGGCCAGGAAGATCACATCCCGCGACAGCGCCACGCCGCTCTTCTTGAGCTGGAGAAGGGCCTGGACGAACACCGCCTGTCCGCCCTTGAAGTCCATGGCGCCCCGGCCGAGGACATAGCCGTCCTTGATCTCGCCGGCGAAAGGATCGACGCTCCAGGTGTGCCGTTCAACCGGCACCACATCCGAGTGTGCGGCCAGAAGCACCGGCTTCTTGCTGCCGTCGCCCTTCAGACGGGCGATGAAATGAGCCACTCCGTCCTTGGGCGTCTTGATGATCTCATTGTCGATGCCGGCATCGTCGAAGACCTTTTTGAGGTAGGTGACTTCCTCCAGCGTTCTTCCCGGCGGGTTGGACGTGTCGAAGCGCAGAAGCTGTTGAAGAAGCTCCACGGTCTTGTCGGATTCTTGCGCTGCAAGTGGGGAGGTTGAACCTATAAGGGTGGCGACACCAAAAACTGCTAGGCAAACTGAAAGAATAGGTGGACCCAATTTCATAACTTTTCCTCTTGGTATTCTGATTTTTTGTGGATCTTGCTCCTCTTCCCGGGGCTCTCTTGCTCACCCTAACCCAAAAATCTTCTGCGACAAGCGGCGGTAAATCGGTACAACACGCTTGTCTCGGCCGTGGTGGTGCGAGGTAGGCCGTCGTCTGGCGGCTGAGCACCCCTCCCTACTGCACACGACCGCCCTGCCGCCGAATGCCGCCACACTTGTTACTCCCACCTCTGCGCCTTCCGGTGGCACTCTCTTCTCACCGATGACAAGCCAGCGGCGTGCCTGTGCACCCCGCGCACGAGGCGCGACAGGCGCCCGGAGAAGGAGATTTGCGATGACGGCATCAGCCGGAAACGGACGAAACGAGGCTTCAGGCATGCATACGCCGCCGGTGGTATCGCCTCAGGAGTGGCACGCGGCGCATGGGCGGCTGCTGGCGATGGAAAAGGCGCATACCCGCGCCCGCGATGCCCTGGCGGCACAGCGCCGCCGCATGCCCTGGATGGCGGTGGAGAAGGCCTATGTCTTCGAAGGGCCGCAGGGGCGAGCCAGCCTTGCCGAGCTCTTCGAGGGCCGCAGCCAGCTCATTGCCTATCGCGCCTTCTTCGAACCGGGCGTGTTCGGCTGGCCCGATCATGCCTGCCGGGGCTGCTCGATGGTGGCCGACCAGGTCGCCCATCTCGCCCATCTCAATGCCCGCGACACCACGCTGGTCTTCCTCTCGCGGGCCCCGCAGGGCGACATCGCCAGGCTGAAGCAGCGCATGGGCTGGACCATGCCTTGGTACACCGTGCTCGACGATTTCGACTGGGATTTCGGCGTCGGCGAATGGCACGGCACCAATGTGTTCTACCGCGACGGCGACAGGATCTTCCGCACCTATTTCGTCAACAACCGCGGTGACGAGCAGATGGGCGGCACCTGGAACTATCTCGACATTACCCCGCTCGGCCGCCAGGAATCCTGGGAGGACTCGCCCGAAGGCTATCCGCAGACGCCGCCCTACAAATGGTGGAACTGGAACGATGCCTATGTCGAAGGCGCGGCACCCGACAAGCGTTGGGTGGAGGTCTCGGATGCGGGTGAGGCGGCCTTCCGTAAATAGGGGCGGTGGTCGGTGGGGGTGGTTTCCTTTCCATCGAGGAAGGGAACGGCATCGGCGCGCCGATCTATGCCTTGCCTGTGCGGGACTCTGCCTGCCGTCTTGCCAGGGGCGGCGGGCATCCGCATGATCGCGCGGCAAGGAGGCCGATATGCCCAACGAGATCACGCTGAGCGAATTGCTGCGCCAGGAGGCGGTGCTCACCTTTCCGGCCTTCGACAACGACACCGCCATCGATCTGGGCACGCTGGCGCTCGGCATCGCCCGCGAGCGCACCTTGCCGGTGGCGATCGATGTTAGCCGCAACCGCCAGCAGCTCTTTCATGCCGCCCTGGCCGGCACGTCGCCGGACAATGACCAGTGGATCGCGCGCAAATCGGCAGTGGTCTATCGGTTCGGGCATTCCTCCTTCTATATGGGCCAGTCGACGCCGCCGGGGGGACCCTCCTTCCATGATCGCTTCATGGTCGATCCCAAGGAATATGCCGCCCATGGCGGCAGCTTTCCCATCATCGTGGAGGGCACCGGCCCAGTCGGCGCCATCACCATATCGGGCCTGCCCCAGCAGGCCGACCATGAACTGGTGGTGGAGATCATCGCCCGCTTCCTCGAGCAGCGCTTCGGCAAAAAGGCGCTGTAGCGCTCCTCCAGACCGCGACCCGGTGTCGGCCTGACCCCGGATCACGCTCGGGGACAGCCTGGTCGCGATCCGGCACGGTCTGGCGGCACCTTGGCGCAGGGCAAGGGCCTTGAGCCACAGGCCGCGCCCATGCGATGGGTGTTTTGTCGGAGCAGCGTCGACGCCAGCTCCGCGGTTCCGATCGAAAGCCCCCGCGATGCGCGTCACCATCTATCACAACCCGGCCTGCGGCACCTCGCGCAACACCCTCGCCATGATCCGCCAGTCGGGCGAGGAGCCGGTGGTGATCGAGTATCTCGGCGCACCGCCCTCCCGGGACAAGCTCGTCGCCTTGCTGGCTGCCATGGCGATGCAGCCGCGTGACCTGCTGCGCGAGAAAGGCACGCCTTACGCTGAGTTCGGCCTGGGCGACCCGACATGGAGCGACGAGCAGATCATCGACGTCATGCTGGCGCACCCGATCCTGATCAACCGGCCCATCGTCGAGACGGCGCGCGGCACACGGCTGTGCCGCCCTTCCGAAGCGGTGCTCGACCTCCTCGACCAGCCGGTCGCGCGCTTCGTCAAGGAGGATGGCGACGTCGTGACCTATCGCCGGACCTGATCGAGGCACGCCCCGAACCATGCATGCGGAACGCTCGCCCCTTGCGGCCATCATCGCCCTGGGTGTCACCCAGATCATCGGCTATGGCACGCTCTATTACAGTTTCAGCATCCTGGCCGCCGATATGGCGAAGGGCCTGGGCTGGACCACGGAATGGGTATTCGGTGCGCTCTCTGTCGCACTG
This sequence comes from Labrys sp. LIt4, assembly GCF_017813775.1. Lineage (NCBI taxonomy): Bacteria > Pseudomonadati > Pseudomonadota > Alphaproteobacteria > Hyphomicrobiales > Xanthobacteraceae > Labrys > Labrys sp. LIt4. The sequence goes on from NZ_JAGIPY010000015.1 coordinate 12,795, forward strand.
CTGATCGGCGGCGCCACGGCGCCCTGGGTCGGCCGGCTGATCGACATGATCGGGGCAGGCCGGGTGATGGCGGTCGGCTCCCTCGCCGCTGCGGGATCACTGGCCGCTTGTGCCTGGGCGCCCGGCGGCGTGGCCTTCGTGGCGGCGCTGATCGTGATGGAGACGGCCTCTAACCTGGTGCTTTATGGCGCCGCTTTCGCCCTCCTGGTGCAGATCCGGCCTCGCGCGGCCCAGCGCAGCATCACCTATCTCACCTTGATCGCCGGTTTTGCCTCCACCGTGTTCTGGCCGGTGACCACCGCCCTGCATGAGCGGATGAGCTGGCAGGGCGTCTATCTCGTGTTCGCCGGCCTCAATCTCGCGGTCTGTTTTCCCCTCTATGTCTGGCTTTCGCTTGGCCTGTCGAAGCAGGGCGGCGCGGCGGTCGGCCAGCAGCCGGCCGTGACGGGGCTGCTCGCGCCTGCCCAGCGCCAGGCGGGCTTGCGGCTGATGATCGTGGGGTTTGCCGCGCTCTCGCTGGTGGTTGCGGCCATCCTGGTCCACATGATCCCGCTGCTGTCGGGCCTCGGGCTCGGCGCGTCGGCGGCGGTGATCGGCACGTTGTTCGGCCCGTCCCAGGTGCTCAGCCGCCTGGTCAACATGGTGTTCGGGCGCAATTTGCCGCCGATAGGCCTGGCGCTGATTGCGGCCACCCTGATGCCGGCTTCCGTGGCGCTGCTTGCCCTTACCGCGCCCTCCACCACGGGTGCGATGGTGTTTGCGGTGGTGTTCGGCCTCGGCAACGGATTGTTCAGCATCGTGATCGGCACCCTGCCGCTGGCTTTGTTCGGCAGCGAGGGCTATGGCACGCTGCAGGGCAAGGTGATGGCCGCCCGCCTGATCGTGGCCGCGATGGCGCCCTTTGCCTTCGCCTTTGCGCTGACCTCCATCGGCGCCGGCCTGTCGCTCGCGGTGACGGCCTTGATGGGCGGGCTGGGCGGAGTGTCCTTCCTGGCGATCCGCTTTCTGGTGGGGCGCCCCGGCTGACAGACATCGCCGGCGAAACTGCAGGGAAACCGTCCAAGGACGCCAATTCCCATCATGGTTCCTTAATACCTCCAGCCTGGTTCGCCTTGCCCGGCAACCGCAATGCAGTACAGCACAATTCTCCGGTACCTGCATGCCGGACCGCTGTGACGGATTGGCAACATGATACCATAAATCTTCTGCTTTCCCTCCGTGGCAGGGGGAATCTTATTGCGCGAATTAGAGAAGTATATGCAACCTATGGTTGGGTTCGCCCAACGCAGTCCATCCCGACATACAGCTTGTGCAACCGTCAGCCCGGACCGACGGCAAGGAGGAGCTATGTGCCGGAAGTCAATAAGATAATCTTGGAAGGTCGTTTCGATGTCTCTTAAACCCCTCCTGCTCGGCGCAGTTGCCAGCATCGCCGCAATCGGCGCTGCCCAGGCCGCCGATCTGCCCATGACCAAGGGCGAAGCCGTTGAATATGTGAAGGTTTGCTCGGCCTTCGGCCCGGGCTTCTTTTATATTCCCGGCACCGACACCTGCCTGAAGATCGGTGGTGAAATCCGCGCCGACTACCGCGTCTTCGGCGGGGATTCGGGCTATCGCCTGGTAAACGGCAACAACACCCAGCGTTTGCGTTCGGCCAAATTCGGCAGAAATGACGACCGTTCCGCCTTCAACACCCAGGGACGTATCTGGTTCGACGCTCGCACCGAGACCGAATGGGGCCTGTTGCGCTCCTATTTCCAGATCAATGCCGACTCGCATCCGATCAGCAGTCAGGGACGTGGCGGCACTTACAACGGCAACCGTTTCTCGATCGACAAGGCCTTCATCCAGTTCGGTGGCCTGACGGCGGGTTATGCTCACTCCTTCTTCGGCTTTTACGACAATGATTTTGGCGACACCATCTGGGCGCCCTATTATGCCGAGAGCAACACCGTCAACCTGCTCGCCTACACCGCGGAGTTCGGCGGCGGCTTCAAGGCCACCCTGTCGATCGAGGACGGTCGCGACCATCGCGTCGACAATTGGATCGGAACGGCTCTTCTCCAGGCCGTCGCGTCCCAACAGGGTGCCGGCCCGGTAAGCATCGGGCGCTATCAGGGGGGGCAGCAGGTTCCCGACGTCGTGGCCCAGCTGCGCTTCGACCAGAGCTGGGGATCGCTGGCGGTGCAGGGCGCCCTGCATCAACTGCGCACCGCGACGGAGACGACTCTGACGGCCGGCGGAACCACCCAGACGCTCACCATTGGCCACGATGACAAGTGGGGCTATGCGGTCGGCGGCAGCGCGCTGATCAAATTGCCGTTCATCGATGGCGGGCATTTCGTGGTTGAAGGCCAATATGCCAGGGGAGCCCTCGATTATCTTGGCGCCAACAATGCCTTCTTCGGCACGGGGCCTGGCGATCTGTTCCCGACCGTCGGTACGGGGCAGGTGGTGACCAGCAACGGTACGTCCAAGGGTTGGTCAATCGTGGCGGAACTCGGCGGCAACATCACTCCCGTCCTGAACGCCAATCTGGTTGGCAGCTATATCGACATGAAGGGCGATAATCTGCTCTCCCAGTTCGATTATAGCGCCAAGGAATACACGATCGCCGGCAATCTGACCTACACGATCGTCAAGGGCCTGACCGTGGCCGGCGAAGTCGCCTACACCCATTCCAAAGTCGAGTTTTCCAACGCCAGCCAGAGTCTTGGTGCCAGCGCCGGTGCCTGGCAGACCGGTGTGCGCCTGAAGCGCACTTTCTGACGAACTGTCCGGTCTTGGTCGGCCAGACAGGCGTTGTTTAACTCCAAGACCACGAACTGGATGGCCCGGGCTTCGTCCGGGCCATTTTTCATTCATGTGACCTGCTCATTCATACGGGCGTCCACTACCAAGGCATTTGCGGGCGGGTGGTATGATTGCTTGAATGCCGAGGTCGGGGCGATTCGAAAGGACGGAGAATGGCTGCCCGCTTGACGATCGAAACGGAGCTGGTGCGCCGTCTGGTCGATCGCCAGTTTCCGGACTGGGCCGATCAGCCGGTCCGGCCGGTCGAGCGCAATGGCTGGGACAATTCCACCTTCCGCCTGGGCACCGACAAGAAGGTGCGCCTGCCGACCGCCGCCCCCTATGTGCCGCAGGTGGAGAAGGAGTGGCGCTTTCTGCCTCGGCTGGCTCCACACCTGCCATTGCCGATCCCGGCCCCGCTGGCCCTCGGCCGCCCGGCGGAGGGCTATCCCTATCCCTGGTCGGTCTATCGCTGGATCGAGGGCGAGCCGACCGTGTTCGAGCAACTCGCCGATCCCATCGGATTCGCCGTCGATCTCGCGCAGTTCCTGCTGGCGCTGCAGCGCGCGCCCCCGGAGGGGCCGCCCGCCGGCGTGGATAATTTTCACCGCGGCGGCGCGCTTTCCTTCTATGACGCCGAGACGCGGCGTTGCCTCGACCAGCTCGCAGGCGAGATCGATGCCGCTGCGGCGGGTCGGGTCTGGGAGGCGGCATTGGCGGCGCGGTGGCAGCGGCCTCCCGTCTGGGTGCATGGCGATATCGCCGTCGGCAACCTGTTGCTGCACGAGGGACGGTTGAGCGCCGTGATCGATTTCGGCAGCAGTGCCATCGGCGATCCCGCCTGCGACCTGGTGATCGCCTGGACCTTCCTGCGGGGCGAAAGCCGCGCCGCTTTCCAGGCGAAACTGGCGGAGCAGGCAGGATTTGACCACGGCATCTGGGCCCGCGCCCGCGGCTGGGCCCTGTGGAAGGCGCTGCTCATCTGCTGCGGCCATGGCAGCACCCTGCCGACCGAGCGGCCGGCCCGGGAGGTGATCGCCACCGTGCTGCAGGAGCATGCCGCAAGCGATCGTGATTGAGCGACCCCGGCAGTCGGGCCTGTCATCCCCTTCCCGCCGCCTGCGGCGGCGCCGGGAATGACAGGTCAAGCTTTGCGCCCCCGGTATCAGTGGTGGCTCGGGCCCTCGACTTTCACCTCATTGCCATTGGCATCATAGAGCTTGCCGTTGAGGAAATAGTCGCCCTCATGCAACATGGAGATATCCTGGTAGCGCAAGGTGCGCTCCATGCCGGCCACGAACACCGACTGCCGATCGGAATTGCCGGCCCTCAGATGGTTGAACACCAGGTTCAGGGTGATCGCCATCAGCGCGGCCGAACTGATGCCGGAATGGAAGATGGTGACGAACCAGGACGGGAAGTGCTCGTAGAATTGCGGTGCGGCGATCGGGATCATGCCGAAGCCGATCGAGGTCGCCACGATGATGAGATTCATGTTGTTGGCGTAGTCGACCTTGGACAGGGAGCGGATGCCGCTGGCTGCCACCGTGCCGAACAGCACGATACCGGCGCCGCCCAGAACTGCGGGCGGTACGGCCGCGATCACCCGCCCCATCACCGGCAGAAGGCCCAGCGTCACCAGGATGAGGCCGGCGGTCGCCACCACGAAGCGGCTCTTGATGCCGGTGACCGCGATCAGGCCGACATTCTGGGCAAAGGCGCTCTGGGTGAAGGAGCCGAAGATCGGTGCCAGGGTCGAGGAGAGCATGTCGGCGCGCAGGCCGTCGCCGAGACGGCGCGAGTCGACCTTGGTGCCGATGATCTCGCCGACCGCCAGAATATCGGCCGAGGTCTCGACCAGGGTCACGATGATGACGATGAACATCGAGACGGTGGCGGCGACGCCGAAGGTCGGCCAGCCGAAATGGAACAGGCTGGGCAGGGCCGCGGTGGCGCCGGTGGCAACCTTGGAGAAATCGGTCATGCCGAAGGCCATGGCGACCGCGGTGCCGATCACCATGGACAGCAGGATCGACAGGCGCGAAATGGCGGCATTGCCGAGCTTGCTCAGGAGCAGCACGATGCCGAGCGTGGCGCCCGCGAGCGCGATATTGGGCACGCTGCCGAAATCGGCGGCCTTGGAATTGCCGCCCATGGCCCAGCGCGCCGCCACCGGCATCAGCGTGAGGCCGATGGTGGTGATCACGATGCCGGTGACGAGAGGCGGGAAGAACTGGGTGATCTTGGAGAACACCGGCGTGATGAGAAGCCCGAGCAGGGAGGCTGCCATCACGGCGCCGAGCACGGCCGGCAGGCCGCCGCCCGTGGGGCTGACGACGATGGCCACCATGGTCGCGACGCCGGCAAAGGAGACGCCCTGCACGAGAGGCAGCCGGCAGCCGAACAGGGGCAGGCCCAGGGTCTGCAGGATGGTGGCCAGGCCCCCCGCGAACAGCGAGGCGGTGATCAGCATGCCGACTTCTTCGGGCGCCAGGCCGGCCGCCTGGCCGACGATCAGGGGCACGGCAACGATGCCGCCATACATGGTCAGGACGTGCTGCAGACCATAAGCAAGGTTGGCGCCGATGCCCAGATTCTCGTCTTCGGGGCGCTGCAACGCAGGGGCGGCGGTGCCGATGGATGTTGAACTCAAGCCGGTTTCCTCCTTCATGCTTTCTTGTCGAATGCAATTCCCGGACCAGACGGGGGCGGGCCGCGCCGCGATGGCCGGCCAGCCCGTGCGGGGAATGGCCCGCAAGCAAACGGGGACCTGGCCCGCTGTTCATCGTCCGCGCGAAGGCGCAGGCAATGGCAAACAGACATGACGTAGCGAATAGGGTGCCGCGCCCTTTCAGGGGCCTCAGGCGAAGGAGTGCAGCGTTCCGGTCTCCCTTGGCCAGCATGCACCCGAAGAATTGAATTAGCTCTATTGATTGCAGCTATGATCCATCAGGGTAGAGGCCGCTGGAAGTAAGCCCCAATCGGAAAGACTTCCGCGCCAGATGTGATAATGCCTGTGTAGCGTGGCAGGCAGGCTACCGCGAATATTGCCGCATTGGCGTGAATACGATGCGGCTACTCGACTGGCGCAACCAGGGTGCGAGCCGGATCTGTCAGATTGAACGACAAGCTGCGATGTTAAGGCAAAAAACGCTGAAGCGTAACCGCTTCTTTATTCCGGTGCTTTCGTTCGAAGCCCCCGGTCGATTGCCGCTTTTCCCGCGCCGCAAGGGGCTCCGGGAAGATCAGCGCCCGGAGGCGAACCACCAGCGGCTCTTGTTGCGCGAGGCGATCTGGCTGTTCGCCTTGCCGTTGCCGGTGACGACCACCAGCCTGTTGACCTCGCCGTTGCGATAGGCGCGCAGGAAGCGGGCATAGTCCTTGAAGGACACGCAGCCATTCGAATCGCCGCGCGGCCCGAGCATGTAGGTGTGCGCCAGCAGGCCATCGCGCCCGAGCACGGTGCCGGAGCCGTTGGCAGGGATCATGCGCAGGGCGGCAACGCCATGGAACAGGGCCTCGCGCGGCCTGAGGTCATAGGTCTGGGGCGGCGTGGCGCCCCGGTTCTTCACATGCACCGAGGCGGGATCATCGAGATAGGGGCCGAGTCCCGAATGGGCTTCGAGCCTCTCGCCATTGGGCATGAACACCGTGCGGGCGGAGATGTCGTAGATGGCGGTGCGATTGCCGGCCATCGGACGCGACAGGGGCGGCTCGATGGCGGGCCGGTCGAGGGGGCGCCCCTCATCAGGCGCGATGGAGGCCAGGGCCGTCAGGGGAATGGCCGGACGGGTGGGCGGCAGCGGGACGAGATCGGCCGGATCGCTTCCGGCCAGGCCGGTGTCGATCGGGCTATCGCCGGCGGGACGGATCGGCGGCAAGGGCAGGGTTTCGGCAGCGGCATCGGGCAGGCTGCCGGTGACGACGACATCCGGAGCCGCCTGTTCCGCCGGTGGCGAGGGCAGGGCCGCGACCGTCTGCACGGAACGAATGACCGGGAGAGCCTCGTGCGTGCCGTCGTCATCCGGGGCAAAGGACATCAGGCTGGCCATTACGGGTGCGGACGGGTGAATGCGTCCGCCTGCGGCAGGCAGGCGCACGCCTTCCGCGATTTCGGGACCGGTATTGCCGGCTGCCGGTGCGGGCGTAGCGGCGGCAGCTTCGTGTTCCGGCGGCCGCGGTGCCGGCCGCAGCACGCCCGCCTGCACCAGGGCCTTGGGGGCGGAGGGATCTTCGGCACGCAGATGAAGATGGGTGGGTTTGGAAGCGGAGACCATCGAGGGTGCCACCAGCGCGACCGCCGTCCAGGCTGCGGCAACGGTCCCGAAGCACAGCCCGGCGAGCGCCATCCAGCCGGCGGTATTCCGGCGAGGCCTGCGGCCTCGGACATAGCTGCCGGTGGGACGGGCGTGGGTCATGTTACTCGCTTCCGGACGGTCAGGCGCCTTGCGGCGCGAGGACCTTCGGGTGGGTACTGAATGCGGTTGCCGGCGAGGAGGAACGCCTCGCACCGTCGATCCGCCGATCGACCCGCAAATCTTTGCCCAATCTTGGTAACCAAACCCTTTACGCTCGGGCCCGGACTGTCCCGTTCGCGCGATTGTGCGGATGGCTGGCTGAGCACCTGGGAGTGTCAGCCTCGCAGATCCATCGGATGATGGAGCGGGCCGACATCCTGGTGGCCGGCAAATGCTTCGTTTCCGAATGTCAGCGGGGGGCTGACACTCCGCGTCAGCGGCGCCCTTCATGCAAACGCGGATGTCGGATCAGACGATTCCCGGCACGCCCTCCGGCGGCACCGAAAGCAGGGCCGCCAGCGTGTTGAGGCCCTGGCGCAGGGCCTCGTGGCTCGGCGCGGCGCCGAGCGAGATGCGCAGCGCCGCCGGCGGGGCCCCGACGGCGAAGGCCGCGCTGCCGACCAAAGCGAGCCCGGCCTTGCGCGCGACCGCGCTGAGATCGGCCCCGATCCAGGCCGATGGCAGGCTCAGCCAGAGATGGTGCGCATCGGCGGCTGCACGATAGGTAAAGCCGTTCAGCGCCGTTGCGGCGATGGCCTGGCGCGCGTGGTTCTCGCGGCGGATCGCGGCCGTCAGGCGGGCCATCGTGCCGTCCTTGATCCAGACGGTCGCCAGACCGGCCATCAGCGGGGGCGCCATCAGGTTGATGATCCGGGTCTGGGCCGTGATTTCGAGCGCCTCCGCCTGCCCCGGTGCGACGACATAGGCCAGCCTCAGGGCGGGTGTCGCGCATTTGGACAGCGTGGCGATGTGCCAACTCCGCTCGGGGGCGAGGGCTGCGAGCGGGGCCGGCGCGTGTTCGGGCAGCGCGCCATAGGCGTCGTCCTCGATGAAGGCGATGCCGTGCTTGCGGGCGATGGCGACCAGGGCCTGCCGGCGGCCCGCGGGCAAGGTCGCGGTCGTCGGGTTGTCGAGCGTCGGCACGCAATAGAGCGCTTTCGGCCGGTTCGTCCGGCAGAGCGCCTCGAAATCGTCGGGCAGGAGGCCGTCACCGTCGGTGCGTACCGCCGCCAGCCTCACGCCGCAGCGGGCGGCCACGGAGCGCAGGCCGGGATAGGTGACTTCCGGCGCCGCCAGCACCGATCCCGGCTCGAGCAGGGCTGACACCACGGCGAACAGGGCCGCCTGCGAGCCCGAGGTCACCACCAGCCGCTCGGGTGCGACCGGCCCGAGACGGGACGCCAGGAAATGCGCGCCGGCTGCACGGTCGCCGGGAATGCCGGCATTGTCCTGATAATGCAGCCGCGCCAGCGCATGAGGAGAGGCGAGGACGGCCGCGACACCGTCGGCGATGGCCTCGCGCAGTCCGGCCTCGGCCGGCTGGGGCGGCATGTTCATGCTCAGATCGATCAGGGCCATCGCCTCGGCCGGGCGGGACTCGTCGACGACGACGCGGGCAGGCGCGATCCGGGATGGGCTGACGATGGTGCCGCGCTTGGTATTGCCCTCCACCAGCCCGGCGCGGCGGACCTCGTTGAAGGCCCGCGTCACCGTGGTGAGGTCGACGCCGAGCGCCTTGGCGAGCTGGCGCTGCGGCGGCAATTGCACGCCCGGCGCCAGGCGTCCCGAGCGGATGTCCGCCGACAGCGCCTGGGCGATGGCGAGATATTTGGGCGCGTCGCGGGCCAGTTCGGCGGGAAGCCAGAATGCCGCAGTCGAATTGTCTTGCATTTGTATGCCTACAATATTACAAAAGGCGTGCCAATCGGCCCAGAAAAATCGTCAAATTTCTCGATATCGGGCCGATCCTCTTGATTCTTGATGGCAGGATACCCATATTTGTATGGAATTTCAATCCATACATTCTGTCGGGACGAAGGAGCCCTTCGATGGAACAGCAATCGGCAGCTTCGCAATCGATCTGGCGCTGCGGCATGCGCGGCCGCTGCCCGCGCTGCGGACAGGGCAAGCTCTTCAACGGCTTCCTGACGCTCGCTCCCAAATGCAATGCCTGCGGGCTCGATTATTCCTTTGCCGATCCGGCGGACGGGCCTGCCTTCTTCGTGATGATGACCATGGCCTTTCCGGCCACCGGCTTCGGCATGTGGATGGAACTGAGCTTCGAGCCCCCGCTCTGGGTGCATTTCGTCACCACGCTGCCTTTCCTGCTGCTGTCCTGCATTCCCATCCTGCGCCCGATCAAGGGCGTGCTGGTGGCGAGCCAATATATCAACAAAGCGGAGGAGGGGCGCCTGGTGCCGCCGGACGAAGCCCTGGGCGAGCCGCCACGCCTGGCCCGGCAGAGCTGACGGGCCTGGTTGCCTCACCCGGTTGCAATGAGCCAGAATAGCGCACTTTCTCTATCTCTTTGTTTTGACGCGTTTTCCTAATCGAAAGGTCTGTCAGCCTTTCTGGAAGACGCTTTAGGCTCGACGCGTGAAACAGAGGGGCTCGCCTTATGTATTCGTCCTTGGCCGTTCCGCTCTCGCCGCGCGATTTCCATGACCGGATCTATGCCGGAGAGATTGTCCGCTTCGGCGAACTCTCGCCGATGCAGGCCTTGGTAGCCTTCACGCGAGGCCTCTTGGAAGAGGCCTTTTTTCCGCACCGGCCGCCCGAGATTCATCGCCATCTAAGCCATGACCGGCAGGTCGAGGAATTTTCCCGGCTGCAGAAGGCGTTCGTCCAATCCCAGCAGGTCAAGCGTCTGTGGAGCGAGGTCTTCGCAACGCTCGGCCTCGATCCGGAAAAGCTCGCGCGCGACCGGCTGCATCTGCGCTTCCAGCCTCATCAGGAGCCCGCCGCAAACCTGCCGAGGGCCCGCAGCACCGCCACCATCGCCTTTCACCGCGACACCTGGGGCTCCAACCTCTATGCGCAGACCAATTGGTGGGCGCCGATCTATCCGATCACGGCCGGGCGCACTTTCGCGATCTATCCCGATCTGTGGAGCCGGGCAGTGCCCAATACCAGCGCTTCCTTCGATCTCGAGGCCGTGCTGGCCCGTGCCAAGATAGCGGGCCGCCATGCCGTCGATGCCGACGACGCCATTCCGCATCTGAACGGGTCCGTGGATGTCGGATCCGTCGAGCCGGTGGTGATCGAACCGGGCGAGGTGATCGCCTTCTCCAGCGCGCATGCCCATGCCGGCGTGCCCAACAGCACCGATTTCACCCGTATTTCGCTGGAAACCAGAACGCTCTGGATCGAGGATGTCGAGGCTGGACGCGGCGCCCCCAATGTCGATGGCGACGCCCCCTGGATGGCGCCCGGCTGGTTCCGGCGCGTCAGCGACGGCACCAGGCTGACGGAGCTCCTGGGCCTCGACGCCCTCGAGCCTTATCGCCGCGAAAGTCCGGTGGCCTGACGATCCCGGGACGCAGGCCTCGTCAGGTCGGCTGCTCGGCCTCATGCCGGTTGCGATGACCGCTCATCGAAGCCCCGGCATTGTAGGGCAGCTTGGCGTTCACCGGCGAAGCCAGCAGGGAAATCGCGGTGACGAACAGGAACGCCATCGAGAAGTCCGTGAGCGTGGCGTGCTCATGCCCCAGCACCAGCTTGGAGCCGGTCAAGGCGAGGGCGCCGGCGCAGATGCCGAAGGACAGCATCAATTGCTGGAAGGTGGTGTAGAAGCTGTTGGCCGAGGACGTGCGGGTCGGCGGAATGTCGTCGTAGCACACGGTGTTGTAGGCGGTGAATTGCAGCGACATCGAGAACCCGCAGACCAGCAGCACGGCAAAGATGGCCCAATGCGGCCAGTCCGGGCGGAACAGGGCGCAGGCTGCGTAGAGCAGACTGGAAAACACGCTGTTCCAGATCAGCGTGGTGCGGAAGCCGAACCGCTTGAGGATCGGCTTGGCCGCCGCCTTCATCAGCATGGAGCCGCAAGCAGTGGCGAAGGTGAGCAGGCCGCTCTCCACCGCCGACATGCCGAAACCGATCTGCATCATCAGCGGCAGCAGGAAGGGCTGGGCGCCTTGCGTGATGCGCGACAGCGAGCCGGCGACCAGCGAGATTCGGAAGGTGCGCACCCGCATCAGGCTGAGGTCGAGGATCGGGGCGAAGTCGCGCGGCTTGCGGGCGTGGACGACATAAACGGCACCGCTGACGACGCCGATCACCAGGAGAGCGATGGCGAGCGGCGCTTCGCCGGCGCTGCCGCGGCTGGTCATTTCGAAGCCGAACAGCAGGCAGGCGAGCGAAATGCCCGAAAGCACGAAACCTTTCATGTCGAAGGGCTCGCGCTTGTCTTCCTTCATGTTGGGAATGAAGATCTGGGTGAGCACCAGGCCGAGCAGGCCGATCGGGATGTTGATGTAGAAGATCCAGCGCCAGTCGAGGAAGGTGACGATGAAGCCCCCGACCGGCGGGCCGAGGATCGGGCCGATCAGCGCCGGCACCAGCAGCCAGCCCATGGCGGAGACGAGGTCCGATTTGTCGACGGTACGCAGCAGCACGAGGCGCCCAACCGGCACCATCATCGCTCCGCCAGCGCCTTGTAGAAGCCGCGCGGCGACCAGGACGGGCAGGGTCGGCGCCCAGGCGCACAGGATCGAGCCCAGCATGAACACGGCGATGGCGATCGAGAACACGCTGCGGGCGCCGTAGCGGTCGGCGATCTTGCCACTGGCGGGGATCAGCACGGCTAGGCTGAGCAGATAGGAGGTCAGCGCGATGCTCATATGCGCCGGCGAAACGTCGAAGGAGTTCGCCATGGTCGGCAGGGCAGTCGCCAGGATGGTGGCGTCGAGCTGTTCCATGAACATGGCGCTGGCAATGATCAGCGCGGTGGTTCTGAAATTGGGCCGTGCCATTCGAGGCATCGGGCCGGCGGTCACTTCGGACATTGGAGCAGGCAATTCATGACAAGGCCCGTCCCGAGGGGCGGGCCAAAATGGTGGCCGACTCGAATGCCGGTCATGACGCTTGGTTGGTTATAGGCATGCTTTTGTTCTGACGAAATGGCAAAAGTAGGGAGAGACAACATATAGTTTCGCATAGCTGAATCGCACTGTGTGAGATGCACGCCCATTCTGGGGCTCGCTTGCTCCTGCTGACCACGGACCAAGATCTTATCCAAATGTATAAGACATTATCCCGAGGGATCGTTCTTCTCAAAAAAGAGTAAGATTCTTTCGAAAATTTTGCTGTTTTCGCGAATGAACGATGCTTTCGCGCTTGATTTTTGTCGTTTTCGGGCGGCATAAGCCTGTTTATCGGGAAGGGGATGGGCCTCTTCCCTCAAGCGCCGGACATGCCGTTGCCGACCCGTTTCAACATCTTTGCTTTTGCGGATGACGCCTTCCCATTGCCGGCCTTCATGCCGGGCATGGGCATGAGTGTCCGCAGTCAGTGCGAGGGTGCCGGCAGCGACCTGTCGAACGCGAACCGTATGATCGTCGCCCGACTGGCGCAGGATCACACGAGACTCTGAACCGGCGGCAGGGCGTCCCCTCCGCCTTGATGGCAGGAGGGTATGTACGCCCACGGCACACTCCACATGCACCGAGCAGCAGGCATGCGCATGGGCCTGTCCGAGCTGCGTTTCCGGCTTGGCCGTTGGCCCGCGTGCACATCATCGTGCTGTCATCTTTTCGTCTTTTCGTTGCCGGACAACTGTCCAGCTAGACCAGCCAACGGGGCTGGCCGGGAGTCAGACAGCGAAACTAGAGCAAGGCGCGTTCAAGGCTGAACGCTCGTTTGCTCTAGCCCTTTGTTTAGACGCGTCCTTGCGTTTCCTGGCGCTCCCGGGAAATCGCAAAACGCTTTGGCCGCCGGCCGGGCAACCGGCCATCCATTCCTCCAGCCAGTGTTAACTCCAGGAGTCGAGCGTTGAGGTAGTCATGTCGTCCCACCCCGCTTTGATATTGAATGCCGATTTCAGACCCTTGCGGTATTTTCCGCTGTCGCTGCTGTCGTGGCAGGATGCGCTGAGGGCCGTGTTTCTCGACCGCGTGAGCGTGGTGGCGGAATATGATGCCGTGGTGCGCAGCCCGTCGACGACGATGCGCCTGCCCTCCGTGGTCGCCTTGCGCGATTATCAGAAGGTGGAGCGCACGGTGCCGTTCACCCGTTTCAACCTGTTCCTGCGCGACGGCTTCACTTGCCAATATTGCGGCGATGGCTTCCAAGCCCGCGATCTCCAATTCGAGCATGTGGTTCCCCGCTCAAAGGGTGGCGCCACCTCGTGGGAGAACATCGTGGCGGCCTGCGGCGACTGCAATGCCCGTAAGGCGGACCGCATGGACATGAAGCCCTTGCGCAAGCCCGCGCGGCCGTCTCCTTGGGAACTCCTGGAGGCCAGCCGGCACTATCCGCACAACTATCTGCACGAAAGCTGGGTCGACTATCTCTACTGGGACAGCGAACTGGTTTCGTGAGGATTGTCGATCCGGAAGAGGGCGGTGGCGACACCGCCCTCTTTTTGCGCGATCATGGCTTGATCGATCGAAATTGCCTTCTATAGCGTTTTGCGATTAGACGGAGTCACCAAGAATCGCAAAGACGCGTCAGAACAACGAGTTAAAGCAAATAAGCGTTCACGCTTGAACGCGCTTTGCTCTAGGAGAGGAAGATGCCGGAACTGACCGATTTCAAGGTGCTGACGTTCGATTGCTACGGCACGCTGATCGACTGGGAAACCGGGATCTGGAATGCGCTCCAGCCCCTGCTCAGCGCCGCCCGGCGTACCATCGGCCGCGAGGAAGCGCTCGCCGCCTTCGCCCGCCGCGAGACCGAGCAGGAACTCCAGACGCCCTCGCTGCTCTATTCGACCCTGCTCGCCGTCACCCATGCCCAGCTGGCGCAGGACTGGGGCATTGCCGTCCATGCCGACCTGCACGAGCGCTTCGGGGCTTCCGTGCCGGACTGGCCGGCCTTTCCGGATTCGGCGGAGGCGCTGGCTTATCTCAAGCGGCACTACCGGCTGGTCGTGCTTTCCAATGTCGACCGCCGCAGCTTCGCGGCCAGCAACGCCAAGCTTGGTGGCCTTTTCGATGCGGTCTACACCGCCGAGGATGTCGGCTCCTACAAGCCCGATCCGCGCAATTTCAGCTATCTGCTCGAGCATTTGTCGCTGCAGTTCGGCCTCGAACCGGCCGATGTGCTGCACACCGCCCAGAGCCTGCACCACGATCACGTCCCGGCGGCGCGGATCGGCCTGGCACGGGCCTGGATCGACCGCCGGGCCGGCCAGCAGGGCGGCGCCACCTTGGTGGTCGAGGGTGTGCCGGAACCGGATTTTCACTTTCACAGCCTCGACGCGTTGGCCGAGGCGCATAGAAGAGCACTCGGCTCGCAATCCTGATGTGACGCCCATTCGTTTCGACAATCTACGCTGCCGATCTAACGGTAAATCATCTCCCAGACGGTCTTGAGCAAGGCTTTGCAGGCAGACTCTGATTCAACCCATATGACGCATGTCGCCAATTCCGTATCTTCCGTATGTATCTCCGGGACGAATTTAGGGGCATTGGTCGTCATCGCGTTCACAACCAATTCACTCCAGCGATATGAATCCGGTTTGCCGCCCGTGGCCGCAGCGAAGCGATGATTCGCCTCTTCAAACTCCGGACCGTAGGGGGAAAACTGAATTTGCCAGGAAAGCGGAATGAGCCGACCATGATAGATTGTGGCGCCCAATACGGACAGGGCAATAGGGCTCCAGCGATCGCTTTCCCAAACTTCATCCTTCGAGACAATTGCCTCTAGGTCATCGGGAATGAGCCAATCCGCGCAGGGGCGAGTTAAGGTCATTTGCGCTTTCGCTGTTGGTGACACGAAAAGGCCTTCTCCGAGGAAGATCTGTCGCGAGGATCCTATTTTTCCTGGCACTATGCGTTTCTGATCCCCCCGGGACGGAACAATAGATCGCCTTTTGCGAGGCTCCAAACGAAGTCCTGCGAGGCAATAGTAACCACGCCCGATGCGTCGGAGCCCTAGCCTATCCGAACAAAGTACGATTTCACCACGCGTGCCCCGCGTAAGCCGCAGCGGCATATGTTCGTCATGTTCCGGCCTTGCCGCCTTTGGCACCCTTACGGCGCCCTCGTATCGATCAGGCCCTGCTGGCGCAAATCGCTCCAGAAGGCGTCGGGAATGGCAACACCGAGCAGGCTGACATTCTCGGCGGCCTGTTCCGGCGTGACGGCACCCGAGATCACGCTCGCCACGATCGGGTGACGCAGCACGAACTGGAAGGCGGCCGCCTTCAGCGGCACGTTGTGAGCGGCGCAGACGGCCTCGATCCGCCGCACCTTCTCGATGATCTCCGGGGCGGCCGGCGTGTAGCGATAATAGGGCGTGGGCACGCCGGCGCCGGTGGCGAGGATGCCGGAGGCGAAGGGCGAGCCGATCACCACGCCGACCCCGCGCTCCTCGCAGAGCGGGAATTCGAGGTCGAGCGGGCCCTGGTCGATCAGCGTGTAGGGCATGGCGACCAGGAAGAAATCGAGGTCGAAGCGCTTGAGCATTTCGGGAATAGTGCCGAGCACGTTGACGCCGGCGCCGATGCCCTGGATCTCGCCGTAGTGCTTGAGCATTTCGAGCGCGCGCCAGCCCGAACGCTCCAGATCGAGGAAATGCTGGGCCACTAGGTCGGCCGAGCCGACATGCGGCACGTCGAGGTCATGGATGAGCAGGAGGTCGATGCGATTGATGCCGAGCCGCATCTGGCTCTGCTCATAGGCGCGCATCACGCCGTCATAGGTATAGTCGAAGCGCTCCTGGAAGGAGAGGCCGCCATACCAGAACGGACCCTTGAAATTATCGACGTCCTTGGGCCGGTGGAAGGTACGGCCGATCTTGGTGGAGAGGATGAAGTCCGAGCGCGGCCTCTGCCGCAGCGCCTCGCCGAAACGCAATTCGCTGAGGCCGCGGCCATACCAGGGCGAGGTGTCGAAATAGCGGATGCCGGCGTCCCAGGCGCCCCTGAAGGTGGCGCGGACCTTATCCTCGTCGAGGTTCTCGAACATGTCCCCCATCGGGCCGCCGCCGAGGCCGACGGGTGTGAGCATGACGGAGGTCCTGCCGAGCCGGCGTGGCGCGGCATTGCCGGGCATGATGGGGAGCTGCATGGATTTCCGTCCCTAAAGTCTTGAAGGTGGATTCTGATTTGTCCGACAATGGTAGTGGCAAACGCTGCCCTGTCCAGAGGCGACGGCACTATTATGGCTGTTGCAGCCTTGCCCGCGCGGTGCGCAGGATGGAAGCGGTGATATCCTTGAGGCCCTTCTCCACGGCGCGGCTCCAATGCCAGTAGAGCGGCACCAGCAAGCGCGAACCGGGGTGTATGGCGACGAGGGATCCCTCGTCGAGATAGGGCTCTACCAGTGATAGCGGGTTCATGCCCCAGCCGAGCCCGGCCAGGGCACCGTCGACGAAGCCGCGGGAGGAGGGAATCCAATGGCTCGGCCGGCTGATGGGCCGGCCGAAGGTCTCGGCCAGCCAGCGATCCTGCAGGGCGTCCTTGATGTCGAAGGTGAGGCAGGGGGCTTGCCGCAGCGCCTCCTCGCTCAGGCCTTCGGGAAACCAGCGCCGGACGAAGCCGGGGCTGGCGGTGGCGACATAGGTCTGCACGCCCAGTGCGCGGCTGCCGCAGCCCTGGAACGGCCCCGGTGCAGTGGCAACGGCGGCGCTGACCTCGCCGCGGCGCAGCCACTCGGCGGTGTTGCTCTCATCGTCGAGCACCAGGTCGAACAGGCGTCCCTCCAGGCCGGACAGGGCGGGAAGGAACCAGGTCGCCAAGCTGTCGGCATTGACGGCGATGCGCACGGTAGGGGCGGGCCCCGGCGGCACCAGGCCCCCGAGTTCGCCGCGCAGTGCATGCTCCATCAGGCCGACTTCCTCAGCGTGGCGGCAAAGCCGCTTGCCGGCCGGCGTCGCCGTACAGGGCTGTCCCCTGACGACCAGGCCGGTCCCGAGGCGCTCTTCCAGGAGCTTGACCCGCTGCGAGATCGCCGAGGGCGTCACCCCGATCTCCTGCGCCGCCTTGTCGAAGGAACCGGTACGCACCACGGCGGCCAGCGCTTCCAGCAGCGCATAGTCCAGCATGGATTAATTTTCCTAATCCAGGGATAGATTATTTAAATTTTCTAATTCTCCCGGCGCGTGTAGTCAAACGCCGTCCCGGCGATCGGTTCCCTATCTGTCATCCCGTGCGCGTCGCAGCGCGAAGCGGTGCGGCGCAGACACGGGATCGGGCGCGGTCAAAGGGGTGTTCTGAACGCGGTCCCGCGTCTGCGGCGCATCATTGCATGCTGCACCGCGCGCGGGATGACACAAGGAAAGACCATGACCAACGCGCTCATATCCGGATTCCTGCTCGGCCTCAGCCTGATCGTGGCGATCGGGGCGCAGAACGCCTTCGTGCTGCGGCAGGGTCTCAGGCGCGAACATGTGTTCTGGGTCTGCCTCGTCTGCGCTTTGTCCGATGCCGTGCTGATCAGCATCGGTGTCGCCGGCTTCCAGGCGGTGGGCGTGGCCGTGCCCTGGATCGAGCCGGTGATGCGCTATGGCGGCGCCGCCTTCCTCATCCTGTACGGCCTGCGCAGCTTCCGCTCGGCGCTTGCCGATCATGGCGGGCTCGATCCGGCCGATGGTGTGGGGCTTGGACTTGGCCCGGCGCTCGCCACCTGCCTCGCCTTCACCTGGCTCAACCCGCATGTCTATCTCGACACGGTGGTGCTGCTCGGCTCGATCTCCACGCAATATCAGGGTGCCAAGCTGGCCTTCGGTGCCGGTGCGGTCAGCGCCTCCTTCCTGTTCTTCTTCTCGCTCGGCTATGGCGCGCGCCTTCTGCGCCCGCTCTTCGCCCGGCCCGGTGCCTGGCGGGTGCTGGACGGGCTGATCGGCATGACCATGTGCGGGTTGGCGCTGAAGCTGGTGATGTGAACGGATTGGGGCCGGTGCTCAAACCGGCTGGTTTGCCGCCAAGCACGGAGGTTACAGGTCAGTGTGAAGACCTCTCTTTCAATACGTCTCGGGCAAATCGAGAAAGGTTGGGATGGGGCAGCGTGACCCCTCATCCGGCGCTTCGCACCACCTTCTCCCGCAAGGGGAGAAGGCGAGCGGCAAGCGCTGCGTTTTCCGAAATAGATCTCCTTCTCCCCTTGCGGGAGAAGGTGCCGGCAGGCGGATGAGGGGTTACGCTGCCCTATCTCGACTTCAGTTCTCAATACCTTGAAAGGGGCCGGTCCTCAAACCGCCCCCCGCGCTCACTCCTCGTCCTTCAGGCGATAGCCGATGCCGGGCTCTGTCTGGATGATGCGGGGATTGGCGGGGTCGCGCTCGATCTTGGTTCTGAGCTGGCCGATGAAGACGCGCAGATAATGCAGGTCCTCGGCATGCGCCGGTCCCCACACCGAGGTCAGCAATTGGCGATGGGTGACGACGCGGCCGGCGTGGCGTGCCAGCATGGCAAGCAGATCGTATTCCTTGGGCGTGACGCGAATGGCCTCGCCGTCCCGGCTCACCAGCCGTTTCAGCGTATCGATGACAAGGCCGTCCCTCTCGAAACGGGTGGTGTTGCCCTCGTCCTGCGCCTTGTGGCGCAGGGCCGTGCGGATGCGGGCGATCAATTCGCCGATGCCGAAGGGCTTCTCGACATAGTCGTCGGCACCGAGGTCAAGGGCGGCGATCTTCTCGGTCTCCCGGTCGCGCGCCGACAGCACGATAACGGGTACTTTCGACCACTCACGCACTTTGGCGATGATGTCCTTGCCGTCCATGTCGGGTAGGCCGAGATCGAGGATGACGAGATCCGGCGCGGCGGTGGCGATCAGGCGCATGGCGTCGGCGCCGTTGACAGCCGGCGTCACCTCGTAGCCGGCGGCGATGAGCGCCGGTTTGAGAAAACGCTGGATCTGCGGCTCGTCGTCGACAACCAGAATGTGCATGCGAAGGAACTTTCGACGGAACCGGGGGCGGGTCTGCCCGTCCGTGCTGGGGGGTGCCGATCTCCAGATCGGCGCAGGAACGGTATCGATGCCGGTCTGGAGATCGGCACAGCGGAAAGGTACACACCATCATGCCCCGGCCGGCAGACGGATGACAATGCGGGTGCCGCGCTTGCGCACGGCAGGGCTCTCGGCGGTAATGGTGCCGCCCATCGCCTCGATGAAGCCGCGGCTGATCGACAGGCCAAGGCCGGTGCCCGGCGCGCGTCCGTCGACCTTGCCGCGCCGGTAGAATTTGCCGAAGATTCTCTCCAGATCATCGGGGGGAATGCCCTTGCCCTGATCGGTGATGGTAACAACCACCTCGTCGTCCTCGCGCCGGGCGAACACGGCGGTGGGCGTATCGTCTCCGCCATATTTATGGGCATTGTCGAGCAGGTTGAACAGCACCTGGCCGAGCAGGGCCTGGTCGCCGCGCACCGGCGGCAGGTCGGCCGCCAGGCTGGTTTCGATCAGGCGGGTGGGGAAGGCTTTCCGCGCGCGATCGACGGCGGTACGGACGACGTCGGCGACGTCGAGGAAATCGCGCCTCGCATTGAGGGCGCCGGCTTCCAGGCGGCTCATGTCGAGGAGGTTGGCGACGAAGCGGCTCAGCCGGGCTGCCTCTTCTTCGATGGAGGCGAGCAAATCGTCGCGGCTTTCCTCGTTCATCTTGGTGCCGAGCTGGCGCAGCGTGGTGACGGCGCCGGTAATGGAGGCCAGCGGTGTGCGCAGATCGTGCGAGAGAGAGGAGAGCAGGGCGCTGCGCAGCTTCTCGCTTTCCTCGAGCGCGGCGGTGCGCACATTCTCCTTGGCGAGCTTGGCCCGGTCGATGGCGATGGCGGTCTGGTCGAGGATGGCGACGAGAATGCGCTCCTCGACCGGGGAAAGCGGCTCGGCGCCCTCCGGTTGCGCCAGGCCGAGCACGCCCACGGCGCCGTTCGGGGTGAGGATCGGCCTGAACTCGAAGGCGATGTTGGGCAGGGTGCCGGTTCCCCGGCCGGCGATCTCTCTCTTTTCAAAGGCCCAGCGCAGCGCCGTCATGTCGGTTGTATCCAGGCTGATGTCCGGCGGCCAGGCGGCGGCAACGGCGAGCTCGTCCTCCTGGGGCACGGCGATGACGACGCGTCCGTGCAGCGTCGCCTGGGCATGGGCAACGGCCGCCCAGAGCACGTCGTCCAGGCTGGTGATGCCGGAAAGTTTCCGGGAGAATTCGTAGAGCGACATGATGTTGGCGGCCCGCCGCCCTTCGCCCTCCGCCCGCTCGCGGACCCGTCCGGCGAGGTCGCCCGCCACCACGGCCACGATCAGGAACACGGCGAGGGCGAAGACCTCGTGCGGCTCGGCGATGGTGAAGGTGTAGAGCGGCGGAATGAAGAAGAAATTATAGGCGAAGAAGGACAGCACCGCCGCCGTGATGGCACTCCAGCGCCCGACCGTGAGGGCGCTGGCGAGCACCGCCATCAGGAAGAGCATGGAGGCGTTGGGCAGATAGACGAAATGCCTGAGGCCGACACCGATGCCGACTGCCGCCGCGACGCAGCCGACGGCCATGGCGAGACCGGCCAGGGAAGGCTGCAGGACGAGCCGGCGCCACCATTGCCGGGCGGGAGGGGCTTCGGTCACGGTGTTGGTGATGACGGTGACGTTGATCTCCTCGGAGCGGTGCAGGAGATCGTCGGCCAGGGAGCGCCCGGTGGCGCGCTGCCACCAGCTCGCCCTGCCGCTGCCGAGCACGATCTGGGTGACGTTCTCGGCGCGGGCCAATCTCAGAATTTCGCCGACATAGTCGTGGCCGTTGAGGCGCCTGACTTCCGCACCCAGGCGCTCGGCCAGACGCAGATTGGCCTCGAGCTCGGCAAGCGCCTCGCCGCCGACTTCCTGGCCGGGGCGCTCGACGGTCACGGCCAGCCAGTCCGCATTCAGCCCGGTGGCAAGCCGGCCGGCCGCTCTCACGACCTGCTGGGAAAACTTGTCGGACCCGACGCAGACGATCAGCCTGTCGGCTGTTTCCCACGGTCCTTCGATGGCATTCTGGCGCAGATAGGCCAGCATCTGGTCGTCGACGCGCTCGGTCGTGCGGCGCAAAGCGAGCTCGCGCAAGGCGGTGAGATTGCCCGGCCTGAAAAAGCCGTCGGCAGCGCGCCTGGCATTGTCGGGCAGATAGACCTTGCCGTCCTCCAGGCGCTGGATCAGTTCGGTGGGCGTGATATCGACGACGATGACCTCGTCGGCTTTCTTGATCACGCTGTCCGGTACACTTTCGCGCACCGTCACCCCGGTGATGCGCGAGACGACATCGACCAGGCTTTCCAGGTGCTGGATGTTCAGCGCCGTCCATACATCGATGCCGGCGCCGATCAGCTCCTCGACATCCTGGTAGCGCTTGGGATGGCGGCTGTCCGGGGCATTGGTGTGGGCAAGCTCGTCGACGATGATCAGGCGCGGCCGGCGGGCGAGCGCCGCGTCGATGTCGAACTCTTCGAGCTCGCGGCCGCGATAGTCGACCGTCCGCCGCGCCAGGATCTCGAGCCCCTCGGTCAGGGCGGCCGTTTCACTGCGGCCATGCGTCTCGACGATGCCGACAACGACATCGACGCCGGCCTGCTTTTCCCGCCGCGCCCGCGACAGCATGGCATAGGTCTTGCCGACGCCCGGCGCCGCGCCGAGAAAGACGGTGAGCCGGCCGCGTCCTTCCCGCCCCGCCAGGGTCAGCAGGGCGTTGGGATCGGGACGTTTGTCGGGGGGACTGGGCATGGGGGTGATATGGTGTGCCGGTCTTCGGCCGGCATGTTGAAGAAAATGCCGGTCTGAAGACGGCACACCGAAGAATTCACTTCTTCATAGCATCAAGCGCCAGATTCAGCGCGAGAACATTGACGCGCGGCTCGCCGATCACGCCGAAGAGCCGGCCTGACGTGTGGTTGTCGACCAGGGCTTTCACGTCCGCCTCCGGCAGATTGCGGGCCTTGGCGACACGCTGGATCTGCAGCGCGGCATCGGCCGGCGAAATGTCGGGGTCGAGGCCGGAAGCCGAGGTCGTCACCGCGTCGGCGGGAACGGCGCCGGTCACGCCCTGCTTGCGCAGGGCCTCGACCGAAGCGGCGACCCTGTCAGCCAGGGCCTTCGATGTGGGGCCGAGATTGGAGCCCGTCGAGTTGCTCGCATTGTAGGGCTGGGACACCGTCTTGCTGGCGTCGTTGGGATCGGTGCCCGAGGTCGCCGAGGGACGGCCCTGGAAATAGCGATCCGACGTGAAATTCTGGCCGATCAGGGACGAGCCGATCACCATATTGTTGCTGGTGATCAGGCTGCCGTTGGCTTGGCCGGGCAGGGCGACCTGGGCGATGCCGGTGATGGCCAGCGGATAGAGAATGCCCAGCAGCAGGGTGAACAGGGCCATCATCACGATGGCGGGACGAAGATGGATTAGCATGGGTTTGCTCCCTTGGAGAGCGAAAACGGGATTGCCTCGGAAGGCGGGAGCCCTCCCTGCGAGGAGGGACGGTGTGCGGGCCGTGGATCGGTTCGGCGCGGACAGAGCGAGCCAGCGGGCCACGCTCCATCCGCTTCTCGTGCGCATCGCCGTCACACCAGGTGCAGGGCGGCGACGACGAGGTCGATCAGCTTGATGCCGATGAACGGCACCAGCAGCCCGCCGAGGCCGTAGACCAGGAGATTGCGCCTGAGCAGCGCCGCCGCGCCGACCGGCCGGTAGGCAACGCCCTTGAGGGCCAGCGGAATCAGGGCGATGATGATCAGCGCGTTGAAGATCACCGCCGAGAGGATGGCCGACTGGGGCGAAGCCAGGTTCATCACGTTCAGGGCGCCGAGCTCGGGATAGGTCGCGATGAACAGGGCCGGGATGATGGCGAAATATTTGGCGACGTCGTTGGCGATCGAGAAGGTGGTGAGCGAGCCGCGGGTCATCAGCAATTGCTTGCCGATGCCGACGATCTCGATCAGCTTGGTGGGGCTGGAGTCCAGGTCCACCATGTTGCCCGCCTCGCGCGCCGCCTGGGTGCCGGTCTGCATGGCGACGCCGACATCGGCCTGGGCCAGCGCCGGGGCGTCATTGGTGCCGTCGCCGCACATGGCGATGAGGCGGCCGCCGGTCTGTTCCTTGCGGATATAGGCGAGCTTCTCCTCCGGCGTGGCTTCGGCCAGGAAGTCGTCCACGCCGGCCTCCGAGGCGATCGCAGCGGCGGTGATCGGATTGTCGCCCGTCACCATCACCGTGCGGATGCCCATCGAACGCAGTTCGGCAAAGCGCTCCTTGATGCCGGGCTTCACCACGTCCTTGAGGTGCACGACGCCGAGAATGCGGCTGCCGTCGGTAACGCCGAGCGGCGTGCCGCCCGTGCGGGCAACCTTCTCCACCGCCTGGCGGAAGGCGGCAGGGGCGGCCTCCAGCGTGGTGCCGGCGAACTTCACGATCGCATCGACCGCGCCCTTGCGGATGGAACGCCCGTCGATATCGATACCCGACAGGCGGGTCTGGGCCGCGAAAGCGATCGTGGTGATCGCCTTGGCTGTCAGGTCCGGCTGGGCAAGACCATAGTCGCTCTGGGCAAGGGCGATGATCGAGCGGCCCTCGGGGGTCTCGTCGGCAAGGCTCGCCAGCAGCACGGCTTCGGCCAGATCCTGCTCGCTGACGCCGGGGACGGCCAGGAATTCGGTCGCCATGCGGTTGCCGAAGGTGATGGTGCCGGTCTTGTCGAGCAGCAGGGTATCGACGTCGCCGGCAGCCTCGACCGCGCGGCCCGAGGTGGCCACCACGTTGAAACGGATCAGGCGATCCATGCCGGCGATGCCGATGGCCGAGAGCAGGCCGCCGATGGTGGTGGGGATGAGGGTGACCAGCAACGCCACCAGCACGGTGATGGAGAGCAGCGTGCCGGAATAGCCGGCAAGGCCCCACAGCGTGACCACGGCGATCAGAAAGATCAGCGTCATGCCCGAGAGCAGGATCGACAGGGCGATCTCGTTGGGGGTTTTCTGGCGCTCGGCGCCCTCGACCAACGCGATCATGCGATCGATGAAGGAAGAGCCGGGCTGGGTGGTGATGCGCACCTTGATCCAGTCCGACAGCACCTGCGTGCCGCCGGTGACGGCGGAGCGGTCGCCGCCGGATTCGCGGATCACGGGGGCGGATTCGCCGGTGATGGCGCTCTCGTTGACCGACGCCACGCCTTCGATCACCTCGCCGTCGCCGGGAATGAGGTCACCGGCTTCGACGATGACGATGTCGCCGACGCTGAGCCTGGTGGCATCGATCACCTGGAAGTTTCCCAGCTCGGCCGCCGCCGAAGGCATGCGTTTGGCCTTGAGGTCGGACTTGGTGCGCTTGAGGCTCTCGGCCTGCGCCTTGCCGCGCCCCTCGGCCACGGCTTCGGCGAAGGTGGCGAACAATACGGTGAACCACAGCCAGGCGGCGATCTGCGCACTGAAGCCGGCGCCGGCGCCGGCGAAGGCGTCACGCAGGCTGAGCACGGTGACCAGGGCCGCCACGACCTCGGTGACGAAGATCACCGGGTTGCGGACGAGCAGCCTGGGATCGAGCTTGACGAAGGCATCCCTGATCGCCGGCAGCAGGATGGCCGCGTCGAACATGGACGGGGATGTAGGTTTGGAAGACATGACAGCCGTTCCCGGAAAGCATTTTCGAACGAAGCGGATGCAGGTTCGCGTGACGAAAATGCGGTATGAAAAAGTGGCTGAAGGTGTCCCGAGCCGGTACGGCCCGGGATGGCCTCAGAAGGTTTTGCGGTCAGAACGTTTTTCCCGCGAGCATGACGAAATGCTCGACGATCGGCCCCAGCGCGAGGGCCGGGAAGAATTGCAGGCCGCCCACGATCAGGATGATGCCGACCAACAGGCCGACGAAAAGCGGCGTGTGTGTCGGGAAGGTACCGGCCGAGGCGGGTACCCTGGTCTTGGCGGCCAGGGAGCCGGCGATTGCCATCACCGGCACCACATAGGCAAAACGGCCCAGCAGCATGGTGATGCCGAGGGTGGTGTTGAACCAGGGCGTATTGCCCGACAGGCTGGCAAAGGCCGAGCCATTGTTGCCCGCTGCCGAGGAGTAGGCGTAGAGAAGCTCGCTGAGGCCGTGCGGGCCGGCATTGCCGAGTTGCGACAGGGCGAAAGACGCCATGGCGGAGATCGCGGTGAAGCCCAGAATCGCGGTGGGCAGGATCAGGATCGCCAGCACGGCGAACTTCATCTCGCGCGATTCGATCTTCTTGCCGAGGAACTCCGGGGTGCGACCGACCATGAGGCCGGCGATGAACACGCTGAGAATGGCGAAGACGACCATGCCGTAGAGGCCCGAGCCGACACCGCCGGGCAGCACTTCGCCCAGCTGGATCAGGAACATCGGGATCAGGCCGCCGAGCGGTGTGAGCGAGGAATGCATGGCGTTGACCGCGCCGCAGGACAGGCCCGTGGTGACGGCGACGAAGACGGCCGACATCGCCTGGCCGAAACGCAGTTCTTTGCCTTCCATATTGCCGAGGGCCGGATCGAGGCCGAGATGTGCGAGGATCGGATTGCCTGACGTCTCCGCCCAATAGACCACGGCGACACCGGCGATCAGGAGGACGCCCATGGCCGAGAGCAGGGCCCAGCCCTGGCGGCGGGAGCCGACCATCAGGCCGAACGCATAGACGAGCGCCGCCGAAATCGACAGCATCGAGAAGATCGACAGGTAATTGGCCAGCGCGGTGGGATTCTCGAAGGGATGGGCGGAATTGGCGTTGAAGAAGCCGCCGCCATTGGTGCCGAGCTGCTTGATCGCTTCCTGGCTCGCCATCGGCCCCATGGCGATGGTCTGCCTGGCGCCTTCCAGCGTGGTGGCGTCGACGCTGGCCTGCAGGGTCTGGGGAATGCCCATCGCCACGAAAGCCAGGGCGACGACGACGGCGATCGGCAGCAATATGTAAAGCGACGACCGGGTCAGATCGACCCAGAAATTGCCGAGCGTCTGGCCGCCCGAGCGCATGAAGGCCCGGGTGAGAGCCAGTGCCAGGGCGATGCCGGTGGCGGCCGAGACGAAATTATGCACCGTGAGCCCGGCCATCTGGCTGAAATGGCTCATGGTGCTTTCGCCCGCATAGTTCTGCCAGTTGGTGTTGGTGACGAAGCTCACCGCCGTGTTGAAAGCCAGATCCGGCGTCAGATTGCCAAAACCCTGCGGATTGAGCGGCAGATAGGCCTGCAGCCGCAGGATCGCGTAAAGCGAGGCAAATCCTGCCATGCTGAAGAACAGCATGGCGAGTGTATAGGCGAGCCATCCCTGTTCCCGGACCGGATCAATCCCGGAAAGTTTGTAAAAACCCTTCTCGACCGGCGTCAGGATAGGCGAGAGGAAGGTCCTCTCACCGGAGAAGACACGAGCCATATAGGCTCCCAGTGGCTTCACCGCTGCGAGCACCAAAGCGAACAGAAGGATGATCTGAAGCCATCCGTTCAAGGACATGGAAGTTCTCCAAAAGAGCACGGGCCCCGCTGAATTTCTCGCGGGAAGGGTTCCCTGGAGAAATCGGCGTTGGGCCCGGAAAAGCGAGAAAGCGCAGGAGGCGGGACCGTTTCCCGATGAGCCGGTCCCGCCCCCGCCGCGCACCGGCGCGGGGGCAGCCGGCACGGGAGGGCGGTGAAGCCACGCAGCTCAGAAACGTTCGGGGCGCACCAGCGTGAAGACGAGATAGGCGCCGAGCAGGATGGCCACGAGCAGGCCTATGAGGGGATCGAACATGATGCGCCTCACAGCCTGTCGAGGACGCGGGCATAGATGACCATCAGCAGCAGGCCGCCGAGCCCCAGCGCCATATAGGCAAGATCTAGCATGACAAACTCCAACCCGATTGGGCATGGATGTGGTTTGCCACCAAAGCGCGTCAGGGTTCGATTGCGATTATCGAGCCCGGGCATAAGGAAAGTGTAAGGATTGGGGTGGACGCCGGAGCCCAAAACGAGATTAAGGCAGAAATGGATTGACGATGCGCAGGCGCCCTTCGACGAACAGGCCGTTCTGCATGTCCTCGGACCACAGCCTGTCGCAGTCATTTATCAGGGCTGCCGCGACGATCATGGCGTCATAGACCGAGAGCTTATAGCGTTCGGCCAGGTCGATCCCGGTCTCGTGGATTTCGACGGTGTTGGGTATAACCTGTAATAAGCTGCGCAAAGGCGACAGGAATTGCCGAGTTTCCTGCCATGACATGGTAAGTTTACGGCGGGTCACATTGGCGATTTCGTTCAAGACCTGAACGCTGATCGTGCCGCCCGTGAGGAGAAGTTCTTCTGCACGGTCCGCCTTGCTCGTATCCGACGATGCCAGATAGAGCAGAATATTCGTATCGAAGAAATCACCGGGCATCGGCGCTATCGCGCATTGGCTTCATCGCGGTCAAATGTGAAATCCGCGGGCAATCTTCCGCGAAAAGCGCGCAACCTGCGCAGCAATTCCTCGCGGCCAGGTTTGCGGGCAATTTCCAATTGCCGCTCGTCGGCGATACGGATTTCGATGTCGTCGCCTTCTTTCAGCTGGAGCGCCTCGACGACTACGGCAGGAATGCGAACAGCCAGGCTATTGCCCCATTTAGCGACCTGCATGAATACGGCTCCGGATATACATACCATAGTATGTATAGGGTCTCGGTAGCCTGTCAACCTCGCCCCAAGCTATCGCAGACTCGGCGCCCAGTCCGGCGGGGCCAGCTCGAAGCCTTCGAAGCGGAAGCCGGGGGCAACGGTGCAGCCGACCAGGGTCCAGTCGCCGAGGCTGCGGGCTGCCTGCCAAACGCCCTTGGGCACCACGCCCTGCGGCCGCTGGCCGGCGGCGAGATCCGTGCCGAGGATCAGGTGTTCCGTGGTCGCGCCGTCGGCCGAAAGGTCGAGGGCCAGTGGAGAGCCGGCATGGAAATGCCAGATCTCGGCGGCGTCGACCCGGTGCCAATGCGAGCGCTCGCCCGCCTGGAGCAGGTAATAGATCGCAGTCGAGGCCGGCCTGTCGCCGTGGTGGGGTGAGTCCTGGAAGGTCTGCACATAATGCCCGCCTTCGGGGTGGGGTTGCATGCCGAGGAGGGTGATGATGTCGGCGGCAGTCGTCATGGTCATTTCTGCTGTCTCGAAAAAAGCCGATATCCGGGGCTCCTGGCGGAAGCAAGGGCCCGGGTGCCCGCGAGCCCGCGAGTCTGTCAGAAGTGGTTCTTGCGCTCGCGCAGTTCGGCGAACACGGCGACGGGATCCGCCCCCGCCAGCCCGAGCTGCGCGGCAATGCCGGGGTCGTCGGCGCGCAGGAAGGGATTTTCGCGCTTCTCGGCGCCGAGCAGGACGGGCAGGGTGAAGCGGTGGGCGCCGCGCTGGACCTCGACCTCGGCGGCTCGCCGGGCCAGCGCCTCGTTGGCGGGATCGACCGTGAGGGCGAAGCGTGCATTGGCGAGGGTGTATTCGTGCCCGCAATAGAGCCGGGTGTCGTCGGGCAGGGCGCGCAATTTGGTGAGCGATCGCCACATATCGGCCGGCGTGCCTTCGAACAGCCGGCCGCAGCCCAGCGAGAACAGGGTGTCGGCGGCAAACAGCAGCTTCTCCTGCCTGAACCAGTAGGCGATATGGCCGACCGTATGACCGGGCGTATCGATGATCTCGGCCACGAGCGAGCCGACATCCACGGTGTCGCCTTCGCTGACAGTCTCGTCGACGGCGGGGATGCGGTGGGCATCGGCTTTCGCCGCCACCACCCGACAGCCATAGGAGGTTTTCAGCGCCTCGATGCCCTCGACGTGATCGGCATGGTGATGGGTGACCAGGATGTCGGTGAGCCGCCAGCCGCGCCGCTCGAGCGCCGCTTCGATCGCTTCGGCCTCCGGCGCGTCGATGGCCGCGGTGCGTCCGCTCGCCTCGTCATGGAGCAGCACGCCGAAATTGTCGCTCCGGCACAAGAACAGTTCGATCAGCGCGCTCATTCTCACCCTCGCGGCATGCACATTTCCTTGGAGATGCGACTCCTTCTATGCGATTGGCGATGCGAGGTCACGCAAACGATGGCGCGGACCGACGGTGATGAAGGAGTTCAAGGCATGTCCGGCGAAACCGTGGTGATCGGCGATGCGCCCCTGACCATCGATGCGCTGGCCGCCATCGCCGCCGACCGCCGTCCGGTCGTGTTGTCGCGCCGTGCGCGTGAGCGCATCGGCGCGGCGCGCACGGTGATCGAGCAGGCCATCGCGGAGAACAAGCCGGTCTATGGGC
This sequence comes from Labrys sp. LIt4, assembly GCF_017813775.1. NCBI lineage: Bacteria > Pseudomonadati > Pseudomonadota > Alphaproteobacteria > Hyphomicrobiales > Xanthobacteraceae > Labrys > Labrys sp. LIt4. Next base: position 42,232 of record NZ_JAGIPY010000015.1, read on the forward strand.
TGACCACCGGGCTTGGCGCGGGCGTCGACACCCGGCTTTCCGCTGACGATCTCGCAGCCTTCCAGCGGCGCGTCGCCTTTGCACGCGCGGTCGGGGTGGGCGACGAAATGCCGGTCGCCGAGGTCAGGGCCATGATGGCGGCCCGCATCGCCGGCATGAGCGTCGGCCGGACCGGGGTATCCCTGGCGGTGGTCGAGGCGCTGGCCGCGGCCCTCAATGCCGGATTTCATCCCATCGTGCCGACGATCGGCTCGATCGGGGCCGCCGACCTCGCGCCGCTTGCCCATATGGCCTTGGCACTGCTCGGCGAAGGTCAGGCCGAATATCGTGGCGAACGCCTGGACGGCGCCGAGGCCTTGCGCCGCGCCGGGCTGCAGCCAGTGCCGATCGGGCCGAAGGACGGGCATGCGCTGGTGGTGGCCAATGCCGCCTCTACCGGCCGCGGTGCCCTGGTGCTCGCCGAGGCGCGCCTGGCGCTCGATACGCTCGACCGTGCCGCGGCCCTGTCGATGGAAGCCTTCGGCGCCAACATCACGCCGCTGTCGGAGGCCGTGAATGCCGCCCGACCGGCCCCCGGCCAGCTTGAGGCGGCCCGCATGATCTATGCCTTGCTGGCCGGCGGCCCGCTTGGCGACAACAAGGCGAGCCGGCGCGTTCAGGACCCGTTGTCCTTCCGCTGCGTCGCGCCGGTGCATGGCGCCGCGCGCACCGCCTTCGCCGAGGCGGAGGCGATGGTGCTGCTCGAACTCAACCATTCCGGCGACAATCCGGTGATCGTCGAGGGGCAATTGGTGTCCAACGGCAATTTCGACATGACCGGCTTCACGCTGCGCTTCGAGGCGCTTTCGCAGGCCCTCTCCCATGCGGCGACGATCTCCGCCCAGCGGGCCCTGAAGCTGATGTCGCCCGTCTATTCCGACCAGCCGCGCTTTCTCACGCCGATGGGCCAGAGCCGCACCGGCTTTGCCACGCTGCAGAAGGCGATCGGCGCGCTGGAAGGCGAGATCCGGGCACGGGCGCAGCCGGCGACCCTGGCCTTGCTGCATGCGGCCGATGGCGTCGAGGACCATGCCGCCAATGCGCCGGCAGCGGTGACCAAGCTGGGCGAGAGCGCGGAGCGCCTCCTGGTGCTGGCGGCCTGCGAATTGGTGGTGGCGGCCCAGAGCATCGATCTGCGCGGCTCTGTGACGCTGGGCGAGGGCACCGCCCGCATCCGCGATTTCGTCCGCGCCCATGTCGAGCGCCTGGAGGAAGACCGTCCGAGCGGCCCGGACGTCTCCCGGCTGGCGGATGCGATCCGGGCGCGGGGGTGGTGAGGCTGACCGGCATTCCGGCTGGTTGACCGTCTATTTGTCAGGCAATAGCTTGAAGCCAATCAAAACGATCAACGCCATCCGGGCCCTGACATCATGCTCGACTACCCCATCATCGACAGTCACGTTCATCTGCTCGATCCGGCACGTCTCGGCTATGCCTGGACGCAGGGCATCACCGGCCTGCGCTCCAAGGCTGAGCCGGCGGATGTGTTCGCTGCAGCCAAGCCGGTCGAGGTCGAGCGTTTCGTCTTCGTGGAGGTCGATGTCGATGCCGGCCAGCATCTGGCCGAAGCCGCCTGGGTCAGCGAGCTTGCGGCGGCCGAGCCGCGGCTGGGCGGCATGGTGGCGAACCTGCCGCTCGAAAAGGGGGTGGCGGTCGAGGCCGATCTCGAGCAACTGCGCCAACACAAGCCCCTGCGAGGCATCCGGCGGCTGATCCAGGGCCAGTCCGATCCGGACTTCTGCCTGCGGCCCGATTTCCTGGCCGGCCTCAAGCTGCTGGCCCGCCATGATCTTTCCTTCGACATCTGCATCCTGCACCACCAATTGCCGAACGCGATCCGCATGGTGCAGCAATGCCCGGATGTCCGCTTCGTGCTCGATCATATCGGCAAGCCGGCGATCAAGGCGGGCGAGATGGACCCCTGGCGTGCCGATTTGAAGCGGCTCGCCGCGTTGCCCAACGTCCATTGCAAGATTTCCGGCGTGTGCACGGAGGCCGATCACCGTACCTGGACCCGCCAGGAGATCACGCCCTATGTCGAGCATGCCCTAGAAAGCTTCGGCTTCGAGCGCGTGATGTTCGGCTCGGATTGGCATGTGCTGGAACTGGCGGGGACCTATCCCGACTGGGTGCATGTCGTCGACGAGATCGTGCATGACTGCTCGCCGTCGGAGCGGCGCAAGCTGTTCAGGGACAATGCGGCGGCGTTCTATCGGCTCGGATGAGGCCGCGCGCCGCTACTGCGTGACGACCTTGACCCGGTCGCCCGGCCTGAGCGGGCTGGTTTCGTCGAAGCCGTTCAGCACAAGGAAGCGCTCGAGCTGATCCTGCGGCCCGGCCATGCGGGCCGCCAGGGATTGCAGCGTGTCGCCCGAGCGCACGGTGACGATATCGATATGCTCGGGGCGTACATTGCGCTGCTCTTCCGGGGTCATGCGCCGGAAGCTGTTGGCGGTTTCCTGGAACAGGGCGTCGGTCGCGGCATTGAGGTCGCGCGCCGCCAGGATCAGGCGGTAGACGTCGCTGCCGAAGCGGATGGCATAGAGGCGGAAGCTCCAGTCCGTGCCGCGGGCGAGGGCGGTTGCCGCCTCGTTGCCGTTGATGCGCAGGGTGGAAACCGAGGAGGTATCCACGCCGCTGATCCAGCCGGAGGCGAGATAGTCGGACAGCGACTGGCCATCCTTGGTCTTGACCGTGTCGAGACGCAGCGCCCGGCCGTTGCCATCGATGCCGAGAATGGCCTGCGGCGTGTTGTCGAGGGTGAAATTGGGCGGCGCGATGAAGGTGAAGGCCAGGCGCGGCTGCCAGAAGATGCGGCCCTGCACATAGCCTTGCGCGGGATCCTCGCCATAGGTGAGCCCGTCGATCACCGACAGATAGCGGAATTTGTCATGCTCGCCCGAGCCGGGGGCGCCATACTGGGCCGCCTCGGTGTTGGCCTTGGCGATGCGTTCGGGCGTGGAGGGATGGGTCGACAGGAAGTCCGGCGTGGTCTGGCGCGAACGCGCCTCCACCTGCCGGCGCATCGAGGTCAGGAAGCGCGCCGCGCCATAGGGATCGAAGCCGGCCTTGGCGATGGTGCGGATGCCGATCTCGTCGGCGTTCAACTCCTGCTGGCGCGAAAAGCTGGCCAGGCTGTTCTGGCTCGAGGATACCAGGCCGGGATTGTGCACCATGCTGGCCACCTTGGAGACGACCAGGGACTGACGCTCGCGATCGGCGCGCGCGGCGGCATGGCGCGCGGAGACATGCGCCATCTCATGGGCGATCACGGCAGCAATTTCGGCATCGTCATTGGCGAGCGCGAGCAGGCCGCGTGTCACGTAGAGCCGGCCGGAGGGCAGGGCGAAAGCATTGATCGACGAGGCGTTCAGCACCGTCAGCTTGTAGGGAATGTCGGGCCGATCGGACTGGGCGGCGAGACGCTGAACGAGATCGTCGAGATAGCGCTCCAGGGCGGCGTTGCGATAGGCGCCGCCATAGGAAGCCAGGACGCGGGCGCTTTCGCGGTCCTCCGCGTTGGGGGGAGCGATGACGCGCGGAGCGTCTGCGGGAAGGGCTGCCGGCGTGGCGCGCGAAGGATCGCCCGCCTCGTTGTCGCCCACGGTGGCGCAAGAGGACAGGCCGAGCGCGAGCGCCAGGGCACAAACCCACCGCCAGTTCGGTTGTCTTGCCGCGCCCCCCAGCATCTCGTCCAGCTTCCACTCCTCCTACGGCGACACCGGCGCGACCTGTTCGATCGCCGCCGGCTCGGTAATTTCGATGCGGGGCCCGTCGCGCATCGTCACGACGCCGCGGGCCCTGACATAGCTGCCCTCGAGGGCAGTGGCGGTGAGACCGGTTGCCTCGAAACGTGGCCATTGTTTGGCGGGTATCGCCAAAGTCACGTCTTCGCGCCAGATTTTGCCGAAATCGATCCACACGGTCGTCTTCGTCACTCCAACATGCAGCACGCGTCCCGCCACGATGACGAAGCCGTCGGCGTGGCGGGCAACGGCCTCGGGAGTCACCGCATCGGCGACTGCATAGCCCGGTTCGGCCCAGAGGCCAAGCCGAGCCCGACGGGCATTGTCTTCTGCAGTCATTAATTCTGTGTAACACGCCTCTTCCCCAACGGAAGGTCGAATGCGCGCCAGTCCGCGGGCGGTGAGATCGGCCACGAGGTCGCGGCCCTCGAGATAGAGAGCTCCGCGCAACGCGCCATGCCTGTCTGGCGTCGCCGAACCCACCAGGGTCGCGACGGTGCCGGCAAGATCGGGCAGCCGCAGCGAGGCAAGATCCACGCCCGCAAGCCGGATCCTGCGACCGTCCGCGAGCAGAATATGACCGTCACCGCTCTTGCCGGCAATCGTCACATTCTCGCCGGCTTCCGCCGGGACGGCGCAGGGATCAGCCAATGCCGCGTGCAGATTGCTCGAAAATATCGCAACGGCGGCCATTGTGCCTAAAATTTGCGCAGACCATGGCAAGCGAGTGGCCCTCACATTGAGCAGAGGTAATTTTTGTCGTGATTTTTCATGATCTTAGCATGTCGTTTCGCAGTTGGCACGCGGCTTGAAAGAGCGTGTTCGACCGCAACGCGACTTTCGTCCGATTGCTCATCTTGCGGCGAAGCTCGATCCGGAACCCGAGCCGCGGTTCCCTGGAGCAAGGCGCGTGTCGAACGAGACGCTCAGTGCTCCAACTCTTTGTTTTGACGCGCCTTCGCGGCTCCTGGCGCCATCGCCAGACCGCAAGGCGCCATAGGGGATAGGACAACATGAAAATAGTGATGGCCATCATCAAGCCGTTCAAGCTCGAGGAGGTGCGCGATGCGCTCACGGGTCTGGGCGTGCACGGTCTGACCGTGACCGAGGTGAAGGGGTATGGCCGCCAGAAGGGGCATACCGAGATCTATCGCGGCGCCGAATATGCGGTGAGCTTCCTGCCCAAGCTGAAGATCGAGGTCGCGGTGCCGAGCGAACTCGTCGCCAAGGTGATCGACGCGATCACCGCAGCCGCCAAGACCGGCCAGATCGGCGACGGCAAGATTTTCGTGATGCCGATCGAAACGGCGGTGCGCATCCGCACCGGCGAGCGCGACGGCGACGCGCTCTAGGTCCCCCGCCGCCGATGCCCTCGACTCCCATGAGACAGGATCCTTTCCAGATGACTTCCCTTCGTTTCCTCAAATCCGCCTTCATGGCCCTCATGGGCGCCCGGCTGCTTGCGGGCCCCGCTCTCGCCCAGACCGCAGCGCCGCCGCCGACGCTGAATTCCGGCGACACGGCCTGGATGCTGGTATCCTGCGCGCTGGTGCTGATGATGATCGCGCCGGGCCTGGGCCTGTTCTATGGCGGCCTGGTGCGTGCCAAGAACATGCTGTCCATCCTCATGCAGGTGCTGATCGTCGCCTCGGTGGTGATGGTGATCTGGGTGTTCTATGGCTATACCCTCGCTTTCAGCGATGGCGGTCCGCTCTTCGGCGGCTTCTCCAAGGCCTTCCTCGCCGGCATCACCAAGGACACGCTGAGCGGCACCATTCCTGAATATGTGTTCGTCTGCTTCCAGATGACCTTCGCGGCGATCACGCCCGCCCTCATCGTCGGCGCCTTCGCCGAGCGCATGAAGTTCTCCGCCGTGGTGCTGTTCTGCCTGCTCTGGGTCACCTTCATCTACATCCCGGTCGCCCATTCGGTGTGGCAGTCCACGGGCTGGCTGTTCAAGCTGGGCGCCTTCGATTTCGCCGGCGGTACCGTCGTGCACATCAATGCCGGCGTTGCCGGCCTGGTGGGCTGCCTGATGATCGGCAAGCGCACCGGCTTCGGCAAGGAGCAGATGCCGCCCCATTCGCTCACCCTCTCCTGGGTCGGCGCCGGCCTGCTGTGGGTCGGCTGGTTCGGCTTCAACGCCGGTTCGGCGCTCTCGGCGGGCGCCAGCGCGGGCCTTGCCATGATGACCACCTTCGTCGCCACGGCCGGCGCGATCCTCGGCTGGTCGCTGATCGAATGGCTCACCCATGGCAAGCCCTCGATGCTGGGCGCCGTCTCCGGCGCGGTCGCCGGCCTGGTGGCCGTGACGCCCGCAGCCGGCTTCGTCGGCCCGGCCGGCGCCATCGCGCTCGGCTTCATCGCCGGCATCGTCTGCTTCTTCTTCGTGACGACCGTGAAGAATGCCTTCGGCTATGACGACAGCCTCGACGTGTTCGGCGTGCATGGCATCGGTGGCATCCTCGGCGCTCTCGGTACCGGCGTGCTGGCTTCGCCTTCGCTGGGCGGCGTCGGCTATGCCGAAGGCGTGACGATGGGCAGCCAGCTCTGGGTGCAGGTCGAGGCGGTTGCCTTCACCGTGGCGATGACGGGCATCGGTTCGGCGATCCTGTTCAAGCTGGTCGACCTCGTCGTCGGCCTGCGTGTCGACCGCCAGACGGAGGCCGAAGGCCTCGATATCGTCGAACATGGTGAACGCGCCTATCACAGCTGAGCCTGACTGTACGACACGGATGCGATCCCCGGCCTACGGCCGGGGATTTCGTTTTTTGCCCGGAATGGCAGAAAATCGATCGTCTCCGGTGAAATTCCGGCTTTACCTCACGCTCAAATCTCCAAATCCCATCTGATTCAAGCTTCACGAAAATGAAGGAACGTCGCCCTGCTGTCATTTGATGTCGTTTGTAGGTCTCTTGCACAGCGGCTTGCAGGACACGATAGTGGGCAGGTCGAACGCTCGGGCAACGAGCGCAAATTCCATCAGGCGAGCCGCAGGGAACATTGACATGACGGGTAAGAACTTCACGCAGCAAGGGTCGGGTCTCATTCTCGACCGCCGCGAATTGATGAAGAGCGCCGCGGCGCTCGGCCTGAGCCTCGGCGGGTTGGGAGCGCTCGGCGGGTCGGCCCTGGCGGCCGACACCCCCAAGAAAGGCGGCACCTTGAAGCTGGGCATGGAGGGCGGTTCGGCCTCCGACAGTCTCGATCCGCGCACCTATGCCGATTCCGTGCCGATCTCCTACGGCTACCAGATCTGCAACGGCTTCGTCGAAATCGGCGATGACGGCCTGCCCAAGGGCGAGTTGTTCGAAAGCTGGGAATACAAGCCCGGCGCCAAGGAATGGATCTTCAACATCCGTAAGGACGTCACCTTCCATAATGGCAAGACGCTCGACGCCGATGATGCGATCTATTCGATCAACCTGCATCGCGGCGATACCAAATCGGCCGCGAAGGATCTGCTGAGCTCGATCACCGACGTCAAGAAGCTCAGCGCCAACCAGATCCAGATCACCTTGTCCGAGGGCAATCTCGACCTGCCCTACAACCTTTCCGACTATCACGTCCTGTGCGTGCCCAACGGCTACAGCGACTTCTCCAAGCTGGTCGGCACCGGCGCCTACAAGCTCGAAGTGTTCGAGCCCGGCGTGCGCGTGGTCACCAAGAACACCGGCAATTACTGGAAGCCCGGCCGCGGCAATTTCGACGGGATCGAGCTGCAATACATCCAGGATCAAGCGTCGCGCCTGCAGGCCCTGATTTCGGGCCAGGTCGATGCCATCAACCGTCTCGACGCCAAGACCATGGACATCGTGACCTCCTCGCCCGACGTCAGCGTGGTGCAGAGCAAGGGCACCGGCAACCGCTTCGCCTTCGTGGCGCTGTGTGACACCGATCCCTATACCAATGCCGACCTGCGCTGGGCGCTGAAATATGGCATGGACCGCAAGAAGATCGTCGACACCGTCTATCAGGGCTATGCCACCGTCGGCAACGACACCACCATCAGCCCGTCGCACAAATACTATGCCAAGGATGTGCCGCAGACGCCCTACGATCCGGAGAAGGCGGCTTTCCACTACAAGAAGGCCGGCAGCCCCAAGCTGGAGCTCAAGGTTTCGGAAGGTGCCTATAATGGCGCGACCGATGCGGGCCTGCTCTACCAGGAAGCCATGAAGCAGGCGGGCATCGACCTCACGGTCACGCGCGTTTCGGGCGATGGCTACTGGTCGAACATCTGGCTGAAGGAGCCGTTCTGCGCTGTCTATTGGGGCGGCCGTCCCAATATCGATCTGCAGCTCTCCCAGACCTTCCTGTCCACCGCCAATTGGAACGACACCCATTGGAAGCGGCCGGAATTCGACAAGCTCCTGATCTCCGCCCGCGTCGAAACCGACGAAGCCAAGCGCGCTCAGATCTATGCCGAATGCCAGAAGATGATCCACGACGATGGCGGCATGGTCTGCTACGCGGTCGGCGACTATCTCGATGCCTACTCCAAGAAGATCATGGGAACGGCTCCGCACCCGCGCTACGACATGTGCGACCAGCGTGTCGCCGAAAAGGGCTGGTTCGCCTGAGAACTCTTGGGGGCGACACGCGTGAGGCGTCTCGCCCCCTACCTTTCAAACTGCGGAATGACGGGCGCGCGCGGGGGGAACTGCAGCGTGCCCGGCCTCCGTCGGCAACAGGTCGAAAGGGCACATTGTGGGACGTCTTATTGGTTGGCGCATCGTCCAGGGGGTGGCGACGCTCTTCGCAATCTCCCTCATTCTGTTTATTCTAACCCTCAATCTGCAGGGAAATGCGGCGGATGCCGTACTCGGCCAGGCTGCAACGGCGGAAACCAAGGCCGCTTTCGAACGCAGCATCGGCCTCGATGTGCCGGCCTGGCAGCGTTATCTGAGCTGGCTGTGGAACATCATCACCCATTTCGATTTCGGCCGGTCCTATACCAACCAGAACGTCATCGTGAACGATCTGTGGCCGCGCTTCACCAACACGCTGTTCCTGGCCTGCTATGCCGCTGTGATCGCCGTACCGCTCGCGGTGATCACCGGCATCACCTGCGCCATCACCGAAGGGCGTCTGGCTGACAGGGCCGCCAATGTGCTGGCGCTGATCGCCATCTCGCTGCCGGAGTTCTTCATCGGCGGCGTGCTGATCCTGCTCTTTGCCGGTTATTGGCGCTGGTTTCCGCCGCTGGCGGCCGTCCATCCCGACATGGGCTTCTTCACCCGCCTTTACGTGACCTTCCTGCCGGCGGTGGCGCTGACCTGCCTGGTCACCGCCCATATGATGCGCATGACACGCAATTCGGTGCTGTCGATCATGTCGACGCCCTATGTCGAAATGGGCTTCCTCAAGGGCCTGACGCGTGCCCGCGTCGTCACCAAGCACGCGCTGCCGAACGCGGCCTCGCCGATCATTTCGGTGGTGGCGCTGAACATCGCCTATCTCGTGGTCGGCGTGGTCGTGATCGAGAAAGTGTTCACCTATCCCGGCGTCGGCCAATACATGATCGACGCAGTGACCAAGCGTGACGTGCCGGCGATTCTGGCGTGCGGCATCCTGTTTGCGGCCGTGTTCATCATCCTCAATACGATTGCCGACGTGCTGGCGATCATCCTCAATCCGCGTCTGCGGCATCCCCGGTAGGAGAGCAGCATGGTCATTTTCGGACACAAGGCGCCGCTCACCGCCGTCATCGGCCTGTTTATCATTGCGCTCAACGTGGTCATCGCGGTCGCCGGTCCCTGGCTTGCGCCCTATTCGGAGACGCAGACCGTCGGCAAGACCTGGGCGACGATTTCAGCGACGAGCTGGCTGGGAACCGACCAGATCGGCCGCGACATGCTCACGCGCCTGATCTACGGTGCCCGCCTCACCATCGGTATCGCACTCGTCACCACCATCCTGTCCTTCGCCATCGGCATCACGCTCGGTCTGGTGGCCGCTGTGACCGGGCGCTGGATCGATGCCGTGCTTTCGCGCACCGTCGACATCGTGATGTCGGTGCCGCTGCTGATCTGGGCCCTGATCATCCTGTCGATCTTCGGCCAGACCCTGACGTCGCTGGTGCTGACCATCGCCTTCCTCGACTCTAGCCGCGTCTATCGCCTCGCCCGCGCGCTCGGCATGAATCTCGCCTCGCTCGATTTCGTCGAGGTGGCCAGGCTGCGCGGCGAGGGCATCTGGTGGGTGGTCTGGCGCGAGATCCTGCCCAATGCCGCCGCTCCCCTGATGTCGGAATTCGGCCTGCGCTTCTGCTTCAACTTTCTGTTCATCGCCGCGCTGAGCTTCATCGGCCTCGGCGTGCCCCTGCCATATGCGGACTGGGGCGGCATGGTGCGCGACAACATCACCAGCCTCAAGCTCGGGCGGGCGGCGGCGCTCTATCCTGCTGCCGCCATCGCTCTCCTCACCATCGGCATCAATCTTGTGGTCGATTGGTTCCTGTCGATCGATGCCCGCCCGTCCGGCGCGCAGGCGGAAATGTAAGGGGGCTGAGATGGCAGATAACAAAACCTCTTCCGACCTGATCCTCGAGCTCGAAAAGCTCAAGGTCGAGACCATCACCGGCCGGGTTCTCGTCGACAATGTCGATGTGACACTGCGGCGGGGCGAGATCCTCGGCCTCATCGGCGAATCCGGTGCCGGCAAATCCACCATCGGCCTGGCGTCGATGGCCTATGCCCGCGCCGGCATGCGCATCACCGGCGGCTCGATCAAGCTCGACGGCACCGAACTGCGCGCCTCCACCGCCGCGCAGCGCCGCAACTTCCGCGGCAAGAGCATCGCCTATATCGCTCAGAGCGCCGCCGCCTCCTTCAACCCGGCCATGACGCTGATGGACCAGGTCTGCGAGGCGCCGGTCGTGCATGGCGTGATGACGCGGCCGGAAGCGGAAGCCTATGCCCGCAAGCTCTTCCGCATCCTGCAGCTGCCCAATCCCGACACGATCGGCGACCGCTACCCGCATCAGGTCTCGGGTGGCCAGCTTCAGCGTGCCATGGCCGCGATGGCGATGAGCTGCCGGCCCGATGTGATCGTGCTGGACGAGCCCACCACGGCGCTCGACGTCACCACCCAGATCGAGGTGCTCGCTCTGCTGCGCGACCTCATCCGGGAATTCGGGACGGCCGGCCTCTACATCACCCATGACCTCGCCGTGGTGGCGCAGATCGCCCACCGCATCATGGTGTTGCGCCACGGCAAGACCGTCGAGGTCGGCGAGGCCAAGCAAGTGCTGGAGGCTCCGCGGACCGATTATGCCCGCGCCCTGGTGAATGAGCGCCGCGAGGCCGAGCATCTCCAGCTCACCGCCCCGCCAGAGGGGGCCGAGCCGGTACTCTCCATGACGAACGTCACTGCCGGCTACGGCCCGGTTGCGATCGTCAAGAATGCCTCGTTCAAGCTTGCGAAGGGCGAGACCCTGGCGGTGGTGGGCGAGTCCGGCTCCGGCAAGAGCACGATCGCGCGCATCGTCGTCGGCCTGCTGCCGCGCTGGGAAGGTGACGTCTCGCTCAACGGCAAGACCCTGCCGCCTGCGCTGCCCCAGCGCAGCAAGGACATCCTGCGGCGCCTGCAGATGGTGCATCAGATGCCGGACGTCGCGCTCAATCCGCGCCAGACCCTGGGCCAGATCATCGGGCGGCCGGTGAGCTTCTATTTCAACCGCTCTGCAGGAGACGTGCGCAAGCGCGTGCTCGAATTGCTGCGCCAGGTAGGCCTGCCCGAGGAGTTCGCCGATCGCCGGCCCGGACAGCTCTCAGGCGGCCAGAAGCAGCGCGTCTGCATTGCGCGCGCATTGGCCGCCGAGCCGGAGGTGATCATCTGCGACGAGCCGACTTCCGCTCTCGACCCGCTGGTGGCGGAGGACGTGTTGAAGCTCCTCAAGAAGCTGCAGGACGATCTCGGCCTCGCCTATATTTTCATCACCCACGATCTCGGCACGGTGCGCCGCATCGCCCATCGCACGGCGGTGATGTTCAAGGGCGAGATCATCGCCCAGGGGCCCACGGCGGATATCTTCGCACCGCCCTTCCATCCCTACACGGAGAAGCTGATCAGCTCCGTGCCGGAGATGGATACGCATTGGCTCGACAATATTCTCGCCAGCCGCAAGGTGGCGTGATCCAATGGTTCGCTGAAAGGGCCGGTCTTCGGACCGGCCCTTTTCGTTCGTTTTTCTTGAAGTATTTTCCAATGTCCCCTGTCCGCACGATCGAACATTTCTTCATTCCCCTTGCCGACGGCACTCGGCTGGCCGCGCGCCTCTGGCTGCCCGAGGATGCCGAAGCCAGGCCGGTGCCGGCGATCCTCGAATATATTCCCTATCGCAAGCGCGACGGCACGCGCGGGCGGGACGAGCCAATGCATGGCTGGTTTGCGGCCAATGGCTATGCCGCCATCCGCGTCGACATGCGCGGCAGCGGCGAGTCCGACGGCCTGCTCGAGGATGAATATCTGCAGCGGGAACTCGATGACGCCTGCGAGGTGATCGCCTGGCTGGCGGCCCAGCCCTGGTGCACGGGTTCCGTCGGCATGATGGGCAAGAGCTGGGGCGGCTTCAATTGCCTGCAGGTCGCGGCGCTCAACCCGCCGACCCTCAAGGCCGTCATCACCGTCTGCTCCACCGACGACCGTTATGCCGACGACATCCATTTCATGGGCGGCACCCTGCTCAACGACAATCTGTGGTGGGGCTCGATCATGCTGGCCTATCAGGCCCGGCCGGCCGATCCGGCGCTGGTCGGCGAGGCCTGGCGGGCGCAATGGCAGCATCGCCTCGATCATCTGCCCTTCTTCCCGGCGCTCTGGCTCGCGCATCAAAGGCGCGACGCCTATTGGCGGCACGGCTCGATTTGCGAGGATTTCTCGGCTGTGCAATGTCCCGTCTTTGCTGTCGGCGGCTGGGGCGATGCCTATACCAATGCCATTCCCCGCCTGCTCGAGGGGCTCACCGTGCCCAGGCTCGGCCTGATCGGGCCCTGGGCGCATATCTATCCGCAGGACGGCGTGCCGGGGCCGGCCATCGGCTTCCTGCAGGAGGCCACGCGCTGGTGGGATCACTGGCTGAAGGGGGTGGATCGCGGCATCATGGCCGAGCCGATGATGCGGGCCTTCGTCGAGGAGTGGACACCGCCGGGCCATCGCGATCCGGTGCCCGGCCGCTTTGTCGGCGAGACGACATGGCCGTCGCCGGAGATCGTCGCCAGGGCCGTCCATCTGGCGCCGGGCGCCTTGGCGGCCGAGCCCGGCCGGGCCAGCGAAATCGCCTTCACCTCGCCGGCCTGGACGGGAGCGGCGGCAGGCGAATGGATGGGCACCGGCGTCGCCGGCGAGGAACCGGCCGATCAGCGCCATGACGATGCCTTCTCCTGCTGCTTCGATGGCGAGGTCCTGACCGAACGGCTTGAATTGCTCGGCGCGCCGGAGATCGAGGTGGAGCTCGCCTCCGACAAGCCCCTAGCCCAGCTCTGCGCCCGGCTCTGCGACGTCGCCCCGGATGGTTCCTCGCGCCGTATCGCCTATGGGGTGCTCAACCTGACCCATCGCGACAGCCATGCCGAGCCCGAAGCCCTGGTACCCGGCCGCTTCCATCCCATCCGTCTCAAGCTCAGCGATTGCGGCTATGCCCTCGCGCCGGGCCATCGCCTCAGGCTGGCCTTGTCCACGGCCTATTGGCCGCTGATCTGGCCGGTACCCGAGCCGGTGACGCTCACCTTGCGCTGCCCCGGCCGGTTAACCCTGCCCGTGCGCAGGGCCCGCGCGGATGACGTCGTCATTGCCTTCGAACCGGCGCTGAGCGCGGCCCGTACGCCGACGACCAAGGTCGCAGAGGGACGGATGGCGCGCACCACCTCGCTCGACCTCCTCACTGACACGGCGACCTATGTCACGGAAGGGGAGGGCGGGCTGTTCGGCGAGGGCGTGCTGCGCTTCGACGAGATCGACACCACGCTCTCCCACAGCCTCCGGCGCGAGCTGACCGTCAGGGGCGATGATCCTCTCAGTGCGCGCTACCGCCTCACCGAGAGCTATCAGATGGGGCGCGAGGGCTGGCAGATCCGCATCGAGGTGAAGACCGCGATGCAGGCGACCGCCACCGATTTCATCCTGGAGGGTGAACTCAAGGCCTCGGCCAATGGCGAGATGGCGGCCGAGCGCCGCTGGTATGAGAAAATCCCGCGCGATCTCTTGTGACCGCAATTGCGCCTTGGGCGCGCCATATCGGGCCATTCCATTAGGAACCCCTCCTGAATGGAATGGCCGCCATGACTTACGTGGTCACTGAGAACTGCATCAGATGCAAATATATGGATTGCGTGACCGAGTGCCCGGTGGATTGCTTCCGGGAAGGCGAGACCATGCTCGTTATCGACCCCTTGCTATGCATCGATTGCGGCATCTGCGAACCGGCCTGTCCGGCGGATGCCATCCGCTCCGGTGCCGAGAGCGGGCTGGAGGCCTGGGTTGAATTGAACGCACGGTATGCCCATCTCTGGCCGGAGATCACCGTGCGGCGCGAGCCCGCGGCCGATGCCAGGCAGTGGGACGGCAGGCCGGGCAAGCTCGCCTTGTTATCGCCTCGGCCGGGCGCCGGAGACGCAGGACAGGCCGGGTAGAGGACAGGCCGGGCGTCTTGGCTGTGGTGAACTCAGGCAAGCCTCTACCGCCGCGAATGGCTGCTCTGTGCAGGCGCGCCTTGAACCGTCGGCACAGTTCGGCTAGGCAGTTTTAGCAAGATTATAAACTTTCGGGATTTTCTGGCATGACCTACGTGGTCACTGAGAACTGCATCAAGTGCAAATATATGGACTGCGTGGAAGTCTGCCCGGTGGACTGTTTCTACGAGGGGGAGAATTTTCTCGTCATCCATCCCGACGAATGCATCGATTGCGGTGTCTGTGAGCCCGAATGTCCGGCGGATGCCATCAAGGCCGATACCGAAAAGGGCCTGGAGGCCTGGCTCGAACTGAACGCCAAATTCGCGCAGAGCTGGCCCAACATCACCGTCAAGCGCGACAGCTTCCCTGATTCCAAGGAGTGGGACGGCAAGCCGGACAAGCTGCCGCTGCTCTCGCCGGAACCGGGCCAGGGCGACGCCTAACCGCTGGATCCGGGCCATATCCGAGCCGGTTCGACACGACTGCGCGGGCGGCCTCACCGCCCGCTTTCAGGGCCTTGGGGGCAAGCCGCCGTCGAGGTGCCTGCGGGCATGCCCGTCGCTTTTTGCATAGCGGCTATTCACAAAAACCGCGCGGTATCAACCTTAACGGGCGCTTTCCGCGCCGTTTTTGCGCGTAAAAGCGTTGATTTTTGCCGATTTTTGGTATATATACGGGGCATGGTCAAGAGAGAGACCGAGTTACCCCGCCGCTGCTCCGCACAGGGGCAATTTTTTTGTGCCAGCTTCAAGGGACCTCAGTCGGTCGGTGCAAATTGCGCCGATAGATACATGGAATTTTTGACCGTCCTTCAGTTCGACGTTCCTCGCGGCGGCTCTTGAAGCTTTGGCCTGGTTTCACTGTCGAATGGTGTTTGCGGCAACAGGCGCGAGCCTGCCCGTGGTTTGGTGCGGCTGCCGGTTCGGCATCCGCCAATGATAGGAGCGTTGAAGCGTCATGACGACAGCGAAGAAGACGTCCACGAAGCAGGGTTTCAAGACGGGCGAGAGCATTGTGTACCCCTCGCATGGCGTCGGCAAAATCGTGTCGATCGACGAGCAGGAAGTAGCCGGTTTCAAGCTTGAGCTGTTCGTGATTTCCTTCTCCAAGGATAAGATGACGCTGCGCGTGCCTACCACCAAGATCGCTTCCGTCGGCATGCGCAAGCTGTCCGAGCCGGCCGTGGTCGCCAAGGCGCTCGACACGCTCAAGGGCCGTGCCCGCATCAAGCGCACCATGTGGTCGCGCCGTGCGCAGGAATACGAAGCCAAGATCAATTCGGGCGACCTGATCGCCATTGCCGAGGTCGTGCGCGATCTCTACCGCTCCGATGCTCAGCCCGAGCAGTCCTATTCCGAGCGTCAGCTCTATGAAGCGGCTCTCGATCGCATGGCGCGCGAGCTCGCCGCCGTCGACGACCTCATCGATTCCGAGGCCGTGAAGGTGATCGAAGCCAACCTTGCCAAGGGTCCGAAGCGCGGTGGCGCCAAGGAAGCCGAGGCGGACTTCGACGAGGCTGCCGAGGAGGAAGAGGCCGCCTGAGGCGCTTTCCCGATCAGACATACGGAAAACCCCGCTTCGGCGGGGTTTTTCTTTTCCGGATCCGCGGAGGCCCCGTCCGCTCTTCGAAGCCTTGCGCCGGCAGGGGAGAAAGATGCGGAGAAGACGTGCCCGGGCCCGGAGGAAGACGTCAACCCGGCCGTTTGCCTGCCAAGGCGCGGGGAATGCCGCCGAGATCTTGTCGCGCCGGGCCGAGCATCTCGAAGCCCGCATGGCGCATCAGTTCCGCCACCGCCTCTTCCTGGCCGATGCCGAGCTCGAAGACCAGCAGCCCGCCGGGGCGCAGCAGGCGGGGCGCGCCGCTGGCGATGGCACGATAGGCGTCGAGGCCGTCCGTGCCGCCGTCGAGCGCGAGCACGGGATCATGCTCGCGCACCTCCCGTTCCAGCCCGGCAATGTCGGCGGAGGGAATATAGGGCGGATTGGAGACGATGAGATCGAATTCGCCTTCCAGCCCCTCCATCCAGTTCCCCAGCTGGAAATGGGCTCGCCCGGCAACGCCATTGTCGGCGGCATTCAGGGCTGCGAGGCTCAGGGCATCGGCCGCCTGATCGATGCCGATCCCGCTTGCCCCGGGTCTTTCATGAAGCAGGGCGATCAGGATGGCGCCGGTGCCGGTGCCGAGATCGAGCAGGCGATAGGCTGCATCCCTCTCGGCCAGCAAGGCAAGGCAGGTCTCGACGATGGTCTCGGTATCCGGTCGGGGTGACAATGTCGCCGGACCCAGGCGGAATTCCAGGCTCCAGAATGCGCGATGCCCGAGGATACGGTCCACCGGCTCTCCGCCGAGGCGCCTGGCAGCGAAGGAACGGGCTTTTGCCGCCGCCTCTGCCGTCACCGGGCTGTCGGGAGACAGGGTGATCGCGGTCGGCCGCAGGCTCGTGGCTTCGGCGACCAGCCAGCGGGCATCGAGCTCGGGGGTGGGAAGATCGGCTATGCGGAAAGCGGCGAGAAGCTCGCGATAAAGGCCGCCGAGCGTGGTCATGAGAACGCCCCGGCTGGGACCGCGGACGTCCCGCCCGCTCCTGGAAGCACCGCGCATATGGCAGGGAAGAGGTGGACCGGACGTCCGCGGTCCCAGCCGGGGTGGTTCCCGAGCGAGCCAGGCTTTCCGCTCACGCGCGGGCCTCGCTGGCGGCGAGCAGCCTGGCCTGATTCTCGGTCACCAGCGCGTCGATCACCTCGTTGAGGGCATCACCGGCGATGATCTGATCGAGCTTGTAGAGGGTGAGGCCGATGCGGTGATCGGTCAGGCGTCCTTGCGGGAAATTATAGGTACGGATGCGTTCGGAACGGTCGCCCGAGCCGACCTGGTCGCGCCGGTCGGCAGCGCGGGCACTGTCGACGCGCTCGCGCTCGGCCTCGTAGAGGCGTGCGCGCAGCATCGCCATGGCCTGCGCCCGGTTCTTGTGCTGGGAGCGTTCGGCCTGCACCGCCACGGCGATCCCGGTGGGCAGGTGGGTGATGCGCACGGCGCTGTCGGTGGTGTTGACGTGCTGGCCGCCCGCGCCGGAGGCTCTGAAGACATCGACCTTGAGGTCCTTCTCCTCGATGGCGATGTCGACCTCCTCGGCCTCGGGCAGCACTGCGACGGTGGCGGCCGAGGTGTGGATGCGCCCGCCCGCTTCCGTCACCGGCACGCGCTGCACCCGGTGCACGCCGGATTCGAATTTCAGCTTGGCGAACACGCCCTTGCCCCTGATGGCCAGCGCGACTTCCTTGTAGCCTCCCATGGTGCCTTCGGATTCGGACAGGATCTCCGTCTTCCACCCCTGAAGATCGGCATAGCGCATATACATGCGCAGGAGATCGCCGGCGAAGAGCGAAGCTTCGTCGCCGCCGGTGCCGGCGCGCACTTCCAGAATGGCGGATTTTTCGTCGGCGGCATCCTTGGGCAGCAAAGCCAGTTTGATCGCCGTCTCCAGCTCCCCGAGGCGCTCGAGCAGGGTCTTGCGCTCCTCCTCCGCCATCTCGGCCATCTCGCCGGCCATGGCCGGTTCGGCGATGATGGCTTCGACCCCCTTCAATTCATCTTGCGCGCCTTGCCATTCGCGGATGAGCGCGGCGACGGGATCGAGCTCGGCGAGTTCGCGCGCCAGGGCCACATAGGCATCGGCGTCGGGGCCGGAGGCGAGTTCGGCCTCGACGAAATCGCGACGGCGAAGCAGGGCATCAAGGCGGTCGAGGGGAAGCATGGGGTAGTCCTGGGATTGTCGGAGCGCGGACATCCTGTCCGCATTTTGGAAACTGCGCATGGGATGAAAAGCGGACGGGGCCGTCCGCGCTCCCGGGCCAGCCTCGCTATAATGGAATGCCGCGCTCGGCGGCGAATTCCCTGAGAGCAAGGCGCAACGGCCTGTCCGCTTCCGGCTTGAGATGGTGATCGACGAGTTCGGTGATCTCGGCCGCTTCGATCTCGAGCAGCATGGCCTTGACCGGGCCGATCGCAGACGGCGTCATCGACAATTGCCGGAAGCCGAGGCCGATCAGGGCCAATGCCTCCAGCGGCTTGGAGGCCAGTTCCCCGCACAGCGTCACCGGCACGCCGGCTGCGTTGGATTTGTCGGCGATCATCTTCAGGGCGCGCATCACCGAGGGGGAGAGCGTGTCGAAGCGGCCCGCCACGCGGGCATTGCCGCGGTCGACCGCATAGAGGAACTGGAACAGATCGTTCGAGCCGACGGACAGGAAGTCGGTGCGCTGCAGGATCTCGTCGAGCTGGAACAGCAGGCTCGGCACTTCCACCATGGCGCCGAGCTTGACGAGATCGGGCAGGGGCTTGCCGTGGCGGCGCAGGAAGGTGATCTCGCGCTCCACCACCTCGCGGGCCTGGTCGAACTCCTCGGAGGCCGAGATCATGGGGAACATCACCCTGAGCTCGCGTCCGGCGGCGGCCTGCAGCAAGGCGCGCAGCTGCGAGCGCATCAGGCCGGGGCGGTCGAGGCCGAGGCGAATGGCCCGCCAGCCCATCGCCGGATTTTCTTCCTCGACCTGGTGCATATAGGGCAGCACCTTGTCGCCGCCGATGTCGAGGGTGCGGAAGGTCACCGGCCGGTCGCCGGCAGCCTCCAGCACGGCCTTGTAGAGGGCATATTGTTCGCCCGTGCGCGGGAACTGCGAGGCGATCATGAACTGCAGCTCGGTGCGGAACAGTCCGATGCCGTCGGCGCCGCTCTCCTTGACGTGCGGCAGGTCGACCAGGAGGCCGGCATTGATATAGAGTTTGATGTCGCAGCCATCACGGGTGCGGCTCGGCTTGTGGCGCAGGGCGAGATACTGCTCCTGGCGCTTAGCCCGGAAGCGCACCTTCTCGGCATAGGCATGCTCGACATCGGGGGCCGGGCGCACCTGGACTTCGCCGACCGAGCCGTCGACGATGATGGCATCCCCCTGTTCGACCAGGCTGGTAATGCCCTCGACCTCGCCTACGGTGGGGATGCCGAGCGCCCGCGCCACGATGGCGACATGGCTGGTCGGACCGCCCTCTTCGAGAATGAGGCCGCGCAGATTGTCGCGTGAATAATCGAGCAGGGCCGCCGGGCCCATCGAACGCGCCACCAGCACCGCATCCTTGGGCATGGAATCGGAGGAGACGTGGTGCCCATCGCCTGTGAGCTGGCGCAGCAGCCGGTTGGCGAGATCGTCGAGATCGTAGAGGCGCTCGCGCAGGATCGGATCGGCGACGCGCTGCATGCGGGCGCGCGTATCGGACTGCACGCGCTGCACCGCCGCCTCGGCGGTGACGCCGGTGGCGATGACCTCGCGCATCTTGGTGATCCAGCCGCGGTCCTGCGCGAACATGCGGTAGGCTTCGAGCACGTCGAGCGTCTCGGTGGCGCGGGCGAGATCGCCGCGGTCGAGCATGGTGTCGATGGCATCGCGCAGGCCGACGATGGCATTGTCGAGGCGATCGGTCTCGCGGCCGACATCGTCCGCGATCAGGGTCTTCACCACCACACGCGGCTCGTGCAGCACGACATGGCCGAGGCCGACGCCTTCGGAAAGCGGTGCGCCCGTCAGCTGCAGGGCACGGCGGCTGGCGAGGTCGGCGCCCGGGCGGGCAAGGGCCTGGAGCTCGCCGGAGGCGATCATCTCGGCCAGCACCATGGCGACCGTGGCGAGCGCTTCGATCTCTTCTTCCGAATAGGCGCGCTGGGCCTTGTTCTGCACGACCAGGACGCCGAGCGTCTCGCCGGCGCGCAGGATCGGCACGCCGAGGAAGGCGTTGTAGATCTCTTCGCCCGTCTCCGGCTTGTAGGCGAAGGAGGGATGGTGCTGCGCGTCCGAGGTGGTGACCGGCTCGGCTTCCTTCGCGACGAGGCCGACCAGGCCTTCGCCCTTGCGCATGGTGGTCAAATGCACCGCGTTCGGATTGAGGCCTTCGGTGGCATAGAGTTCGAGCGTGCCGTCGGTACGCAGGACATAGACCGAGCAGACCTCCGCGACCATGTTCGCGGCGATCAAGACAACGGTCTTGTCCAGCCTCTCCTGCGCCGAAACAGGCTCCGCCATGACTTCGCGGAGCCGCTTGAGGAGCAGGCGCGGGCCGCCGATCGCGCCACGCATCCGATGCCTCCATGTCCTCGACAGGTCCGGCGACCCGGCGAACCCGGGGCCGTCCGCTGCCTCAGAGGGCCGGCCGGTTCTGGCGAAGCGGCCGGTCAGATAATGAATAGGGGCGTGCCTCGCGCGAGAATCCAAACGAAGCACGCACTAACTTTTTGTTCTGTCGCAAGATTTCACGGAAATTGAAAGAAGTATTTCCGTTTCTGCCGGGCACTGCGTCATCGGGGCGCTGTGCCGTCGTCATCAGAACAAGGCGCGGTTGCTCAGGCCTTGTCGAGCCCGTAGAGCGTGTGGAGCGTGCGTACCGCCAGTTCGGTATAGGCCGCATCGATCAGCACGGAAATCTTGATCTCGGACGTGGTGATGGCGCGGATGTTGATGCCGCGGCCGGCGAGGGCCTGAAAACAGGTTGCCGCCACGCCGGCATGGCTGCGCATGCCGATGCCGATCACCGAAATCTTCGAGACGTCCATATTGGTCTCGACATTGTCGCACACCACGTCCTTGCGCGCCTTGTCGATCACGTCCTTGGCGCGCTGGAACTCGGCCTGCGGCACCGTGAAGGTGATGTCGGTGGACGCCCCGTCGGCCGAGATGTTCTGCACGATCATGTCGACATTGATGTTGGCGTCAGCCAGGGGCACGAAGATGGCGGCGGCGACACCCGGACGGTCGGCCACGTCACGCAGGGTGATCTGCGCTTCATCCTTCGAATAGGCGATGCCGGTCACAACCTGCTGTTCCATGATGTCTTCCTCGTCGCAGATCAGGGTTCCGGGATTGGGGTTTTCGGGATCGTCGAAGGACGATCTTACATAGGTCTTCACCTTGTGGACCATGGCAAGCTCCACCGAGCGCACCTGCAGCACCTTGGCGCCGAGGGAGGCCATTTCCAGCATTTCCTCGAAGGCGATGCGGTCCATGCGCTGAGCCTTCGGCACGATGCGCGGGTCGGTGGTGTAGACGCCGTCGACATCGGTGTAGATGTCGCAGCGTTCGGCGCCGATCGCGCCGGCGATGGCGACGGCGGAGGTGTCCGAACCGCCGCGCCCCAGCGTGGTGATGCGCCCGCTCAGGGGCTCGATGCCCTGGAAGCCGGAAATCACCGCGACCTCCCCGGCGGCGAAGCCGTCATCGAGATTCTTGGAGGGGATCGCCGATATGCGTGCGGAACCATGGGCCGCCGAGGTCTCGATCGGCACCTGCCAACCCTGCCAGGAACGGGCCTTGATGCCGATGCTGCTGAGCGTCAGCGCGAGCAGGCCCGAGGTCACCTGTTCGCCGGAAGCGACGATGGTGTCGTATTCGCGCTGGTCGTACAGCGGCGAAGCCTCGTTGCACCAGGCCACCAGTTCGTTCGTCTTGCCGGACATGGCGGAGACCACCACCGCGACGTCGTAGCCGGCGGCGACCTCGCGTTTGACATGCTGCGCCACATTCTTGATGCGCTCGACATTGGCGACAGAGGTGCCGCCAAACTTCATGACAAGACGGGGACGCGGGCTGCCGGACATACGGCCACTAGGCTCCGATGAACTCTCGAACGTTGGTAAGACGCTCTCGATGAGGGACGCCGCACAAAAGCGGGCCAGGATACGGTCCCGGCCGTGGCTGTTTGCATGAGGCGAGGAGATGCGGGGACCTGCGGCCACCGCGCCGCGGGATTTAAGCGAAAGGGCCGAGGATGGCAAGCGAAAGGATGGGCATGCGATCATCCCGCCTGCGGTACAGCATGCAAAGCCGAACCGCAGGCGCGCGCCGTACCGAACGGAGTCTTCCGGTCTTGCGGTACCGGATCTGCACCGCACCACTTCGTGCTGCGGCGCGTCCGGGATGACTTCTCCTATTTCTCCAGCAGGGGCGTGATCCGGCGCAGGGTCACGCGGCGATTCTCCTGCTCGGGCTCGGGCGTCGGGATCTTGAGATAGCGCTCGCCGAGGCCCGCCGTGACCAGATTGTCGGGCGAGATCACGTAATATTGCGTCAGGGCCTGCTTCACCGCCTCGGCCCGCTCCTTGGACAGGCGCAGATTATAGGCATCGTCGCCCACCGCGTCCGTATTGCCCTCGATCACGAAGACCTCATCGGGATGGGCGGCCACGATACGCTCGATGATGCGGCCGATGCGGTCGAGATTGGCGATCTCCTCCTCGCGCAGGAATGATTCGTTGAAGCCGAAACGGATGGTGTCCAGCTCGACGCTGGGGATGGACTGGCGGATGGCGGGCTGTTCCATGATCGCTTCTGGCTGGGCAAGGAATTCGGACCGCGCCCAGCGTCGCGGCAGGGGCCTGAGCGGACGGGCCGCGAATTGCTGCTCGATCTGGTCGTCGTCGACCTCCGCAGCCCAGACGCTCTGATAGCGCTGCCCGCGCGGATTGATGTCCATGTCGAAGCGCTCGTCGCCCTCATAGCGCCGCAGCCGATCGGTGCGCTGGCCGCGGTCGCTCAACAGGCGACGGCGCAGGTCGTTGCGGTCGTCCCGCAGATATTGGGCGAAGGCCTCGCGGTCTTCGGGGCTGTAGCGCTGGTCGTTGGCGGCATCGCGATAGACCAGGATGCGCCGGTTGAGCTGGTCGACGGTCAGCACGTTGGAGGGGCGCCGGTCCGCCAGGATGGCGGGGATGTCCTGGGGACGGGGCGAATCCTGGCGGAACTGCGACCGGCCGAAGGGCGAACCGCGCCCGTTCTGGTCCTGTTGCTGCCCGCCGCCATATTCCTGGTCCGCCACGCGGTTGCGCAGGGCGGCGCGCGCACCGTTCAGGCGCTGGATCAGGGCCTGTTCTGTGGCTTCCGACAGGTTTCCGGCAGCTAGAGCCGAGCGATAGACGTTGAGGCGCTGGCGCAATTGCTGGTCATTGAGGCGGTCAGGCGGCGTGGTGTCGCCCAGAAGGCCGATGGCGCGCTGCTCCGCCGCCTGATCGACCCGCCCCTGCAGGGGGCGGCCCTGGCCTTGCTGGCTGCCGTTCCCCGGCGGAGGCGCAAGGCCCGGCCGGCTTTCCTGCCCCTGTTGCGTGCCGTCGGCCGGGAGCGGAATTCCTCCCTGGCCGGGGAGCTGGTTGCGACCGCCGGGGCGGCCGTCCAAAGGACGATCCTGCGGCTGGCCGTCATCGAGGTCCTGCGGCGTGCCCTCGGTGCCGGGCTGGCCCTGCATGCGGTCGCGGCGCTTGCCACGCGGTTGGGAGGTGTCGCCGCCTTGATCCGCATCGGGCTGGGCGGGAGCGTTCGGCTTTGCTGCCGGCGCGTCCTGTCCGGTGGTCTCGCCGGGAGCCGCGGGCTTCTGGCGCTTGGGCTTTGCGCCCGGGGCCTCCCGCGCCGGCTCTTCGGCGGTCGGCTTGCCGGGAGCTTCCTGAGTGGCATCAGGGCTCGGCTTCTGGCGTTTGGGCTTCGCGGCGGGGGTCGTTTCGCCGGGCGCTGATTCGCCGGGCGCTTCCTGGCCGGCCGCATCGGAAGCCGGCTTCTGGCGGCGGGGCTTGGCGGCGGGCGCTTCGTCGGCGCCGGAACCAGGCGCTGCGCCGCCCTGCTCGTCGCTCGGCTTCTGCCGCTTCGGTTTAGCGGCGGGAGCGCCGCCATCCTGGTCCTGCGATTCGGCGGGCGCGGCCCGTTTTGCCGGCGCGCCTTCGCCATCCTGTCCGGCGCCCTTCTTGTGGCGCTTCAGAATGTCTTCGACCGAGGGCTTGGCGCCCGGCGCGGGCGCTTCGGTGGTGGGCGCCTGGGCATCCTGCGCCAGCGCGGTCTGCACCAGCACGATCGCCGTGGGCGAAACGGCGAGCATCAGCGTACCAGCCAGACGGATCAATTTTTTGCGCAGGAGCATCGCGACCTCTTTTGATTGGGCCGCCATCATCCCGATCGCGGCTGAACCGAAACTGAACGCGGATCGCCGAATATCCGTCGGTGCCCGGGACGCGTTCCCCGGCGTCGGACGCGATGCCGGAATCGGGGCCAATGCTGCAATCCATTGTTCCCGCATCGCTTTTGCCGAAAGCCCGCCCTTATCGGCACGATCCTCTAACGCTCGATCCGCGTCGACAGGATGAGGGAGGTCGAGGTGCGCTCGACGCCTTCCAGCGCACCGATGCGATCGGCGAGTTCGTCGAGCTCGCCGACCGAACGGGCCTCGATCACCGCGATCATGTCGAAATTGCCGCTGACCGAATGCAGCGTGCGCACGGCGGGAATTTCGCGCAGGCCCGCTTCAACTTGACGGATCAGTTTCGGCACGGTGGTGAGCAGCACATGGGCGCGCAGCAGCGAGCGGCTATGCTCCTCGGAAAGCCGGATGGTGTAGCCGGCGATCACGCCGCGACGTTCGAGGCGGGCGAGGCGGCTCTGCACGGTGGTGCGGGAGACGCCGAGACGCCGGGCGATCTCGGCCGTGGAGGCGCGGGCGTTCTCGCGCAGGATGGCAATCAGGGCATCATCGGCGGGTGTCGTCATAGTGACGATATAGCGCGCGGCATTGTGCAAAGAAAGTTCGGCATATCGTCGAAATGCAGGCTTCGAAAGGAAGGGTGGCAGGCGTAGGCTCTTTGACGAGATCTTGGACAGGAATCGCGACAGGGGAGGCCCATGATGCGCAGGGTCGTAGTGGCGGGAGCAGGCAAGATCGGGGCCTGCATCGCCGATATCCTGGCGGTCAGCGGGGACTATGACGTCACCGTGATCGACCGGTCGGCCGAGCAACTGGAGGGGGCCGAACTGTCGGCGGCTGTGGAACAGCGCGAACTCGACATCGAAGACGAGCGGGCCCTGCGCACCGTCCTGGAGGGCGCCTATGCCGTGCTCAGCGCCGCGCCTTTCCATCTCACCACCCGTATCGCCGAGGCGGCGGCGCGTGCCGATGTCCACTATCTCGACTTGACCGAGGACGTCGCCTCGACGCGCCGGGTGCGCGATCTCGCCGCCTCGGCCAAGAGCGCCTTCATTCCCCAATGCGGCCTCGCCCCGGGTTTCATCTCGATCGTCGCCAACGATCTCGCCCAGCAGTTCGACAGCCTCGATTCCATCCGCATGCGCGTCGGGGCTCTGCCGCAATATCCTTCCAACGCGCTCAACTACAACCTGACCTGGTCGACCGACGGCGTCATCAACGAATATTGCGAGCCTTGCGAGGCGATTGTCGACGGCCACCGGGTCGAGGTGCCCGCGATGGAGGAGCGTGAGGAGTTCTCGCTCGACGGGGTCACCTACGAGGCCTTCAACACTTCGGGCGGGCTCGGCAGCCTGTGCGAGACCTATCTGGGGCGGGTCCGCACGCTGAACTACCGCACCATCCGCTATCCCGGCCATGCGGCGATCATGAAGGCGCTGCTCAACGACCTCGATCTCAGGCACCGCCGCGACGTGCTCAAGGACATCCTCGAAAATGCCCTGCCGGCGACGATTCAGGACGTGGTGGTGATCTTCGTCACCGTCAGCGGCAAGCGTCATGGCCATCTGGTGCAGGAAACCTATGCCAACAAGATCTACAACCGCCGCGTCGGCTCCCGGCTGCGCAGCGCCATCCAGGTGACGACGGCCTCCGCCATCTGCGCCGTGCTGGACATGCTGGCCCAGGGTGAACTGCCGCAGAAGGGCTTCATCCGCCAGGAGGACATCGCGCTGTCGGCCTTCCTCGCCAATCGCTTCGGCAGCGCCTACGCACAGACGGCGGCTCGATAGGTTTCTGGGATCGCAGGTCTCCTCGCCCATGGGCACCGACATAAGGGTCGGGCGAGATGATTGGATTGAAGATAAGGCTAGTGCGAGTCCCTTTCGCCCCGTTCTTACGTTAGCGCCTATAGGCGCGCTCGCCTGCATCTTTCTCTCCTCCAAGCTCGCAATTTCAAGAGCAGGCGAGGACGCTTGCGATGCCAGGGAGCATTCCCTCCAATCATCTCATCTCTCGCTTGATAATTAAGCACTATGCTTTAATAATTGGGAACTTTCCGGCTCGAGATCTTTCATTCCTTGGAGCACGATGGCGATCATGTCCCAGCCGAACGCGCCCGCGAGCCGCAAGGGCAGCAACTCCGTCCAGGTGCGCCGCTATAATGAGCGTGTGGTGCTCGAGGCCCTGCAGCGCCTCGGCCAGGCCTCCAAGGCCGAACTCGCCCGTTCGGCCAATCTCACGCCCCAGGCCGTGGCCACCATCGTCGACCATCTCGAGGAGGTTGGGCTTATCCGCCATGAAGGCAAGCGGGCCGGGCAGGTGGGGCAGCCTTCCACGCTCTATGCGCCGGCGCCCGATGGTGCCTTCTCGATCGGCCTGCATGTCGGCCGGCGGGCCTTCGATGCCGTGCTGGTCGATTTCACCGGCCGGACCCTGCGCATGGAGACCAGCGAATACGAATATCCCGAGCCGCGGGTGGTGGCGGAGCTGGCGGCTGCCTATGTCCGCACCTTCCGGGCCGGCCTGGCGCCCGATCTGCGCAGCCGGGTCGTCGGCGTCGGGGTGGCGATGCCCTATTTCATGGACAGCTGGACCAAGGAACTGGGCATGCCGGCTTCGATCACCCAGGCCTGGGAGGATTTCGACTTTGCCAAGGCCCTGGGCGACAGCATCGACCTGCCGCTGTTCTTCGAGAACGACGCCTCCGGCGCGGCGACGGCCGAGCTGGTCTATGGCCGGGGCCGCGAGGTCCGCGACTTCATCTATCTGTTCATCTCCACCTTCATCGGCGGGGGGCTGATCATCAACGGCAATCTGGAGACCGGTCCGAACGGCAATTCGGCCGCCTTCGGCCCCTATCCGGTGACGCCTTCGCTGCTGTCGAGCGTGCCCCCGCCGAAAGGGCCCTTCGAGATCCTGCTGCGCCGGGCCTCGATCCATGTGCTGACCAACCATTTGCGCGAGAATGGCGTGCCGATCCGGCGGGCGCACGAACTGGCGGAGATCGGCCAGCAAGCCGAGCCTTTCCTGGGGGAGTGGATCGAAGACTGCGCCGACGCGCTCGCCCAGGCCATCGTCGGCGCCATCGCCGTGGTCGATGTCTCGGGCATCGTCATCGACGGCATCCTGCCGGCCGCCATCCTGCAGCGGACGGTCGAGGCGGTGTCGCACCGTTTCGAGGCGATCGTGCCCGAAGGCCTGTTCGCGCCCGAGATCGAGGTGGGCACCATGGGGCCGCGGGCGGCGGCGATCGGCGCGGCCATCCTGCCGCTCTACGCCATGTTCGCGCCGGACAGCGCCACGCTGGTAAAGGCCAAGGCGCCGGGCGTCGGTCGCGCCAGCCTGAAGGCCTATATCGGCGCGAGGTAGGCGAGGGGCCGCAGGCTTGACAGTCCTGGGGTATGGATATATCCATTTGCTTTAATAATTAAAGGGGGGGCGATGATGGAGGGCGTATCTCGGTCGCGTCGTCGCCGGTGGGCAGCGTCATGAAGAACGGGCTAGCCGATGAGGATTTCGGAGCCTCGCTCGCTACTCCCCTCGCAGCTGCCGGGCTGGTGAAGGCCTCCAAGCGTTTCGGCGGAACGATCGCCCTTTCCGACGCCAGTTTCGATCTCCTGCCGGGCGAGGTGCTGGCGCTCCTGGGGGAGAACGGCGCGGGCAAGAGCACCTGCGTCAAGCTGCTCGCCGGCGTCTATAAGCCGGACGAGGGGGCGGTAACCATCGGCGGCCAGCCGGTGGAGCATTGGTCCCCCCTCGAAGCCCAGCGTCGCGGCATTGCGGTGATGCATCAGCATCCCGGCCTGTTCGGCGACCTGACGGTGTTCGAGAACATTTTCGTCGGCCACATGCCGCGGCGCTCGCTGGCCCGCATCGACTATGAACGCATGCGCGAGGAGGCGCGCGCCCTGCTCGATGTGGTCGGGCTGCAATGCCTGCCCGAGGATCCCTTGAAGGAACTGCGCACCTCCGAGCAGCAACTCGTCGAGATCGCCCGCGCCTTGTCGGTCAACGCCAAGGTGCTGATCATGGACGAGCCGACCGCGGCCCTGTCCCAGCGCGAGGTCGAGCGTCTCTTCGCCGTGGTCGCCGATCTCAAGGCCCGCCAGGTGGCGATGATGTTCGTGGGCCATCGCATGGAGGAGATCTACCGGATCGCCGATCGCATCGCCGTGCTGCGCGACGGCCATCTGATCGGCGTGAAGCGGGCGGCCGAGCTCGACCGCGACCAGGCCGTGCAGATGATGATCGGGCGGCCGCTCAAGGCCATCTACCCGCAATGGAACTCCAGGCCCGGCCAGGAAGTGCTCGCCGTCTCCGGCCTGTCGCGCGAAGGGGCGTTCGAGGACGTCTCCTTCACGGTCCGGGCCGGCGAGATCCTCGGGCTCGGCGGGCTGGTGGGCAGCGGGCGCACCGAGATTGCCCGCGTGCTGTTCGGCATCGACCAGCCGACGGCCGGCCGCATCGAGATGGCAGGCAAGGCAGTCACCTTTGCCGATCCACCCGCCGCCATGGCCGCCGGCATCGCCTATGTCTCGGAAGACCGGCTCGGCCAGAGCCTGGTGATGGATTTTCCCATCCTCGACAATGCGTCCCTGCCGGTGATCGAGAAGGCGACGATGGCCGGGCTGGTGATGCGGCGGCAGGAACTGTCCCTGGTCGAACCGCATCTCAACCGCCTGAAGCTGAAATTCCGCAGCTTCGACCAGCCCGTGAAGACGCTCTCGGGCGGCAATCAGCAGAAGGTGGTGCTGTCGAAATGGCTCGCCACCCGCCCCCGGCTCCTCATCCTCGACGAGCCGACCCAGGGCATCGACGTGGAGAGCAAGTCCGAAGTCCATACCATGATCGCGGAACTCGCCCAGCAGGGCCTGGCGATCATCCTGATTTCCTCGGAACTGCCGGAACTGGTGAGCATGTGCGATCGCATCGTCGTGCTGCGCGAGGGCCGGATGACCGGCACCTTCTCGCGCGGGGAGGTCGACCAGGAAAAGGTAATCCGTGCGGCCACGGACGCCGGCGGCGCCTTGGCCAGCGAGGTTCCGCAGGCGCGGCGGGAAGAAGCTGCAAGGCGCGATGAGCCCGAGGGTACCTGGCTCAAGGCACTGCTGCGCCGGCGCGAGGTCGGGCTGGTCGGGGCCATGGCGGCCGTGGTCCTGCCGGTGATGTTCCTCAATCCGCGCATGGTCAGCCCCGAGAATCTCACGGCCATCGCCATGGACGCGGCGCTCCTCATGATCGTCGCCGTGGCGCAGATGCTGGTCCTGCTCACCCGCAACATCGATCTGTCGGTGGCCTCGGTGATCGGCCTGTCGGCCTATGGCGCCGCCAGCTTCATGCACGCTTATCCCGACAGCTCGGTGCTTCTGGGCGTTGCCGCGGCCTGCGCCATCGGGCTTGCCTGCGGCGCGCTCAACGGGCTGGTGGTGACCCTTGGCCGCGTGCCGGCGATCGTGGTCACGCTCGGCACGCTCTCGGTCTTCCGCGGGCTGAACAGCCTGTGGGCGGGCGGCCGCCAGATCAGCGCCGACCAGGTGCCGCAGGCCTGGCTCGACATGACCAGCGCCCGTATCGCCGGCATTCCGGCCGTGATCCTCATTGCTTTTGCCTGCCTGGTTGCGATCGGCGCGATCCTCAAGCACTGGCCGCTCGGCCGCGAGCTCTATGCCATCGGCTCCAATCCGGATGGAGCCGCCCTCATCGGCATCCGCCGTACGGCACTCGTGCTCGGCGCCTTCATGCTGGCGGGCCTGCTCGCCGGTTTCGACGGCGCCTTGTGGGCCTCGCGCTACGCCACCATCGATGCCCGCGTGGCGCTCGGCTTCGAGCTCACCGTGATCGCCTCCGTGGTGGTCGGCGGCGTCGCCATCAGGGGCGGTGCCGGAACGGTGCTGGGCGTCGCCCTGGGGGCGCTCACCTTGCTGGTGATCCAGAACGGACTGACGCTGGTGCGCGTCGATCCCCTCTGGCTACAAGGAGTCTATGGCCTCGTCATCCTGCTCGCCATCGGTGTCGACACCGTGATCGGGCGGCGGACCCAGCAGGGACGGAGGGCGCGATGAAGACCAGCCTCGTCGAAAGGATCGCCAGCTGGGAGAATTTCCTGGCGTTGCTGACGGTGGCGGTGCTCGCCTATGCGGTCTTCGCGGTGCCGAACTTCGCTACGGTCTTCAACATCTCGCAGGCCATTGCAGGCGCATCCGAGCGGGCCCTGATCGTGCTGCCGATGGTGCTGCTGATCATCGCCCGCGAGATCGACCTCTCCGTCGCCAGCATCCTGGCTCTCAGCAGCGTGGTGTTCGGCCTGCTGATCCGCGAGGGCCTGCCGCTGGAGGGGGCGATCGCGCTGGCTCTGGTGACGGGCATTCTGGCAGGCGCTTTCAACGGCGTGCTGGTGACCTATCTCGGCCTGCCCTCGCTGGTGGTGACCCTTGGCACCATGGCGATGTTCCGCGGCATCGGCTACATCCTGCTCGGCACCGGCTCGGTGAACGAATTTCCCGAGAGCTTTACCGATTTCGGCATCGACACGCTGGGCGACACGCCGATCCCCTGGACGATCGTGCCCTTCCTCGTGCTGGCGCCGGTCTTCGCCATTCTCCTGCAGAGGAGCGGCATCGGCCGACGCATCTATGCGATCGGCGGCAGCCCCGATACGGCGCTCTATGCCGGGGTGCGGGTGGCGCGCATCCGCCTCGGCCTGTTCGTGCTCAGCGGCTTCATCTGCGCCATCGCCTCCATCGTGTTCACGGCCCGCCTCGCCAATGCGCGGGCCGACAATGCCATCGGCCTCGAGCTCGACGTCATCACCATCGCGCTGCTCGGCGGCGTCAGCGTCTTCGGCGGCAAGGGCAAGCTCACCGGCGTTTTCCTGGCGCTGGTGTTGATCGCCACGCTGCGCAACGTACTGGGCCTCAGCCAGATCGGTGGCGATGCGCAGGGTACGGTGATCGGGCTGTTGCTGATCTTCTCGCTGCTGCTCAGCACCACGGCCCAGCGCCTCTATGGCGGCCTCCAGGCGAAGTTCAAGACAGCCGGCCTGCCGAAAGGGCCGGAACGGACGACCTGACTGAAAGCGTAGACCAACAACGCCCTGAAGAAAGGCGTGAAGGAGGAGACGAGCCCATGAGAACAGCGATGAGAACACACCTGATCCTGACCACGGCCATCCTGCTCGGCGCAGCGGTCCCGGCCCTCGCGGTCGAGAAATGCGCCAAGGAGCCGGTTACCGTCGGCTTCCTGCCCAAGCTCGACACCGACCCCTATTTCCAGGTCGCCAGGACCGGGGCGGAAGAGGCCCAGAAGGAGATCGGCGGCAAGGTGATCCAGCAGGCGCCGTCCCAGGCGACCGCCGAAGCCCAGATCGAGTTCATCAACAATCTGGTGTCCCAGAAGGTCGACGTCATCGCCATCTCCGGCAATGACGCCAATGCCGTGGCGCCCGCCCTCAAGCGCGCCGCCAAGCAGGGCGTCAAGATCGTCTCCTATGATTCCGACGTCTCGGAAGCCGCCCGTTCGCTCTTCTTCAACCAGGCCAAGGGCGACAGCCTGGCCGAGATGATGCTGGAAAGCATGGGGCAGATGATCGGCTATGAGGGGGATTTCGCCATCCTCTCCTCGACGCCGACCGCGACCAACCAGAATGCCTGGATCGACTTCATCAAGAACAAGATGAAGGAGCCGAAATTCGCCAAGATGAAGCTGGTGCAGATCGCCTATGGCCAGGAGAGCGAGCAGGTCAACCAGCAGCAGGCCCTGGCCCTCGCCCAGGCCTTCCCGAACCTCAAGGGCATCATCATTCCCGCCGGCATCGGCCTGCCGGCCGCGGCGCGCGCCCTCGAACAGGCGGGCAGCCTCGGCAAGGTCAAGCTGACGGGCCTGGCGCCGGCCACCCTGATCAAGAAATATATCCAGAACGGCTCCGTCCAGGACATCTGGTGGAACGTCAAGGATCTCGGCTACCTGACCTATTACGGCGCCCAGCAACTGGCGCAGTGCAAGATCGAGGGCAAGCCGGGCGACAAGTTCAAGGCCGGGCGGCTCGGCGACTATACGGTGGGCGAAAAGGGCGAAGTGGTCCTCGGCCCCGCCAAGATCGTCACGCCCGCCAATGTCGAGGAATTCAAGTTCTAGCCGAGCCGGCGAAGGGAGCGGGCCTTATCATGCCCGGGCTTGACCCGGGCATCCAGTGCACGGGTCGTCGCCGCTTCGAACGCAAGACTGGATTGCCGGGTCGAGCCCGGCAATGACAAGGCTCGAGCCACCTTCGTTCAGACATTCGGGACATTCACATGCCGCAATCCTGGTCGCTCGACTGGTCGCATGGCCAGGTGACGGTGCATGCCGGTGCCGCCGCTCTGGGCCGCGTGCGCTTTCGCCTCGAGGATGGCCGCTTCGTCGAGCCCTTCCACGAGGCGCCCTGGATCACGGCCGGCGAAAAAGTCGAGCTGGGCCTGGAGAATCTGCGCGGCGATTGGCCCTGCCTGCCCTTCGGGCGGCTCTATGGCGGCGATGATCCCCTGGTCGGTGCCTGGCGGGGACTGGTGGATGCCTCGCTGCCGGACGCCGCCCATCCGCTCGTCCCGAGCGACCGCCTGCTGCATGGCTACAGCGCGGCGTCCGAATGGAAGCTGGTGTCGCGCACGCAGGATGCGATCAGCCTCAGCCTCGATTATCCCGGCGACTCGCCCATCGAACGCATCACCCGCACGATCCGGCCGATCGATGGCCAGGCGGGGCTGGAGGTCTCCGTCGAGATCCGGGCCCGGCGCTCCTGCGTCAGGCCCTTCGGCTTTCATCCCAACTTCGCCCTGCGTGGTGCGCCGGGATCCTTCCGCATCGAGCCCGGCCCCTATCGGTTCGGCCTGACCCATCCGGTCGCGGAGCCGGCGGCGCGGGCCGAGCCGGACCGCCGGTTCACGACACTTGCCGATGTCGTGGTGAAGGCGGGCGGCAGCGAACGTTTCGACAGGCTGCCCTTCGCCGATGACCGCGAGGACATCTTGCAGCTCTGCGGCATCGAAGGCGGCGTGCATCTCGTCGACGAGCACGACCGCGTCGCCTGGGATCTTTCCTGGGACACGGCGAAGCTGCCGTCCTGCCTCCTATGGATGAGCAATCGCGGCCGCAAGTTCCCGCCCTGGAATGGGCGGCATCTGTGCGTGGGTGTCGAGCCCGTGGCCTCGGCCTTCGATTTCGGATCGGTGATCGCCGCCTCGGACAATCCCATCGCGCTTGCCGGCGTGCGCACGGCGCTCACGATCGAGCCCGGAACCCCGCTCACGCTCGGCTGGCGCATTCGCGGCCATGTCCTGGCGCCAAACCGGGGTGTGAATTCATAAATCTAAGCTTCGCAACCGGTGGGGAGGGCTATTTTGGCAATTCCCCCTTTGCGAACACGTACCCTTGCGCACTTGCTCGCTCGAAATTGGCGTTACTTAAGTCGGCTCCTTGAAAAGTAGTCGCATCCAGCACCGATCCGCAGAAAGTTGCGCGGGTAAGTCTTGCTCCCGAGAAATCGCATGTTTTCACATTGCAATTGGTGAAATCCGCGCCCCGAAGATCGGCGTTCCTGAAGCTGGCTAGGATAAAGCTTCCAGCGAAAATCGCACCGCGAAGGTCAGAACCGCTGAAATCATAGACCTTGTCATCGAGATCCAAATCTCGAAAGTCCCTGTCCCCTGCTGCGTAGCGATCGAGGACTTCCCGAGTTCTGTCATCGTTGGTCATATGATGACAAGGGTCAAAAATCTTCCTGCAGTCAATAGCTTCCGGCTAGGACACCGAGATTGCCGTTTTGACTCCCGGTTCGCCTTTGTGGGCTCGTGTTTAACTGGGTGAGGGCGCGTTGATCGCAAATTGCGCGGCGAAAGCCCGGATATAGGCGGGCCGGGCTTCGCCGCGAGCGACATAGGCCGCCAGATTTCGATATTCGTCCAAAAGACCGGATGGCCTCAGGCGCAGCAGCACGGATACCATCAGGAGATCGCCCGCGCTGAACGCACCGTCGAGCCAGTCGGCATCGCCCAGGCGAGACGAGAGCTGGTCGAGCCGGGCGCGAACGCGGTCCTTGACCAGCGGCAGGCGCTCCTCGCTCCAAGGCTTGTCGGCTTCGAATATCCTGGCTGTCACCAGTTCGAGGATCGGGGGCTCGACGGTGTTGAGCGCGGCAAACATCCAGGTGATCGCCCGCGCGCGGGCATCGGGAACCCCCGGCAGCAGGCCCGCATGCTTCTCGGCGAGGTGAAAGACGATCGAGCCGGTCTCGAACAGCGACAGGGAACCGTCCTCATAGGTGGGAATCTGGCCGAAGGGATGCAGGGCCAGATGGCCGGGCGCCTTCATGTCTTCGAAGGAAACCAGGCGAACCTCATAGGGCTGGCCCACTTCCTCGAGCGCCCAGCGGACGCGGGTGTCGCGCGCCAGTCCCTTGCCGCCGTCGGGCGAGCGTTCAAAGGCCGTGATGGTGATTGTCATCGCATCCTCTACCTTGCGTGAGGCGAATTTCTTCGGCCTCCTATTGGAACGACGAACGAGCCTGCCGGAGGGCGACATCGGCCTTGAATTATTTCCAGGGCCGGGCGCAGATCCAACAGGCCCGATTCCGATCTAGGGGCGTTGGGGAAAGAGCGAGGTCGCATGAACTACCCTGCCGGAACAGCCTATATCGATGGCGCCTTCGTGCCGATGTCGGAAGCCAAGATCTCGGTGCTCGACTGGGGCTTCCTGCATTCGGATGCGACCTACGATGTCGTGCATGTCTGGAAGGGCCGCTTCTTCCGTCTCGACAGTCATATCGAGCGCTTCCTGCGCTCAGCCGACAGGCTGCGCCTCACCCTGCCCGTCTCGCCCGGGGAATTGGCCCGGATCCTCGCCGAATGCGTCGCCCGTTCCGGGTTCCAGGATGCCTATGTCGAGATGGTGCTGACGCGCGGCGCCTCGCCGACTTTCTCGCGCGATCTTCGCGATGCCCGTCACCAGCTGATCTGCTTTGCCATTCCCTTCGGCTGGATCCTCAGGCCGGAACAGCGCGAGGCCGGGCTGTCGATCGTACTGTCCGACATCCGCCGCATCCCGCCGGATTCGGTCGATCCCACCGTCAAGAACTATCACTGGCTGGATTTCGTCATGGGCCTCTACGACGCCTATGACCGCGGCGCCCAGAGTGCCGTGCTGACGGACGCCGGGGGCAATCTTGCCGAAGGTCCCGGCTTCAACATCTTCACCGTGCGCCAGGGCCGGATCGCCACGCCGGATCGTGGCGTGCTGCGCGGCGTCACGCGCCAGACCGCCATCGCCCTCGCCGCCGAGCTCGGCTTTCCCCTGGAGGAGCGGCTCGTGGCGGCGGCCGAGGCGCTGGCAGCCGACGAGGTCTTCGTCACTTCGACCGCCGGCGGCATCATGCCGGTGACGCGGATCAACGCCGCCGCCGTCGGCGCGGGCCGCATGGGGCCGGTCACGAGGGCGCTGCTCGAAGCCTATTGGGCTAGGCACGATGATCCTGCATGGTCGACGTCGGTCGACGAGGTGCTCTCGGGGAACCTAGCAGGATAAGGCGTGACGGCCTTCCCCGCTCCGCGAAGAAGGCGAGCCATCGCTTCCTGCTTACCGCATGTTCGATGCCGCCATGGCATTTTTTCTTGTCTCTTGGCAGGCGGCAGCCCTATGTGCATTCATGCTGTCATGCAGCATGACGATGCTGCAGGGCATTTCTCGCCTTTTCGACACCTTGTTCCAACGGCCTAGAGACTTCCCTCCATGTATGATTATGACATGCTCGTCATCGGCTCGGGCCCGTCCGGCCGGCGAGCCGCCGTACAATCGGCCAAGCTCGGCAAGTCGGTCCTGGTGGTGGAGAAGGGGCGGCGCGTCGGCGGCGTGTCGGTACATACCGGGACTATTCCTTCCAAGACGCTGCGCGAGACGGTGCTCAACCTGTCGGGCTGGCGCGAGCGCGGCTTCTACGGCCGCGCCTATCGCGTCAAGCAGGATATCGGCGCCACCGACCTGATGGTGCGTCTGCAGAAGACGCTCGACCACGAGGTCGAGGTGCTGGAGCATCAGTTCAGCCGCAATACCGTGCGCACGGCCCGCGGCGAGGCGCGCTTTCTCGGGCCGCACGAAATCGAGATCACCACGGAGACCGGCACGCGCAGCACGGTGACGGCCAACTACATCCTGATCGCCTGCGGCACGCGCCCCTTCCGCCCCGACTACGTGCCGTTCAATGCGGACAATGTCTTCGACAGCGACGAGATCATCGAGCTGCCCCGGCTGCCGCGCAGCCTCACCGTGATCGGGGCCGGGGTGATCGGCGTCGAATATGCCACCATCTTCAGTGCCCTCGACGTCGCCGTCACGCTGATCGAGCCGCGCTCGAGCTTCCTCGATTTCATCGACAAGGAACTGATCGAGGAGTTCATGCATGAATTGCGGGACCGCAACGTCTCGCTGCGCCTGGGTTCGCCGGTGGTCTCGATCGAGTGCGAGGACAGCCGCGTCGTCACCAAGCTGGGCGACGGACGCAAGGTGTCCTCGGAGATGCTGATGTTCGCCGCCGGGCGCGTCGGCAATACGGACAGGCTGAACCTCGATGCGGCCGGCCTCAAGACCGATCATCGCGGCCGCATCGGCGTCAATCCGGCGACCTTGCAGACCGAGGTGCCGCACATCTATGCGGCCGGCGACGTCATCGGCTTTCCCAGCCTCGCCTCCACCTCGATGGAGCAGGGACGGGTGGCTGCCTGCCACGCCTTCGGCCTCGATCCGCCGCCGCCGCCCGAATATTTTCCCTATGGCATCTATTCGGTGCCGGAGATCTCCACGACGGGGCTGACGGAAGAGGAAGTACGCCAGAAGGGCATTCCCTACGAAGTCGGCATCGCCCGGCTGCGCGAGACCTCGCGCGGCCATATCATGGGGCTGAACAGCGGCATCATGAAGATGATCTTCTCGACCAAGACGCGGCGCCTGCTGGGCGTGCATATCTTGGGCGAAGGCGCGACCGAACTGATCCATATCGGCCAGGCCGTGCTCAATCTCAAAGGCACGATCGACTATTTCATCGAGAACACCTTCAACTATCCCACCCTCGCCGAGGCCTACAAGATTGCCGGCCTCGACGCCTGGAACCGGATGGGGCGTTAGCGCGGCGCTGTCCGGGCCCTGTCCCCGCCTCGTGTAAAATCATAGGAGTTCGCCGTGTCCCCTGACCGCAAGCTCGTCGTCCTTCTCGACGTCGACAACACGCTGCTCGACAATGACCGCTTCGGCGAGGACCTCGGCGACCATATCGAGGAGGCCTTCGGAGCGGACCAGCGGGCCCGCTACTGGACGATCTACGGCAAGATCCGCGACGAATATGGCTATGCCGATTACCTCGCCGCGCTCCAGCTCTTCCGCGCCGGGCTGGACGACGACCCCGGCCTGCTGCAGATGTCGAAATTCCTCTTGGAATATCCCTTCGCCGAGCGCGTCTTTCCGAAGGCCCTGGAGGCGATCGCCCATCTCAAGACGTTCAGCGCTCCGGCCGTGCTCTCGGACGGCGACATCGTGTTCCAGCCGCGCAAGGTGCAGCGCGCCGGCCTGTGGGATGCGGTGGAGGGGCGGGTGATGATCTATCTGCACAAGGAGCAGATGCTGGACTCCGTGCAGCGCCATTATCCGGCGGCGCATTACGCCATGGTCGACGACAAGCCGCGACTGCTCGCCAAGATGAAGGCGGTGATGGGCGAAAAGCTCACCACCATCTTCGTGCGCCAGGGCCACTACGCCCTGGAGGCGGACATGAGCACCATCGAGCCCAAGCCTGACGTCACCATCGAGCGCATCGGCGATCTCCTGACACTGGATCGGGCGGCTTTCACGAAGGCGGGATGAATTGGGGGGCGGGTCTTCAGACCCGCCATCTTCGTCCCGGCGGATGCTTGGTCTGAGGACCTGACCAATCGTCTCGATCAGTGCAGAGAAAAGCGCGGTTTTGTCATGCCCGGGCTTGTCCCGGGCATCCAGATGCAGCTCCAGCCGAGATTGCGGCCCTGGGTTGCCGGGACCAAGCCCGGCAATGACAAAGAAGGTCGAGGTTCCCGCGACTTTTCGATCAAAGCTCGGGAGGCCTACCCCCCGAGAACAGCCTCAGCGCACCAGTTCAAGGATCTCGAGCGTGCTGCAGCAGGTCTGCGGCATTTCCAGCCGCAGTTTGCGTGGGCTGGCCTTGAACAGATAGGCCACCGCGTCGGATTTGGGGGAGGCGCCATAGGCGACCGGCGGATCGTCGCCATTGGCATTGCCACCCAGGAAGACGAAACGGGTGTTGCTGACGCGGTAGAGAAAGCCGCTGACCCGCTGGGAGCCGTTCACCTTGGCGAAGAACAGCTTGCCGCCGCGTTCGCTGATGGCGCATTTGAAATAGGGATAGGCGTAGACGCTGCCCTTGCCGTCATTAGCCTTGGAACCGTCGTCGAGCTGGGCGCTGCGGCAGCGCCAGCTACCGACGAGTTCGCGCGTATTGGCGATCGGCCTGGGCTCACCGGCGAGGATCTCCTCCAGGGCTATGCCGTCGGCCGTGTAGCGGGCGTTGGAGCCGAGCACCGCATCGACGGCGCTGCGGCGTGTCTGCTCGAAATTCATCAGGCGGGTGCGATCGGCATCCTCGATCGAAACGGGCAGCAGCGGCGTGGGATCGAAGTCGGAGGCGGCCAGGGCCGTGCCGGTGGCGGCCGCGAACCAGGCGAGAGCGGCGACGGCCAGACGACATCTAGTCATGATGATACTTCCAATTGGCAAGACGATCTGTTTGCCCCAGCTGGTGCTGCCCTGGCAAGGTGGTCGCAGCGTCATGGGTCATCGCGCGGTGTCTGGAGCCCTGAAGTATTTTCGCCTAAATGCTAGGTGCTTTTCTTCCGCCTGCCCTGCAATGGCGAGACATTGTTTGTGACTGTTCGCTATCTCTTCGCTGCTGCCCTCCTGCTGGCGGTTTTCGCTTGCCTTGCCACGCCGGGCAAAGCCCAGGCGCGCCAGGAGAGCCTGGATGAGGCGATCTGCCGCCTGATCGAGACCTCGGCGCGCGCCAACGACATTCCGCCCGAGCTCTTCACGCGGCTGATCTGGCGCGAGAGCAGCTTCCGGCCCGGCGTCACGTCCAGCGCCGGCGCCCAGGGCATCGCCCAGTTCATGCCGGGCACGGCGGCCGAATGGAAGCTCGACGATCCCTTCGATCCCGAAAAGGCGATACCGGCTTCCGCCGCCTATCTCACCGCGCTGAAGAACCAGTTCGGCAATTGGGGACTGGCGCTCGCGGCCTACAATGCCGGCCCCAGGCGCCTGTCGGACTGGTTCACGCGGCAGCGCTATTTGCCGGCGGAAACCGAGGCCTATGTCCGCTTCATCACCCATCGCAGCGTCTATGACTGGGCTTCCGCCGACGGGCTCAAGCGTGAGCGGGAGCCAGCCAAGCCGGCCAATTGCCTCGCCGTCGTCACGGCTGTGCGCAAGGAGGCGCCGCGCCTGATCGAAGGGCCCTATGCGCCCTTCGGCGTGCAGCTGTCCGGCAATTTCTCCAAGGCGATCGCCATCGCCTCCTATGAGCGGGCGGTCAAGCGCTTCCCGGCCATCCTGGCGGGCCGGGAGACCTTGATCATCGGCACGCGCATGGCCGGGCGCGGCCGGCGGGCCTTTTATCGTGTCCGCTTGCCGGCACGCAGCATGCGTGAGGCGGGCCTCATCTGCGACAGGCTGCACCGGGCCGGTGGCAGCTGCGCGGTGCTGCGCAATTGAGGCCGGTGCCGGCCGCCCAAAGAAAAAGCCGGATGCGGGGGCACCCGGCAGTTGGGTCGTTGGGTCGGGCCGCAAAGCCCGAGAAAACCACGAGTGCGTCAACAGCTCGAAGTCATGCGGGCAGGCCCGCTCGAATGCCAGGAACGGTCTCAAGGCATCCGACTGCGAACTCAACCGGTGGGCCGGGGTTTGGTTCCGT
The DNA here is from genome assembly GCF_017813775.1 of Labrys sp. LIt4. Classification (NCBI taxonomy): domain Bacteria; kingdom Pseudomonadati; phylum Pseudomonadota; class Alphaproteobacteria; order Hyphomicrobiales; family Xanthobacteraceae; genus Labrys; species Labrys sp. LIt4. Next base: position 82,666 of record NZ_JAGIPY010000015.1, read on the forward strand.
GCCTCGGGCGAGAAATTTTTGAAGCGGCCGCGAGCGCGCTGCGTAGAGCCTCGGGTGGGGCGCACCGGCACTGTCGAGATCAGAACATACCATGAACAAAATGCTCGACAGGCACGGCGAGCTCGCCTAATTTTCCGGTCTCGATTCCGAAGTCGTCCAGCGTTTTGCCGGCAGCGGCAGGAACCCGCTGGGCGGAACTCGTGCATCGTCACGGTGGAGCGAGATACCAGCCGATTTCGGTTTTCTGAACAGGGAGATCCGCCAATGACGTCGCAGGCCAGCAAATCCGAACGGGCTTTGCCGGAGGATCTGGAGGCGGACGTGGAGCGCGTCATCGCCGATTGCGACGGCGATGCGCGTATGGCCGTGCGCGTCCTGCTGGTCGCCAACAGCCACGCCATGGCGGAAATCTCCGCGCTCGAGGCCGAGATGGCCAAGCTGCTTGCCGACGTCTCGCGCGGCTATGCCCGCGGCCATTGGGAATGGCTGCTGGAACGGGCCGAGATCGGCATTCCCTATTCCCGGGGATAACCGAACGGAAGCTGATGCAACCCAGCCCCCTCGCTCAATGCAGGCAGGAAAAGAAAAAGCCCGCTTACGCGGGCTGGGAGGTTAGACGAGAGAGAGACGAGCTGGAAAGACGCGAACAACACGGCAGGGAGGGGATCTGTTCGGAGATTGCCGCGCCGTTCGCAGAATCAACTTAGCCGCTACGCTGTGTTCGCGCACACCGGCAAATTTGACGGACATTGGAAGAGACCCGCAGGCTGCGGCCGCCGCCTTGCCCGGCTTGCCGGAGCCTGCAGGACCGCTTGCCTCGCTGCGGGCCGGTGGCTTATGACGGCCGGCATATCCGCTCCGGAAACAGCCTCCGGAAACCGGCTTCCGGCGCCCGGCCGGGTTTTCTGCAATGATGTGAAATGGATAATGAGCTACCTCGATAATTTCATCAATCGCATGACTGCCCAGCGCAACTGCCTCGACCTCGCGGTCGAACTCGTCCGGGGCGTCGAGGGGCCGGTTCTCGAATTCGGTCTCGGCCACGGCCGGACCTATGACCATTTGCGCCAGAACTTCCCCGATCGGGACATCTATGCCTTCGACATCAGGGTGAGCCCCAATGTCTTCGTGCGCCCGGCGGACGAACTGCTCTTCCTCGGCGATATCGCCGAGACCATCCGCACCGCCGCCGAGCGTCTGCCGCGCAAGGCTGCGCTGGCCCATTCCGATCTCGGCCTCAAGGACAGGCAGGGCGCCGTGCCGATCGTGGCCGACATCATCGCTTATCTGCCCGGTCTGATGGCTAAGGGCGGCTTCTATATCTCCAATGTCGACATCGCCCTGGTGGACGGCGAGGTGCCGCCCGCCTTCCGGCGCCGGGACTTTCCCCAGGCGACGGGCGACCAATATCACATCTACGAGATTGTCTGAGAGGGGCGGGCGCATGCCGCCGTGGCGGGTGCCCTTGGGAGAAGTACCGTGAGCGACAGAGTCGAGGAGATCGAGGGGGTCAGGGTGCTGGTCTGCGCCGGGGACGGCGAGAAACTCGCCGGCGAGGGCGATGTGAACTGCTTTCTCGGCAAGGCCTGGGAGCAGGAGGCGACTATGATCGCGATTCCCGTCGCCCGGCTCGCTGACGATTTCTTCCGCTTGCGCACGCGGCTCGCCGGCACGGTGGTGCAGAAATTCGTCAATTACCGCCTGCGCCTCGCCGTGATCGGCGACATCTCGGCCTGGATCGCCGGTAGCGACGCCCTGCGCGATTTCGTGCGGGAAGCCAATCGCGGGCAGGATATCTGGTTCGCCGCCGACCTGGCAGAGCTGCGCAGCCGGCTATAGGCTTGCGGGAAGGGGCGACGCGCGCGTTTCCCGCCACTACGCTTGTTGGCGCGGGGGCCGGCCTAAGTGAAGGCTCTGGGCGGAGTCGTAACGGATGATGGTTGCGCAATAATAAACTGTTGCCGCAATTCGAGATCAGGGTGCCCAACGGGTGGTGAAGCGAAGCGCCCTCAGCATTCCGAAAGTATCGCAACAATTGACACCCACGTCACGACAAACGTCAGGAACCTTCCGGTTCTGTCTCTGCTTGCGAGGCGACGATACCTCAGCCGACACTACCCATCGATCTGCCGGGACCGATAAGCCGTAGGCAATCAAGAACGGGTCCCTGCCGATCTGCTCTATCTCATCGTCAGTTAGGTCAGGCGCGTAACGCTCAAGGACCTGTTGCACCAACACCACATCAACCTCTTCATTCAAGAGAAGGTTAGATCTGTTCTCCGGTTGCTGAATCCACGCAAAAAGCGGGTCCCGATCTTCGTTGTCACCACCGTCCTGAACTTCTTCCATGGTCTCCCGAGGCATTTTGATGTGGCCGGTTGCTCCCATGTGGGAAAGCCAAGACCAAAACTCCGGGACCACCTCTACTGGGTAGTAGGAATTGTTCGCTGTGATCAGGACGTTCGCGTCAAGCAGGTAGATCATCTCTCTAGCCTGCCTGCGCTAGGGGAAATGGGCCGACGTTCAGAAGCGGCGCGACGCTACGTGGTTTTACACCAAGGACCTTGCTCGCCCGAGTTGGCGTTAGGGCGCCTTCATCCAGGTTGCGAGCAACTAGGCGCAGGAGCGCTGTACCAAGGCGGTGGCGCCGCACCACGTAATAGTTCGGACCACCTTCTCGATCTCGCGCACGTTCTCGCTGAACTTGGCGCGCAGCCTGCCACTCAGCTTGAAACTGGCTAGCCAACTGACGCCAATTGGCCTCCGTAAGTGTTCCAGCACGAAACATCCTGTAGGCAACCAGCGACTTGCTAATTAGCCGATCTCTTGCGAATTGCGAGATTAATCCGGCGAGATCAGCAAGCGGGAGATGCTGCTGTGCCGCGAGGAAGACTAGCTCCTGACCAGAAAGCAAAAATCCGCTTGCAACATCGTTGCAGAACCGTTCGAGACGGCCCTCGGCATAGGCCCCGCTGACACCGGTAGCCCCGACCCAAATGTGCGCTAGTTCGTGCAGCAGCGTGAACGACCAAGCTGTCTTGGCATCCTGATCATTGATCACGATGAACGGGGCAAGCGGATCTGCTAGCGCAAATCCCCGAAAAGCTTCTACCGCCAGATTAGAATGGTGACTTCCCAGGTTGCCAATGAGCAGTACGAAAACACCTGCTGCTTCGACCTTTTCACGCAGTAAAGCAAATGCAGCCTCTGGTGTACCCTGCGCTCGAAATTCCAAAAGGTCGATATCGAGCGTTCGTCTTATCGATGCGATGACAGGGCCAACACCATCGGTCATGCTCATAGATCCGACGAACTCTAACGGTTCTGCTTCCTCGTCCTCAAGCATCGACCGAACCATGGACTGGCGAGCTTTTACATCACGCACAAGGGCGTCAACCAACGGCTCTGCATCAGTAAGTCGTTCAGGTAGACTCCGAAAGTCCTCGCCCCGGTTCCCCTTAGCGGGAGGAGCAGCCATGTAGAACGCGAGCAATGGGCGCCGATACAACTTCGCCATCTTCACGAGAAGCGGGCGAGTCACTTCAGTTTCACCAGCTTCCATGCGGGTAAGTCGATCCCGTCCGGATATCCCGCGAGCCGTTTTAATGCCGAGTTTGGTCACAGCCTGATCCACCGTCAGACCGGCAGTCTCACGTGCCCAGACAAGAACTTCGGGCGTTACGGCAGGCATCTACGCGCTCTTCAAATCCGACGTTATGTCGTGGTTAATATGGCGGCCTTTACGGGTAATTAATAGGGGCTCGTGGGATAGCGATCCGATGAGAAACGCATCCACTCCGAGCGGGCTGCGCTTCTTGCGCAGGAGAGAAATCTGGAAACATTTTCCCACCGCACTCGAATTACGAATTACGGCGACAGTGCGCCTAACCGGCAAAGCGCATCTCGAAGGCCACTCGCCTACGCGCCAAAAACGCTAACGATTTCAGGAGTAAATGGCGGAGAGGGAGGGATTTGAACCCCCGATGGAGTTGCCCCCATGCCGCATTTCGAGTGCGGTGCATTCAACCACTCTGCCACCTCTCCGCAGCTGGTCGGGCGCTTCATATAGATATGCGCCGCGCGGGGCAAGACCGGAATGGCGGAAAAATTGGGAGAAAATTGCGGCATGGCGCTGCGGACGATCGGGCGGGCGATCTGGCCCTGTCGTCCTGGTTCCAAAGGGCCGGCGAGAAAAATGGAAGCGTGCGTCGGTGTTTCGATTGCCAGCGGCGGGCGAGGTGCTTAAGTCGGGAGGGCGCCTGCGTCGGGCCGGCGCCCTCGCGGCATCACAGCGGAGCCCATGTCCGTCATCTCTTCCGCCTATTCGGGATTTCGCTTGGCCTATGAGGCGCTGCGCGGACATCGCGGCTGGGGGCCGGCCTGGCGCAAGGCGGTGCCCAAGCAGGCCTATGACGTGGTGATCGTCGGCGGCGGCGGGCATGGCCTGGCCACCGCCTACTACCTTGCCAAGAATCACGGCATCACCAATGTCGCGGTGCTGGAGCGCGGCGGCATCGGGCTCGGCAATGTCGGGCGCAACACCACCATCATCCGTTCCAATTATTTCTCGCCCGAAAACATCCGCTTCTACGATTTTTCGCTGCGATTGTGGGAGGGGCTGGAGGCCGAGCTCAACTACAACGCCATGGTCTCGCAGCGCGGTGCCCTCAACCTCGTGCATGCGGATGGGCAGCGCGATCTGCTCGCCCGGCGGGCCAACCAGATGCTGCTGGAAGGCGTCGATGCCGAGCTGCTCGACAAGGACGGCGTCAAGCGCCTGGTGCCGCTGGTGGATGTCGACAATGGCCGCTTTCCCGTGCTCGGCGGCTTCCTGCAGAGGCGCGGCGGCACGGTGCGCCACGATGCGGTGGCCTGGGGCTATGCCCGCGCCGCAGACCGGCGCGGCGTCGACATCGTGGAGAAGTGCGAGGTCACGGGCATCACGCGTGAGGGTGATGCCGTGACCGGCGTGGAGACCAGCCTCGGCAGCATCCGCGCCGGCAAGGTGCTGTTCGCCGTGGCCGGGCATTCCTCGCTGCTGGCGGCGATGGCGGGATTCCGCCTGCCGCTGGAAACCCATGTGCTGCAGGCCTTCGTCTCCGAGGCCGTCAAGCCGCTGATCGACTGCGTCGTCACCTATGGCGCCGGGCATTTCTATGTCAGCCAGTCGGATAAGGGCGGCCTTGTCTTCGGTGGCGCGCTCGACGGCTACAATTCCTACGCAAGGCGCGGCAGCCTGCCGATGGTGGAGGACGTGCTGGCGGCCGGCCTCACGCTGATGCCGGCCCTGGGGCGCCTGCGCGTGCTGCGCCAATGGGGCGGGGCGATGGACATGACAGCCGACGGCAATCCCATCATCTCCACCACGCCGGTGCGCAATCTCTATCTCAATGGCGGCTGGTGCTATGGCGGCTTCAAGGCGATCCCCGCCGGCGGCTTTACCACCGCCCATCTGGTGGCGACCGGCGCGCCGCACCCGCTGATCGCCCATTTCGGCCTGGAGCGCTTCCGGGAGGGGCGGGTGATCGATGAACGGGGCATCGGCCCCTTTGCCTGGATGCATTGAGATGGGCGAGCCCGTGGCAGCAATTATCGTCATTACGAGCGTAGCGAAGCAATCCAGCCTTTGCGCCCTTTGGCCCCTGGGTTGCTTCGCTCGAGCCAATCCATATGGATTGGCCAGGCTCGCAATGACGTCGAGCTTTAATGCCAAGGCCTCCCCGTCATGCTGAGAATTGCCTGTCCCCATTGCGGCCTGCGTGACGAGGTCGAGTTCCGTTATCGGGGCGATGCCTCGGTGCGGCGGCCGGGCGAAGAGGCCGAGGCGCAAGCCTATTACGATTATGTCTATGAGCGGGCCAATCCGGCGGGCTGGCACCTGGAATGGTGGCAGCATGTGCATGGCTGCCGGCAGGTGCTGAAGGTGCTGCGCGATACCGTCAGCCACGAGATCCAGGCCGTCGTCAGCAGGCATGACGAGATCGCCCTGCCGGAGCGTCCGGCATGAGCGGGCCCTATCGCCTCGCCGAGGGCGGCCAGATCGACCGCGGCAAGCCGTTGTCCTTCCGCTTCGACGGCAAGATCCTGCATGGTTATCGCGGCGACACCCTGGCCTCGGCCCTCCTGGCCAATGGCGTGCGCATCGTCGGGCGCTCGTTCAAATACCACCGGCCGCGCGGCATCTTCACGGCCGGAGCGGAAGAGCCCTCGGCCCTGGTGGAACTGCGTGCCGGCGCCCGGCGCGAACCCAATATCCCCGTCACCACCATCGAGCTCTTCGAGGGGCTGGAGGCGGTGAGCCAGAACCGCTGGCCCACGCTCGGCTTCGATCTCGGCGCGGTGAATGGCTGGCTGTCGCCCTTCCTGCCGGCGGGTTTCTACTACAAGACCTTCATGTGGCCGGCGGCCTGGTGGGAAAAGGTCTATGAGCCGTTGATCCGCCGCGCGGCGGGGCTGGGACGGGCAGCGCGGGAGCCCGATCCCGACAGCTACGACACCATGCATGCCCATTGCGACCTCCTGATCGTCGGCTCCGGGCCATCGGGGCTCGACAGCGCGCTGGCGGCCGGGCGGGCCGGCAAGCGCGTGATCGTGCTGGAGCAGGATTTCGCCTTTGGTGGCTCGGCGCTGCTCGATCCCGCGGCGCGCGACGACCTGACCGACAAGCTTGCCGAACTCGCGGCGCTTCCCGAGGTGACGCTGCTCAACCGCACCGGCGCCTATGGCCTCTATGACGGGTTGGTGGTCGGCGCCGTCGAGCGGGTGGCCGATCACCGCGCCGTGCCGAGGCCGCACGAGGTGCGCCAACGCCAGTGGATCATCCGCCCGGGCCGGATCGTGCTCGCCACCGGCGCGCAGGAACGCCTGATCGCCTTCCCCGGCAATGACCGGCCGGGCGTGATGCTGGCGTCGGCTGCGGCGACTTATGTCGCACGCTTCGGGGTGGCACCGGGGCGAAGGGCGGCCTTCTTCGTCAACAATGACCGCGCCTATGCTTCGGCCAGGCAGCTTGCCGCTGCCGGCGTCGAGATCGCCGGCATCATCGATACCCGGCCCGATTCGGCGGCCGGCCGCGAAGCGGAGCGATCCGGCATCCCCGTCTGGTTCGGCTCGCAGGTCTCGGCCACCGAGGGCGCGCCGCTGCATGTCCTGACCATCACGCCGGTCGCGGCAAGGCTGCGGCCGCAAATGCTGCTGGCCGATCTGCTCTGCATCTCCGGCGGGCACGATCCCCGGCTGCAGCTCGCCGGCCAGGCCCGCCTGCCGTTCGAATGGGACGACAATGCCGTGGCCTTCCGCGCCCGGGGCAATGACCGGATCGGGATCGTCGGCGATGCCGCCGGTGTGGAGGGGGAGGGCACGCCGCCCCAGCCTTTCTGGGAGGTCCGGCCTTCGCGCGGCGCGAGCAAGGCCTTCGTCGACCTGCAGCACGACGTCACCGCCGACGACCTGCGGCTGGCGGTGCGTGAGGGCTATGCCCATGTCGAGCATGCCAAGCGCTACACCACGCATGGCATGGCGACCGACCAGGGCAAGACCGGCGGCCTCGTCGGCAGCGCCATCCTCGCCGCCGAGAAGGGCGAGAGCCTTGCCGAGACCGGCCTGCCGACCTCCCGGCCCTATGCCTCGCCGGTCTCCTTCGGTGCGCTGGCCGGGGCCGAGACGGGCGAGCATTTCCGGCCCAAGCGCCGCCTGGCTCTGCATGACTGGCATTCGCGGCATGGCGCCGTCTTCGTCAGGCTCGGGCTCTGGCTGCGGCCTCTGGTCTATTCCCCCTCACGCGATACCAGCTGGGCGCCGGTGCTGGCCGAGGCCAAGGCCGTGCGCGAGGCCGTCGGCGTCACCGACGCCTCCTCGCTCGGCAAGATCGACGTCCAAGGCCGCGACGCCGGCGCCTTTCTAGACCGCATCTATGCCAACACCTTCTCGTCCCTGCCCGTGGGACGGGCCCGTTACGGCCTGATGCTGCGCGAGGACGGCATCGTCCTCGACGACGGCACCACGTCGAGATTGGCCGAGGACCATTATTTCGTCACCACCACCACGGCCAATGCCGGGCCGGTGCTGGAGCATCTGGAATTCCACCATCAGGCGGTGTGGCCTGATCTCGACGTTGAGATCACCAATGTCGCCGATCAATGGGCGACTTTCGCCGTGGCAGGCCCGAAGGCCCGGGCGGTGCTCGCCCGCATCGTCAGCCAGGATCTCGACGATGTCGCCTTCCCTTTCATGGCCGTCGCCGAGGCCGTGATCGCCGGGGTTTCCGGCCGGCTTTTCCGCATCTCTTTCTCGGGCGAACTCGCCTATGAGGTCAGCGTGCCCTCAGGCCATGCCGAGCCGGTGTGGGAAGCGATCCTCGCCGCCGGCAAGCCCTTCGGCATCAAGCCCTATGGGCTCGATGCCCTCAACCTGCTTCGGATCGAGAAGGGGCATGTCGCCGGCAGCGAGCTCAACGGCCAGACCACGGCCGCCGATCTCGGCCTCGGGCGCATGCTCAAGAAAAAGGGCGATTATGTCGGCCGCGCCCTGGCGGGCCGCCCTGGCCTTGCCGACCCCGGGCGCCTCGTCCTGGTCGGCGTGAAGGTGGACGATCCCGGCCGCAAGCTGCGGGCCGGTGCCCATCTCACGGCGACGCCGGAGTCGAAGGAAAGCCTCGGCTTCGTCACCGCTGCCTGCCCGACCACCGAGGGGAAGGGCTTCATCGGCCTTGCCCTGCTGCGCGGGGGCAGGGAGCGGATCGGGCAGAGGCTTCATGCCGCCGATCCCGTGCGCGGCGAGGCCTGCGACGTTACCATCGTCTCTCCGCATTTCGTCGATCCGGACAATCTCAGGGTGAAGGATGCTTCGCCGGTCGGGGCCGTCGAGCCGCTGGTCCTGCCGCGTTCGGTGCCCGGTCATCACGCCCTGATCCCCGATCGTCCCTCCGATCGCGTCGCAGAGGTGCAACTGGCCGAGCGCAGCCCCGATATCGCCGAGATCAAGCTGCGCCGGGGCGGGGAGGCGGGCCTGCGCCGGGCGCTCCAGGCCGAGTTCGGCCTCGATCTGCCGGAGCCCGGCCGGTCGGCGGTCTCGGGGGCGCTTAAGCTGCTCTCGCTCGGGCCTTGCGACTGGCTGGTGCTGGACAAGCACGGACGTCCGGGCAGCCTTGCCGTCAGCCTCAAGCATGCGCTCGGCGAGAGCGCCTCGGTGGTGGATCTTTCCTCTGCCTTCGGCGTGCTGCGCCTGTCGGGGCCCAAGGCGCGCAGCGTACTGATGAAACTATGCCGGATCGACCTGCATCCGCGCGTGTTCGGGCAGGGCCATGTCGCGCGCACCCTGATGGCGCAGATCCCGGTCCTGCTGCACCAGGTCTCCGACGAGCCGGCCTATGATCTCTTCGCCCCCTCGACCCTGGCCCAGGCCTTCGCCGAGGTGCTGGTCGAGAGCGCGGCCGAATATGGCTTGAGGCTGGACTGAAAGTTCCACCCCTCATCCCCCTGCCGGGACCTTCTCCCGCAAGGGGAGAAGGGGCCTCATTGGGATAGTTCGAGCCGAACAAAATTCCTTCTCCCCTTGCGGGAGAAGGTGGCGGCAGCCGGATGAGGGGTGGAACCTCATCCGACCTTCGTCAATGCTTGCTCGCCGCCGTGGCGCCAATGCCGGTCTGCGACCGGACATACTGGTCGTCGAAGCCGGCCCGGTCCTCGGCGGCGCGCTGGCTGTTGTCGAGCTTGGAGAACAGCCAAATGCCGGCAAAGGCCAGGGCCATCGAGAACAGTGCGGGGTTCTCATAGGGAAACGGCGCCGAGCCCTTGGGGTGGCCGAGCACCGCTTCCCACACGCCGGGCGAGAAGATGACGCCGAGCAGGGCCGAGATCAGACCGAGATAACCCCCCATCACGGCGCCGCGCGTGGTCATGCCGCGCCACATCATCGACATCAGCAGCACCGGGAAGTTGCAGGAGGCCGCGATGGCGAAGGCCAGGCCCACCATGAAGGCGACGTTGACGTTCTCGAAGGTGATGCCGAGCACCATGGCGACGATGCCGAGGACGATGGTGGTGATCTTGGAAACGCGGATCTCGTCCTGCTCCCTGGCCTTGCCGCCCTTGATCACGGTGGCGTAGAGGTCGTGGCTGATGGCGGAGGCGCCCGCCAGCGTCAGGCCGGAGACCACGGCCAGGATGGTGGCGAAGGCGACGGCGGCGATGAAGCCGAGGAAGACATCGCCGCCGACCGCGTCGGCCAGATGGATAGCGGGCATGTTGATGCCGCCCCGGATCGCCTCCAGCCCCTTGGATGGATCAGTCAGGAAGGCCGGGTTGGTCGACACCAGAGTGATGGCGCCAAAGCCGATGATGAAGGTGAGGATGTAGAAATAGCCGATGAAGCCGGTGGCGTAGAACACCGATTTGCGGGCTTCCTTCGCGTCGGCGACGGTGAAGAAGCGCATCAGGATGTGCGGCAGGCCGGCCGTGCCGAACATCAAGGCGAGGCCGAGCGAGATGGCCGAGAGCGGATTGGCGAGCGTGCCCGGCTGCATGATGGCCGCGCCCTTGGGATGGACCTCCACCGCCTTGGCGAACAGGGCTTCGGGGCTGAAGTTGAAGGTGAGCAGCACCATCAGGGCCATGAAGGTGGCGCCGCCCAAGAGCAGGCAGGCCTTGATCAGCTGCACCCAGGTGGTGGCGACCATGCCGCCGAAGGTGACGTAGAGCATCATCAGGACGCCGACGATGACGACGGCGTAGCTGTATTGCAGCCCGAACAGCAGCTGGATCAGCTTGCCGGCGCCGACCATCTGCGCGATCAGGTAGAAGGCCACCGTCACCAGCGTGCCGAAGGCTGCGAGCACGCGGATCGGCGTCTGCTTGAAGCGGAAAGAGGCGACGTCGGCGAAGGTGAACTTGCCGAGATTGCGCAGGGGCTCGGCGATCAGGAAGGTGACGATGGGCCAGCCGACCAGCCAGCCGATCGAATAGATCAGGCCGTCATAGCCCTTCATGTAGACCAGGCCGGAAATGCCGAGGAAGGAAGCCGCTGACATGAAGTCGCCGGCAATGGCAAGGCCGTTCTGGAAACCGGTGATGCCGCCACCCGCCGTGTAGAATTGCGAGGCCGATTTGGTGCGGTTGGCGGCCCAGGCGGTGATCCCCAGCGTGAGAAGGACGAACAGGCCGAACATGACGATGGCGTGCCAGTTGGTCGCCTGCTGCTGGACCGGTCCGGAGACCGCGTCGGCGAGGGCCTGGGTGGCGGTGAGAGCCGGCAGGAAGGCGGCGAGGGCGAGGGTGCTGCGCTTCATCCGCGTGCCTCCTTGACGATCTCCTGGGTCAGCGTGTCGAATTCCGCATTGGCCTTGCGGACATAGATGCCGGTGAGGATGAAGGCCGCGATGATGACGAGGATGCCGATCGGAATGCCGATGGTGGTGACGCCGGTGCCCAGATGCTGCCCGAGCACGCCCGGCAGATAGGCCACGACCAGGATGAAGCCGAAATAGATGATCATCATGATTGCCGAAAGCGTGAGGCTGAGCGTTCTTCGGCGCCGCACCAGTTCCTGATATTTCGGATTTTGCTCAATGGATTTGTAAGAAGACATGTTGTTTCCCCCGACGCCGCTTTACCGGCAAGGCAGCCCAGATTTTTGTCGGCCCACCATCTGGTTCAACCTAGAGCAAAGCGCGTTCAAGCGTGAACGCTTATTTGCTCTAGCTTATTGTTCTGACGCGTCTTTGCGATTCTTGGTGGCTCCGTCTAATCGCAAAATGCTTTAGAATTAAGCCAACATGTCGCGCAATGGACAATTGCGGCTATGCCCATCCCTTGGCCGTCCTGCGCCTGTTGTTGTGCGTTATTGCGTTGATGAGGCTTGGTCGTAGCCTGGGTTCCTTGGAAAATTCTCGGTCGTCCGGCAGCAATGCCGGATAGGCCCATCTGCCCGCGTGCTGGTGAAAACTCGGACTGGTCAACAATATCTTAACAGCCGCTTCCTAGCCTGACCGCAACACGAGCGGACAAGGCGGGCATGGAGACGATCTCGGTCATTCTATTGTTGTTGCTGGCGGTCGTTCTCAGCGGCGCGCTCGCCAGGATGCTGCCCATCGTCCTGCCTCTGCCACTGGTTCAGATCGGCTTCGGCGCGCTCATCGCGTCCTTTGCCAATTTCAGGGTCGAGCTCGATCCGCAGGTCTTCTTCCTCCTGTTCCTGCCGCCACTGCTGTTCCTGGATGGCTGGCGCATTCCAAAGGATGGCCTGTTCCGTGACAAGGGCACCATCCTCGAGCTCGCCTTCGGCCTGGTTGTGTTCACCGTGATCGGGGTCGGCTTCTTCATTCACTGGATCATCCCGTCCATGCCGCTGGCGGTAGCCTTTGCGCTCGCCGCCGTGCTGTCGCCGACGGATCCGATCGCGGTGTCCGCCATCGCGGCCCGAGTGCCCATCCCCAAGCGGCTGATGCATGTGCTGGAAGGCGAATCGCTGCTGAACGATGCCTCCGGCCTGGTCTGCATGCGTTTTGCCGTCGCCGCGGCCCTGACCGGCACCTTCTCCTTCACCAGTGCGCTCGGCACCTTCCTGTGGGTGGCGAGCGGGGGCATTGCCATCGGCATTGCCGTCACCTGGGGTGCGTCCCTCGCCAATCGCTGGGTTGCGCGCCGCTTCGGCGACGAGGCGGGCTCCCAGGTGCTGGTCAGCCTGCTGATCCCCTTCGCCGCCTACCTCCTGGCCGAAGAACTGCATTGCTCCGGCATCCTGGCGGCCGTCGCCGCCGGCATGACCATGAGCTATGTCGAGCGTTTGGGGCAGTCGCTGGTCGCGGCCCGCATGCGCGGCGGTGCGGTGTGGGACATGGTGCAGTTCGCGGCCAACGGCATCATCTTCGTGCTGCTCGGCGAGCAGATTCCCCAGATCGTCGCGGCTGCGGCCGAGAGCCATGGGGCGATCTGGATGATCGTCTACGTCCTCGCCATCACGCTGGCGCTCGCGATCCTGCGTTTCCTGTGGGTGTGGACCTCGCTGCGCTTCACCCTGTTCCGCGCCGCCCGCCAGGGCAAGGCGGTGATGCTGCCAAGCTGGCGGCTGATCGCCGCCGCCTCGCTCGCCGGCGTGCGGGGCGCCATCACCCTGGCCGGCGTGCTGACGCTGCCTTTGGCCCTGACCGACGGTTCGCCCTTCCCGGCGCGCGATCTCGCCATCTTCCTGGCGGCCGGGGTGATCGTGATGTCCCTGGTGGCAGCGAGCGTGGGGCTTCCCCGGCTGCTCAAGGGCCTGGAATTGCCGCCCGAGCCGTCCCATCAGGAAGAGGAGGACCAGGCCCGCATCGCTGCGGCGGAGGCCGCCATCAAGGCGATCGAGCGCACCCAGCACGAATTGGGACTGGGACGCAGCGATGCCGATCTCTATGTCGATGCCAGCGTACGCATCATGGAACTCTATCGCCAGCGCATCGACGGACATCTGCAGACCGGCGAGGAAGCCGAGCTGACTCGCCGGATCGACGAGATCGAGCGCCAGCTGCGCCTGGCGGGCCTCAGGGCCGAGCGCGACGAGATCTTCCAATACGCCCGGACACGGCGGCTTTCGGACGAGGTAGCTCGCAAATTGGTGCGCGAGCTGGACCTGTTGGAGGCCCGCTTTGCGACAGGGTGAGGCGGGGAGGAGCCAGATTGGTGGGGATCTCCTCAGCTCCATTATTTGATGGAGCTGGATCGACCAGCTGCCTTCGAGCGGGCGGTTTCAAGATGGTCGATCTGGAGATCGATCCACCTGTCTTGCGCTGTACTCCGCAAGATCGGGCCCATGCCTGAAATGTTCGTTTCCATCTCTACCAATTGTTTATAATTCAAACTTTTAGGTCGTAAGGCCCGATAAGTTGACTCTCATCATGTTTGTTTTGTCATCGATGCGTTTTCCCTACCATCGTCGCGAAGCGGGCTGATGTCGTGTATCAGGGACTCATGCTTTGAAAGGGTCTCGAGAATGAAGAGCGAAGTGCGTGCCGTGGTGATCGGCGGGGGCGTGGTGGGATGTTCCATCCTCTATCACCTGGCCAAGATCGGTTGGACGGACGTCGCCCTCATCGAGAAGAACGAGCTGACCTCGGGCTCGACCTGGCACGCCGCCGGCGGCATGCACACCTTCAATGGCGATGCCAACGTCTCCAAGCTGCAGAAATATACGATCGACCTCTATCGCGAGCTGGAGGCGCTGACGGGTCAGTCCTGCGGCATCCACGCCAATGGCGGCCTGATGCTCGCCGCCAATGAGGGCGAGATGGACTATCTGCGCCTGGTCGCCAGCCGGGCCCGCTACCTCGACATGGAAACCGAGATCATCCCGGTGGCCGAAGCCAAGCGGCGCAACGTGCTGATCGAGGAGAAATACTTCACCGGTGCGCTCTGGCGCTCGGATGGCGGCCATGTCGATCCCTGGGGCACCACCCACGCCTATGCCGCCGCGGCCCGCAAGCTCGGGGCCGAGATCCATCGCTTCACCCGGGTCACCGGCCTCAGCCAGCGTCCCGACGGCTCTTGGGACGTCGCCACCGACAAGGGCTCCATCTATGCCGAGCATGTGGTGAATGCCGGCGGCCTGTGGGCTCGCGAGATCGGGCGCATGGTCGGCATCGAGCTGCCGGTGCTGGCGATGGAGCACCATTACATCGTCACCGAAGCCATCCCGGAGCTGGAGGGCCTCGAGAAGGAGATCATCAACACCACCGATTTCTCCGGCGAGATCTATGTGCGCCAGGAGGGTAAGGGCGCGTTGCTCGGCACCTATGAGCACAATTGCACGCCCTGGTCGGTCGACAAGACGCCGGATGATTTCGCCACCCAGCTCTTGCCCGACAATTTCGACCGCATCGCCCCCGAGCTGGAAGTCGGCTTCGAGCATTTTCCGGCCGTCGGGCGCGCCGGCATCAAGAAATCGATCAACGGGCCCTTCACCTTCGCCCCCGATGGCAATCCGCTGGTCGGTCCGGTCAAGGGCCTGCCGAATTTCTGGGTCGCCTGCGCCGTGATGGCGGGCTTCAGCCAGGGGGGCGGCATCGGGCTGACCCTGTCGCGCTGGATGGCCGAGGGCGATCCGGGCGCCGACATCATGGCCATGGACGTCGCCCGCTTCGGCGTGTTTGCCACGCCGCGCTACACCAAGGCCAAGGTGATCGAGAATTATCGCCGCCGCTTCCGCCTGGCCTTTCCGAACGAGGAACTGCCGGATGCCCGCCCGCTGCGCCGCACGCCGGTCTATGGCCGCCTGAAGAAGGCCGGCGCGGTGTTCGGCGCCAATTTCGGCCTGGAACACGCGCTCTGGTTTGCCCCGCCGGGTGTCGAACCCGTCGAGAATCCCACCTACAGGCGCTCCAACGCCTTCCCCTATGTGAAGGCCGAATGCCTGGCCGTGCGCGAAGCCGTCGGTCTCTACGAGACTTCCAACTACGGCAAATACGAGATCACCGGCGCCGGTGCGCGCGCCTGGCTCGACAAGCTGCTGGCCTGCAAGCTGCCCCGCCCGGGTCGCATGGCGATCGCGCCGATGCTCAACTCGCAGGGCCGCATCGTCGGCGATCTCTCCATCGCCTGCCTCGCCATCGATCGCTATCTCCTGATCGGCTCGGGCTTTGCCGAGGCTTATCACCTGCGCTGGTTCTGGCAGCAAGAGCCGCCCGAAAACGTGCATGTGCGATCGGCGGCTTCGACCCTGACGGGCTTTTCCGTTGCCGGCCCGAACGCCCGCACGCTGATGCAGCGCCTCATGCGCGAAGATCTCTCGCCGGACGCCTTCAAGCTCTTCGCCGTCAAGGAGACGGCGGTCGGCATGTCCCCGGTGATCTTCTCGCGCGCCGGCTTCACCGGCGAGCTCGGCTATGAGGTCTGGACCACGCCGGATTTCCAGGCCACGCTCTATGACGAGATCGTCGAAGCGGGCGCCGACCTCGGACTCAAACTGTTCGGGGGCAGGGCGCTCTCTTCCTTGCGCCTCGAAAAGGGCTATGGCTCCTTCAACAAGGATTTCCGGCCTGATTACACCCCGGCCGAAACCGGGCTCGACCTCTTCATCGACTTCAAGAAAGAGGGCTTCACCGGCCGTGACGCCGTGCTGGCGGAGCGCGAGCGCGGCCCGAAGCGGCGGCTTGCGGTGCTGGAGGTCGATACCGATACCGAGGTGATCGGCTACGAGCCGATCCTCAAGGACGGCAACGTCGTCGGCCATGTCACTTCGGGCGGCTATGGCCATTATGTCGGCAAGAGCCTCGCCATCGGCTACGTCAAGAGCGAGTATCACGAGGATGGTGCCGCCTTCGCCATCGACATTTTCGGTGAGGACCGTCCGGCCATCCTGCGCGCGGCACCCCTGCACGACCCCAATGGCGGGAGGCTGAGAGGGTAAAGAAGCGGTTGGGCGAGATGAGACGAACGAGGATAAGGCGTACCGCTCGTGCCCCCTCGCCCCGCTTGCGGGGAGAGGATAGAGGTGAGGGGCGGTGCCAAGGTTGACAGGATTATGC
Organism: Labrys sp. LIt4; assembly: GCF_017813775.1. Taxonomy (NCBI): domain Bacteria; kingdom Pseudomonadati; phylum Pseudomonadota; class Alphaproteobacteria; order Hyphomicrobiales; family Xanthobacteraceae; genus Labrys; species Labrys sp. LIt4. The sequence continues at coordinate 99,158 of NZ_JAGIPY010000015.1, forward strand.
TTTGCGCATCCATCGACCATAACGCATCTTCGATCCCTCAATCCCCCACCGTCCGCACAGCCCCTCACCTCTATCCTCTCCCCGCAAGCGGGGCGAGGGGACTTCAACGGCCCGCTTTGTTCTGAACGGTGCCGTCTCGCCCAGCCGAAAGTATTTGCCCACCTCAGGATGAGCCAGGACATGACGGACCAGCCCGTTTCCCGCGAAAACGCCCATCCGCGCCGGCGCGAGCGCGGCGCCCGCAACACTGGACCGTTGACGACGCAATTGCCGCGGCTGACCAACCGCTTCGCGCCGGTCGATATCCTCTCGCCCGAGCAGGTCGAGCGCATCCTCGATGCCGCCTATGCGCTGCTCGAAACCGACGGCATGAAGATCCTCAGCCCGAGGGCGCGCCAAGCCTATGCCGCCCATGGCGCCCTGGTCGACGAAGCGACGCAGATGGTGCGCCTCGGCCGCGACATCGTCGAGGCCATGCTGGCCAAGGCGCCCGGCAGCTTCGTCCTGCATGCCCGCAATCCCGAACGGGACCTGCATGTGGGCGGCAATGTCGTCAATTTCGGCCCCGTCAACGGCGCGCCCAACATCCGCGACCTCGATCGTGGCCGCCGCTATGGCGACCTCGAGGCCTTCCGCGACATCCTCAAGATCACCAACGGCCTCGGGCTGCTGCATTGGCAGGGCGGCGTGGTGGTGGAGCCGGTCGATGTCGCCGTCCCCGTGCGGCATCTGGAAATGTACCGCGCCCATATCGAATTGTCGGATCTGGTCTGGGCGGCGCGCGGCGTCGGCGGCGTGCAGGCACGCGATGCGCTGGCGCTTTCGGCGATCGAGCATGGCTGCAGCATCGAAACCCTCGCCGAACGCCCGACCCTGATGACGGTGACCAACGTCAATTCGCCCCGCGTGGTCGACGAGGACATCCTCGACAGCATCATGATCATGGCCGAACATGGCCAATGCGTGGTGATCACGCCCTTCACGCTGATGGGCGCGATGGCCCCGGTGACCCTCGCCGGTGCCCTGGTGCAGCAGACGGCCGAGGCCCTGTCGATCATCGCGCTCTGCCAGATGCTGAGGCCTGGCGCGCCCTGCGTGATGGGCGGCTTCACCTCCAATGTCGACATGAAGACCGGCTCCCCCGCCTTCGGAACGCCCGAATATGTCAATGCGGCCCTGGCGACGGCCCAGCTCGGCCGGCGCCTCGGCGTGCCGGTGCGCACCAGCGCCGTCAATGCCAGCCCGGCCCCGGACGCCCAGGCGACCTGGGAGACCAGCTTCTCGCTCTGGGCGGCGATCATGAGCCACAGCCATCTCATCAATCACGCGGCCGGCTGGCTCGAAGGCGGGCTGTCGGCGAGCCTCGAAAAGATCGTGATCGACGCCGAATTGCTGCGCGGCTGGGCCGAGATCCTCAAGCCCGTCGAGTTCGGCGACGACGAGATCGCGCTCGATGCCATCCGGGGTGTGGCGCCGGGCGGCCATTTCTTCGGCTCGCCCCACACGCTCGCCCGCTACGAGAACGCCTTCTATCGCCCCGTGCTCTCCGACTGGTCCAATTTCGAGAACTGGCGCGACGCCGGCGAGCGCACGGCGACCGACCGTGCACTGGATGTCTGGAAAAAAACGCGGAATGCCTATGTCCCGCCCCCCCTCGATCCGGCCGTGCGTGAGGCTGTTGATGCCTATATCGCCAGGCGCAAGGAGGAGATCGGGGGATGAGCCCAACGGTATCAAGACCGAACAAGCGATAGGCGCAGCGCCGGTTTTCTGGGACCGCTACTTCCAGCCGGCTCTTCCTTCTTGACAAGTACAGTGGTTGCAAAAGCCGGCTGGAAGCCGGCGGTCCCAGGAAGGATGGTCCCTACAAATCCCAGGCCCGATAGAGTTCGTTGAGTGCCTTTGCCGTGTGGCATTCGACGGCGGGCAGGCCGGATTGGCCGATGATCGCGGCATATTTGCTGGTGCTGTCGCGAGTCTTGACCAGGATCCAGTGGGCCATCTCCCATTTGAGACTGTCCTTGGCGCCCTCCAGATGGCCGGCGCGGCTGGAGCGGTTGACCAGGGTGCGCTTGAGATAGCGATAGAAGCGCAGCCAGTGATGGGAGGTGATCAGGATCGCACCCGTCGCCCGGGCGAAGCGCTGAGGCATCAGGCGCGAATAGTTGCCCTCCATCACCCAGCGCTCTTCCATGATGGCAGCATCGTGCAGGGCCGCGAACTCGGCCTCCGGCCGGGGCTGCCAATCGGTATGGGGCCGATGGTGGAGCTGGTCGAGATGCACGGCGGGCACCGCGAGCTTTTTGGAGAGGGCGACGGCCAGCGTCGACTTGCCGGCATTGGAAGGGCCGAGGACGACGATGCGCTCGCCGAGGCAGGCCAAGTCTTTCACGGTCGTGGGCAGCATGGTGGCACCGATCATGAAAATTGGGGGCGAGCCCAATGCGCCAGGCGGGTGGCGTTGTCAATGACGGTGCCAGAGAAGGCGGAGTATGGCCTGCCCGTTCACCCCGTTGTGATCGGGCAATTGCCGGGGTTACGAATAAAATCCAGCACGGTGTGTTTTCCAGACGAACCTTCTGCGTGACGGATCGAGACGGAACTGAGCCATGACCACCGCAAGCACGACCACCGCAAGACTGAAGAGCCTCTCGCTGGGAGTCATTCCCCTAGTCGCCTGCCTCATTGGCGCGAGCCAGGCCGATTCCGCCCAGGCGCGCAACTGGCGCATCAATCCGGCGCGGACCTCGGTGGGCTTCGTCGTCGACGGCATCGGCTGGCCACGCACCAAGGGGCGCTTCCGCGATTTCGACGGCAGGATCTCGATCAATTTCGACAACCCCGCCGCCAGCCGCGTCAGTTTCAAGGTGGCGGCGAAATCGGTCGATGTCGGCTCGCCCTCCTTCAACGACTATCTGCGCACCGATGCCTTCTTCGACGTGGCGCAATATCCCACCATCACCTTTACCTCCACCAAGGTCGAGAAGGTCGATGACAGCCACGCCCGGGTCACCGGCGATCTCACCATCCGAGGCATTACCCGACCGCTTACCATCGATGTCGCCCTGGACAAGCCGGCCGACAGGGGAAGCTCGCAGATCGGCTTCCGGGCGACGGGCGTGATCAAGCGGCTCGCCTTCAACATGAGCGCGGGCTTTCCGGCGATCAGCAACGACGTCGACCTGATCGTCACCACGGAAGCGCAGGCCCAGTGACGAGGGTGGTGATGAAGGGAACGGCGTCCCGCAGCCATCGCTGGAGCGCGACCGGGCAATTCCTGCATTGGTCCTGCGCTGCCCTCATCCTGTTCATGCTGGGGCTCGGCCTTGCCATGGTGGAATGGGTGGAGGACCAGGGCCAGCGCTTCGATCTCTACCAGCTGCACAAGAGTCTGGGCGCTCTCGTCTTCCTGCTGATGGCGTTGCGCGCCGCCTGGCGCCTCCTGGCCCGGGCGCCGGTATTGCCGGAGAGCATGCCGCGCCATGAACGCGTGCTGAGCAAGACCGTGCATGTCGCCCTCTACGGCCTGATCTTCGCCATGCTGGTCACCGGTTATGTGATGATCTCGGCCTCGCCGCTGCCGCTGCCGATCCAACTGCCCGGAGGAGGGCATGTTCCCAATCTCGTCGCGCCCGATTTCGAGCTTTCCGAACGGATGAAGGCGCTGCATCACCGCCTCGCGCTCGTGCTGATCGGCCTGGTCCTGCTACATGTGGCCGCCGCCTTCAAGCACTGGCTGTGGGATCGCGACGGCGTGCTGCAGAGCATGCTGCCGGGGCGGGGCTGAGGCTTCATTGCTTTTGCCAAGCAGGACCGACTCCGCGTAAGACAGGTTCTTGGCCTTGCCTTGCTCGGAGTTTGCCATGAACGGTGCGCAGGACCTCGGCGGCATGATGGGCTTCGGGCCGATCGCGCCGGAAAAGGACGAACCTTTCTTCCATGCCGACTGGGAGAAGCGGGCGCTGGCCGTGACGCTGGCGATGGGCGCGACCGGCTCCTGGCCGCTCGATGCCGGGCGCTATGCGCGCGAGAGCCTGCCGCCGGCGGATTATCTGTCCTCCTCCTATTACGAGATCTGGATCAAGGCCTTGATCAAGCTGCTGCTGGCGAAAGCGCTGGTCAGCGAGGTCGAGCTTGCCGAGGGGCGGGTGATCGAGCCGGGAAAACCGCTAAAGCGCGTGATCAAGGCCGCCGAGGTGCCGGCTGCGCTCGCCGCCGGCACGCGCTGCGACCGCCCGGTCACCCAGCCCGCGCGTTTTGCCGCCGGCGAAGGCGTCAGGGCGCGCAACGAGCACAAGATCACCCATACGAGGCTGCCGCGCTATGCGCGCGGCCATCTCGGCACCGTCGTAGAGGCGCATGGCATGTTCGTGCTGCCGGACAGCAACGCCCATGGCGAAGGCGAGAACCCCGAATGGCTCTATACGGTGCGCTTCGCCGGCACCGAGCTCTGGGGGCCGCAGGCCGATCCGACGCTGACAGTGATGCTCGATCTGTGGGAGAGCTATCTTGACCCCGCTTGACGCCATTCCATCCATTCCGCGCGATCGTGGCGAACCCGTGTTCCGGGAGCCCTGGGAGGCTCGCGCCTTCGCGCTTGCCGTCTCCCTCCACGAAAAAGGCGTGTTCACCTGGCCGGAATGGGCCGAAGCGCTGGGCCGCGAGATCGCGGCGGCGCCTGCCGACGATGGCTCGCATTACTACGAACACTGGCTGTCGGCGCTCGAGAAACTGGTGGCAAGCAAGGGCCTTTCGAACAGACCGGGAAAAGGGTTCGGATAGGGATCGCCACCCCTCATCCGCCTGCCGGCCCCTTCTCCCGCAAGGGAGAGGGGGATTTTTGAAAGCGCAACGCCAACCGATAGCCTTCTCCCCCTGCGGGAGAAGGTGCCCCGAAGGGGCGGATGAGGGGTGGACGCACCCCATCCTACCAAGGCAGCCCAGCCCGAGCCAGAATGGTGTCCTGGACCACCGTGGGAGATTGCAGGATGTCGGCATTCCAGAAACGGACGATTGTAAACCCTTGTGCTGCCAGCCAGCTGTCACGAATGTGGTCGTGCGTGCTCTCGGCGTGCTGGGAGCCATCCGCCTCGATGATGAGGCGATATCTAAGGCAGACGAAGTCGACGACATAACGCCCGATCGGTACCTGGCGGCGGAACTTCAAATGAGCAAGCCGACGGCCGCGCAAAAGATGCCAAAGCTTGGCCTCAGCATCCGTAAGATCGTGACGCAATTTACGTGCGAAATCGCGTTGCTCAGGCTTCATGGTTTCCATCCAGAGGCCTGAGCAGTTTAGTGCTGGGAGGGGTTTCGTCCACCCCTCATCCGCCCTTCGGGCACCTTCTCCCGCAAGGGGAGAAGGTAAAGTGGCTTACCGCACCAGGATGTTGCGGAACTGCCAGGGGTCGGAGGTGTCGATGTCCTCCGGGAAGAAACCGGGGCGGCCGTCGAGCGGGGTCCAGTCGGTGTAGTAGCCCTTGACCGGGCCGAGATAGGGCTTCTGCACCTCGAGGCAGCGGCGGAAATCCATTTCGTCGGCCTCGACGATGCCCGCGTCCGGATTCTCCAAGGCCCAGACCATGCCGGCGAGCACGGCCGAGGTGACCTGCATGCCGGTGGCGTTCTGGTAGGGCGCGAGCCTGCGGGTCTCCTCGACCGTGAGCTGGGAACCGTACCAGTAGGCGTTCTTGCCATGGCCGTAGAGCAGCACGCCGAGTTCGTCCGCGCCGTCCTCGATTTCCTTCTCGTCGAGGATGACGAACTTGTCCTGCGCCTTGCCGGCGGCGCCGAACATCTCGTGCAGCGAGAGCACGGCGTCATTGGCCGGGTGATAGGCGTAGTGGCAGGTCGGGCGGTAGACCGCCTCGCCATTCTCGTGCACCGTCAGATAGTCGGCGATCGAGATCGCTTCGTTATGGGTGACGAGGAAGCCATATTGCGGGCCGGGCGTCGGGCACCAGCTCAGCACGCGGGTGTTGGCGCCGGGCTGCAGCAAATAGATCGCCGCGCCGCAGCCTTCCTTGTGGGTGCGGCCGGTCTCGGGCATCCAGGTCTCGTGCGTGCCCCACCCCAGCTCGGCCGGCTGCATGCCTTCGGAGATGAAGCCCTCCACCGACCAGGTGTTGACGAACACCCCGCGGGGCTTGGGATGCTTGGCGCGCTGGGTGTCGCGCTCGGCGATGTGGATACCCTTGACCCCGACCTTGCGGGCGAGCGCGGCCCATTCCTCGCGGGTCTTGGGATCGGCCGAGCCGTGGCCGGTGGCCTCGGCGACGTCGAGCAGGGCCTGCTTGACGAACCAGGAGACCATGCCGGGATTGGCGCCGCAGCAGGAAACCGCGGTGGGACCGCCGGGCGTGCGGCGCTTGGCGGCCAGCATGCTTTCGCGCAGGGCGTAGTTGGTGCGCGCTTCCGGGCCGGCATTCTTGTCGAAATAGAAGCCGAGCCAGGGCTCGACCACCGTATCGATGTAGAGCGCGCCGAGGCTGCGGGCAAATTCCATGATGTCGACGGAACCGGTGTCGACCGAGAGATTGACGCAGAAGCCCTGGCCGCCGCCGGCGGTAAGCAAGGGCTGCAGCAGGCTCTTGTAGTTGTCCTTGGTAACGGCCTCCTGCACGAAACGAATGCCGTGCTCCTCGATGATCTTGCGGTCGGCATCGAGCGGATGCGGGTCGATGATGACCATGCGCTCCTTGTCATATTCGAAATGACGCTCGATCAGCGGCAGCACGCCGCGACCGATCGAACCGAAACCAATGATCACGACGGGGCCGGAAATCTTACCGTAGACAGGCCATTGAGCCATTCAATCCTCCAAAATGTGCAAGCCCCAGCGTTTAGGCGCTGGGACCGGCGGGTGCAAGTTTTGTCGCGTGAATGTGAAGCGGGGATGACACGGAGTGTCGACCTTCAGGTCGACATGTCCTTCCAACGGGCTCGGCATTGCCGAATGGCGGTGTTTCAAGAATGTCGACCTGGAGGTCGACACTCCAATTTCGAAAACTACGCCGCGAAGCGCAAGCCCGTGTCGTTGGCCGCCTCGGCGACGAGCGCCGCGAAATCGGGCGCGGTTTCGAGTTCGCCGGTGGCGTTCACCAGGCCGGCCGCTCCCACCAGCCCGTCGGGCACCAGCTCCAGGCCGAGGAAGCGGTTGCGCTCCACCGGACCGGGCAGCCAAAGGCGCTCGGTGAGGTCGGTCGAAAAGCCGAAACGGCTGTAATAAGGGGCATCGCCCACCAGGAGAATGGCCTTGTGCCCATATTCCTGCGCGTAGCCGATGCCATGCCACATCAGGCGCGCGCCGAGACCCTCGCTGCGATAGCTGATATCGACGGCGAGCGGTCCCAGCAGCAGGGCCGGGCGGCCGGGGCCGGCGGAGATGTTCCACAGGCGCAGCGTGCCGATCAGCCGGCCGTCATCGACGGCGGCGAAGGCCAGGCCCTTGGCCGGCAGGCGGCCTTCGCGCAGGCGCTCGCTGGTCTTGGCGAAGCGGGACGGACCGAAGCAGGCGTCGAGCAGGGTCTCGCGAGCTTCGAGATGGGAGGAGGCTTCCTGGACAATACGGATCATGGCCGTGGCTCCTTCAAAGGATAGAGCGACAGCCCTCGCACCGATGAAACGGCCGTACGGGACGATGGGAGGTCATCCCGTGCGCGATGCAGCGCAAAGCGATGCGTCGCAGACACGGGACTGGGTTCAGGATGAGACGCCAGAGCGGTCCCGGATCTGCATCGCATCATTGCATGCTGAGATGCGTCCGGGATGACACCCTTGTCAGATCACCACGGAGGCCAGCGGCGGGAAGCCGTTGAAGCCGATGGTGGAATAGGTGGTGGTGTAGGCCCCGCAGGCTTCGATCAGCACCTTGTCGCCGATCGACAGGCTCACGGGAAGATCATAGGGGGTCTTCTCGTAGAGCACGTCGACGCTGTCGCAGGTCGGTCCGGCCAGGACGCAGGGCGCCTTGGCGTCACCGTCCCTGTTGGTACGGATCGGGTAGCGGATGGCTTCGTCCATGGTCTCGGCGAGGCCATGGAACTTGCCGATGTCGAGATAGACCCAGCGGATCTCGTCCGTTTCGGCTTTCTTGGACACCAGCACCACTTCGGCCTCGATCATGCCGGCATCGCCGACCATGCCGCGGCCCGGCTCGATGATGGTCTCGGGCAGCTGGTTGCCGAAATGCGTGCGCAGCGCGTTGAAGATCGCTTCGCCATAGGCGGGCACGCCTGGCATGGCGCGCAGATATTTGGCAGGGAAGCCACCGCCCATGTTCACCATCGACAGCGTGATGCCACGCTCGGCCATTTCGCGGAAGATGCCGGCGGCGGTGGCCAGGGCGCTGTCCCAGGCCTGCACATTGCCCTGCTGCGAGCCGACGTGGAACGACACGCCATAGGCGGTGAGGCCGAGGATCTGGGCCTGCTCGAGCACGTCGGGCGCCATGGAAGGTGCGCAGCCGAACTTCTTCGACAGCGGCCATTCGGCGCCGGCGCCATCGCACAGGATGCGGCAGAACACGCGCGAACCGGGCGCGACGCGGGCGATCTTCTCGACCTCGGCCACGCAGTCGACGGCGAACAGGCGCACGCCGAGCTCGAAGGCGCGGGCGATGTCACGCTCCTTCTTGATGGTGTTGCCGAAGGAGACGCGATCGGCGCCGGCGCCGGTGGCCAGAACCTGCTCGATCTCCACCACGGAGGCGCAGTCGAAGCTGGAGCCGAGGCCGGCCAGCAGGTTGAGGATCTCCGGGGCCGGGTTGGCCTTGACGGCGTAGAAGACGCGGGTGTCGGGGAGCGCATGCGCGAATGCCGAATAGTTCCGCTCCACCACGTCGAGATCGACGACGAGCCGGGGGCCGTCGGCGGGGGTACGTCGGAGATAGTCGAGGATGCGGTCGGTCATGGCGGGTCTCCCCAGAATCCAAAGGGTGTCACAGATCGGTGCGACACCACCGCCGCCGCGGGGTGGAGCCGCGGACGTTCGATGCTGACGCGCCGCCCACCGCCGGAAAGGCCGGATGCCTCACCGCGACGGGATGCAAATCGCCACACAACGGATCAAGCCGCTGCATGATTCGAAACTGCCTTGGATTGGATCGGGATACCCGGTCCGCACGCCTGGCAAAGAGAAACAAGCCTCTTCAGTCGCTGGATATGGAAACCAGCCGAGACCAAAAAAGCCCGTTCGTCGTTGCTTCAAGCTGCGTCCCCCGCGGAGTACGGGGTTCACCGGTCGCCTCCGGCTGCCGATCGTTGTTCGGGATTAGATGATGTCGGCACTTGAACGATGCCTGATCACCTCAGGGGATCACTGCCGCGATCCCTGTACATCCCTGGCGACCGTCCAGCCTCTTGTCTGGATGTCCACCGACCGACACGCGGCCACAGGCACGTGCGAAATTGGGCAAGGCGGGAAATAGGGAGAATGGCCGTCACATGCAAGAAAAATTTTCGCCCGGACCGAAATTTTTCTGCGGCGCAAAAAGTCAAAATTCACGTGGCCGGCAAAGGAGTTATGCCAAGGGCCCGCTCGCATGCCGACGACGGGGGCCGGAGCGGGGCCACGGGGCCTTACATGGCGCCTTTTTTAGGCGCGACGACCGGCGATCGCAGCCTGATAGGGGATTTGACCATCGCCGTGTGGTGCGATCGCAAAGGCAGCCTTGGCCAGCTTATGCGCATGCCTGCTGATGTCGTCGGGCCAGCCGGCGATCATGGCAGCGAATTTTTCGTCGTCGCCGGCAAACAGGGCGCGAATCGCTTCCTCATAATGGGGCTCGTCGCCGGCCATGGCACTCATGAAACGGTAGGCGGCCTCGCGCGCCTCGCGGAGCCGGTCCGTCGCCTCGGAGGCATGGCGTGCCTCCTCGACCAGCCGGCGCAGCGCCACGGAGGCACCGCCCGGCTGGGAGGCCAGCCAATCCCAATGACGCGGCAGCAGGGTGATTTCGCGGGCGACGACGCCGAGCTTGGGGCGCCCCGGCCCGCGCGGCGGCGGCTCGATCAGGGCATAGCGCGCGCGGATGTCCTCGGGCGTGCCGCGCAGATCGAGATCGACAGGTCTGCCCGTCGCCTCTTCGAAAACATGCACCGGCGAGGCCTCGCCCGCGTCCTGGGCCTGGCGGATGGCGATGGCAACGGTGATGGCATCGCCTTCGGCCAAACACTTGCGTCCAGCGAAGGCGATGAGGGCAAGATGGGTCATGATCGCTGATCCAGTTTGACCCGGAGGATAAGCTCGGGCGAAATCGATGTCAATATTACCCGGGTGAATATGAGCGCGCATCCGACAGAGAGGCCGGCCGTGCCAGGAAAACGGCAGGCGTCTTTTTCCTGCATGGCAGCCCTGTGTGCGGTGCGGCAGAGATTTCTTGCAATTCATGTTGCGGTGCACAATATCTTGGGTCCTAGGGAGGTGACGACTCGGGGGTAAGCCACGAGGACTGCGAGATGAACCAGATCACCACCATGGCCCCCCGGGGCATTATCCGGCAGTTGAGACCGTCCGATCTGCCGAAGTTTCGCGATCACCTGCTGCGGCTGGACCGCGAAAGCCGGCATGACCGTTTCAACGGCGGCATCAGCGCCGCCTTCGTCGCCGACTATGCAGAGCGCAGCTTCCGCGATGGTGCAACCGTGATCGGCTATGTCGAGGATGGCCAGGTTCTCGGTGCGGCCGAATTGCACGAACTGCCCGAATTGGCGGAGCCGACGGCTCAGATCGCCTTCAGCGTCGAACGTCACCGCCAGCATCAGGGCATTGGCGGGCGCCTGTTCGCGCGCCTGCTGCTGCACGCGCTCGGCCTTGGCTATACCCGCCTCGAGGTCTCCACCCATGCCGACAACGCCAGCATGAAAGCGCTGGCCCGCCGCTTCAACGCCAAGCTCAGCTTCGCGCAGGGCGAGACCATGGGCGTGATCGAACTCGATCCGGCGGTGACGCTTGAGCATCCCGCCTTCGAAGCCATCGGCGAAATGCTGCCGGGACCGCTGACTTTGACGATCGTGGGCGACGGTATCGCCAGAGCGGCGGCCTGAGCGGCTGAAGTCTCGAGGTCAGCTATTCTCGAGACTTGATCCTACTTGTAGCGCCGCTGGTTCTTCGGTTTCCAGCTGTCGAGCCAGCGCCGGATCCGCGCCATGAAGCCGGTGGCGCTGCTCGACACCGCCACCGCCCGTTCGTCGACGGCGTCGGCGGCGGCACTGACGTGATCCTCGATGCGCATGAGCATCGGGTCGATTCTCTCGCGCTTGAAGCGACGCAGGCGGAAATAGAGCCAGATCAGCCCGATCGCCAGGCCGCCGAACACGAAGATCCGCAGCCACGGAATAACATAGTCATCCGGTCCGGTCGCTGCCCGGATCGAGAGCGCGTTGGGGAACATGGTCAGATAGGTGACGCGCCAGCCATAGCTCTTGATCACCACCCATTTCGGGCTTTCGGAGCTGGACTGGAAGGACTGGGCCGCGGCCATCAGGTTGCCGGAGTCGAACTTGTAGTACCAGGGGAAGCCCCAGTCGGTATCCTCGTTGCGATACACCCGGAGGGCGCCGCTGGGATAGACGGTGTTGATGAAGCGCACGTCGCGCGTGTTGGTCGCCTGCACATTGGGCGCCTCGCTGTCGAAGAAGCCGGAGCTGTCGAGGCGCTTGGTGTCGGTGCCGACGATGCGCACCACGTCGTAGCGCGGCAGCACCTGGTCGAGCCAGCAATAGCCGACCACCAGCACCAGGACGATCAGGAACCATTTGAACAGGCGCAGCATGAACTCTCCCGGGTGCGCGGGCATCTCGCCCGCTTCTTCCTATCCGACAGGTGGGGCCTTTCCAAGAGGCCGGCAAGGGGGCGGCTGTTCGGACCCGCGTTCCACGGCTGGCGCGGTGGCTCTCCGGCTGGTCTGAAGAGCCTGACCGGAAAATCTGTAAAACTCGGCTTCTGTCATTGCCGGGCTTCGTCCCGGCAATCCAGTGCCGCACTCTCGACGAGTGGCGGTAGCTGGATGCCCGGGTATGACAAAACTGAGCTTTTCTCCGCGCTGTTTGTGATCATAGAGTCAGGTTCTGAAGACCAGCCACCCGTTCTTTATCCCTTCGGGATTGCGCCCCAGGGTCCCGCCTGCGGCGGGGGCTCTTCCTCCGGCGTGCCGTCGCCGAACAGATCCTCCCAGGCCTCGTCGTTCTTGAGCGCCTCGTCCCTGGACAGGAACTCCACCACATAGTTCTGCTTGCGCTCGGTCCAGCCCTGATAGGCCTTGTAGAAGGCGGGCTTGTTGCACAGGAAGAGCTGGCGGATGTCGAGCGGCGTGAACTCGCTCAGGAGCTGGTTGACGAGATCACGGTCCGGCAGTTGGGCAGCACGATAGAGATAGAAGCAGCCCGGCTCCGTCGGGCCGGGCAGGCGGGGCTTGAGTCCCTGCTCGGCGGCGCGCAGGGCAGCCTCGACCACCTCGAATTCCGGCGGCAGGTCATTGGCGTGACGCATGGCGAAGCGGCGCAGGTCCTGGCGGTTGAGGCGGGCCAGTTCCGCCGGCGCGTCGGCCTTGCCGGCGAGGACATTGGCCAGCATGAAGTCGAGCCGCTGGCGCAGCAGCGCCTTGGCATTGAGGTCGGCAGCCTCGAAGACAGAGGTGATCAAGCCGTTGAGCTGCAGGAAGTGCCAGACATCCACGGCGCTTTCGAGATCCTTGGTCTCCACCGCACCGATCTTGGGAAAACCCGGAGCCACCCCGCGATAGAGCATGGCGGGGTACGACATGTCCCTGAACAGATAGAGCCCGTCGAAATAGTTGGTGTAGAAATTGCCCTGGCTGTACTCGGTCTTGCGGAAACGCACCGGATGGCGGGTGATGTCGCCCACCCGGCCGGCGAGCTTGATCATGGTGTCGATATAGGCGTCGTCCTGCCACAGATCGTCCTTGGCGCGGAAATCCTCGATCAGGCGCGACAGCTGCTCGGCCTCGCCCAGCCGGTCGGTCGGCGTGTTGGCCTCGACGGTGACGGAGCGCAGCTCCAAGAGGTCGGCCGGGCTCTTGATGCGCCACATCGAGTGCACGAGTTCGCCCATCACGGCCTCGCGCACGCTGAGCGCCATCAGTTCCCTGGCATTGTCCTGGATGAAGTTGCGCAGCACCGACCGCATGGTCGAGAACTGCGCATTCAGCAGCGGCGCCTTGAGTTGGTCGAGGCTGAGCAGGATGAACATCCGGTTGCAGCCCTCGGGATTGAGGTAGCGGATGTCGTCGAGCTCGTCGCCGACCTCCGGCGAGAAGCCGGAGAGGTCGATGTGAAATTCGGTGAGCGTGGTGCGCTTGCCGATGAGTTTCTCCAGCGCCGCATTGTAGCGCGCCACCATGGTGGGGGAGGAGACCTCGATGAGGTTCCCGAACATCAGCCCCGCTTCGATCAGGCGCTCCATCATGACGGCGACTTTCCAAGACCATCTGTCATTCCGCACGCATCCCGGCATGAAATGCTGCGATGCAGATCCGGAACCGCGAGGGAGACGAGCCTCATCCTGCCGGCGGTCCCGGATCTGCGCCGCATCACTGCGTGCTGCAGCGCGTCCGGGATGACAGAAACCGGCCCTGTGCTGACATCGTGCCTCATGCTCCGCGCTGCTCCAGATAGCGTTTCTTGGCTTCCTCCATGCGCCCCATCTCGCGCACCGCATTGTCGATGGCGGCCTCGTCCGACTTGTCGGCATAGCGGAATTCGCTGTCGGCGTAACGGTTGATCTCCTGGATCACCATCTCGACCGTGATCGGCTTGGCAAGCTCGGAGATCATCGCAAGCTTGGTGGCGTAATCCTTGGTGAGGAAGAGGTCGGGCTTTTCCATCCACTCGTCCGGCAGTTCGAAATCCATTGCCCTGACCTTGATGGCATCGGTGATGTTCTTGATGGCGCGGCCGGTGAAGCGTTCGTCCGCCTCCTGGATCGCCTTGAGATAGGCGCCGAGCTTGGCGACGGTGTCGAGCGCCCCGATGTTTCCCTGCACGCTGTCGAACACCTTGGTCAGGGCCTCTTCCTGCGGGCGCGAATGCGCCTCGTAGGAGGCGGCCACCGCCTTCTTGATCTCCTGGGCGGCAAAGAGGTCGTGCTCGCCCAGCGGGATCTTGTGGCGCTTGCCGAGCAGCAGGGAGAGCAGGTCGATATAGTCCTCCTTGCTCTGCGGCCCGTCCACCAGGAAGCGGGCGCCTGCGCGCTGGCGCAGGGCATCGTCGACATTCTCCGGGAAGTTGGAGAACATGCCGAAGGTGCAATTGCCGCGCACCACCGTATTGGCGCCGGCAAAGCTCTCCATCAGCACGGCGGTAATCTCGAGCTGGCCCGAGGAGGATTGTCGGTCTCCGCGCTTGCCGGCGAGCTGGTCGATGTCGTCGATGGTGCCGAAGCCGATCACGGCGGGGTCGATGATCTCGCGGATGAAGGCCTTGGCGTTCTGGGCCGACTTGCCCTGGTAGCTGTCGATGCTCTCGGTGGAGAGGTTGGCATAGCGGAAGGGATAGCCGGCATTGCTGCAGTAATCGTTGAGCAGGCCGGCCATCATCTGGATCAGCGTGGTCTTGCCGGTGCCGGGCTTGCCGTCGCCCATGAAGGTGAAGATGAAGCCGCCGAGCTCGGCGAAGGGGTTGAGGCGCTTGTCGAAATCATAGGCCATCAGCATCTTGGCCAGCTTCATCGACTGGTATTTGGCGATGTGGTTGCCCACCACCTCGGTCGGCTTCTTGAAGGCCATGGTCAGCGCGGTGGAGCGCTTGTGGGTGGCGGGCGTGAAGCCGTTGAGCTGGAAGTCGTCGGCCTCGACGCGGTAGGCGGCACTGGTGAAGGCTTCCAGGCGCGGTGCGGTGCCGGCGCGCAGGGCGACCGCTTCCATCAGCCGCTCGCACCAGGCGGTCAGGGTCGGTACCAGCTTGAGGCTGCCATCCATCCGGCTCAGGATGCCGTCGAGCTCCCACAAGGCGCCTTGCAGGGCGATGGAGGGATTGTCGGTGAGGATTTCATCGAGTTCGCCGACTTCGGCCTGGCCCTCGCTCGCCTGCGCGGCAAGCAGGAAGGAGAGCATGTTGGCGGTGACATGCAGGCCGATGAGGGAGGCCGCCGCGAGGAGCTCGGCGAATTCGGCGCGCC
The DNA here is from genome assembly GCF_017813775.1 of Labrys sp. LIt4. Classification (NCBI taxonomy): domain Bacteria; kingdom Pseudomonadati; phylum Pseudomonadota; class Alphaproteobacteria; order Hyphomicrobiales; family Xanthobacteraceae; genus Labrys; species Labrys sp. LIt4. The sequence continues at coordinate 114,293 of NZ_JAGIPY010000015.1, forward strand.
GGGCCGGATCGAGGCGCCCCTCGCGATTGTCGCGCTTGAGCTGGCCGAGGGCGGTGCGCTCCTCATAAAGCTCGCCCACCGCCATGGCGGTGGCCAGGGAGCGGCGCAGAGCCTGCAGCACGCTGGCCTGGGCCGGGCTCATCAAGGCTTCGCCCGGGTCGGCCTGGCTGATGCGGGCGATCAGGTGGACGCCGTCCTGGGCCGCGCTGGAGCGCGCGGTCAGCCCCGGCGTGGTGGCGCGGAACAGCCGGCCGGTCGCAGTTGGAATGCCGGGCGAGCGTTCGGCCGGCGCGCTGCCCGCCTGCGCGGGCCTCGCCTTGGCGATGCGCGGCGCATGCTCGAAGCCCTCCATCACGGCCAGGGCCTGGGGATAATGCGCGCGGATCGCCGCTTCGCGGATTTCCATCAGATTGAGGGAAGCGGTCATGGGGTCCTCGTGGCCTTTCTACCCTCCCTTGGAGGGGGAGGGTCGATGCGAAGCATCGGGGTGGGGTGGCTACGCACCCCGTGGCAATCAATATCAGGGAAAGAGTTTTCCGACGGAGGAACACCCCACCCCGGCCCTGCGGGCCAACCCCAGGCACTTCCAAGAGGAAGTGCCGATACCTCCAGGGGAGGGTAAGAACGCCCTCTGCCCATCCTCTAAAACCCCGTCAGCAGGGAACCGTCCTCGCCGACCACATATTTGCGCACGTCGCGGAAACCGGGCGGATCGCGGTCGACGAGAACCTGATAGGGCAGCACCGGCAGGACGAGCGAGCGTTCGAGCCGGGTCACGCCCGCCTCGGCGGCAGCGGGCTGGTACTGGTCAAGGTCGAAGATCTCGCGTTCCACCGTGGAAAGCAGGCCGGCGGGCACCCGCTCGCTTCGGGCCGAGACCAGCGTCTCGATGGTCCAGGCCAGGGCCCAGTCGCTCTCCTCGGTGCGCGAGACCTCGGCGAGGATTTCACGCAAGGGGCCGGTCTGCTCGGTGAAGGCGTGCGAATACATCGGCCCGACATGGATGCGCCTCAGGAGCTTGGGATGCAGATTGTCGAAATCGACGTCGAAGCCGCGGGCGATGGTGAGGAGCTTGAGGCTGGAAAGCGACTGCGCCATCAGGTGGGACTGCACCTGCGGCCAGCGCATCTGATCCTCGTTGAGGATGACATGGCCGGTATCTTCGACCACCAGGAGGTAGATCACCGGCAGGCTAAGGGCGCTGTCATAGACGGCCCAATGCAGCAGATAGCGCCGGCGCTGCGCCTTGGCGTCGGACAACAGCAGGAATTGCGGGTGATTCTGGGCGAAGAACAGGCCGCGTGATTTCAGCGTCTCGTAATAGATGCGCTGGCTCATCGCATATTGCAGGCTGGTGGGTCTCGCCCGTTCGGAGAGGATGGCCGCGATCATCGCCTCCTTCAGCCGGGCCTGGTCCGGCTGGTTGGCGAGGTGGCGGTCGACCTGCACGAGGTCGTTCGCCATCGTCATGATCTCCTGGAACACCGGAAAGCCGCTCTCCGAGCGGTCGATCGTCAAAGTGAGCGGCAGTGAGGAGACGCGGCCCGACATCAGGTGCTTGAGGCTGAGGGCGGTGAAAGTCTTGGCCAGGCGTTGCAGATAATTCTCGATCAGGTCGAGCTGGATCCTGGCGAACTCGCTGCCGCCATATTTGGCGTCGTCGACGAGGCTTGCCTGGCTTCCCTGGCCGGTCTGGCCGGCGATCTCTCGCAGATGGCGAATGATGCGGGAGAACTTGCCGAAATAGCGCCGCATCGCCTGGGGATCCGGCAGGGTGACGTGGTCGTTACCGGGAGGGGTCAAGGGCGGGCCTCGGCAATCTTTACCCTCCCCTGGAAGGGGAGGGTCGGCCCGTGGGCCGGGGTGGGGTGATTTTGCCGGAAGGATTTGACGCCTTCCATGCTATCCCGTGGGCAAGGCGGCACTGCCACCCCACCCCGAGGCTTCGCCTCGACCCTCCCCCTCCAGGGGAGGGTAGGCTTCATGCCCCGCCATAGAGGTTCTTGTCGTGCTTCTCGACGATCTTGGCGAAGCGGCGGGCGAAGCGCTCGTCGGATTTGGCCTTTTCTTCCAGGATCTTGCGGGCGAAGACCATGTGATCCTCGTGCTTTTCCATCATCTCGGCCATGCGCTGATTGGTGGCCGAGCCGATCGCGGCCATGGCAGCCTGGGCCTCCTGGTCGGTCTTGACGCCGATCTCGTTGATGCGGTGGGCGACATCCTGCTGCTGGGCCGTCTTGAGCGACTTGGTGAGCGCATCATAGAGCACCACGCGCTGCTTGGTGTCGGTCTGCAGCTTGTTGATCAGCACCATCTGGGTAGCGGCCTGGTTCTGCAGGCTGTCGACCCAGCTCTTGCCCTGCTCGATATAGCGCTCCAGCGTCTGCGACTGCGCGAGCTTGACCTGCTCTTCCTGCACGAGGCTGTTATAGGTCGCATTGGTCTGGGCGAGCTCGGTTTCCAGGCGCGTGCGGGCGGCGGCATCCTGTTCCATCGAGATCTTGTTTTCGAGGTCGATGATCTTGGGATCCATGGCCAGGACCTGGGCGCGGATCTTCTCCAGTTCCGCCACGGTGGCTTCACGGTCCGCCAGGGTGCCGGACAGGTTCTTCTCAACCCGGGCCTTGTGGTCGTTGAGCACGCCGAGCTGGTTCTGCAGGAGGTTGACGATGATGTCGGACTTGGAGATCAGGTCCTGCAGCTTGTCGTCGATGGAGGCGGCGCGCAGGCGCTCCTCGCGCATGGAGTCCGACTTGGCGGAGGAGAAGATGCCCACGAAGCTCTCCCAGCCGGACTTCTCGCGCATGGCGTCGAATTCCTTGGAGAAGCCGGCGGTGACGTCGTCGAGACCCATGATGAGCTCGGCGATGTTGGCGTTCATCGCGTTGGAATGGGCGTGAACGTCGTCGAGCGTGGCGTTCTGGATGTCGATGGAAATATCCTCGCCCTTCTCCATCTTGGAATGGGCGAGCTCGATCCTCGAGCTGACTTCGGAAATCTTGGCCTGGGCCGCCTTGATTTCAGCTTCGGCGGACTTGATCGCGGCGTCGAACTCGGCCATGCGGCTCTCCCCTGGGTTTGCCATCCCGGAGCAAAACGCGTTCATGCTGAGCGCTTATTTGCTCCAGGCTCGTTGTTTCCCGGCCAATCCAGCGGATTGGCCAGAGCGTCTTTGCGTTTCTTGGCAATTGCGCCAATTCGCAAGACGCTTTGACTATTGAGCAACCAGATAGGGGAAATCGAGACAAGTTTAAAGGGCGAGGCAAGGGGGCACCGACTGGCGTGTGACGTAGGGCACATGGTGACCGGGGAAGGGGCGCGTGCGGGTCTTATGGGGGTGCCGATGGAGCGGCCGATGCCGGCAATACCGCAAGCAATCGTCCGGACGGCCGCAGCGCGAGATTTCTCTAAGTGAAGAACCTTTAGCGCATTGTTGTTGCAGGCTTTTCATTCCGGGGGGCGCTATTGCGCGGGGTGGGCTCATCTCGGTGTCTCCTTCACCCCTCCGGCGTCTCCGCCACGATCGGGGTGATCCTCAGCGAGGCGATGCGGTTCTTCTGCTTCCTCAGCACCTGGAAGCGGTAGCCATGGAAGGTGAAGGTCTGGCCGGCCTCCGGGATGGTGCGGGCCTCGTGGATGACGAGGCCGGCGATGGTGGTGGCCTCCTCGTCCGGCAGCGTCCAGTCCATGGCGCGGTTGAGGTCGCGGATCGGCACCGAGCCGTCGACATTGACGGCGCCGTCGGCCTGCGGGCGCACGCCCGTCACCACCAGATCATGCTCGTCGGAGATGTCGCCGACGATCTCCTCGATGATGTCCTCCAGCGTGACGATGCCGAGCACCGAGCCGTATTCGTCGACCACGAAGGCGAAATGCTGCTTCCTGCGGCGGAAGGAGCGCAATTGGTCGACCAGCGAGGTGGTATCGGGTACGAACCAGGCCGGCAGGGCGATCTCCTCGATGTCGAGCTTGAGGGGATCGTTGCCGGCGGCATCGAGGGCGCGCAAGAGGTCCTTGGCGTGCAGCACACCGATGATGTTCTCGGGGCTCTCCTTCCACACAGGGATACGGGTATAGGGGGCGGCCAGCACGCTCTGCACGATCTGGGCTGGCCCCTCGTCGAGATCGACGGAGAACATCTTGGTGCGGTGGACCATGACGTCGTCGACGGTGAGTTCCTGCAGGTCGAGCAGGCCGCCGAACATGTCGCGCTCGGTCTTCTCCACCGAGCCTTCCTTGTGCAGGAGGTCGACAGTGCCGCGCAATTCGTCGGTGGCCGAGAGCAAGGAGGGATGCTTGCCGACCTCCAGGCCGACGAGGCGCAGGATCGCGCGCACCAGCCAGCCGAGCAGGCCCGTCACCGGCGAGAAGATCAGCACCACCAGCCGCACCGGCCAGCCGACGGCCAGGGAGAAGCGCTCGGGATAGTTGATGGCGATGGTCTTGGGCAGGATCTCGACGAAGATGATGGTCAGCACCGAGATGACGATGGTGGCGTAGAAGATGCCGACATCGCCGAAGATGTCGAGCAGGATGCCGGTGGTCAGCGCCGCGGCGGCCGTGTTGACGATGCTGGTGCCGACCAGCAGCGAGCCGATCATCGCCTCGCGGATGTCGAGCAGCTTGTTGACGACCTTGGCGCGCTGGCTGCCGTTCTTCTCCAGCGACAGCAGCCTTGCGCGCGAGGCGGCGGTGAGGGCGGTCTCGGAGCCCGCGAAGAAGAAGCCCGCCAGCAGAAGCAGGAAGACGATGAAGAGCGAGTACCAGGCCTCGGGATGCATGGGTTCCTTCCGATCAGGCCCAAGGAAGGAGAGGGATCGTCATTGCGAGCGCAGCCAAGCAATCCAGATCTTCATGGTGGGCCAAATCTGGATTGCTTGGCTGCGCTCGCAATGAGGGTTTAGACATCATTACGCTCCCAGCTTGCCGGCGTCGGCGAGCTTCTCTTCCAGGAAGCCCGTCACGGCATGGGGATCGACATCGTTGGCGATGAAGCTCTCGCCGATGCCGCGGGTGAGAATGAAGGTGAGCTTGCCGCGCTTGACCTTCTTGTCCTGCAGGATGGCGTTCAGCAACTCGTCCGCGGTGCCGGCTCCGCCCGGCACCTGGTCGATGCGGGTGGGCAGGCCGGCCGCGGCGAGATGGGCGGCGACGCGCGAGGGCGTTTCCTGGGAGCACAGGCCGAGCCGCGCCGAGAACTCATGGGCCAGCACCATGCCGATCGAGACGCCCTCGCCATGCACGAGACGGGCCGAGTTGTAGCCGGTGACCGCTTCCAGCGCATGGCCGAAGGTGTGGCCGAGATTGAGGAGCGCCCGCTCGCCGGTCTCGGTCTCGTCGCGGGCGACGATGCCGGCCTTGGCGCGGCAGGAGGTGGCGATGGCCTCGACCCGCGCCGGCCCTCCCGCCATCACGTCCTGCCAATGCGTCTCGAGCCAGTGGAAGAAGGGAGCGTCGTTGATCAGCCCGTATTTGGCGACCTCGGCATAGCCGGCGCGGAATTCGCGCCGGGAGAGGGTATCGAGCACCTGCGTATCGGCCAGCACCAGGCTGGGCTGGTGGAAGGCGCCCACCAGGTTCTTGCCGTGGCGGGAATTGATGCCCGTCTTGCCGCCCACCGAGGAATCGACCTGCGCCAGCAGGCTGGTGGGAATCTGGACGAAGCGCATGCCGCGCCGGACCGCTGCCGCTGCAAAGCCGGCAAGATCCCCGATCACGCCGCCGCCGAAGGCGACGACGAGATCGCCGCGCTCGACGCGCGTGGCGATCAGGCTCTCGCAGACCTCGGCGAAGGTGGCGAAGCTCTTGGAGGCCTCGCCGGGGGCGACGGTGATGGTCTGATGCTCGATCCCGGCGGCATCGAGGCTCCCCGTCAATGTCGCCAGATGCAGGGCCGCGACATTGGCATCGGTGACGATGGCCAGGCGCGCCTTGGGCGCGAGGGCGGCGATGCGTCGACCGGCCTCGCCGAGAAGGCCCGGACCGATGGCGATCTCATAGGAGCGCGCGCCCAGCGCGACGGGAACGACGATGGGCTGGCTCATGCCGGTTTGTCCGATCTTTCTGTCGATAAATAATGTTCGAGGGCAGTGACGACGTCCTCCAGCACCGTCTCCTGGGCCACGTCGCGCGACAGCACGGTGACGTCGGCTCCGGCATAGATGGGATAGCGGGCTTCGATCAGCTTGCGCAGCGTGCCTTCCGGATCGGCGGTCTGCAGGAGCGGGCGGGTCGGCTTGCGGCGAACGCGCCGCATCAGCACGTCGAGTTCCGCCTTCAGCCAGATCGAGACGCAGCAGCGGGCGATGAGGGCGCGGGTCTCCTCATTCATATAAGCGCCGCCGCCGGTCGCCAGCACGATCGGCTTGTCGCAGGCGAGCAGCCTTGTAATGACACGGCGTTCTTTGTCGCGGAAGAAGGCCTCGCCATCCGAGGCGAAGATCTCGGAAATGGTCTTCTGGGCGGCTTCCTCGATCTCGGTATCGGCATCGCGGAATTCGAGGCCGAGCCGACCGGCCAAGCGCCGGCCGACGGCGCTCTTGCCCGCCCCCATCATGCCCACCAGCACGACCGACCGCCCCGCGAGGGCTTCCGCCATTTTCTTCTCGCGCTCGGCCGGGACAGGGGGTGTCGCAAAGCCGCTCATATCGTCCCGCATCAACAAGTCCATCGTTCTAATGAACCGGAGAGGGGCCTCGATGCAAGAGCCTGAGGGGCAAGCGGAGGGCACAACGCCATGGTGCTGCCCTGAATCACGCATTATCCTGGCACTGTTGCGTTCAGGATCCTCATGCCCAGCCTCTTCCGCTTCCTTCTCATTCTCCTGCTGCTGGGATTGGCCGGTTTCGGCCTGGTCTATGCGCTGGGCACGTTCGTAAAGCCGGCGACACGGCCGATGAGCCAGGACATTCCTCTCAAGAATCTCGAACCGGCCAAGGAGCCGGCGAAGCCCTGAAGCAGGAGCCGCCCGAAACCGCGAGGATTCAGCGAAACAGGTTTTAGAATGACGAGTGCCGGGAGATTCAAAGTGAGGCCATCGCTTTTCGTCGCCATGTCCATCCTGACGGCCTTGCCTTTGTCACCGGCCGCCCAGGCCGGGAGCGAGGGGCTGGAATCGCGGGAGTACAAGGTCGGCCTCGATCCGGCGGCCTTGCCGGGGGATTCGGACGCGGCGATCTTGGCGGTCGAAGAGCGGCTCAGCCAGGCGACGAAACTCGAATTCGGGCAGCCCAAACAGATGCAGGTGCAGTTCTTCGATACGCAGGACTGTGCCCTGACCCGCGCGTCCATGCTGCTTCGCTCGCGCGAAAAGCTCGGTAAGACACCGCGCATCACCTTGAAAATCCGAAATACCGATATGCTTGCCGTTAAAACCATGCCCATCGGGCTCTCAAGGACGGGCGAGACGGCCTTTCAGGACGATTATGGCATCGGGCCGACCGGCAAGCCCTCGAGCGACTTCTCGAAATCCTTTTCCTTCGACGACACTCCACCGAAGACGCTGAGCGAGCTTGCCCAATCCATCCACAATCTTCACGAGATCGTGCCGTTCCAGGGAAACTCGGTGCTGCAGGCCGGACCGCGGGTTGCCCAAACCGCCTATGCCTCCGAGCCGCTGCCTATGAGCGCCAAGCGCAAGATCCGGCTCGAGGCCACCTTGTGGTATCCGGCAGACGGCGGCAAGCCACTGGCAGGGGATGTCTCCTTCACTCTGGAAGCGCCGTTCGACTATGGTGAGTTGCAGGCGGCCGACAAGCTGCTGCTTGATCTCGCCAAGCAACTGGGACCACTGAAGGGGCCTTCGGCGGAAAAGGCGCTGGCTGTCATTCCCGAGTCCTGCCGCTAAAGCGTGTTGCTCGAAAGCCCTGACAGGCATGCCCCGGTCGGGAGGCGCCGTCCCGTCGATATCGGACTGTCGCCGCGAGCCGATACCAATCAGATGACAAACCCTGTATGGCCGGTGTGATGCCTCGCCCGAGTTTCCTTTCCGCCCGTCCCTCGTTCAGCCTGCCGCACCTGGCCATGCCGCCGCGGGCCGACTGGATCTTCGCCTTCCGCACCACCGTCGTCGGGCTCCTCGCCCTGGCGATCGCTTATGCGCTCGGGCTCGAACAGCCGCAATGGGCGATGATGACCGTCTATATCGTCAGCCAGCCCGTCGCCGGCATGGTGCTCGCCAAGGGCCTGTTCCGGCTGGCCGGCACGCTGATCGGCGCCCTTGCCTCGGTGGCGATGGTCAAGCTCACGGGCAGCGAGCATCTGTTCTTCCTGGGGCTGCTGGCCGCCTGGATCGGCCTGTGCACCTTCGTGGCCTCGACGCTGCGCAACCCCGAGGCCTATGGGGCGGTATTGGCCGGCTATACGGCCGCCATCATCGGCCTGCCGGCTTTCGACAATCCTCATCTCGTCAACGAGCTGGCGATAGCGCGCTGCATCGAGATCATGCTCGGCATCGTCTGTGCGGGCCTCGCCAGCCGTTTCCTGCTGCCGCAACTCGCCCGCGACGTGCTGGTGGAGCGGGCCGGCGCAAGCCTCAGAGACATCGCCCGATATGGAGCGGGCGCGATCGGGGGCACTGCGAAGGCGGAGCTCGACGCGCGCTATCAGCGCCTGATCGTCGATATCGAGGCGCTTGCGGGCATGCGCGCCTATGCCCGCCTGGAGGCACCCAGCCTGGTGACGCATGGGCGCATGGCCCGGCACACGATCGGCCATATGCTCTCGGCCATCTCGGCCGTGCATACGCTGCTTGCCCATGCCAGCGCCCCCGATTCGAGCTGGCGCCCGCTGCTCAACCGCATCAAGACCATGCTGGACGGGATCGCGCAGGGCGATTGGCTCACCCAGGATGTCCGCCCCTGGCTGCGGCAGATCGAGGAATTCTGCCGCGAGGCCGAGGCGATGCGCGGCGCACCGCTGCAGCCGCACGAGGACCGGGCCGCGGCGGCAGCCCGCATTACCCTGCTGATCGAGTTTCTCACCGCCATCCGCCAGGTGCTGGAGGGACTGGCCGCCCTGCGGCTGCGCGCGCCCGACCCGCCTGGCCAATGGAAGCTGCCGGCCCTCACCATCGATCGCGACTATGAGGTGGCGGCCGTCAACGCCATCCGGGCGGCGATCGCCACCACCATCGTCACCGCCTATTGGATCGCCACACGGTGGGCCGATCTCGCCGGGGCCGCGGTGATGGTGGCGGTGATGTCGAGCCTGTTCGCCACCATGCCCAATCCGCTGCGGTCGGCCTGGGACTTCCTCAAGGGCACGGCCTATTCGGTGCCGTTTGCCTTCCTGGTCGGCCAGCTCATGCTGCCGCATCTGCCGGGGCTTCCCTGGCTGCTGGCGCTGATCGGGCTGGTGCTGCTGCCGGCGGCGCTGGGCATGGCCAATCCGCGCTTCACGCCGATTGCAACCGCCTTCGCCATCAATTTCCTGCTCTTTCTCAATCCGCGCCAGCCGATGGTGGCCGAGCCCTGGCTCTTCCTCAATGCGGCGATTGCTGTGCTCGGCGGCGGGCTGCTCAGCCTCGCCGTGTTCGCGGTGGTGCTGCCCCGACGCCCGCAAAGCGTGGTCGAGCGGGTGGTGGAGGCGTTCCGGGCCGACCTGACCCGGCTTTGCCTGCATGAGCGCCTGCCCAAGCCCTCGGCCTTCGAGAGCCTGGCCTATGATCGCATCAACCAGCTGATGGCGCCGCTGGAACGTGTCGGCAGCAAGGGCCAATATGTGCTGGACGGGAGCCTGGCCGCCGTGACCATGGGGCTGGAGATCCTTCGCCTTCGCCGTTTCCTGCGCGAAGGCCAGATCGAGCCCGACCATGCCGCGGCCGTTTCGGAGATGCTGGTGCGCCTCGCCCGCCTCCTCGCCATCCGTATCCCGCATGCCAAATTGCTGCGCGACATGATCGGCTCGCTCAGGGAACTGGCGGCCGAGATCGTCAAGGAAACCAGCCCGAACGCTCATCTGCAGGCGGCGGCCTCGCTCAGGGTGATTGCCTTGGCCCTGGAGGATCACCCGCTTTATTTCTGAGGCCGGGCGGGAGGCGGACCGAAATGTTCCTGCCGCGGCCCGAGTCTCTGCGGGTGATTTTCCTGCCGTTAACCCCGAGGCGCTAGGCTGGCTCCATGTCAAAACCCGCCAGTGACAGCCGTCTCATCAACGCCTTCCTCGACATGGTGTCCGCCGAGCGCGGCGGCGCCGACAACACGCTGCAGGCCTATCGGCGCGATCTCACCGATTACAGCGATTTCCTGAAGGGGCGCGGCGGGGCAATCGCCACGGCCGGTGCCGACGAGGCGAGGGCACATCTCGCCGCGCTCAGCGATCTGGGTTTCAAGGCGACCACTTTGGCGCGCCATTTGTCGGCGATCCGACAACTGCACAAATTCCTTTATGCCGAAGGTTTCCGGACCGACGATCCAACCGGCGTGCTCGACGGGCCCAAGCGCGGGCGTGCCCTCCCCAAGGTGCTGGATGTGGCGGAGGTCGATCGCCTGCTTGCAGCGGCGGCCGAAGGAATCGAGGACGCTACGCGTCCGCTGTCGGAACGCCTGAGGGCGGCCCGGTTGAGTGCCCTGCTCGAGACGCTCTATGCCTCGGGGCTGCGTGTCTCGGAACTGGTCAGCCTCAAGCGCACCGCGGCCCGGCCCGGGCTTGCCATGCTGAACGTGGTGGGCAAGGGCGCCAAGGAAAGGCTGGTGCCGCTCACCGAGGCCGCCCGGCGCGCCATGCAGGCCTATCTCAGCTTGCTCGCCCAGACGGGCAGGGACGGCGCCTCGCCCTGGTTGTTTCCATCCTTCGGCGAGAGCGGCCATCTCACGCGCCAGCATTTCGCGCGGGAATTGAAGATGCTGGCGGTGGGCGCCGGCATTCGCGCCGACCGAGTCAGCCCGCATGTGCTGCGCCATGCCTTCGCCAGCCACCTCCTGCAGAACGGTGCGGATCTGCGCTCCGTGCAGATGATGCTCGGCCATGCCGACATCGCCACCACGCAGATCTATACCCATGTGCTGGACGAGCGCGTGAAATCGATGGTGCGCGACCTGCACCCACTGGCGGATTGAGGCTGCCCCACCAGGAGAGACCGCCTTCCTCGCCAGGATTTCCCGGTCTGGTCACGGCGTGAACACCGATGGTCCACCCCCGGCACGGATGCCGTCATCGTCGGGAGGCGGCTACCCGGCGCGATGCCGCGTCGACACGATCAAGCTCCGTTCCGGTCGACGCGTTTGGGAGCGCATGGTAATGAAAGCGGGAAGTTTCTTTCCTCAATATACTTGATTAAATAGCGAAGTTTGCCGACGGCTGTTTGATGAGTGCTCTCCCGTCTGTTGAAGACTCAAATAACTGCGAGTTGAATTCCGAGCATGCACGAAGCATTGTTAATTAACCTAAGGATTTATTTCAAATCTTGATTTGAAGTGTAAATATGTTGCGTGTTCTGATAATATTTTTGTATTTTTATAGAAATTTTCGTTCTTGATATATAGATTCTAATGTATTTGTCTTTTGTTATAAGTTTATGTCCAATATAAATTCAATTTATATAGATTTGTTTATTCATAGATGGTTTGTCGTGAAAAATATATAGGATTTGATTTTCAGAAATTTAAGGTGTTTTATATTAATGCATATATCCAGAAATATTGACACTTTTTACAATTTACATTAAATGCGATACTTTCTTATTGTGTGATTATATTATACCTCATTTTTCGAATTAACAATAAATATAAACTTGACATGTGTAATAAAAGTCCAATAGATCTTTGTAAATTCTGACGAGTGCGGTGTGATGATCGTCGAGCGTTTATCCATTCCCGAGGTTGTCCGGGTTCGTCCGCGGCGTTTCGGCGATGCTCGTGGTTACTTTTCGGAAGTGTTCAACGCG
>NZ_JAGIPY010000098.1:0-261 GCF_017813775.1 Labrys sp. LIt4
TGCGCTCGATATCGGCCTCGCGCATGCAGCCGGCGCCAATGAGGCTGATGAATTCGAGCAACTGAGTTTTCATGAAAGGGGCCTGCGACGGGTGAAAAGTCGCCAAGGATAGCCGCAAATGCCCCCTTGCGGTTAACCGACCAGCGTTTGCAGGCGTGCAGCGGCGTCCACTGCACCCATGGTTTGTGCCGCCATCAGCGCAGTCGCACCACGGGCGTCCTGGCGCGCCGCGTCGGCCCCCTGGGCCAACAGGAAGTCGAG
>NZ_JAGIPY010000099.1:0-259 GCF_017813775.1 Labrys sp. LIt4
GGTATATATTAGTACTCTCACTGCTTTCGGAAATAACCTGGGGACGATACTGAAAAATGATCGTGAGTAGCTGTAGTTAAATGAACTACACTTGCAATGATTTCGCCCGCAAAAAAGGAGCGAGATATTGCAACAGCTTAGTGATGTGGACGTGGCGCCAATCGTCACCGGCACTCCAAAACAGTTCACAAGCACTATTCGCTGATAATATCTCCACAAGTGTCAACTTTTTGAAACTTCACTCGTTTGATCTCAATTT
>NZ_JAGIPY010000016.1:0-123521 GCF_017813775.1 Labrys sp. LIt4
TCCTCCACCAGCGTCACCTCGGCAAAGCCGATCTTGCGCAGGGTGTCGGCGACCTTGGCCGCGTCATTCTTCGGGTTGGGCAGGGCCGCGACATGGGCATAGGCGGAATTGCCGATCACCAGGGCGACCCGGCGGCCGAGCTCGGCCTTGGCCGCAGGCTGCAGGGCGGCCAGCGTGGCCACCTGTGGCGAACCGGTCGTGGCCGGGGCACCGCCGCCCTGCGGGGGGCTGGCCAATGCCAGCGATTTGGCGGCCATCGCCTGCCTGGCCTTTTCGAGGCCGACCATGGCAAGGGCATTGCCGGGGGTGAGGCTGAGCTGGGCCTGATAGTCCGCAATCGCCTGTTCGGGCTGGCCAATTCTCAGATAGACATCGCCACGCTGGCGCTGGATGAACAATCGCTTGCGCCCCATGCTGATGGCCTGGGAGAAATCGGCGATCGCCCTGGTGAAATCCTGCCTGGCCACATTGCCGAGCGCGCGCGCGTGGAAGGCTTCGCTCGCCTTGGGGTCGATGGACAAATATTTGTCCGCATCGGCAATGGCGCCCTCGCCATTGCCGATAAAGGCGCGGGCGAAGGCGCGATAGACGAAATTGTAGTTGTCCGTCTCGAGCTTCGCGGTGGCGATCTCCTCGGCCTTGACGAAGTCGGGCCTGCCTTCGTCGCCGCGTCCAAGCTCGACCAGTGCCTCGCCGCGATTCTTGTACTCGCCGGCACCGACTTTGTCGCCGCCCCGCTCGATGGTGAAGTTCAGATCGGCCATGGCTTCGGCCGGCCGGCTCAGCCTCAGCAGCGCCGACCCCCGAAATGCGTGGGTATCGACATCATTTGGATCCAGGCGCAGCGACGCGTCATAGTCGGCAACGGCCTTCTGGTAGTCCTCCAACCCGTAATAGCTGTTGCCGCGATAGGTGTAGTCGGCCGCCGCCGGCGTTTTCTTGGCGAGGACCTGGCTGTAATCGGCCACCGCCGCGTCATACTTCGCCTGGCCGTAGCGGATATGTCCGCGCTGCGTGTAATAGCTCGCCTGGTCGGGATCGAGGGCGATGGCCTGGTCGATATCGGCAAGAGCCAGATCGGCCTTGTTCTGCCTGTTATAACCGACAGAGCGATTGTACAGGACGGTCGGCCGGTTGGCCGGCAGCAGCGTGCTGGCCGAGAGCGCCGTCGTGCAGGCCGTAACGATCTCGGCGGCGTCCTTCGATTTGGCGCAGATCTCGAGCTGCCGGTTGATTTCGGCGGTGGAGATCACGCCATCTGCCGGAGCCGCGTTGGCCGTGCCGTCGCCCGCCGCCCTGAAGGACAGCGCCATGGCCGAGGCATGCACGTTGAAGAAGGGGCCGGCACTTTCATCGTCCCAGCCGAGCGTGAAGCCGCGCGAACCGTCCCGGGTCTGCAGGAAGCGAATATAGAAGAACTGGCTGCCGTTCTTGCCGTAGATCACGAATTGATAGGTGCCCATATAGGGATTGCCGAATGTGTCGGCATAGAGGACCTTCTTGCCGCCCTGCGATTTCCGCAGCCGCTGGAAGAGGGCGTCGAAGCTTTCCTTGCTTGTGGGTATAGTGAGGATATCGAGAACGACGTCGCCCGCCGGCGATTTGAAGCGCGGCCCGGAGGCGCGATCCTCGCGGACGCTCATGAGCGAAGCGGCGTAGCCGAGCGTGACGCCGCGCTCGGTGATTTCCTTGAAGCCGACCGTCTTGCGGAAGGCATCGGCCTGGCTGCGCACCGCGGCAATCAAAGCCGGCGTGATCGTGCCGCTATCGGCCATGCCCGACTTGCGTTCGAATTGGCGAATGGCCTGGAAGGTGGCGCTGTCGAAGCTGCCGAGTTCTGGCAGAGTGCTGAGATCGGCGAAGGCATCGACCCAGGGAAGGTCACTCTGAAGTGCCGTGATTTCCTCCCGGCTGTACTGGCCGGCGGCCCTCTGGGCCGATGAGAAATCGGCTTCCGCCCTCGCGGGCGACGCTAAGGGTGCCGAGACGAGCAGCAATGCAAGGATCACGGCAAACCGAGCACCGATCGCTTTCATGCCAATTTTCCTAGCGTTCCTCAAACCCGCACGGCGGTTCAAAGCCATGCAGGGCCCGAAAGGTGAAGTTTTATAGCCTGAGCCATTTGTTACAACGATCGGCAGTTGTTGAATAATGAAAAATTGCAACCGCGATGCATCGGTAAGTGTCGTAGCGGAGCTTTGCCGAAGATCGTCGCGGCAACCGGTCGTTTCTTAGCCGGAAGGCCCGTCTTTCAAGGGGCTCGGGGACGGCCGACGTTAAGGCTTGCCGGGGGTGCACGTCAGGCTGGCGGTTGCCTTGGTCGGATCACCCCCGCGTTCAGGAGGAGTAACGCCGGCGGCGCGCAGGAAGGCGGTCACGAACAATCCCTTCAGGGCGGTCGGCTCGCCATTGGCGGCGGCAAGGCCCGCCAAAGCCCCGTCCTTGTCGATCAGCGCGCCGGGCGCACCTGACGCCAGCGAAACTCTACGGCTGTCGTCATGACTGCCGGTCAGAGCCGTGACAGTGGTGGGGGTGGGCGCCGCGCCTGTCAGCAGCGACACGGCCTCGCCCTCCGTCAGCGCAGGCTGGCGCCAGGCCAGTGCCGCCAGGCCAGGGGCTGGGCTTGCCCGCACCAATGCGATGTCGTTGCCGAGGTCGCCGCCGACCACCTTGGCCGTGGCCCCGCCCTGCAGGGTCACCGTTTCGCATCCGGCCACGAGGCCGGCATAGGTCAGAATGTCCCCGTTCGCGGATACCACGACGCCGATGCCGACCTTGGCCGCCGTCGAAGCGCCTGGCGGCAGGGGAATGGGCGGGCCCACGGGCTTGGGCGGCTCGGCGGGAGGCGCGGGCGGTTCCGCGGGCTTGGCCGCCGGCGGGACGTGGGCCGGCTGGTCGCCGTCCGCCAATTTCATCGAAGAGGCCATTGCGATGGCAACCCGGTCGAAGCCCGGGGAAAGCACCGGGTCCCAGCCGAGGGCGAAACCGCGTGAATCGGCATCGGTCTTGACGAAGCGCAGATAGAAGCTCTTGCCGTCATTGGCGCCGGCGACCACCAGAAAATCCGGGCGCAGCAGCGAATAGGTGACCTTGCGTCCCGGCCGCTCCGTCTTGAGCCGGGTGAACAGGGCCTCGAAATTCTCCTTGTCGGCGGGGATGGCGAGGATGTCGAGGGTTACGTCGTTCTTGGGCGTGGCGAAATGAGGGCCGTTCTTGCCGTCCGTCCGGACCGTGGTCAGCTTGGCCGGATAGCCCAGCGTGATGCCGCGTTCCGTGATGGTTTCGAAGCCATAGCGCGACGTGAACTTGGCGGCGTGTTGGGCGAGAGTGATGCGCTGGGGCGGCGTGAATATGCCGGTTTCCTTGGCCTTGATGCGCTTCTGGAAGGCGCGGATCGCCTCATAGCTGCGCTTGCCCATCTCGCCGGATGGCAGGGAGTTGAGATCGCCGGTCCAGATCAGGTCCTGCTGGATGGAGGCGAAATCTTCCGCGCCCATCGCCGCGGCCGCAGCCTTGGCGGCCTCGAAAGTGGGATCGGGAACAGGGGCTGCCGGGGCCGGCGGGGCGGCCGAGGGCGGCTTGGTCTGGGCGGCGGCATGGCCGGCCCAGACAGCCGCAATCGCCAGCACGCAAGCGCCGATCGTCCGTGTCCGCCGCATTTTCGTGGTCCCCCCGTCACCCAGCTGCACCAATCTTTGTATAGCGCCGCTCCATGACGGCAAGCGTTCTTCAGGAAACAATCGGGTTGGCGGCCCTCAATTTTTCGCGGAGCCGGGTCCAGCGCCGGCGCCCCATGGCATTTTCCGCTGCCAGCCGCAGAGCCCGCTTTTCGGCGACCACCACCACGAGGCGCTTGCCGCGGGTAATGGCGGTATAGAGCAGGTTGCGGGCCAGCATCGGGTAATGCGCGTTGGAGATCACCACCACCACCGCCGGATATTCCGAGCCCTGGGCCTTGTGGATGGTGGTGGCATAGGCCGGCACCAGGCTGTCGAGCTGCGCGGTGGTGTAGTGGACGTCGCGTCCGTCGAAGGTGACGGTGAGCTGCCCCGCCTTCACATCCGTGCGGGTGACGAAGCCGATATCGCCGTTGAAGATTTCGCGGTCGTAGTCATTGTCGATCTGCATGACCTTGTCATGCGGGGCGAAGGTACCGAATTCGCGCACGATCGCGCCTTCGCGGGCCGGATTGAGGACTTCGCGCAGGGCCTGCGTCAGGGTCTGTGAGCCGAGGGGTCCCTTGTTCATCGGGGTCAGCACATGGATGTCCCTGACGGGATCCAGGCCGAAGCGGCGTGGCAGGCGGTTGGTGACGATGTCGATCACCTTGTTGGCCCCGTCCTCGGCCGTCGCCATGTCGACGACGAAGAAATCGCCGTCCTCCGGGCTCTTGGCGCCTTCCGGCACCTCGCCATGATTGACGGCATGGGCCGCGGCGATGATGCGGCTGGTCTCGGCTTGGCGGAACACTTCGGTGAGCCGCACCACGGGAATGACCTCGGAGGCGATGATGTCGGCCAGCACCTGGCCGGGGCCGACCGAGGGCAGCTGGTCGGCATCGCCCACCAGGACGAGGGCGGCGCGCGGCGACAGGGCGTCGAGCAGGGCGCGCATCAGCTCGATATCGATCATGCTGGCCTCGTCGGCGATGACGAGGTCTGCATCCAGCGGATAGGCCCGCTGCCGGCGGAACGTGCCGGAGAGCGGGTCGATTTCCAGCAGGCGATGGATGGTCTTGGCTTCCTGGCCGGTGCTTTCGGCCATGCGCTTGGCGGCCCGGCCGGTCGGCGCGCACAGGGCGATCGTCACGTCCTTGCGCTCGAGCGCCTTGATGATGGTGTCGATGATGGTGGTCTTGCCGACGCCGGGGCCGCCGGTGATCACCAGCAGCTTGGAGGCCAGCGCCGTTTCCACCGCCAGGGCCTGGGCGGGGGCGAGGCGCTTGCGGGTGCGTGCCTCGGTATCCAGCACCGCCTGGTGCAGGCCTTCCTGTCGCCAGGGCGGGCTGCCGCCGGCCATCTGCTTCAGCCTGGTGGCAACGGCTTCCTCGGCATTCCACAGCGCCGGCAGGAAATAAGAGGGTGCCCCCTCGATGGTGTCACCGATGATCGAGCGGGTCTGCAGCAGGCGCGTGGCGGCATCGTTGAAGAGATAGTCGTCCACTTCCAGGACCCGGCCGGCCCGCTCGAACAGAGCTTCGCGCGGCACACCGCAATGGCCGTTGGTGGCGCCCTCGCCCAGCGCCCAGAGCAGGCCGGCGGTCAGGCGCGAAGGATCCTCGCGCTCATGTCCGAGACTGAGGGCGAACTGGTCGGCGGTGCGAAAGTCGAAGCCCTTGACCTCGCGCGAGAGCCGGTAAGGATCGGCCTTGATCAGCTCGACCGCATTGTTGCCGAGCGCCTTCTGCACGCTGGCGGCGCGCGTCGCCCCGAGTCCATGCTCGGTGAGGAACACCAGGACGTCACGGAACTCCTGCTGGGCGCTCCAGCCTTCGCGGATCAGCCGGATGCGCTGGGGTGACAGGCCGGCGACCTCGCTCAGCCGGTCCGGCTCGCTGTCGAGGACCTTGAGCGTGTCCTTGCCGAAGGTGGCCACCAGCTTCTTGGCGGTTTCCTGGCCGATGCCGCGGACCAGTCCGGAGGCGAGATAGCGCTCTATGCCAGATGCGGAGCCGGGCGGGGTGGTGCGGATGGCGTCGGCGCGAAACTGCAGTCCACGCTCGGGATCGACGCTCCAGCGCCCGTCCGCTTCGAGCTTTTCACCGGGCGCGATGGCAGCGGTGCGGCCGATCACGGTGGCAAGGTCTTTGCGCCCCTTGACCTTGACGCGCAGCACGGCGAAGCCGTTTTCGGCGTTGTGATAGGTCACCCGGTCGATGATGCCGGAGATCGTCAGGTCGGCCGGTACTTCGCCGGGAGGGGGCGGCTTCGAATCGCGTTTGAAGGAGGGCGTGCGCATGTCAGCACCATGGGCAGGCCGGTGCGACTTGTCGAGGCATGTCGTGCGGGTCGGATGACCCGGCTGTCGAAGAGGGCCGGTTGCCCTCAGGCGCTCCTGCTCGGAAAGCGGTCGGCATCGCGCAGCGGCTTGAACAGGCGCGACCATATCAGCGCGACGAGGATCGTGCCCAGGCCGCCGAGCACCACGGCCTCCACCGGGCCGAACAGCGCCGCGGTAAGGCCCGATTCGAACTCCCCCAGCTGGTTCGAAGTGCCGATGAACATGGCGTTGACGGCGCTGACTCGCCCGCGCATCGCGTCGGGCGTGCCGAGCTGGACCAGGGTCGAACGTACCACCACGCTGACGACGTCGGCCGCGCCCATGACCATCAGGGCCGGCAGCGAGAGAGCAAACCAGGACGACAGGCCGAAGACGACGGTGGCCAGGCCGAACAGAGTGACGGCCCCGAACATCTTCAGGCCGACCCGCCGCTCCAGCGGCCAACGGGCCAGAACCAGGGACATCAGGAGGGCACCGATGGCCGGGGAAGCCCTGAGCACACCGAGGCCTAAGGCATTGGTGTGGAGGATGTCACGGGCATAGATCGGCAGCAGTGCCGTCGCGCCGCCGAGGAGTACCGCGACCATGTCGAGCGAGATCGCCCCGAGAATGATCGGCCTGCTCCGGATGAAGGAGAAGCCAGAAAACACCGATCTGAGTGTCGCCGGCTCGCGTGCAGCCGGCGGCGCGAGGATGCGGAGCCGCGAAACCAGGATCGAAGCCAGGCCGTAGAAGAAAGCGACGAAGAGATAAGCGGGGCCGGGGCCGACGATATAGAGCAGGCCTCCCAGGGCGGGGCCAATGATGGTGGCGGTCTGGATGGCCGAGGCGGACAGGGCCAGGGCTCGCGGCAATTGGCCGGGACTAACGATCATCGGCAACAGAGCTGCCGTCGTCGGCATCTCGAAGGTACGGCCGGCGCCGATCACGACGGCGGCGGCGAAAATGATCGCCGGGTTGATCAGGCCTTGCCACGAAGCAAGAGCGAGCGCGGCTCCTGTCAGTCCCGCCACCATCTGGCAGCAGCGCACGACGGTACGCCGGTCGAAGCGATCGGCGATGTGACCGGCCGGAATGGTGAGCACCAGCATCGGCAGGAACTGGCAGAGGCCGACCAGGCCGAGATGGAGGGCCGAATGGGTGAGATCATAAATCTGCCAGCCGATCACCACGGAGACGATCTGGAAACAGCCGGTAGAGAGCACGCGGGCCGACCAGAACTGTCTGAAACCGCCATGGCGAAGAAGGGAGGGCGTGTCCTGTGCGGGGGCGGACATGTCGGGACTTTCAACGGGATAGTGGAAAATGGATTGAAATAAGGGGCTGCCGTATCGGCTTGAAAAAGGGCCTTTCAGTGTTCCTGCCAGAGTGGCGTCTTAGGTACTACTCCGGACAAAGAAAAAGCCCGGCGAGGCCGGGCTTTTCCTGCACATTGATCCAGTTACGCGGATCAGAACTTGTAGCTTGCGCCAATGGTGGCGTTGACCGCATCGAACTTGGTCTTGACGCGAGCGCCCTGCACGAGCGAGCTGTCCTCGCCGAGGTCGACATAGCGCACGTCGCCGCGCACGATCCAGTTCTGGTCGATGGCGTATTCGACGCCGCCGCCGGCCGTCCAGCCGACGCGGGTGTCGCTGACCGACCCCAGGCCTGCCGCGCTGGCCTTCACGCTGCCGTAAGCGACACCGCCGCTGAGATAGGGCAGGATGTTGTCGAAGGCGTAGCCGACGCGGGCGCGGGTCGAACCCTGCCACTCGTTCTTGAACTCCGTGCGGGTGCCAAGGACGGTCTTGCTCTTCTTGAAGCTCGAATAGTCGATATCGGTCTCGAGGCCGACGACGAAGCCGCCATCGAACTGAGCGTTGTAGCCGAGATGGGCGCCGCCCAGGAAACCGGTGGCATCATAGGAGGCCCGGGCCGGGATGGACGGAACTTCGGCCTTGCCCTTGCCGAAGGTGGCGCCGGCATGCAGACCCGCATAGAAGCCGGTCCAGTTGTAGACCGGAGCGACGACCGGAGCGACCGGCTCGACAGCCTGGGGCGCCAGGTCGGCAGCGAAAGCCGAGGTCGAGGTGAGGAGGAGAGCCGCGAGGGCCAAACGCATTTTCATTACTGGAACTCCAAGACCGAAATTCTATGTGAAGGTATATAAGCAGAAGCGGCTGGGAGAGTCTGTAGCATTCCGGCCACACTGCTAGACAAACGACCGAAGCCGGAGCGATGCTCGTTTCCGAAATTCAAAAATGCGATCGCCGAAATAAGGTTAAAATTTCATTAGATTTAAGAGTTAGGTGCTTAATATTAGAGTTATCCGAAATAAATTTCGGATATGGAAATGCGATGCAGTGCGGTTGTATCGGATAAGGCCAGTCGTGCCATCTTGAATCCAGGTACAGCGCCGGGACTAGCTTTGCGGCAACCGCCCCGCGATAGAGGCCGGCCTTGCCAAAGGCTCGTACGGTACCAGTACATTCCGGTGCAGGGGCCAAGAGCGAACTGCAACGTCCCGTGGCTGGAGCGAAGCGCAATGTGTTCTTTTTCAGCACGTTCAGCCGAATGGATGCGCTGTCGGAACGTGTTGTTCCGGGACTCGCTGGTACTGTCGGAAAGGTGGGCTGTCCTGGGCGGCGTCCGCCATGATGACAGCCGCTGTTTTGGCGCGACCGTTCTGCAATCCGCCATCGGGCAAAGAAAAAGCCCGGCTTTCGCCGGGCTCTTCCTTACGCAATGATCCAGATACGCGGATCAGAACTTGTAGCTCACGCCGAGGTTCAGGTTGACGGCGTCGAACTTCACCTTCGTGCGGTTGCCGGCAATGGTGACGCTCTTGTCGCCGAGATCGACATAGCGAGCTTCGCCACGGACGATCCAGTTCTGGTCGATGGCGTATTCGACGCCAGCACCAGCCGTCCAACCCACGCGGGTGTCGGTCTTGGAACCGATACCGGCAATGCTGGTCTTGACGTTGCCGTAAGCAACACCGCCCGTCACGTAGGGCAGGATGTTGTCGAAGGCATAGCCGAAGCGAGCGCGGGTCGAACCCTGCCACTCGTTCTTGAGGGTGCCACGCAGACCAGCAGCGTCCGTCTTCGACTTCTTGAAGCTGGAATAATCGATGTCGGTCTCGAGGCCGACAACGAAGCCGCCGTCGAACTGCGCATTGTAGCCGGCATGCGCGCCGCCGAGGAAGCCAGCACCGTCAGCCTTGACCGAGCCGATCTTGCCCTGAGCGATGGTAGCACCGGCATGGACACCGGCGTAGAAGCCGGTCCAGTTGTAGACGGGAGCGACGACCGGAGCGGCCGGCTCGACGGCCTGGGGAGCCAGGTCGGCAGCGAAAGCCGAGGTCGAGGTGAGCAGGAGAGCCGCGAGGGCCAAACGCATTTTCATAGTTCGATACTCCAAAAACCGGAAAATCACAGTGGCTGGATATAAGCAGAAAGCGTTGACGGAGTCTGTAGCGTTTTCGCCACACCGGCTTTCGAACTGGTGACAGGCCCGCGCAGATTTCAAGGCGAAAATAAGACCGCCGCGATGGCATCACATAGTTAAATTGTAATTAAATGACTTTATTTTTTTTAACTTTTCTCTCAATAAAACCTAAGAACGGAGATAACTCCTCAAATTTTGAAATCTATACGTGTTGCTTGAATCGAACGTCGAGGAATTAGCCGCGGAATATCGAGAGTCGCGGAGGCAAAGAGGGGAGAACTATGCTTGCGAGACGCTTCATGCTGCTATGCAGCACGTTTCATGGCAAGTCGATCCACTCGGCAATTGTGCAAAGAACATGCCCCATTTGTGCCACATTATGGCTCCGAATGTGACGTTGGATTGCTTTGCTGCAATGAAGGGGCAGGCTTGCGCCTTTTGCATGGCTGCCCGATTTTCCCTCAAAAAGGTACGGCCGGGCCGCTGCCCCCCCCGATCCGCAGCGCGATTCCGGCTTCGAGGCGGGACGCCAGCCATTGCTTGGCCTGTTGGATCGAGTCGGCGAGCGTGCAGCCGCGTGCGAGGTTTGCCGCGATGGCCGAGGAGAGGGCGCAGCCCGTCCCGTGCAGGTTCGTGGTTCTGACCCAGGCCCCGGCAAAGCGCCGGATGCCATTGCGGCCGGCGAGAATGTCGACGGCCTCGCCGAGATGACCATGCCCGCCCTTCAGCAGCACCGCCTGCGGACCGAGTGCAAAGAGGGCTTCGGCTTGCTCGATCATCTGTGCTTCGCTCCCCGCCGGTGCGCCGCCCAGCAAGATCGCGGCTTCCGGCAGATTCGGTGTGAGGCAGGTGGCCAGCGGCAGCAGATGGGCCTTGAGCGCTGCGAGCGTACCCGTCTCACCGAGCAGCCGGCCTGTGGTCGCCGACATCACCGGATCGAGCACGATGGGCAGCTCCCGGCCCGTCAGCAATTCGGCGATGATCCGCGCGTGCCCGGCGCTCGGCACCATGCCGACCTTGACGGCGCCGACCTCGAAATCGGCAAGCACGGCCTCGATCTGCGCGGCGAGCATTTCCGGCGGCACCACATGGATGGCGCTGATGCCAAGGGTATTCTGCGCCGTCACGGCGGTAATCGCCGTGGTGCCGAACACACCGAAGGCGCGGAAGGCGGCAAGGTCGGCTTGGATGCCGGCCCCGCCGCCCGAATCGGAACCAGCAATGGTGAGGGCGATCGCCGTCATGTCTTCACTGCTGCAGGCCGGGTTGCCGCCAGCCATGCCTTGATCCGCGCATCGGGGTCGGGATGACGGGTGACGTCGCTGACCATGGCGATGACATCGGCGCCGGCAGAAAGGCAGTCCGCAGCCCGCTCGAGCGTGATGCCGCCGATAGCGATCAGGGGCAGGTCGCCGATCAGCCTCTTCCATTCGCCGATGCGCTCGAGCCCCTGCGGGGCGAAGGGCATGACCTTGAGCGTGGTTGGGTAAATCGGGCCCAATGCCACATAATCAGGTTCGCATGCGAGCGCGCGCGCGAGTTCATCATGATCATGGGTGCTGATGCCGAGCTTCATGCCCGCGGCGCGGATCGCGGCGAGATCGGCGGTGTCGAGATCGCCCTGGCCGAGATGGAGGAAATCGGCGCCGGCCGTGATGGCTGCCCGCCAGTAATCGTTGACCACCAAGTCGGCGCCATGAGCGCGGCAGATGGCGAGGGCCGCGCGGATGTCGGGCAGGGCGGTCTCGTCGTCGCGATCCTTGATGCGCAACTGCACGAGCCTGGTGCCTTGCCGCACCAGGCGCTCCACCCAATCAACGCTGTCGACCACGGGGTAGAAGGGATCGAGCCGCCAAATGTGATCGATGACGCTCATGCCAGCACCGCCTTGCCGAGCACCGGCGTTGAGGGAGCCGCCATGTCGCGTGGCGTCATGGGATCGGCGAGAAAGGCGAGGCGCCCGGCCTCGATGGCGAGGGCGAAGGCCCGCGCCATGGCGGCGGGGTCGCCTGCCTTGGCGACGGCGGTATTGAGCAGCACCGCGTCATAGCCGAGTTCCATGGCGTGCGCCGCATGCGAGGGCGTGCCGATGCCGGCATCGACCACCAGGGGAATGCCGGGGAAATGCGCCCGCATGCTGCGCAGCCCATAGACATTGTTGAGGCCGCGCCCCGAACCGATCGGCGCGCCCCAGGGCATCAGGACCCGACAGCCGGCCTCGACGAGGCGTTCGGCGACCACCAGGTCCTCGGTCGTGTAGGGGAAGACGTCGAAGCCTTCGGACACGAGGATGCGGGCAGCCTCCACCAGGCCGAAGATATCGGGCTGCAGGGTGTCGGCCTCGCCGATTACCTCCAGCTTGATCCAGTTGGTGCCGAAGACCTCGCGCGCCATCTGGGCCGTCGTCACAGCCTCCTTCACGCTGTGGCAGCCGGCGGTGTTGGGCAGCACCCTGACGCCGAGTTCGCGGATCAGGCTCCAGAAGCTCTGGCCGCTGCGTTCTCCACCGGATTCGCGCCGCAACGAGACGGTGACGATACCGGCTCCAGACGCCCGCACGGCCTCGGCGAGAATGGCGGGCGAGGGATATTGCGCCGTACCGAGCAGCAGGCGGGCGGTGAAGGGGATATCGTAGAAGGTAAGGATGTCGGTCATGGTTTCATTTCCGGGTCCGCGGACGTCTCGTCCGCTCTTGGAAGCGCGTGTGTGCGGAAAGGAAGGTGCGGGCGCCGCGACATGCATGCATGTCGCTGTGACACCCGCGCACCCGGGATCATCCCCCCTGCCGAGGCGCAAGGATCTCGACCGCATCGCCGTCCTTGAGGGCGGTCCGCTCGCGGTCGACGGCCCTGACGAAGCGGCCATTGAGGGCGGTGGCCACCACGCTGTCGCCGAGTTCGAGCGTTTCGAGCAGGCGGGCCAGGGTGGCAGCCTCGGTTTGCTGGCGCTCGCCATTGATGATGAGGGTCATGCGCAAACTCCTTGCTGGGCTGTCCGCGCCGGGAGAATCCTGTCGGCTGCCTGCTGGGCCAAGGCCGGCGAGAGCAGGAAGCCGTGGCGGAACAGGCCGTTGAGCGAGAGGACGCGCCCTGTAACGGTGAGGCGCGGCAGATTGTCGGGAAAGGCGGGGCGCAGCCCAGCTTCGAGCTCCAGGATCTCGGCCTCTCCGAAGGCCGGATGCAGGCTGAAGGCCGCCGCCATCAGCTCCATGGCCGAGCGCACAGTCGGCGGCCCGTCATGCTCGCTCTCGATCATGGTGGCGCCGATCATGAAGCGATGGTCGGCCCGCGGCACGATATAGAGCGGAAAGCGCGGGTGCAGGAAGCGTACGGGGCGGGAGAGGGTCACGCCACGTGCGTGGACCACGATGGCCTCGCCCCGGACACCGCGCAGATCCGGCAGCTCGGCGCGCGCGGCAAAGCCCCGGCAGTCGATCACGGCATCCGCATCGAGGGCATGCGGTTCGGCCTCGGTGCCGAAGCGGATCGTCACGCCGAGCGCGGCGAGACGCCCGGCCAGCACCTCCAGCGCCCGCCTCGGGTCGAGATGGGCCTCGCGGGGAAAGAACAGGCCCTGCTGGAAGCGGCCGGCGAGGTCCGGCTCGAGCGTGGCGATGCCCGGCCCGTCCACCGGGACATGCGCCTTTGTGCGGCGGGCGAAACGGGCGATCTCGCTGCCGTCGCGGGCCGGCGCGACCACCAGGGTGCCGCGCTGCACGGTTTCGCGCACATGACGCGGCCACCAGGCCAGCGCGAGTTCGCCGCGCCGCTCGACCTCGATCTCGGCGCTTTCGCGTTCGCACCAGGGCGCCAGCATGCCCCCCGCCAGCCAGGAGCAAGCCTGGGCGCCGAGCACCTGGCTCCGCTCCAGGATCTCGACCTCGGCGCCGCGCTCCGCGCATTCCATCGCCGTGACGAGGCCGGCGACGCCGGCCCCCACCACGGTGACGCGCTTGACGTCATTCGGCCGGGACATAGAGGGCCCCGCCCTGTTCGAGAAATTCGCGCGATTTCTCAGCCATGCCCTGCCGGGCGGCTTCTTCCATCGCCCGGACCTCCTCGCGCAGATCCTGGGTGATCTTCATCGAGCAGAATTTCGGCCCGCACATCGAGCAGAAATGCGCGACCTTGTGCACGTCCTTGGGCAGCGTCTCGTCGTGATAGGCGCGCGCGGTATCCGGATCGAGCGAGAGGTTGAACTGGTCCTCCCAGCGGAAGTCGAAGCGGGCTTGCGACAGGGCGTCGTCCCGGATCTTGGCGGCGGGGTGGCCCTTGGCGAGATCGGCGGCATGGGCGGCGATGCGGTAGGTGATCACGCCGGTCTTGACGTCGTCGCGGTTGGGCAGGCCGAGATGCTCCTTGGGCGTGACGTAGCAGAGCATGGCGGTGCCGAACCAGCCGATCATCGCCGCGCCGATTCCGGAGGTGATGTGGTCGTAGCCCGGCGCGACATCCGTGGTCAGCGGCCCGAGCGTGTAGAAGGGCGCTTCGCCGCAGGCGGCAAGCTGCTTGTCCATATTCTGCTTGATCTTGTGCATCGGCACGTGGCCGGGACCCTCGATCATCACCTGGCAGCCCTTGTCCCAGGCGATCCTGGTCAATTCGCCCAGGGTCTCCAGTTCGGCGAACTGGGCCGCGTCGTTGGCATCGGCGATCGAGCCGGGACGCAAGCCGTCGCCGAGCGAGAAGGAGACGTCATAGCGGCGCATGATGTCGCAGATGTCGCCGAAATGCTCATAGAGGAAGCTCTCGCGATGGCCGGCCAGGCACCAGCGCGCCATGATCGAGCCGCCGCGCGAGACAATGCCGGTGACGCGGCTGGCGGTGAGCGGCACATGGGCGAGGCGGACGCCGGCATGGATGGTGAAATAATCGACGCCCTGCTCGGCCTGCTCGATCAGCGTGTCCTTGAACACCTCCCAGTCGAGCTTGAGCGGGTCGCCGTCGACCTTCTCCAGCGCCTGGTAGATTGGCACCGTGCCGATCGGCACCGGCGAATTGCGCAGGATCCAGGAGCGGATGTTGTGGATGTTGCGCCCGGTGGAGAGATCCATCACGGTATCGGCGCCCCAGCGCGTGGCCCAGACCAGTTTCTCCACTTCCTCCGCGGCGCCGGAAGTGACGGCGGAATTGCCGATATTGGCGTTGACCTTCACCAGGAAGTTGCGGCCGATCACCATCGGCTCGAGTTCGAGATGGTTGATATTGGCGGGCAGGATGGCGCGCCCCAGGGCGATCTCGTCGCGCACGAATTCCGGCGTAACGAATTCAGGAATGGCCGCGCCGAAGTCCTCGCCGTCCGCACGGCGCTCGGCTGCGCCGTCAAGGGCTTTCTCGCGGGCGAGGTTCTCACGGAAGGCGGCATAGACCATCTCCTCGGTGACGATGCCGGCCCTGGCGAATTCATACTGGGTGACCCGCTGGCCGTCGGCGCCGCGGCGCAGCTTGCGTGTCGCCGGGCAGGGGGCCACCAGCCTGTCGGCGGAGACATTGCCATTGTCCTCGGGCCTGACGGCCCGGCCCTCGATCGCGCCGAATCCGCGGGCGGCGATCCAGTCTTCGCGCAGGGTCGGCAGGCCCTGCTTCAAATCTATGCTGGCATTGTCCTCGGTATAGGGGCCGGAGGGGTCGTAGACGCGGATGGGGGCGAGCGAAGCATCGCTCAGCGCGATCTCGCGGAAGGGCACCCGCATCCGGGGATGCGAAGCGGGAGCCGCATAGACTTTGCGGGAGCCGGCGATCGGCCCCGTGGTCACGCTTTGCGGCGCCGCGATCTTGTTCTTGGGATTTTGGATGTTCATGGATCTCCTCCTCGTTGCGAGTCATGGAGATCCGGGGCGACGATTGTCTGGGCCGAACCGGCGTCTCAGCCGGCTCCGGGACTTTAGCCAAATAGAATGGCAGAAGCCCTGTTCCCGTCCCTTCGCCGGCATGACCCGGATCAGGTTCGAAGGGTTCGGCTCTCGGCCATCTCAGCCCCGCTCGCGCAGGACACCCCTCGGAACGGGTTCAAGGTTAGACCTGGAATCGGGCTGCGTCCAGAGGGAAGGATTGTCGCATTATGTTGGAAGATCGAAAGGCTGCCTTTTCGGCGATCGTCACGTCGGCGCGCCGGTGTCGCCGGCATCGAAGTCGTCCATCGTGGATGCGCCGAGTTTCCTGAAACCCATTTCCGACCGTCCCCTTTGGTTGACAGGGCCCCGGCCGTCGGGGAAGCTGCCGCAAAAGGCGCCTGAGCGCCGGCACGATTGGGGGAGGAAGCGCCATGACCATCGGCCTTCGGGGCAAGCAGGCGACGAAGATCACGGCCGCCGAAGCGGCGGCGCTGGTCAAATCGGGCATGTGGCTCGACTATGGCTTCGGCCTGACTCAGCCCGATGCGTTCGAGGTCGCCCTTGCCGCCCGGCGCGATGAGCTCCATGACGTCAAGATCCGCCACTGCCTCACCATGCGCCCGCGCGCCACGCAGGAATGCGACCCCAATGGCGAGCATTTCGGCTGGTTCAACTGGCATTTCTCCGGCTATGACCGCAAGCAGCACGATGCCGGGCGCTGCAATTACATCCCGTTCAATTTCGGCGAGGCGCCTGACTTCTACCGCCGTTTCATCGATCCCGTCGATGTCGCGGTGATCAAGACCGCGCCGATGGATGCCGAGGGCTATTTCAACTTCGGCGGCGGTGCCACCTATGTCGAGGCCATTCTCGAGCGGGCGCGCACGGTGATCGTCGAAGTCAACGAAGACCTGCCCTATGTCTATGGCGAGGGCAACGCCATCCATGTCAGTTCGGTCGACCATATCATCGATGGCGACGGCCAGAAGACGCCCGAGATCGGCAATCCCGAGCCGAGCGAGATCGACCGGGCGGTTGCCGCGCGCATCGTCGAGGAGATCGACGACGGCGCCTGCCTGCAGATCGGCATCGGCGGCATGCCCAATGCCGTCTGCACCATCCTCAAGGACAGCGGCATCCGTGATCTCGGCATCCATACCGAGATGATGACGGACGGCATCGTCTCGCTCTACGATGCGGGCCTGGTGACCGGCGCGCGCAAGACGATCGACCAGGGCTGCGCCGCCTTCACCTTCGCGGCCGGTTCACGCCGTCAATATGAGGCGATCAACCGCAACCCGCATTTCAAGTCCTATCCGGTCGATTACACCAATCTGCCGCACAACATCGCCAAGAACGACAACGTCGTATCGATCAACAACACCACGCAGATGGACCTGCAGGGCCAGGCGGCTTCCGAGAGCGACGGCCATCGCCATATCAGCGGCACCGGCGGCCAGCTGCAGTTCGTGCGCGGCGCCTACGCCTCCAAGGGCGGCAAATCCTTCCTATGCATGTCCTCGACCTTCGACAAGCGCGGCGATCGCCGCAGCCGGATCGTGCTCAATCTCACGCCGGGCAATGTGGTGACCACACCGCGCACGGACGTGATGTATGTCGTTACGGAATATGGCATAGCCAACCTCAAGGGACGTTCGGTGGCCGAGCGCGCCAAGGCGCTGATCGGCCTCGCTCATCCCGACTTCCGGGAGGGCCTGGAACGCGAGGCCCGCGAGAACGGCCTGATCCCGCGCTTCTGCTACGGCATGGTGTGAGTGGTTTTCGGGTGCGCGGGCATCTTGCCCGCTCCTGGAAACGCTCGCTCGCGGAGAGGAAGAGGCGGGCGAGAGGTCCGCGCACCCGGGAAAGAGGCCTCGCTTGGCACTCTTCCTCGCCTGCCCTAACTTGCCCAGCTTCCGAATGAGGACGTTTTCATGACGCAAGCCATTGACCGGGTCCGGCAGGCCCTGCTGCAGGCCGGGCATCCCGACACTATCGCCATGTTCGCCGAGGGCACCCATACCGCGGCCGAGGCTGCCGCTTCGGTGGGGTGCAGCATCGCCCAGATCGCCAAATCCATCATCTTCCGCTCCGGCGAGACGCCGATCCTGGTGGTCGCCTCCGGCGTCAACCGCATCGACCGCGCCAAGGTCGGCGTTGCCCTCGGGCGCAAGGTCGAGCGGGCTGACCCGGCCTGGGTCGAGGCCACCACCGGCTTTGCCGTGGGCGGCGTGGCGCCGGTCGGCCATCTGGCGCCGGCCCTCATCCTGATCGACGAGGATCTGCTGGCCCTCGATCCCGTCTGGGCCGCGGCCGGGTCACCCAGTCATGCCTTCCGCACCACCCCTGCCGATCTCGTGCGGGTGATCGGCGGTTCGGTGGCCAATGTGAAGGCTTGAGCATTTCCGGTCTCACGGGTGCATTTTCGCGCCCTTGACGATCTTGTCGACGACCTTCTTGTCGGCCCGCAGCGCGATGCCCACCACCTTGGCATCATCGACGGCGAAATCGGCGAAGACGGCGCGATTGGCGGCATCGTGACCCGACCGGAACATCTCTTCGATATAGAGCGAGGTCCTGACGTTCCGATCGAGAGAGCGGCGATGGATCGCGCTCATCGTTTCCGCGTCCGCCGCCAGCATGATCGCCGGCTGCACCGACAGGGCATTGTAGAAACGCCCGGCCCGGTCGCGATAGGGTTCGCCGATCATGTCGGGTGCCTGGGCGACGATGCCGCTGGTGAGGAAGGCGGTGACGTTGAGCGCCTGCCAGGACGCAAGATCGTCTCGCAACACGATGGCAAACTTGGTATCGAACATGAATGACGACCTTCGAGTCAGAGTCTTCGAGTGGGACTAGCCCAGCCATAGGACGCCAGGCCTTCCAGGGTCTTGAACGTTCGTGCGCCGACAGCATTCGTACTGCACCGCCGCTGCCCGGCATCGAACGCATGGAAGCCTGGTTCCAAGGCAATGCCTTCGAACTGCATCGCCACGATACCTATGCTGTCGGCGTCACCCTGGAAGGTGTCCAGAGCTTCCATTACCGCGGCGTCGCGCGTGCCAGCCTGCCAGGGCAGGTCATGGTGCTGCATCCCGACGAGCTGCATGACGGCGGGGCTGGCACCGAAGCGGGACTGCATTACCGCATCCTCTATCTGGAGCCGTCGCTGCTGATGCGCGGTCTCGGCGAGGGC
The DNA here is from genome assembly GCF_017813775.1 of Labrys sp. LIt4. Lineage (NCBI taxonomy): Bacteria > Pseudomonadati > Pseudomonadota > Alphaproteobacteria > Hyphomicrobiales > Xanthobacteraceae > Labrys > Labrys sp. LIt4. The sequence goes on from NZ_JAGIPY010000016.1 coordinate 18,462, forward strand.
GCGGTGTCGCTGCCCTTCGTGCGCCAGCCGGTGTTCAGCGATCCGGCGCTGCGCGAGGACATTCTCGGATTGCTCGGCCCGCTGGATCGCGGGCTGGAGCAGCTCGCCGCCGATGATCTCATTGCGCGTCTGGCACAAGGACTCGCCAGGCACGCCGGCCAGCCGCTCAAATCCATCGGCAGCCTTGCCTGGCGGCAAGTCGACCGGGTGCGCGACTATCTCGAGGCGCATGCCCTACATGCCGTGCGCTCTCAAGACCTCGAGGAGATTGCCGGGCTGGACCGCTATGCCCTGTCACGGCATTTTCGTGCTGCTTTCGCCACCAGCCCGCACCGTTTCCTGGTGATGCGGCGCCTGGGCCGGGCTCGTGCCCTGATTGCGGCCGGCGAACCGCTCGCCGAGGTCGCCGTCGCCACCGGCTTTGCCGACCAGAGCCATCTCACCCGCCATTTCAAGAAGGCCTATGGCATGACGCCGGGGCGCTGGGCCGGCTTGGTCGAGACGGGACGGCGGCCGGATTCGGCCGCTGCCTGACCCGGCGGCCCAACTTATGGCCCCTGGGTCCCCTTCCTTCGGCCGGTGGCCCCGCCGGGATGACGGTCGGGCTTCAATTACCCACGCGTCCCGGCATATCTGTCCATGCCTACATCCTGGGCCGTGGCGCGGCGATGGATCTCGTCGAAATAGGGATGGAAGACGCTGTTGCGGGCCTCGATCTCGGCATGCTCGGCCAGGAAGGCCGGCATGGCCTGCCGGATTTCGGCGAGAACGGCGTCCTCGTCGATGCGGGTCAAGCGGCCCTCCTCCACCACGATCTCGCCCTCGACCATCACACGTTCGATCGAAGCGCCGTTCTCGGCATAGACGAGTTGCCTGACGATGTCGTTGAGTGGCGTGAAGGCCAGGCTGTCGAGCCGGAGCATGATCAGATCGGCGCGCTTGCCGACCTCCAGCGAACCGGTGCGTTCTTCCAGAAGGGCGGTGCGCGCGCCACCCAGCGTGGCGGCCTTGAGGACTTCCTGTGCCGAGACCCAGCGCTCATGATCCGGGCCGGTGGCGCTTTGCACCAGGGCGGCCGTACGCATCACGTCGAAGATCCGGGCCGTATCGTTGGAGCAGACCCCGTCGGTGCCGAGGCCTATGCTGACGCCGGCATCGATGAGGCGGCGCAGCGGCGCAATGCCGGCGCCGAGCTTCAGATTGGAGACGGCATTGTGGGCCACCGAGCAGCCCGCCGCGCCCATCAGGGCGATGTCGTCGTCGTCGACCCAGACAGAGTGGGCGATGGTGATGCCGGCATGCAGCAGGCCGAGATCGTGCAAATAGCGGATCAGGCTCTTGCCGTGGAAAAGCTGGCCGGTCACCGCCTGGACCTTGGTCTCCAGGACATGGGTGTGGAAGGGCACGTGCCATTGCCGGGCCAGCTCGTCGCAGGCCAGCATCAGGTCGGGCGTGCAGCGCTGGGGCGCGGAGGGCGCGATCATGAAACGCAGCCGCTCGGCCTTGTCCTGGAACGCCGCCAAGGCGGAGCGGCAATAGTCGATATAGCCGGCAGCGCTGATCGGCGGGCCGAAATCGAGGCGAGCCTGCAGCTCGGGCGGCATGGTCTGCCGGCCATGGGCGATGGCGTCGAGCGGGTGGATGTTCATCACCGCGCTGGAGACATTGGCGCGGATGCCCGCATCCTCATAGGCCCGGAACACGGTGCCGAGCCGATCGAGATCGTGATGGGGCGGGTCGAAGAAATCGTCGCACAGCAGGGTGACGCCGCCCTTCAGCGATTCCATCGCGAGCAGCAGCGTGCGCAGATAAAGCAGGCGCGGCGGCAGGAGCGGGCCCATCAGCAGCGGATAGGCATAGAGCAGCCACAGTTCCAGCGGCAGGCGCTCATAGCGGCCTCGGAAGAAGGTTTCGCCGGAATGGGTATGGGCATTGACGAGGCCCGGCATCACCAGGCGGCCGCGCCCGTCGATCAGCTTCGAGCCGGGGTGGTCGCCGAGGTCGGGGCCGATGGCGGCGATGCGATTGCCCTCGATCAGGAGATCGCCGCTGAAGGGCGTACTGCCCTGCTCGCCGCCCATGGCTAGGATGGTGGCGTTGCGGATCAGGATGGTGCTCATGCCAGTTTCCCCGGGGCGCCGCCATCCAGCCAGGCATAGAGCTCCCAGACTTCCCCGTCAGGGCCGGCGAAATAGCAGCAGCGTGCGTTCCAGGCATAATCGGCCGGCGGCCTTTGGAAGCTCACGCCCTTGGCGGTGAGTTCGGCATGGCAGGCATCGAGCTCGGCGGGAGACGACATCAGCACGGCGATCAGCACATTGTGGTGGCCCGAACTGCGCTCGGCCGACAGGCCGGCATGCTGGCTGATATGGCCGATCTCCCATAGCGCCAGGGTCAGTCCGGCGCCGTTGAAATCGGCGAAGCCGGGAGCGCGGTGCTTCAAGGTGAAGCCGAGCTTGCCGGTGTAGAAGGCGATTGAGCGTTCGATATCCGCGGTGAGGATGCAGACATCGCTGATCGCATGGCGCTGGGCAAAGGCCGTCATTGTCAGTAATCCCGTAATTCGCCGCCCGTCGCGGCCGCCTTGACGCCGCCGCGCAGCTGCCCGCTGATCCACATGCCCAGCACGGTGGCGAGATAGGGCAGTGCGAGCAGGAGATCGCGGGGCACCTTGTCGCCGAAGACGAGCTGGGCCCGGATGCCCAGGGCATCCACGATGGAGAAGAACAGCGCGGCCAGGGCCGAGCCGATCGGATGGCCTCCGCCGAAGATCACCGAGGCGAAGCCCATGAAGCCGCGACCAGCCGTCATGTTGATGCTGAAGAGCTGGAGCGTGCCGAGCGCCAGTTCGGCGCCGCCGAGGGCGCAGAGCACGCCGCCGCCCATCAGCGCGATCAGGCGCATGCGGGCCGGTGCCACGCCGACGCTGCGGGCGGCGAAGGGGTGCTCGCCGCAGGCCGTCAATTGCAGGCCGAAACGGGTGCGCCGCACGATCACCCAGAGCGCCAGCACCACGAAGGGCATGGCGATCACCAGCACGGAGAGCACGCCGAAGGGGCCGAAGGCCTCACCGAGCCGGGGCAGGCCTCGGCCGGCCATCACCGAGGCCTGGCTGCCATAGATGGCCTGGACGGCCAGGTCCGTACCGCCGAGCCCGAGGCCGGTGAGGCCGAGGCCGGCGATGATGGGATGGGCCCGCAGCTTCTCGACCACGAACCACAGCAGCATCGAGCCGAGCACGCAGACGACGATGGCGAGGCCGAGGCCGAAGGCGATCGAGCCCGATTTGGCGGTGCCGACGGCGGCGGCGCAGGCACCGGCGATCATCAGCCCTTCCAGGCCGAGGTTCCAGATGCCGGCGCGCTGGGCCAGCATGCCGGCCATGGCCACATAGATCAGCGGCGTGCCCGAGCGCAGGATGGCGATGAGGATGTCGCTCATGACTGGGTCCTCCGCGCCGGCAGGCGCCGCTTGATGAAGTCGGGCAGCAGCCAGCTGCGCGCCGTGATGAACAGGGCGATGGCGGCGTTGATCACGTCGATGGCGGCCGCCGGCAGACCCGCGATTACCGGCAGATAGAGGCTGGCGGCGGCGAGGCCGCCGAAGAACAGCGAGACGATGGCGGCGCCTGCCACCGACAGGCCGGCCACCAGGGCGATCAGAATCGCGGTGAAGCCGTGGCCGGGCAGGAAGCCGCTGACCAGGCGGCCATTGGGCCCGAGCAGTTCGATCGAGCCGGCGAGGCCCGCCAGGGCGCCGCTGATCAGGAAGGCCGACAGCCCGAGGCGGGAGAGCCGGGCGCCCTGCCAGGCGATCATCACCGCGTTGCGGCCGGCCAGGCTCGAGAGCACGCCATAGGCGGTGCGGTTCACCAGCAGCCAGACCAGCACCAGCACCAGCAAGGAGAGCACGATCACCGTGGGGGAGACGCCGACCGAGGTGGCGATGCGATAGGCGGAGGCGACGGGGCGGCTGGCCGTGACCTGGCCGGTGCCGGAAGGATCCTTGAGCGGGCCGGAGGTGACATAGACCAGGAGCAGGCCGGCCATGAAATTGCCCATCAGCGTGGTGATCACCTCGTCGGTGCCGTAGCGCAGCCGGAGGATGCCGGGCCAGGCCGCCCACAAGGCGCCGGCCAGCATGCCGGCCAGCATGGCCACGGGCACCACCACCAGGGCCGGCGCGCCATTGAGCAGTTCGACGGCCGTCGCCGCGCCGATGGCACCAAGATAGAACTGGCCCTGCGCCCCGACATTGAAATAGCCACAGCGAAAGCACACCAGCACGCCGGCGGCGGTGATCACCAGCGGCAGGGCCCAGCGCAGGCTCTTCATCAGGGCACTGGGTGAGGTGAAGGCACCGTCGGCGATGCTGCGGAACATCTCCGGGGCCGAATAGCCGGCAAATTCGAACACGATGCCGCACAGGCCGAGGGCCAGGGCGACGAAGCTGACAGCGCGCAGGATGGCAAGAAGGCGATCGGTCATGCGGCTTGCTCCAGGCTGACGTCGCCGACCATGGCCTGGCCCACCGCCGCGATCTCGAAGGGCGCCGTGAATTCGGCCACCATGCGGCCGGAGAACATCACCACAACGCGGTCGGCGATATCGAAGAGCTCGTCGAGATCGGAGGAAATCAAGAGGACGCCGCAGCCCTGGTCGCGGCTGGCCCTCAACGCGCGCCAGACGAAGGCGGTGGCGCCGATGTCGAGGCCGCGGGTGGGCTGGGCCGCGATCACCAGCCGCGCCGTCTCGTCGATCTCGCGAGCGAGGATGACTTTCTGGGCATTGCCCCCCGACAGCGAGCCGGCCGGCTGGGTGGTGGTGGCGAAGCGCACATCCCATCCCGTGAGACTGGCCTGGCAGGCCTTGCGCAGCCGGGCCGGCGCGACGAAGGAGAGGATGCGCCCGAGCAGCAGGCGGCGGGCGGACCAGTTCTCCCACAGCGAACTGGTCAGGCTCAGGCCCTCGCTGTTGCGGTCGAAGGGAATGATGCGCAGGCCGGCGGCGCGGCGCTCCAACAAAGGGCGTCGGGTGACATCGCGCCCGTCGAGCGTGATCGTGCCGTGTTCCAGGCCGACAAGCCCGGCAAGGGCGCGCACCAGCGTCTGCTGGCCGTTGCCTTCGACACCGGCGATGCCGACGATCTCGCCGCTGCGGATGATGAGGCTGGCCCGGTCGAGCGGGCGCCCTTCGCCATCGGGGCGGGTGGTGACGGCGTTCATCTGGAGGATGGGCGCCGCGGCGGTCCGCGAGGCAGTGTGGGGAGCGGGCGCGCCGGCGGCGTCGCCGACCAGGGCTGCCTTGTCCGCCTTGTCGAGACCGGCCGCGCTGCCGATGATCGAATTGGCGAGGCGGGCGGCGTCGATCTCGCCGACGGGCACGCAGGCTTCGATCAGGCGCCCGCCGCGCAGCACGCTGACGGTCTCGGCGATGCCGAGCACCTCGCGGATCTTGTGCAGGATCAGGATGATGGTGACGCCGCGTTCGCGCAGGCCGCGCAGGCGTTCGAACAAGGTGTCGATGCCCGAGGGCGACAGCACGGCGGTGGGCTCATCCAAGATCAGGATGCGGGCATCGGTCACCAGAGCGCGGGCGATCTCGATGGCCTGGCGGGTTTCCACCGGCAGATCGCGGATGCGGGCGCGCGGATCGACCTCGACGCCAAGGCCTTCGAGATGGGCGGCCCAGCGTGCCCTGAGCGCGTTGGCGGAGAACAGCGCTCCGCCGCCCTGCGCCCCGAATTCCATGGCCTCGGCCACGGTGAAGGAGGGCGGCAGGGCAAAGCTCTGATGCACGAGCTCGACCCCGGCGGCGCGGGCGGCATTGACCTTGCCCAGCGGGACGGGCTCTCCCCCGATCAGCAATTGCCCGGAGGAGGGTCTGACGATGCCGGCGCAGACGCGGGCGAAGGTGGTCTTGCCGGCGCCGTTCTGCCCCACCACGGCATGGATGCGGCCGGCCTCGAAACCCAGGCTCACCTGGCTGAGGGCCGCGACCTCGCCGAAGAGGACGCTGACATCGCCGCATGCGAGGGCGTGCTGGGGCATGGGTGATTTCCCGGATGCAAGGGCCATGGGGCTGCGTCCTGTGGGTTGATGGGCTATCACTACAATCGTGGTTCGGCCGAGACGGTTGGCTTGCCTCATTGCGAGCGCGGCGAAGCAATCCAGGAGCCACGAGCGATGCATTGACCAAGACTGGATTGCTTGGCCGCGCTCGCAATGACGGAAAATTTCATCGCGATCGTAGCCAGGCCGGCTTCGAGCTTTACAGCGTGGTGTTGAGCGGCACCTTCAGCGTTCCGGCGATGATCTCCTTCTTCGTCTTCTCGATGTCGGGCCAGATCTCCTTGGCCTTGGCGACGAGGTCGGCCGGGCCTTCCTTGAGGAAGGTGTCAGAGAGCTCGAAATCGATCACGCCGGTATCGATGCCGGTGGAGACGTGATGTCCCTTCCAGCCTTCGGCCAGAGCCTTGCTGACTTCCTGATAGAGCGACAGGCCGAAATCGAGCTTGACGATGGCGGCGACCGCCTTGGGACCGAGCTTGTACTGCTCGCGGGAGATGGCGCTGACCAGGCGGCCCGGCGCTTCCGTGGCGGCCTGGATGATGCCGGTGTCGGTAGCGGCAGAGTCGGTCTGGATATAGTCGACGCCGGACTGGAACAGCTGGTTGGCGATCTCGTGACCCTTGGCGGGGTCCTGGAAGGAGCCGGCGAAGGCGCCGGTGAACTTGATGTTGGGGCCGATCACCGCGGCGGCCGCCTTGAGGGCGTTGAGATCGGCGATCTGGCCGGGAATGCTGGCGCCACCGATATAGCCGATGGCGCCGGTCCTGGAGATGCGGCTGCCGAACAGGCCGGAGAGATAGCAGCCCAGATAATAGTCATAGGCCACCGTCACCACATTGGGGATCGGCGGCTCGAACGGGTCGGCATAGAGCTGCACGAATTTGGTGTTGGGATATTCGGGCGCCACGGCCTTGAAGGGTTCGGCGACCTCGTTGAAGGTCGAGACGACCACGCTGGCACCGGCATCACCGAGGCTGCGGAAGATCGATTCATAGGTCGCGGCGTCCTGCGCATAGATGATGCGAGTGGCAAAGCCCTTCTCGCCGGCCAGTTTCTTGAGCGAGGCGATCATGCCGTCGACCGGACCGTTGTCGCCGGCCGCCTGGGTATGTACCAGCGCCACCAGGCCTTCTGCCGCCCGGGCCTGGCCCGAGAAGAGGCCGAGCGACGCCGCGCCGGCGGTGCCGATCAGGAATTGCCGGCGCGAGGCCGAATACCGGAACAGGCCGGAGGCGGAGGGAGTGTTGGTCATCTGTCAGTTCCCTTCTCTTGATCTGGATGGTGTCGGTTCTTGTTGTTTTGCCGAGGCGCTTCGGCGCCAGGGGTCGTCACGTCGTCGTCACGTCGTCGTCAGGCCGCCGGCAAGGGCGGGCAGATCGCTGTCGGCTTGAGCATCTTGACCTCCTGCGAGACCATGGCGTCGAGGGTCCAGACTTCACCGATGAACTTCGTCCAGGCCGGGTCCGCGGCCATTGCGGCGCGGCGCGTCTCGCGGTCGCCGAGGCCCTGATAAGCCCACATCATCACGATCTGGTGGAGCGGGCCGATCTCCGTCACCCAAAGGCCCATGAAAGTGCCCAGATGCTTCTTCTGGATCGGCAGGCCCTCGGTTTCGTATTTCCTGAGCCAGCGGTCGAGCTGGCCTGGCTTGAAGCTATAGGTGCGCTGTTCGACGATCATGGCGGCTTTTCCCGGCTCAGGATTTGGCGTTGAGAATGAAGTCGGCGGCCCGCTCGCCGATCATGATGGTCGGCGCGTTGGTGTTGCCGCTGGAAATGATCGGCATGATCGAGGCGTCGGCGACCCTGAGGCCCGCTATGCCATGGACCCTGAGCTCGGCATCGACCACGGCCTCGGCATCCTTGCCCATCTTGCAGGTCCCGACCGGATGCAGGGTGGTCAGGGCCGAAGCCCGCAGCCAGGCTAGCAGCTCGTCGTCGCCGAGAACGCCGGGGCCCGGCGCCAGTTCCTTGCCGCGATAGGGATCGAAGGCCGGCTGGGCGATGACCTCGCGCATCATGCGGATGGCTGATATCATCGTCTTGCGGTCGAATTCGGTGGCGAGGTAGTTGGCGCGGATCCGGGGCGCCGCTGCCGGATCGGCCGACCGCAGCGTGATGGTGCCCCGACTCTCCGGATTGACCGGGCCGACCCGGATGGTGAAGCCGTGATTGGCTTCCACCGCCTGTTTGCGGAAGGGATTGGGCCAATGCAGGTTGGCGGTCTTTTCCAACGCCGGCATGAAATGGGCCTGAATGTCGGGCGCCAGCAGATCGGGCCGCGACTTCATGAAGGCGCCGGCCTCATAGGGAAAGGTGGTGGTGATGCCGGTGCCCAGTACCATACCCTGCGCCACCGACGCGATCAGCTTGTCGGCGCGCAGATCGCCGTACAGCGTCACCGGTTGCTTGCATTCATAGGCGAGGCAGCAATCGACGTGATCCTGCAGGTTGCGCCCGACCCCCGGTAAATCGTGCAGCACGCCAATGCCATGCTTAGCCAGCTCATCAGCCGGACCGATACCGGAGAGCATCAGCAATTGCGGTGAGTTGACGGCACCGCCGCACAGGATGACCTCGCGGCTGGCCCACACGTTGCGCCGCCGCCCGGCCTGGGAGAACTGGACGCCGGTGGCGCGGCCGTTCTCCACCAGGATGCGTTGGCTGAGCGCGTTCACCTCCACCGTCAGGTTCGGGCGATCGAGCACCGGACGGAGGAAGGCATGGGAGGTCGACCAGCGTTTGCCCTTGCGGATGGTGAAGTCGTAGCGTCCGAAGCCTTCCTGCTCGGCCCCATTGAAGTCGTCGTTGCGGGGATAGCCCGCCTGCACGCCGGCCTCGATGAAGACATCGAACAGCCCGTTGCGGCCGCGGGCGCGACAGACCGTGAGGGCGCCGTCCGTGCCGTGGTAGGCGCCATTGCGTTCGACATGGGCCTCGGAGCGGCGAAAGGCGGGGAGCACCTCATCATAGGACCAGCCCGGCAGGCCCATCTGTGCCCAGCGGTCATAGTCATGGGCGTTGCCGCGCACATAGATCATGCCGTTGATGGTGGAAGTGCCGCCGAGGGCCTTGCCGCGCGGCCAGTAGAGCGTGCGATCGTTGAGATGGGGCTCCGGTTCAGTGCGGTAGTTCCAGTTGTAGAGCCCGGAATTGAAGAGCTTGCCCATCAGCATGGGCAGGCGGAACAGGGGATTGCGGTCGCGCCCGCCCGCCTCGAGCAGAAGCACGCGATTGTCCGGGTCCGCCGACAGGCGGTTGGCGACGACGCACCCGGCCGAACCGGCGCCGATGATCACATAGTCATACTCGGCGTCACGAGGCATGGTTTCACCAATCGATGGGAGCGGCGCCGAGCGCCTTGAGCCGCTCGTTGCCGAGAATGAAGGGATTGGGCAGGCTGAGCACCGCATCGCCGCGGGCGGGGTGTTCGCGCAGGATGCAATCGGGACCTTCCGGGATTCCGGCGGCCAGCAGGGTCTGTGCTGCCGCCTCGCCGAAGCCGAGGAAGACCACGGGCTGGCCGGTGCCGGCGAGATGACGCAGCACGGCGATCATCAAGGGGCGCCACAGCGGCAGATGGCCCTGGCTCTGATGCGGATCGATCGAAACCTGGAAGCGGCTGAGGGTCAGCGAGGCGTTGAGCAGCAGGGCACCGCTGGCCACCCAGCGATCGGCCACGATATCGGCCGGTTCGAGTGCGACGATACCGGCCTCGATGGCGGCGCGCAGGCGCGGCCAGTCGGCGGTGCTGCCGGTCCAGCCCGCCTCGCCGGTACGGGCGGCGACGATCATCTGCATCACCGTCCGGATGCTGACCGAGAACATCTTTTCGAGCTCGCGCCACTGCGCGACATTGCCGGCCTCAAAGGCCCGTCCGGTCGAAAAATCGGGGCTGGGATAGGGATCCTGTCCCAGCACCACGCAGCGCACCTGGGCGGGATCAAGGCCGTCGAAGGCCCGCAGCATATGCGCGCCCTTGGGCTGGCCGGGAAAGAGCCGCCCCTTGCGCACGGGAAAAACCGGTTCCCAGGGTTCCAGCGTCAGGCCGGCATCCATGTCGGCGAAGCCCAGCTCGACCGAGGCGAGGACCGCACGCCAGGCGGGCGGCAGGTCGGCCTGCCAGCCATCCAGCACCTCCCGCATGATTTCGCGCAATGATGTTGGCATCGTCCCTGCATCCCCTCAATTGCGAGAAGGATAGGCAAAACCTGACCAAAACGTCAAGTTATCTGTTGAAAAAATCTGACGCTTCGGTCAGGTTTTGACATCGGGTTCCGATACCGGCATTTCCGGGACACGGGGCGCATTGCACAGTGCGGGAGGAGAAGGTGGCAACGACCAGCGCAAAGAAGGCGCGTAAGGACGGCTCGGACAGCGAAGAGCGTATCCGGGCCCGCAACGAGGCCGCGATCCTGACCGCCGCGATCGACCTGTTTGCCCGCAAGGGCTTCGACGGCACGCGGATCGCCGAGGTCGCCGAGCATTCGGGGCTGCCCAAGGCGAATGTCTATTATTACTTCCCGGCCAAGGAGGATATTTACCGCGCCCTGATCGACCGGCTGATCGCCAGCTGGGATACGGCGCTGGAGGAATTGCAGCCCGGGCGCGATCCGGCCGAGGCCATCATGGCCTATATCCGGGCCAAGCTCGACTATTCACGCCGCTTCGCCGCCCAGTCGAAGCTGTTCGCCAACGAGATCCTCAGCGGCGCGAAATTCCTCGACAAGGCCGGTCGCAACCATGTCAAGCAGGCGACCCGGGCCAAGGCCGCCGTGATCGAAGGCTGGATCGCCGCCGGCAGGATGGCACCGATCGCCATTCCGCATTTCTTCATCATGCTGTGGAGCACGACGCAGTTCTACGCCGATTTCGAGGTACTGGCCTGCGACGCCATGGAGGTCAGCCGGTTGACCAAGAAGGATTTCGAGGCGGCCGCGCTCGCCATCGGCGAGATCGTCCTGCGCGGCTGCGGGCTGGCCATGCCGCCGGCTTGAGGGGCCGATCAAAAATAATATTTGATTGGACGGGCATGACAAAAAACCGGGCTTTTACCGATTATTCGGTCAGTCGGAGGCGGTGTTCGTGCCTGCAAAATAAAACGGGACGGTGTCATGACGACACCGTCCCGTGTTTGAAACGGGGCTTGCGGCCCGCGAAATCAGCCGTTCACGGCATCCTTCAGCGCCTTGGCAGGCTGGAAGACGACCTTCTTGGAGGCGGCGATCTTGATGGTCGCGCCGGTGGAAGGGTTGCGGCCTTCGCGTGCGGGCTTGGCCTGCACCTTGAACTTGCCGAAGCCGTTCAGGGAGACTTCCTCACCCTTGACAGCCGCTTCGGTGATCCCTTTCAGAACGTCCTCGACAGCTGCCTTAGCGGCAGTCTTAGTCAGGCCATGAGCGGCGGCAATACGGTCGGCAAGATCGCTGGTGCTGACAGGCATGATGTTATCCTTTCGATGATTCGTCCGATCGCGTTATCGCATGACCGGTTCGATATCGCCATCGCATGTACACCGGAAACGCGCGGAAATCCTGCTTTTTTAACGGATATGAACGGATTTTCTCGCACTCAGCCCTTGTTTGGAGCGATTAGAGTTTGCGAAGGCCTGCCTGGTGATGCCGTTTGGTAAACTAAAAGCCTTTATGGTGGAGTTTTAGACAGCGCCACGGGTCTGGCAGACAATACTTGCCCGCCATAGATATCGGGTGGAAGCGCGGGGCTTTTTGCGGTGATATCGCGCCAAGTTCCACCACAGGGAGACGAAGCGATGACTTCCCCCCACTTTGCCTTGTTCGACACGGAAATCGGCACCTGCGCCCTGGCCTGGGGCGACAAGGGCCTGGTCAGCGTGCAACTGCCATCCCATAGCCCGGCGGGCCTGAGGGCGCGCATGCTGCGCTCCCTGCCGGGGGCGGTGGAGAGCGAACCGCCGGCGCCGGTCCGCCGCGCCATCACCGCCATTCAAGCCCTGCTGGCGGGGCAAGCCGCCGATCTCGGCTTCATCGAGCTCGACATGACGGCAGTGCCGGAATTCAATCGCCGGGTCTATGCCGTGGCGCGGTCCATCCCTCCCGGCTCCACCATGACCTATGGCGAGATCGCCAAGCAATTGGGGGACCCCCTGCTGGCGCGCGATGTCGGCCAGGCCATGGGGCAGAACCCCTTCACCATCGTAATGCCGTGTCATCGGGTGATGGCGGCCGGCGGCAAGTTCGGCGGCTTCTCGGCCTATGGCGGCGTGGCGACCAAGCGTCGCCTGCTTGAGATCGAAGGCGTCCTGCCGAAGCCCGAGCCCACCTTGTTCGGCTGGGCCTGACTCGCGCACGACCGAACCGCAGGGACCTGCCGGGGCAGAAGGCCGGGTCCGCTACGGAGCTGTCACCTGCCGGAGCGTTGCCTCCAGGATCTCGTCGGAAAGGGCGGGATCATCGGCGATACGAGCCAGAATCAGCGCGCCGACCATGGCGGCCCAGCCGGCAATCGCGGCGCGGCGCCGTTCTTGCAGCGTTTCGCCGGGGGCGGTCGCGCTGAAATCCTCGATCTGCTCGCGCAGGGAGCGGGTCAGCACGGCACGGGTGTCCTGTGAGCCGCGCACGGCTTCCGAGCCCAGCGCGGCAAAGGGGCAGCCCTCGGCCCGCGCATCGCAATGGCTCCGGTCGAGATAGGCCGCGGCATAGGCGGCCATCGTCCGGCCCGGAGGTTTGGCGGCTTTGGTTTCGGAAAGCACATGGGCGAGAGCCTGGGCGATCAGGTCCTCCTTCGACTTGAAGTGGCCATAGAAGCCGCCATGGGTCAGGCCGGCAGCCGCCATGATCTGCGCGACGCTCACCCCTTCCAGCCCCTTTTCCCGATAGAGGCGCGCGGCCGCATCCAGAATGCGGTGGCGATGTTCGGCGACCTGCTCACGACTGACTTTCATCACGGCTCCTCCTGTCTCGCTTGACTTTATACATGATATCCATCATGAATGCACTATACATGATAATCATCATGAATAAATTTGGAGAGTTGCCATGACCAAATCCCTTCCCGCGGTCCTCATCACCGGTGCCTCGACCGGCATCGGCGCGACCTATGCCGAACGCTTTGCGCGGCGTGGCCATGACCTTGTGCTGGTGGCGCGGGACGAAGCGCGCATGAATGCGCTTGCCGACCGCCTTCGCCAGGAGAACGGTGTCGCCGTCGATGTCCTGAAGGCGGATCTGACGGTTTCGGAGGATCTCCTACGCATCGAGGCGCGCCTGCGCGAGGACGCGAAGATCGGCATCCTGGTCAACAATGCCGGTGCTGCCTCCCGCGGCAGCTTTGCCGACCAGGACTCGGAAGCGCTGGACAAGCTCATTCGCCTCAACGTGACGGCAGTGACCCGCCTGGCCGGAGCGGTGACGCCCCGCTTCCTGGCCGCGGGGGGCGGCTCCATCATCAACATCGCCTCGGTGGTGGCGCTCGCCCCGGAAATTTCCCTGGGAATCTACGCGGCAACGAAGGCTTTCGTGCTCACCCTGTCGCAGACCCTGCAGGTCGAGTTCGGTGCGCGCGGTCTCTATACCCAGGCCGTGCTGCCGGCGGCGACCCGCACCGAGATCTGGGAGCGCTCCGGCCGCGACGTGAATGCGCTGGAGGGGGTAATGGAGGTCGGCGAACTGGTCGACGCCGCGCTGGTCGGCTTCGACAGGCGTGAAGCCATCACCATTCCGCCTCTGCCGGATGCGGGGCAGTGGGAGGCCTTCGACGCCGCCCGTCGCGCCATGCTGCCGAACTTCCGTCAGGAGCATGCGGCCGAGCGCTATCGGGCAGCCTGAACGGGCCTCTACTTGCGGGGATCGGCGAAGCGCTGTTCGGGCAGGATCGAATACCAGCCCGGACGGCCGGGGTCGCGGTCATAGGTGTAGCCGCCGACCTCGCGGTAATACTCGGCGTAGCGGGCGAGCTTGTCGCGGTCGAGCTCGACGCCGAGGCCCGGACCCTGCGGCAGCGTCATGGTGCCATCGACATAGCGCAGCGGGCCGCCGACGATGATGTCGTCGGTGAGATGATGGTAATGCGCGTCGGCGGCGAAGGAGAGATTCGGCAGCGCCGCGCCCAGATGCAGCATCGAGGCGAGCTGGATGCCGAGCTCGCCCGAAGAATGCACGGCGGCGCCATATTGGAAGGTCTCCAGCACCGTGCCGGCCTTGTGCGCCTGGCGCAGGCCGCCCCAGAAGGTAGTGTCGAGCAGCACGACGTCCACCGCCTCCAGGCGCAGATTGGCGGCGAGCTGCTCGAAATTCACCACCACCGTGTTGGTTGCGGTGGGAATGCGCACGAGGCCACGCAGCCGCCGCATGCCTTCCAGACCCCAGGTCGGATCCTCGAAATAATCGTTGTTGAGATCCTCGATCGCGCGCCCGACGCGCACCGCTTCCTCCACCGACCAGGCGGCATTGGGGTCGAGGCGCAGCCGGTCCCCGGGAAAGGCCGCGCCCAGGGCCCGGAAGGTCTCGACATCATGATCCGGTGGAAACAGGCCGCCCTTCAGCTTGTGGCTGGTGAAGCCGTGCCGCGCCTTGAGCTCCCGGGCGTGGGCGACGATTTCGTCGGGGCCGGTTTCTCCGCCCTGGCCGGTCGCTTCATGGGGGTAGCGGTAGAAAAGATAGCTGGCAAAGGGAATCGCCTCGCGGACGGCCCCGCCGATCAGGTCGCAGGCCCGGATGCCCAGCTTCTTGCCGGCGGCATCCATGCAGGCCATTTCGATGGCGGCATGGAGCTGCATGCGATTGTTATAGAGCGAGGCGGTGGGATTCATGATCTTCCAGCGCAACTGCTCGAGCTGCAGCGGATCATGCCCCTCGAGATAGGGCAGCAGGGCGCGCACCGCCGCCTCGGCCGATTCACCGCCGCCGCCCATCTCGCCGAGCCCGATGATCCCTTCGTCGGTGATCACTTCCACGATGGTGCGGATGAAGCGCCCCCAATGCGCACCCGCGGCATGGCGCAGCGGCGCCTCGAGCGGCACGGCGACGGTGGTGGCCTTGAGGTCGACGATCTTCATCGCATTATCCGGTTGCAGAAGGAGAAAGGGGATGAATGGCGCATCAGCTCGTGGTTCCCAGGGCCAGGCCGCGGACGAAGTGCTTCTGCAGCATGAGGAACAGGATGAGCGTCGGCAGCGAAACGATCAGGGTGGCGGTGATGATGGTGGGCGCGTCGGCCTGGCCATAGAGGCTTTGCATGCCGAGCAGGGCGACCTGGACGGGCCGGGCATCCGGCGAGCGCACCAGGATCATGCCGAAGAGCAGGTCGTTCCACACCCAGGTGAACTGCACCAGGGTCAGCATCAGGAAGGGCGCCTTGGCGAGCGGCATCATGATCTTCCAGAACACCTGCCAGCTCGAGGCGCCATCCATCTCCGCCGCCTCCTGGATGTCCCAGGGTACGGTGAGGAAGAAGCCGCGCATCACGAAGGTGGCGAAGGGAATGCAGATCGCGGTGTAGAAGGCGAACAGCCCGAGCTTGGTATCGTAGATGCCGAGGGCGATATAGCTCTTGAACAGCGGGATCAGATACATCTGCAGCGGGAAGATGGTGCCCGAATAGATGAACAAGAACCACGCCAGCCCCCGCGGCAGCTTCAGCCTGACGATGCCATAGGCCGCGAAGGCGGCGAGCAGCACGGCCAGGAGGGAACTCGCCGCGCCATAGATCAGCGAGTTGATGAAGCCGCCCTGGATTCCCTGCGCCCAGGCCTTGGCGATGTTGTCGAGGAGGTTGAAGCTGGTCGGCAGCTTGAGCGGGCCGCGGGTGTAGTCGGTGGCCGTCTTGAGCGTGTTCATCACAAGGAAGGCCATCGGCGACAGCCAGACCAGCGTTACCGCCAGCATGGCGCCCGAGGCCACGGTCTTCCTGAGGTCGCGCGGGGCCGCGGTGATCGTGCGTTGCCTGCTCATACCTGGCTTTCCCGCGCGAGCATGTTGCGCAGATAGAGATAGGAGAACACCAGCGAGAGCGCCGAGATCACCACGGCGACGGCGGAGGCGTAGCCCATCTTGAAGTTGGCGAAACCCTCCTTGTACATGGTCACCGCCAGGGTTTCGGACATGCGGGCCGGCCCGCCGCCGGTCATCACCCAGATGGTGTCGAACACCTTGAAGGAGTTGATCACCGCCAGGAGCGAGGCGATCACCACATAGGGCATCAGCATGGGAATGATGATCCTGGTAGCCAGCACGAAGCCGCCCGCGCCGTCGAGCGTCGCCGCTTCCACCGGTTCCTTGGGCAGGTTCTGCAGGCCCACCAGGAAAATCATCACGTTGATGCCGGTCGCCTGCCAGGTATAGGCCCCGATCATCGCATAGGTGTTGTAGGGCTGGACATAGAGCCAGTTCACCTTGAGCGCCCCGAGGCCGATGGCGTCCAGCAGGATGTTGAGGGCGCCCTGATCGCGCAGCACGAAGCCGAAGACGATGCCGGCGGCGGAGGCCGAGATGGTGGCGGGAATGTAGATGCAGATCTGCATCAGCTTCGCGCCCTTCAGCCCCGAAATAGCATAGGCGAAGAAGAAGCCGAGCCCGACCGGCAGCACCACCCCCAGCACCATCCATTTCAGGGTGTTCACGAAGGGCCGGGTGAAATTGGTGTCCGCCACCAGCTTGAAGAAGTTTGCGAGGCCGATGAAGCGCGGCGCGGTCATGCCGTTCCAGTCGGTGAAGGCGAGCACGGTGGTGTAGAGCATCGGCAGGATCAGGAAGACGCCCACCATCAACGCCGCGGGAGCGACATAGAGATAGGCTTCGCGCTGCTTGTGGTCGGACAGGGGAGTCATGATCGCTGCGTCGGGCTTCTTGTTCGAGGTCAGGCGGGGGCATCGCTGGCTTTTTCCGAGCGGCACAAGGACATGCACGCTCAATTCGCCCTTAGATCGGCAACGACAATGCACTCCCGGTTGTCATGCCCGGGCTCGGACCCGGGCCTCCAGCCCCCAAGGGCCTTGCCCGTGCGGGAAGGCTGGCTGGATTGCCGGGACAGGCCCGGCAATGGCAAAGGTCGCGCTTTCTCTCACGGTTTGGGTTGGGCAGCCCAGTAATCGTCCGCGATCTTCTGCAGGTTCTGCATCACCTCCGGAGCGGAATTCGGATCGAGCACGAATTTGGAGATTTCGTCCACGGCCGCCTCGGCGATCGGCGAGGGCGTCGATTCCCAGTAGCGGCCGAGCAGCTTGTAATTGCCCTTGGCCACGGTGTCGTTGAGCTTGGCGACTTCCTTGTCGGCCGGCAGCTTGGCATCGCTGTTGGCGACGAGGAAACCGGTGAGGTCGGCCCAGCGCTGCTCGCCTTCCTTGCTCATCCAATAGGCGGCAGCCTTCACCGCGGTGTCATGCGTGTCGGAATTCTTCGACACCAGCAGCGGTCCTGCCTCGAAGATCACGCTCGGCGGCAGGCTGGCGGTCTTGTTGGGCAGCACGAACAGGCCCCAGTCCCGCCCTTCGATGGTGCCGGCCTTGGTGACGGTGTCGGCGAACCAGGTGCCGACCAGCATGTGCACGACCTTCCCCTGCGCGAAGGAGTTGTTCATGCTGTCGCCGGTGGTGAAGCCGAAGGGCGAGGTGCCGTCATCCATCCAGCCCTTGCTCATCCAGTCCTTCCAGGTGGCGAAGGCCGCCGCGACCTGTGGATCGGTATATTTAGCCTTGCCGGCCATCAGCTTGACGTAGAAATCCGGATCGGACCGCACCAGGAATTCGGAGAACCAGATGAAGGCGGGCCACCGCCCCTCGATGGTCTGGCCGATCGGCACCTTGCCGGCGGCCTTGATCTTGGCAAGGTTGCCTTCCAGTTCTTCCCAGGTCTTGGGAACCTCGAGGCCGAGCTCCTTGTAGACGTTCTTGTTGTAGAACATCGCCCAATAGGCGACATTGTTGGGCACGGCGTAGATCTTGCCGTCGAAGGAAAAGGCATCGGCGACTTCCTGCTTGACCTTGCCTTCGGCCAGCAGCGGCTTCCAGATCGCGGTCAGGTCCTCCAGCAGGCCGGCCTCCACCAGATCCTTCATGCGGTAGCCCGACCACCAGGTGAACATGCCGGGCGCCGAGGGCGTCGGCAGGGCGGCCCTCACGGCGGCCTGGTAATTGGTGGTATCGCCGAAGGGGGTGACGAGCCAACTCGCGGTAGGGTCGTCCTTGCCATAGGCTTCGAAATTGGCCTGCCAGCCGGCTTTGTCATGCGACACCGTCAGCTGTGGCTTGTCGGCGGCGTGGCTCACCGGAGCCAGCAATCCCGCGGCGAGCAGGCCGGCAACGGCCGCCGCACGTAGCTTGGTGAAGATCATGGGTTCCCTCCTGCCTGCGGTCATTGCCGCAGCCCTGGTTTTGTCGTTGTGGCGGCCACCTTTGCGGCGGCTCTGGTTCAAGGCGCGCGCGTGACGAAACTGTCGAGCGCCTGAAGAATGGTGCGCAGATGGTTGCGCATCGCGATGACGGTGGCGTCCTCGTCGCCAGCCGCAAGGCCGGCAAGGATGTCGCGATGTTCGGCGATGATGGCTTCCAGCCGGTTCGGCCAGTTCACGGTGACGAAGCGCAGCCGATTGAGATGGGCTTTCATGTCCTCCAGCTCGTCCGCGGCGGCGAGACAGTCGACCGTTGCGAAAATACGGCGATGGAAGGCTTCGTCCAGTTCATAGAAGCGGCGCACATCCTTGCGGCTCGCCGCGAATTCCTGTTCGTCGACGATGCCTGCCAGCGCGTCGAGATCGGCCTGGTTCGCCGCCTGACAGGCCCTGCGGCTGACCTCCACCTCGACGACCTCGCGGATCAGCTGGGCGGCCTTGACCTTCTCGACCCGGATCGGCGCCACCACCGTGCCGCTCTGGGGAAAGATCTCGACCAGACCGAGATTGGCAAGGCGCAGCAGGGCCTCGCGTACCGGTGTGCGCGATACGGAAAGGCTGGCGGCGATCTCGGCTTCACGAATCGGCTGCTGAGGCCTGAGCACGCCGAGTACGATGTCGCTGCGCAACATCTCATAGACATTGGTTGCGGTGGAGCGCGGCCTCACATTCGCATGTCGCAGCGTGTCCAGCATGATGGGTGGCTCCGGTGATCGGTCCCTGCGTGGCGTCGATTAATATATTAGTGCATTGATATGGTTGCAAGCGTCTTCTTGAAGGTGACCGAGATACCCTGGCAGGACAAACCGGTGACCCCGGCAAGCCGGCCTGTTGCGTCCGTCCGAGTTTGGATCATACTGGCGGTGCAAGAACTCTATCCTGTTGTTTTGACACGAATAAAAACCAGCCGATTCAGGGGAGACGCAGTCGATGGCCGCCGATGAAGAGTTTGTCACGGTCGAAGCGCGCGGCATCCGCGTGACTCTGGATCTTGCGGTCGGGCATATCCGGGAACTCGTGGTGGAGCGCGACGGGCGCCAGGTCGCGCCGCTGCACCGCGCCCCCTGGCTCGAGGAAGCGCATGCCGCCGATACGCCGGCCCATCTGCAGCGCCTGTCGGGCGATTTCCTGTGCGCCCCTTTCGGCCTGAGCGATATCGATGGCTCGCCGGCCCATGGCTGGCCGGCGAATTCGGCCTGGAAACACGTGGAAACCCGCGCTGTCGATGGCGGGCGCCAGGCCCGCTTCGAGCTGGAAAAAAGGGTGATGGGGGCGCGTGTCGTCAAGGAGTTCACCCTGCGCGACGGCCATCCCTTTCTCTATCAGCGCCATCTGTTCCAGGGAGGCGACGGCGCCGTCTCCGTGGGCCTGCACATGATGGTGTCGCTGCCGCAGGGCGGCCATCTGAGCTTTTCGCCCAAGCGTTTCGTCGAGACGCCTGCCGATCCGCAGGAGGCCGATCCGCTCAGAGGGCGCTCGGCCCTGGTCTATCCCGCGCGCTTTGGCGATCTCAAGAAGGCTCCCCTTGCCGATGGCGGCACGGCCAATCTCAGCTGCTATCCCTTCGACCGCAACCACGAGGATTGCGTGATGATGCCCGAGGCGCCGGGCCGGGAACTCGCCTGGGGCGCTGCGCTGCGCCACCGGGAGGCGGATCTGGTGCTTAGCCTGAAGCGGCCGGAAGACTTTCCCTCCACCCTGTTGTGGATGAGCAATGGCGGCCGCTACTACAGTCCCTGGAACAGCCGCCATCGCGGCGTGCTCGGCCTTGAGGAAGTGCGAACCTATCTGTTGGCTGGCCACAAGGCCTCGATCGAGCCGAACGACTACAGCGAACAGGGCATCGCGACCTCGATCAGCCTGACGCCGTCGGGTGAGGTCGACCTGCGGCAGGCCATCGGCATCATGCCGGTGCCGGCGGGATGGGACAGGGTGACGGAGGTGGAAGCACGCGCCGAGAGGCTGGCGGTGCTGTCCGATGTCGGCGAATTCAGCGTGCCCTACGACCCGGCCTTCGTGCTGCATCGCTGACGCGTTTTGGGATGTGATGCGATCGCTTCGAACGCGAGGACGCATGCCGGCGAGGATCTGAAACGGATCGCGCTTGGCCAAGCGCTCTTGGCTCTAAGGACTCTTGGCTCCAAAGAAAAAGGCCGGTCGACCGGCCTTTCAGTACAGTGTGATCCTGGCAAGGTCAGCGCCGGGCCAGGGCGTTGTAGCCCACCAGCACGATGATCGAACCGGCAATGGCGATGAGAATGCTGCCGATATTGATGCCATCGACGGTACCGATGCCCATGGCCTTGGCGATGAACCCGCCGACGAGTGCGCCGATAATGCCGATCACGATATCCATCAGCAAACCGGAACCCGATTTGTTGACGACCTTGCTGCCAATAAAGCCCGCGATCAAGCCCAGAATAATCCAAGACAAGATACCCATGGAGTCGCCTTTCCCTCGTGGCGGATAACAGATCCGAATCTTACCATTAAACGATCGTAGGGTGACAAATTCTTTTGGCAAGGCCTAACCTGCCGTAAGGCAAACCAATCTCGGAAAAAATTTTGCCGCATTCATTGTTGTAAAATGCTTGTCGTCGGAGACAGGATACACAAGACTAGAGGCGACCGCGGCTATCGCGGCACCCTATTCCTACACGAGGAGACGCAGACATGGGCCTTTTCGACACTGCCGTGAACGATGCGGTGCCACAGAACAATTTCACCAAGCCGCTGATCATCGCGGCCGGCGCGCTTCTGCTCGCGAAATGGCTGAAGGGGGGCAGCAGCGATGAGGCCCAGCCCGATACGCAGGCCTCCAGCCCTGCTCCGGCTCCGGCGCCGTCTGCGCAGCAGGCGGATACCTCCGGCGATGGCGGATTGCTCGGCGGCCTTGGCGGCCTGCTGGAGAAGTTCCAGCAATCGGGCCATGGCGACGTGATCAATTCCTGGATCGGAGGCGGACAAAATCAGCCCATCCAGCCGGGCCAACTCGGGCAGGTCCTCGGTCAGGACACGCTGAACAACCTCGCTCAGAAAGCGGGGGTCAATCCCAACGACCTGCTCGGCCAGCTCGCGCAGCATTTGCCCGAGATCATCAACAAGCTGACGCCGAATGGTCGCCTCCCAACGCGGGAAGAGCTCGGCCAGTAAGGCACGGCCTGCCGGATCACGGCATCCGATCGAAACAGGGGCGGGCGGTTTGGCCCGCCCCTTTTGCGTGGTGCCGGGCGGAGAGGGAGGCACACCCGGCCTATCACATAAAGAAATCCTTATATCCTTATTGCCGACAACGGCCGACTGTGCTAGACGCCCGCCATGTCAAATGCGGGAAGCATCGAATGAGCACGCACGATTACATCGTCAAGGATATCGGTCTGGCCGATTGGGGCCGTAAGGAAATCGAGATCGCCGAGAGCGAAATGCCGGGCCTGATGGCCACGCGCGCCGAATATGGCCCGCGCCAGGTGCTCAAGGGCGCCCGCATCGCCGGCTCGCTGCACATGACCATCCAGACGGCCGTGCTGATCGAGACGCTGAAGGCTCTCGGCGCCGACGTGCGCTGGGCGTCCTGCAACATCTACTCGACCCAGGACCACGCCGCCGCGGCCATCGCCGCCGCCGGCACGCCGGTCTTCGCCGTCAAGGGCGAGACGCTGGAAGAATACTGGGAATACACCCACAAGATCTTCGAATGGGCCGATGGCGGCACGCCCAATTTGATCCTCGACGATGGCGGCGACGCCACCATGCTGATGCATCTGGGCCTGCGCGCCGAGAAGGGCGACACCGCCTTCCTCGACGGCGCCACCAATGAGGAAGAGGAAGTCGTCTTTGCCGCGATCAAGAAGCGCCTCACCACGCATCCGGGCTGGTACACCAAGAATGCGCTCGCCATCCGCGGCGTGACCGAGGAGACCACCACGGGCGTGCATCGCCTCTACGAGATGGCCAAGAAGGGCACGCTGCTGTTCCCCGCCATCAACGTGAACGACTCGGTGACCAAGTCGAAGTTCGACAATCTCTATGGCTGCCGCGAATCGCTGGTGGACGGCATCCGCCGCGGCACCGACGTGATGATGGCCGGCAAGATCGCCATGGTCGCCGGCTTCGGCGACGTCGGCAAGGGCTCGGCTGCCTCGCTGCGCAATGCCGGCTGCCGCGTGCTGGTTTCGGAAGTCGATCCGATCTGCGCCCTGCAGGCTGCGATGGAAGGCTATGAAGTCGTCACCATGGAGCAGGCCGCCCCGCGCGCCGACATCTTCGTGACCGCCACCGGCAATGTCGACGTCATCACCATCGACCATATGCGCGCCATGAAGGACCGCGCCATCGTCTGCAACATCGGTCACTTCGACAGCGAGATCCAGGTCGCCAGCCTGCGCAACCTGAAGTGGACCAATGTGAAGCCGCAGGTCGACGAGATCCAGTTCGCCGACGGCCATCGCATCATCCTCCTGTCGGAGGGCCGCCTGGTCAATCTCGGCAACGCCACCGGCCATCCCTCCTTCGTGATGTCGGCCTCCTTCACCAACCAGACGCTGGCCCAGATCGAGCTGTGGACCAATCCCAGCCAATACGGCAAGCAGGTCTACACGCTGCCCAAGCATCTGGACGAGAAGGTCGCCTCGCTCCACCTCGCCAAGGTCGGCGCCACCCTGACCAAGCTCACCGACAAGCAGTCGGCCTATATCGGCGTGAACCAGAACGGCCCGTTCAAGCCGGAACTCTACCGTTACTGAGTTCGCGCAGCGCGCCCGCATTCCAGCCCCTCCCGCAGCCGCGGGGAGGGCTTTTTGCTATCTGTTCTCTCGTGCCCGCTACGAACGTCAGATCACCAGCTTGCCTTGCTTCGCGAGCGCATAGCGTTCCCCGATCTTGCGCCAGTCGACCACCTTCCACCACGCCTTGAGGTAATCGGGCCGGCGGTTGCGATAGGTCAGGTAATAGGCGTGTTCCCACACATCGTTGCCGAAGAGCACGCGCTTGCCGTCCATCAGCGGCGTATCCTGGTTGGGCCTGGTATCGAGGGCGAGCTTGCCCTCGCCCGTCACCGTGACGAACACCCAGCCTGAGCCGAAGACCTTGGCGCCGGCGGCACCGAACGCTTCCTGCAGCTTGGCGACATCGCCGAAATCGCGCTCGATGGCGGCGAGGACGTCGCCTTCGGGCTCGCCGCCCTTGGCGCCCATGATCTGCCAGAACATGGTGTGGTTGACATGGCCGCCCAGATTGTTGCGCACCGCCTGGCGAACGCCCTGCGGCACCTTGTCCAGACCGGCCAGGATATCGGGATAGCTGAGATCTGCCAGCGACGGCTCCTGTTTCAGCGCCGCGTTGAAATTGCTGACATAGGCCTGATGGTGCTTGTCGTGATGCAGCGTCATGGTTTCGGCATCGATGATGGGTGTCAAAGCCGCGGCCTCATAGGGGAGAGGCGGCAGTTCGGCCGGGCCTTTCGGGCCGGCGGAAGCCGAGGCGGCGGCGCCGGCGGGAGCGGTTCCGGCACCGGCCGCCAAGGCGATGCCTGTCGCGGACGCAAGGAGGGTGCGACGGTTCAGCATGGTCAAGGTCATTGAAAATGTCTCCGGCCTGTTGAATGAAGAAAGCAATACGGCGAGCGCCTGCAGCCAGGCGCTGGAACCGCGCCGAGGCTAGAGCGGTAATTTGGTGGCACCATGGCCGGAAGGCTGAACCGTCTCCGCCTATCGCTAAACGCGGGAGTGCGAAGTTCGTTCGCGCCCCCCGCCGAAGGCCTGGACGTGTCGGCAGGTGGCTGTTTGCTCCGGCATCGCGTTGGGGGCATCCGGTCGCAAAACGCCTTGAGGAGAACGGTATGTCGGTTGTCAAAGTGAAGCCGAGGCAGACGGGGGCGACGGCCGTGCTCTCCCGCCTGGGACAGCCGGTGGTGACATCGGTCACCGGCGGCGAGATCGGTGTGGTCACCCGTCCCTCGGAGGCCGGCTTCAATCCGCTCGACCTGCTCTATGCCTCCTTGTCGGCTTGCCTCGTGCTCAGCGCCCGCATCGCTGCCAGCAATCTCGGCGTGCTCGACAGGCTCGGCGAGGTCCGTGCCGAGGTGAAGGGCGAAAAGGCCGCAGACAAACCTTCGCGGATCGAACGCTTCCATGTCGCGATCGAGGTCAGCGGCGATTTCGACGAGGCGACCAAGGCGGCGATCATTGCCGATGCGGAGCGGATCTGCACCGTCAGCAACACGCTCAAGGGCAATCCGATCTTGGTCAAAACAAAGGGTTAGAGAGAAAGGGCGATTCAGGGAAATCGCCCTTTCTCCAAGCTTCAGCCGCGTGCCAGATCCTGCCGGTCGAGCAGCGCCTCGATCCGGCCGCCCGCCATGCGTGCCGCCCTGTCGCACATATGGCCGATCACGTCGGGATCATGGCTCACCAGCACCAGCGTCATGCCATGGCGCCGCTTGAGATCGTTGAGCAGATTGAGGATGCCGGCCTGTACCGAGATGTCGAGCGCCGAGGTCGGCTCGTCGAGCAGCAGCAGGCGGGGTTCGAGCAGCAGCGCCCGGGCGATGGCCACGCGCTGGCGCTGGCCGCCGGACAACTGGTGCGGATAGCGGCCGGCGATCTCGGCGGCGAGGCCGACATCGGCCAGGCTGCTCCTGACACGGCGGGGAATATCAGCCAGCCCCCGTATTTCCAGCGGTTCGCCGAGCACGCGCGCGACCGTGTGGCGCGGGTGCAGCGAGGCATAGGGATCCTGGAATACCATCTGAATGTCGCGCCGCAGCGTGCCGTCGATGGCGTGCCCCGGTTGCAGGAGATGCCCGAATGCCGAGATCCTGCCCTGCCAGTTCAGGTTCAGTCCGGCAATAACGCGCAGCACCGTGCTCTTGCCGCAGCCCGACGGGCCGACCAGGCCGAAAGTCTCGCCCGGCTCCACGGCAAAGCTCACCCCGCGCACGGCGGCAAAGCTTCGGCCGCGGCGCTGGAAGCTGACCTCCAGATCATCGATCGATAGCGCCGTCATGGCCATGCATCCCCCGGGTAAGGCGCTTGCGGCGTGTCGGGCGCCGGCAGGCGGGTGCCGTAGGTCGCCGCCGAGGGCCGGGCCTGCCACAGGCCGCGCGTATAGGGGTGTGTTGCCTGGGCGAGTTGATTGGCCGGGAGGGCATCGACGATCGAGCCCCGGCGCATCACCAGGACGCGGTCGGCAAAGCGGGAAACCTGCTGCAGGTCGTGACTGATCAGCAGCAGGCCCATGCCACGCTCGCGCGCCAGGCGTTCGATCAAGGCGAGAATTTGATCGCGTACGACATGGTCGAGCGCGGAAGTCGGTTCGTCGGCGATCAGCAACTCGGGTTCGCCGATCAGCATGGCGGCGATCATCACGCGCTGGCCCATGCCGCCGGAGAGTTCGGCTGGCAGGCTGGCATAGATACGTTCCGGATCGTCGAGCCCGACGTCAGCGAGCATGGCGAGGGCCTTTCGCCGCCGTTCTGCCTTGGACAGGCGGCCATGCAGAAGCAGGACTTCCTCCACCTGGCGGCCGATACGGTGAGCCGGATTGAGCGAGAATTTCGGATCCTGCAGCACTAGGCCGATGCGCCGGCCACGCAGGCGCTGCCAGCCCCGGGCATCGAGGCCGGCGAGATCCGTCTCGCCCAGCCTCAGCCCGGCGGCGCGTGCTGCAAGGCTGGTCGGCAGCAGGCCCATGATGGCCCGGGCGGTGAGGGACTTGCCCGAGCCGGATTCGCCGACGATCGCCACTTTCTCGCGTCCGACCGTGAAGGAGATGCCGTGCACGAGCTGGCGGGGCAGTGTCCCGGCCTCTTCGTCCCGGACCGTCCTGTCCCTGGTCTCGACAACAAGATCTTCGACCTGCAGCAAGCTATCAGTCATGGCGCGGATCCAGGATATCGCGCAACCCATCACCCAGCAGGTTCAGGGCGAGGCTGGTGACGAAGATGGCGAGGCCCGGCGCGGCGGCAATCCACCACTGGTCGAAGATGACCTTGGTGCCGTCCGCCACCATCGATCCCCATTCGGCCATGGGCGGGCGCACGCCGAGGCCGAGGAAACCCAGGCCCGCCGCGGCGAGGATGATGCCGGCGAGGTCGAGCGCCAGGCGGATGATGGCCGAGGGCAGCACGAGCGGCAGCACATGGCCGAGAAGCAGGCGCGGCCCCCTGATGCCGACCATGGACGCGGCGGCGAGATAGTCGCTGCGCGCCAGGGCGGCGGTTTCCACCCTGGCGAGCCGGGCATAAGCGGGCCAGCTCGTCAGGGCCAAAGCGAGGGCGCCATTGACCAGGCCGGGGCCGAGAATGGCGACGAAGGCGAAGGCCAGCACCAGGCGCGGGAAGGACATCACGATGTCGGTCAGGCGCATCAGTACCCGCTCGGTAAGGCCGCCGAAAAAGCCGGCGAGCAGCCCGACCGCCACGCCGAG
This sequence comes from Labrys sp. LIt4, assembly GCF_017813775.1. Taxonomy (NCBI): domain Bacteria; kingdom Pseudomonadati; phylum Pseudomonadota; class Alphaproteobacteria; order Hyphomicrobiales; family Xanthobacteraceae; genus Labrys; species Labrys sp. LIt4. The sequence goes on from NZ_JAGIPY010000016.1 coordinate 45,318, forward strand.
CGGGGCCATCAGCACGGTGACCAGGGCGATCAGCAGCAGGGTCGGCTGGGCGCCGTAGATCAGGCGCGAAAGCAGGTCGCGCCCGAAGCCGTCCGTCCCGAGCCAATGCTGCCAGGACGGGGCGGCGAGGCGGATGGCGCTGTCCTGCAGGTCGGGATCGTAGGGGGCGATCAGCGGGGCTGCCAGCGCCATGAAGACGAGCAGGACGAGTACGCTCGTCCCGATCAGGGCGGATGGCGAACGGCGCAGGGCCGACAGGACGGAGGCAAGGAAGGCCATCAGCCGCGCTCCGCCAATGCGGCCGGATCGACCCGGGTGACGAGCAGGTCGGTAAGGCTGTTGAGCAGCACGAAGGCCATGCCGATCGCCAAAGTGGAGCCCAGAATGGCGGCGGTATCGCCGGCGAACATGGCGACGGTGAGATAGCGCCCGATGCCCGGCCAGGCGAACACCGTCTCGGTGAGCACCGCGCCCTCGAGCAAGCTGGCATAGGCAAGGGCGACCACGGTGATCAGCGTGCCGGCCACATTGGGCAGGATATGGACCAGCACCACGCGCAGGCTCCCGGCTCCCTTGGCGCGGGCGGTGAGCACATATTCCTTGGAAAGCTGATCGAGAATGGCGGCGCGCGTCAGCCTCGAAATACCGGCCATGGCATAGAGGGCGAGAACCGCCGTCGGCAAGGCGAGATGGGCGAGGGCACTGCGCAGGGCACCCGGCGTTCCCGAAAGCCAGGCGTCGATCAGCGCGAAACCGGTGATCGGCTTCATGGTGTATTGGAAGACGATGTCGAGGCGGCCCGGTCCAGGCGCCCAGTGCAGCCGGGCATAGAACAGCAGCAGAAAGATCAGGCCGAGCCAGAAGATCGGCGTGGAATAGCCGATCAGCGACAACAGGCGGGCGATGGTGTCGACCAGGCCGCGCGGCCGCAGCGCGGCCAGGACGCCGAGGGCCAGGCCGAGTGTGGCGCCGATCAGCGCCGCGGCGGTGGCGAGTTCAAGCGTCGCGCTGAAGGTGCGCAGGATGTCGGAGCGGACAGGCTGGCCCGTCGCGGTGGCCATGCCGAGATCGCCCTGGACGACATGGCCGAGATAGCGCAGGAACTGCATCACCAGCGGTTGGTCGAGCCCGAGTTCGCGGCGCGCGGCCTCGTAGCTCGACTGGCTGGCGTGATCGCCGACCTGCTGCAGGGCGGGATCGATGCCCGAAAGCCGGGTCAGGATGAAGGTGACGACGATCAGGCCGAACAATGTGAGCACGACGGACAGCAGCCAGCGCAGCAGCCTGAGCACCGGGCGGAGGAAGGGCCTGGCGCCCGGCGTTTCATCAGCTTGCATCGTCGATCCTGGAGGTGGCGCGGATCTTATGAGCGGGCACCCTGGGAGGGAAGAGTGTCTCGTTCCAATCCCGACGATCGGAGCGAGACATCAAGTCACTTCTCGACCTGATCGTAATAGACCTGGTCGGCGTTGAGGCCCTGGGCATATCCCTTGACGGCCTTGCTGAGCACCACCTGGTCGCTGCCCTGGAACATCAGCACATAGGGGGCGCTCTTCTGGAGCTTGCGCTGGAGGTCCTCATAGAGGGCGGCGCGCTTGGCCGGATCCTGCTCCTTCACCGCGGCGGCCGTCTCGTCGCTGAGTTCGGGGATCACCCATCCGGCCTGCTTGGCGATGGTGTTATACTTGTTGTCGCGGTTGACGGCGAAGGCGCTGGCATTGGAATGCGGATCGAAATAGTCCGGAATCCAGTAGCGCAGCGTGAATTCATACTGGCCCGAGCGGCCCTTGGCATAGATGTCGCTGGCGACGCCGGGCTGGATGTCAAGCGTGAGGCCAGCCTGGCCGAAGGTCTGCTGCAGGGACTGGGCGATCTGCAGATAGGGCTCTTCGTTGAAGACGGGGAAGGCGATCTTGGTCGGGCCGATGCCGGCATCGGCCAGGATCTTCTTGGCCTTGTCGACATCGAGCTTGTAGGGATTGTCGTTCAGCGCGCCCGGGAAACCGGTGGGCAGGAAGGCCTGGTGCACCTGCGATTGGCCGCGCAGGAGGTTCTTGGCGATGCCGTCATAGTCGACGAGATAGCGAGCGGCCTCCCAGAAGGCCGGATTGCCGAGGGCGGCATTGGCCTTGGTGTTGATCAGGAGATAATCCGAACGGGCCGAGGGTACGGCGAGCACGTTGAGCTTGCCCTCCTTCTTGAGGGCGTCGATCTGGTCGGCGCCCAGGCCGCGGGCGATGTCGATGTCACCCTGTTCGACCAGGAGGCGGCGGGCGGCCGCATCAGGCACATTGCGCAGGATCACGCCCTGCAGCTTGGGGGCGCCGCCCGGCGAGGCCGGGTTGGCGTCCAGCACCAGCGCTTCATGCGCGGTATAGGTGTTGATCTTGAAGGCGCCGCTGCCGGCCGAGTGCGACTTCAGCCAGCCATTGCCGAAATCGCCATTGGCAGCCTGCGCAGAGACCGTGGCTTCGTCGACGATGGAGGCGATCGGCGCGGTCAGGATGGCGAGCACGAAGGCGGGGCCGACATCGGCCTGCCAGGTCAGCTTGACCTTGCCGCCATCGGTCTTGGTGACGGACTTGTCGACATTCTCCGCGTTCCAGCCGAGTTCGCCCAGGATGAAGGCGGGCGACTTGTTGAGCTTCACGGCCCGGGAGAAGGAGAAGATCACGTCCTCCGGGCGCACGGGATTGCCCGAGGCGAATTTCGCATCCTTGGCCAGGGTGAAGGTCAGGCTCTTGCCGTCGCTGCCGGCCTCCCAGGCGGTGGCGAGAGCGGGCTCGATGCGGGTTCCGTCCTGCCGGTTCGACTGCACGAGGCGCTGATACAGGGCATTGAACGCCTGTACCGTCGTCAATTCGAAGCCTTCGGCCGGGTCGAAGCTGACGGCATCGTCGATCGACTGGCCGACCACCAGCAGACCGGGCGGGGTTTCGGCCTGCGCCGTGGCCACCAGCATGGTCGACAGGCCGGCCAGCATGGCGATGCCCGCCTTGTTCCAGAACTTACCCATTTCATACCTCATGACAGCCGAACTGCGGTGAATGTTGCGGTTTGCGGCCCTGGGGCCGGACGATTAGGCAAGCCGGTTGCAACGGTCAACATCTTTCTATCAATTTTGTAGACTATAAATCCCGAGCCGTTGCGGCTGGCTGGTCGATCACGAAATTTCGGCTTCCCTACACGAAAACGTGTGCGGCTAGAGGCTCGTTGTGCCGGATGAGAAACAATGCGTTCACATACTCGCTGCAATTTGTACGCATTGATACATCATTATACCCGTTTCCGGATATGACCGGCGGCGGGGGGTATCGTCGTGAAAAAAGGGGGAGGCCTCGCCTGCCCGGACCTAATACAGATCTGATGGCGGCTCGATGAAGCGTCTTCTCAATTTGGTGCTTGTTCTCGTCCTGATCGTCGGCCTGGCCTGGTGGCAGCGCGCCACGCTGGTGCCTTGGCTGGTGCAGGCGGTGCCTTCCTCCAAGACTCTCATTGCCGCCCTTCCCGGCTTCTCCGATGCATTGCATGCTCCCGAAGCGCCGCAGGCGGCCGGGGGAAGCAAATCTTCCCAACGCAACGTCACGCCCGTGCCCGTGGTGCTCGCCCAGGCGGTCGCCAAGCAGATGCCGATGGTGATCGATGCCGTCGGCACCGCCACGCCCTATGCTTCCATCCAGATCCGCACCCGCATCGACAACACCGCGGTGACCAGCGTTCGCGTCGCCGAGGGTTCCGAGGTCAAGCAGGGCGACGTTCTCTTCACGCTGGACGATCGGGCCATCAAGGCGCAGATCGCGCAGATCCAGGCGCAGATCGCGCGCGACCAGGCCCAGATCGCCCAGGCCCAGATCGACCTTTCCCGCGCCAATGACCTGCTTGCCCGCAATGCCGGCGCGGCGACCACGCGCGATACCGCCGCCACCGCCCTCAAGGTCGGGCAGGCGCAACTCCAGGCGGACCAGGCCTCTCTGGAAGCAGCCGAGGTAACGCTCGATTACACCGTGATCCGCGCCCCCGTTCCCGGGCGCATCGGCTCGATCCCCGTCAAGCCCGGCTCGACGGTGCGCACCTCCGACACCAGCCCGCTCGCCACCGTGAACCAGCTCGACCCGGCCGTGGTGGCCTTCTCCATCCCGCAGTCGCGCCTGGCCGAGCTGCGCGAGGCCATGGCGAAGGGGGCGGTGCGCGTCGACGCCATCACCGGAAAGAATACCCTGACCGGCCAGGTCTCCTTCGTCGAGAACGCCATCGATGCCGCCACGGGCACCATCATGGTCAAGGCCGACATCCCCAATCCGCACGAGATCCTGTGGGGCGGCGCCTTCGTCAACGTGCAGGTGTTCCTGCCCGATGCCAGCCCGCAGGTGGTGGTTCCCGACGCGGCCGTCCAGCTCGGCCAGAAGGGAAGCTACGTCTTCGTGGTGAAAGATGGTAAAACGGCTGAGCTTCGGCCCGTGACCGTGGCGCGCGTCAGCGGCGCCGACGCCGTGCTCGCCAAGGGCGTCGAGAGCGGCGAGCAGGTGGTGGTCGACGGGGTGCTGCGCCTGGTCGACGGCGCGCCGGTCGCCATCAATGCGGGAGCCAAGGAGAGCACTGCCGCCAATACCAGTGCCAAAAGCTGAAACCGGGAGACAAGCCGTTGCTTTCGGAACTGTGCATCCGCCGCCCGGTCATGACCATCCTGTTGATGGTCTCCTTCATTGCGGCCGGCTGGTTCGGCTATCGGCAATTGCCGGTAGCGGCCGTGCCGCGCGTCGACTACCCGACCATTTCGGTGACCGCCACCCTGCCGGGCGCCAGCCCGGAAACCATGGCGTCCTCGGTGGCCGCCATTCTCGAAAAGCAATTCTCGGCGATTTCCGGCATCTCGACGATGTCGTCGACCTCCTATCTGGGCTCGACGCAGATCGTTCTGCAGTTCGATCTCAATCGCAATGTCGACGGCGCTGCGCTGGACGTGCAGGCGGCGATCGCCACGGCGCAGCGCCAGCTGCCCAATGAGATGACCACGCCGCCGAGCTTCAGGAAGGTCAATCCGGCCGACCAGCCGGTGATCTTCATGGCGCTGACCTCCGACCAGGCGCGCATGTCGGATATCGACCGTTTCGCCCAGTCCAACATCCAGCCGCTGCTGGCGACCCTGCCGGGTGTCGCCCAGGTCAATATCTGGGGATCGCAGCAATATGCCGTGCGGGTGGAGGCGGATCTCGATCAGCTTTCCGCGCGCGGTCTCACCCTCGACGACCTGCAGAAGGCCATCTCCGCGGCCAATTCCAACACGCCTGTCGGCTCGACCAGCAATAACGGCCGCAACCTCATCCTCGATGCCACCGGGCCGATCCGCTATGCCAAGGGCTATATGCCGATCGTGGTGTCCTCCAAGAACGGCGCCCCGGTGCTGTTGCAGGACGTTGCCCGCGCCATCGACAGCGTGGAGAACGACAAGACCGCGGCCTGGCGCAACGAGACCCGCGGCATCATCATTGCCATCCAGCGCCAGCCCGACGCCAATACGGTCGCCGTGGTCGACGCGGTCAGGAACACCCTGCCCAAGATCCGCGAGAGCCTGCCGGTCGGCGTCAGCCTGGACACGCTGATGGACCGCTCGGTGCCGATCCGCGCGGCGGTGGAGGATGTCGAGTTCACGCTGGGCCTGTCGATCCTGCTGGTCGTGATCGTGATCTACTTCTTCCTGCGCAGCGCGCGGGCCACCTTGATCCCGGCCATTGCCCTGCCGATTTCGCTGATCGGCACCTTCGCGGGCATGTATGTGCTCGGTTTTTCCATCGACAACATCTCGCTGCTCGCCCTGACGCTATGCGTCGGCTTCGTGGTCGACGACGCCATCGTCATGCTGGAGAATATCGTCCGCCATGTCGAACTGGGGCAGAAACCCTTCGCCGCGGCCCTGATCGGTTCGCGCGAGGTCGGCTTCACCATCCTCTCGATGACGCTGTCGCTGATCGCCGTGTTCATTCCGGTGATCTTCATGGGCGGCATCATCGGGCGCATGTTCTCCGAGTTCGGCTATGTCATGGCCATCGCCATCCTGATCTCGGGCGTCGTCTCGCTGACGCTGACGCCGATGCTGTGCTCGCGCCTGATCAAGGAGCATTCGGAAGAGAAGCGTCCGGGGCTGCTGCTGCGCCTGTTCGAAGCGGGCTTCAACTGGCTGACCAGGGGCTATGCCCTCACGGTACGCTGGGCCGTCAATTCGCCCGGTTTCATGCTCACCGTGACGGCGGCGACCTTCGTGGTCACCGCCATCCTCTTCGTCAACATCCCCAAGGGTTTCTTCCCGCAGGAGGACATGGGCTTCGTTTCCGTCTCGACCGTGGGGCCCGACGACGTCTCCTTCGAGGCCATGATGGCGCGCCAGCAGGCCGTCGTCGCCGAATTGCGCAAGGATCCGGACGTCGTCGCCATCCTGTCGAGCATCGGCGGCGGGGCGACCAGCCAGATCAGCTCCGGCAGCATGAACATCCAGCTGCGCGACAAGCCGGCCCGCAAGGACCCGATCGACGTGGTGATCAAGCGCCTCGCCCAGGAAGCGGCGAAGGTGCCCGGCATCAACACCTATTTCCAGGCGGTGCAGTCAATCAATATCGGTGCCACCCGCTCGCGCAGCCAGTACCAATACGCCCTGATGTCGCCCGACGTCGACGAACTCAGGGCCAACGCCCAGAAGCTGCAGGCGCGCATGGCCCAGATTCCGGGCATCACCGGCGTCAATTCCGACCTGCAGATCAAGGCGCGCGATGCCGTCGTCTCGATCGACCGCGACAACGCCGCCAAGCTCGGCGTCACCGTCGACCAGATCCGCTCCGCGCTCTATGCGGCCTATGGCACCAGCCAGGTCTCGACCATCTATGCGCCGGAGAACACCTATGAAGTGATCCTGGAGGCGAGCCAGGCCTATAGCTCGCCGCAGGACCTGATGCGCAAGCTCAATGTCCGCTCGAGTTCAGGGGCGCTGATCCCGCTCGACAGCGTGGCGCGCATCGAGCAGAAGCCGTCGGCGGTCTCGCTCTCCCATATCGGCCAGCTGCCGTCGGTGACGATCTCCTTCAACCTCCAGCCCGGCGTGGCACTCAGCCAGGCGGTCGACGCCATCCAGCAGGCGACGGCGGAGCTCGACATTCCCAAGACGATCGCCACCCAGTTCCAGGGTACTGCCCAGCAGTTCCAGGATTCGCTCGCCAGCATGCCGCTGCTGCTCTTCGCCGCGGTGCTGGTGGTCTATATCCTGCTCGGCATCCTCTATGAGAGCTTCATCCACCCGATCACAATCCTGTCGGGCCTGCCCACGGCCGGCATCGGCGCGCTTTTGACGCTGCAGCTGTTCTCGATGGACCTTTCCATCATCGCCATGATCGGCCTGATCATGCTGATCGGCATCGTCAAGAAGAACGCCATCATGATGGTGGATTTCGCTGTGCAGCGCCGGGCGGCGGGGCTGCCGGCCAAGGAAGCCATCGTGGAGGCGGCGGTGCTGCGCTTCCGCCCGATCATGATGACCTCGCTCGCCGCCATTCTCGGCGCCCTGCCGATTGCCCTCGGGCACGGCGCCGGCGCCGAATTGCGCCGCCCGCTCGGCGTCACCGTGGTGGGCGGCCTGATCGTCTCGCAGCTGCTCACGCTCTACATCACGCCGGTGGTCTATCTCGCCCTCGACCATGTTGCGGGCTGGTTCGCGCGCAAGCCGGAGAACCTGCCGGCGCGCACCGACGACGTCCTGCCCGAGCCCGAGCAGCACGACGTCAGGCCGTCCGCGCCGGGCGAGCCGGCCATTACCGCCGAGAAGAAGCCCGGCCTGATGACCGCCGCAGAGTAGATTTCCCGGGTGCGCGGGCATCCTGCCCGCTCTTGGAAGCACTACGCTTGCAGGTGACGGGACGTCCGCGCGCCCGGGAAACCTCATTTGCCCTCCGGCCGCTCTTTCGCTTATGAAGGCTCCGATTTTCCCGGATGCCTTCCCATGCGCCTCAAGGCGATCTGCCGTATTGCCGCCGTCGCCCTGCTGGCCATGCCCCTGATCCCGCTGCAATGGCTGGCGGTGAGGCAGGACTGGGCGTTGGCTCGGCGCCTGCCGGTGTTCTTCCATCGCGGCGTGCTCGCCATCATCGGTGTTCGCGTTGCCGTCAACGGCACCCAGGCCCGGCAGCGGCCGCTGCTGATCGTTGCCAACCATGTTTCCTGGCTCGACATCGTGGTGCTGGGCGCCCTGGCGCCCTTGTCCTTCATCGCCAAGAGCGAGGTGCGCGGCTGGCCTGTGATCGGCCTGTTCGCCCGGCTGCAGCGCTCGGTCTTCATCGAGCGCGAACGCCGCCACAAGACCGGCCATGCCACCGCCGCCATCGGCGCCCGACTGAAGGCCGGCGACGCCATGGTGCTGTTCGGCGAGGGCACCACCGGCGATGGCGTGCATGTCCTGCCCTTCCGTTCCGCCCTGGTGGGGGCCGCGCGCGAGGCGCTCGACGGCGGCGAGGCGGCGGCCTATGTGCAGCCGCTCGCCTTGCGCTATGCCAAGCGCGGGGGGCTGCCGATCGGCCGCGGCGCCATGAAGGAGGTTGCCTGGATCGGCGACATGGATCTGGCGCCGCATCTCGTCGGCATTCTGTCAGGCCCGCCGATCGACGCCGTGGTGAGCTGGGGCGAGGCGATCGCCTGCGACGCCGCTACCGACCGCAAGACCCTGACCCGCCAGCTCGAAGCCGATGTGCGCAGGCTGGTACGGGCGGGCTAGCCGGAGCCTTCCGGCTCCGCCTGTGCCGAGGTCTCGATCGTCCGCGCGAAAGCTGCCAGCGCCGCCTTGACCGAGGCGGCAATCTCGGGATCCTCGACCATCCCCATTGCGTCCAGCCGGGTCGCCAGCAAGGGCAGGGTGATCGAGGCTTCTTCGACGATGCAGGCCGACATCGTCGTCAGCACCAGACGCAGGGCTGCCTGCGCGTCGCTGGCGCGCGGCGAGGCGTTGAAGAGGGCGACGGCTTTGCCCGGGAATTCGAAGCTGCCGACCAGCCAGTCGAGCGCGTTCTTGAAGGAACCGGGAATGCCGCGGGCATATTCCGGGCAGGATATGAGGAGGCCATCGGCGGCACCGACCCGGCGCCGCAGGTCCAGGACGGTCTCGGGCGGATTGTCGTCATCGAGATCCGGATTGAAATGCGGCAAGGTGCCGATGCCCTGATAGGGTTCGATCTGCATGCCGGCCGGTGCCAGCAATCCCGCGGCTTCAAGCAGCACGGTGTTCGACGAGCCGAGGCGGAGGCTGCCGGAGAGCGCGAGAAGTGTGATCATTGGCGAATCCGCGGCGGTTCCGAATACCTACTCTTACCAATGGCTGGACGGGCGGCAAGCACACGCGCAAGTGACCGGATGTTGACGAGATAGACGGCTGACATCCGCGCGCATGAGGCGTATTGTCGCGGATCTACAGGTCGCGCTCGTCGTGGCTGTTTCGGCGTCGGCACCCCGCCCGGCGTTCCACTTCGGTCGCGGCCTTCATTCCTTTCGGGAGTAGGACCATGACGATCAGAAATCCCGTCGAATGGGGTATCGATGCCGTCCGCGGTGCCGCCAATGGCGTGGGCGCGCTCGGCACCACCCTGCATCGGCCCGCCGCCCAGTTCGAAACCTCGACGCCCGTCGTCCGGCAGGTCGCTTTTGCCGATCTGCGCGAGGTCCTGACCAAGGGTTTCCAGGATTTCGGCGCCTATCGCACCGACGTCATCTTCATCGGCCTGATCTATCCGCTCGCCGGGCTGGTCCTGGCCCAATTCGCCTTTGGCAACGGCATGCTGCCGATGCTCTTCCCGCTGGTATCGGGCTTTGCGCTGGTTGGCCCGGTTGCCGCGATCGGCCTTTATGAAATGAGCCGCCGCCGCGAGCAGGGCCTCGAGGCCACCTGGGCGCATACGCTCGACGTGGCACGTTCGCCCAATTTCGGCGCCATCCTCGGTCTCAGCCTGATCCTGGCGGTGATCTTCGCGCTCTGGCTCGGTGTCGCCGCGCTGATCTATCGCTATACGCTCGGCCCCGCCCTGCCGGTCTCGGTCTCCGCCTTCGTCTCGGATGTCTTCACCACGCCCGCGGGCTGGGCGATGATCGTGCTCGGCGTCGGCGTCGGCTTCCTGTTCGCGCTGGTAGTGCTGGCGATCAGCGTGGTGTCGTTCCCCATGCTGCTCGACCGCAAGGTGCGGATCGGCACGGCGGTCAGGACGTCGGTGGACGTGGTGCGCGCCAATCCCGGCCCGATGCTGGCCTGGGGCTTCATCGTCGCCTGTGCCCTGGTGCTCGGTTCGCTGCCCGCACTGCTCGGCCTGATCGTCGCCATGCCCGTGCTGGGCCATGCGACCTGGCATCTCTACCGCCGCGCAGTGGGATAGGCGCCCCCGATTTTGCCGTGCCTGGGACTTGCCTAGAGCAAAGCGCGTTCAAGCCTGAACGCTTATTTGCTCCAGCTCATTGTTCTGACGCGTCTTTGCGATCCCTGGTGACTCCGTCTGATCGCAAAACGCTATAGGGCATCCGGCGCCGGCTTTTTCGCGATCCTGGAGCGCAGCCGTCACTTCGGTGTCGCTTCGGCGAAATCCTGCTGGAATTGCTTCAGTTCCGGCTCGTTCAGGTCGGAAACCGCCCAGAAATTCAGTCCTGCCTGGGTCCAGTTCAGAAGGGAGTAGCCCTCGCGCTCGCCGGCAGGCGCAGGGACGCTCGCGGCCGGCCAGATGAAGAGATTGATGACATGACCGTTGCGCCGATAGATCAGCGCGGCAACCACCCGTCCGTTGAGGTAATCCACCCGCCCGCCGAGCAATGGAAAGCCGCGGTCCTTGAGATCGACCACCGGCGGTGAGAAGTCGATCTTGCCGTTGAACCAGGGCTTGACGGTATGCTGGTCGGAGGTTGCGACGTCAGTCAGATGGGCGGCGAGCAGCGAATGGACGTGACTGGAAACCAGTTCGTCTTCCAGTGACGGACCCGGCTCGGGCCGCGTCGTCACGAACAGCACGCAGGCGGCCAGCACCGCCAGCGACGGCAGCAGGCTCCAGCGCGTGAAACGGTCGAGGAGGAGGCGCCAGTCGAGGCCGGCGAGGGAGGTGGCTCGGGTGGCGCCGGCTTCGCGGCGCAAGGCCGCCGCCACACGGCCATGCAGGGCTGCCGAGGCCGGCCAGCGCACGCCGTCCTGGGTGATCATCGCGCGGATCGCCTCGATTTGGGCGAGCCGCGCCTTGCACTCGGGGCAGCCGGCAAGATGCTCCTCCACCCGTACCGTATTGGCAGCATCGAGCTCGCCATCGGCATAGAGCTGCAGCAGCCTGTCCCAGTCCTGATGAGGTGTGTCGGCCATGCTCATGCCTCTCCTCCCGGCGTTGCCTGCCGGCTCTTCCAGGCTGCGGCGAACAAAGCGCGGGCGCGGGCGAGCCGCGACATCACAGTGCCCATGGGGGCGGCTATCGTTTCCGAGATCTCCCGATAGGAAAGCTCCTCCATTTCCCTGAGCACCAGGACCTCGCGGAAGGCCTCGGGCAGGCGGTCGAGAACCGCGCGGATCTCGCCGGCTTCGGCCCGTTGCAGCAAGGCGGCTTCCGGGCTCGCCTCGTCATGCGGCAGGTCGGTCCGCTCCTCCTCGCCGTCGCCGGCGTCGAGCGGCTCGGTGCGGACGCCGCGCTGGCGCGCCTGCCACCAGGAGCGATGGCAATTGCGCACGATGGTCAGGAGCCAGGCGCGCGGGCTGCCGCCGCGATAATCGGCGAAGCCGCGAAAGGCACGCAGGAAGGCCTCCTGCACGATGTCCTCGGCGGTGTCGGCATCGCGGCAGAGATAGCGCGCCAGATTGTGGGCGGCATCCAGATGCGGCAGCATCAGTGCCTGGAAGCGGGCGAGCGTGTCGGCCTTCCCCGCCGCCTGTGCGGAGGGCTGCCCGTCTGCGGCCATGGCCCAGATGCCGTGCCACCATGCAGCCAGCCGCCGGATCGCCGGCAGCGGCCATGGCGTATCGGGATGCGTGCCGGCATGGGCCGTCATGGCCGCTCGTCCTTCCCGTCCCAGCCCGAGTTCGATCAATACGCAGCTCACCGCATCGCGACCTTGCCCGTCATCGGCATGGGCCGAGAAGGCATGGGCCAAGAAGGCATGGGCAGAGAACAGGAATAGCTGAAATCCAAGGCCTGCGTGAGGGCGAAGTTGTCGGCCGCGGCTTGAAGAGGGCACCGTCCCCCGACCAGGGCGGGCAGGGACAAGAGGACCAGTTGCAGGACGAGCCGCGCCAGGGCAGGGCGATAGCGGCGGGTGGCCGGTGATATCTCGACAAGGCTCTCGCGCCAGCGAAGGCCGGCACGGCTCTCACCCGGTAAGGGAGGTTCGTCGGAATGGATCATCTCGCGCTCCGGATAGGGAAGGTGGCTGCCAGCAGCCCATGCCGATCCAGATCGCGGTGATCGCTGTTTTATTCCCGAGCGTTCGATTTTTTCCGGTGCGGCTTGCGATGGATAGAAAGAGGCGGCGTAGGTGTGGCAAACCGGTTTCCACCTAAGGGACCGTCAGCCAAGAAACGCGTTGTCATGCCCTTTTGCCACCTGCAGTGGCGCTGGCGATGACAAGCGTCCGATTCACTTCTTCGCGGACGGATCCCAAGTTTCGTGAAATCCTGTTGCCGAAGGCAGTGTCCAGTCTTCCAGTCTGAGCCGCGGAATTCGACTGAATTCGCCCACATTATTCGACACCAGAGTCAGCGATCGGGCGATGGCCTGCCCGGCGATCAGCAGGTTATAGGGCCCGATCGGCGTTCCGGCCGTAGCCAGAGCAGCCCTGATATCGCCGGCTTCGCGGGCATCGCCGTCATCGAGGTCGAGAACCTCGAAATCACGCTTGATCAGACGGATGACCTCGAGATTGCGCTCGAGCTTCTGGCTGCGATAGGCGCCGTAATAGAGTTCATGCAGGACGATGGTGGAGAGAGCAATCTCACCCGGCTTGCACGCCAGTATGCGATCGAGCAGCGAACGTGAACGCTGGTTCTTGAGAGCAATGATCGCGTTTGTGTCGATGAGGTAGCGGATCATTCGAAGAACTCGTCGAGCCCGGGCAGATCCGGTGTCGCCGGCTGCTCGCGGCCTTCGGCCAGAAAATCGTCGCTGAAACCAAGCTCGAGAGCCGCGCGCAGGGAGGCCCAGCTCTGGGCAGGGCCAGCACGGGGGCGCAGTATGAGAGCATCCCCCTCCCGGATGACCTCGACCTCATCGACCTGGAAGCGGAATTCCTTCGGCAGGCGGACCGCTTGGGAATTCCCGGAACGAAAGACCTTGGCGTAGTGAGGCATCATCGATTCCGTCATGGATGTATACACTCTGTTGTATATACATCCATTGGGTCTAGGCTACAACGCCAGATATTCCGTCTGCACGGCACTGTCGGCTTCCAGCTCCGCCATCGTGCCGGAATAGCGGATCACGCCGCTCTCGATGACATAGGCGCGATCAGCGATCAGGCGGGCGAAATGCAGGTTCTGCTCGGAAAGCAGGATCGACAGCCCTTCCTGCTTGAGGCGCAGGATGGCGCGCGCCATGTCCTCGACGATCTTGGGCGCCAGGCCTTCGGACGGCTCGTCCAGCAGCACGATGGCGGGATTGCCCATCAGTGTGCGGGCGATGGTGAGCATCTGCTGCTCGCCGCCGCTCATCCGCCCGCCGAGCCGGCCCGGCATGGCGGCGAGATTGGGAAAGAGCTCGTAGAGCCGCTCCGGCGTCCAGGGCTTCAGCCCCTCGCGCGGCGGCCGGCGGCCCACCTCCAGATTTTCGGCGACCGTCAGGTCGGTGAAGACGCGGCGATCCTCCGGCACATAGCCGATGCCGTGGCGGGCGATCTCGTAGACCGGCAGGCGGATGATGTCGGCGCCGTCGAGGCGGATCGCACCGCGCCGGTCGGCGACCAGGCCGATGATGGAGCGGAAGGTGGTGGATTTGCCGGCGCCGTTGCGGCCGAGCAAGGCGACGACCTCGCCCGGCCCAATCTCGAGGCTGACCTGATGCAGGATATGGGCGGGGCCGTAGAAACTGTCGAGATCCCTGATTTCCAGCTTCATCGGGCGGGCTCCTGCGCATGGGCGCCCGCGGGCGCAAAGACCGTGCCGTCGCCGAGATAGACCGCGCGCACCTTCGGGTCGTTGCGCACGGTCTCGGCGTCGCCGGCGGCGATCAGGCGGCCGCGATCGAGCACGAGGAGCCTGTCGGCATGCTCGAACACCACGTCCATGTCGTGCTCGGTGAACAGGATGCCGATGCCGCGCTGGCGGGCGATGTCGGCCGCGAGTGCCATCATGGCGATGCGGGCGCCGGGCGCCATGCCGGCGGTCGGCTCGTCCATCAGCAGGAGGCGCGGCTGGTTGGAAAGGGCCACCGCCAGTTCCAATCGCTTGAGATCGCCATAGGCGAGCTCGCCGCAGGGGTGGACGGCCAGGGCGCCGATGCCGACGAGGTCGAGCAGGGCCTGCGCCTCCTCGCGCTTGTAGCGGTCGAGGCGGGCGAGGCGGCGCCAGGTCATGCCATCATGGCTTGCCAGGGCCACCTGGAGGTTCTCGATCACCCGCATCGAGCCGAAGGTGGCGGTGATCTGAAAGGTGCGCCCGACGCGGAGGCGGCAGATCGCGGCGGGGCGCATGCCGGCCGTCTCGCGGCCGAACAGGCGGATGGAGCCACGGTCCGGCTTGATCTGGCCGTGGATCATGTTGAAGCAGGTACTCTTGCCGGCGCCATTGGGGCCGATCAGCGCCACCATCTCGCCCGCCGCGACGGTGAGCGAAACGTCCTTCACCGCCTCGACGCCGCCATAGGTCTTGGCGAGTCCCCGCACCTCGAGCAGCACCGTCATGGCCGACTCCCCTTGCTGGGCAGGAGATCGCGCAGGCCCGCCAGCCCGCGCGGCAGCAACACCACCACCGCAACGATGAACAGGCCGATGGCGAGCTTGGAATAGTCGGTCGCGCTCATCAGCCAGATCGACAGGGTCTTGAACACGCCGGCGCCGACCACGGCGCCGGAGACGCTGCCCATGCCGCCGAGCAGCACCATCACCAGCCCGTCCACCGAGGTGGTCACGCCGAAGGCGTCGGGAAAGACGCTGCCCTTGAGGAAGGCGAACAGGGCACCGGAAACGCCGGCCAGCAGGCCCGCCAGCACGAAGGCGGCCCATTGCACCGGCGCCCTGGTGATGCCGATCGCCTCGGCGCGCAGATCGGAGTCGCGTACCGCCCGCAGCATGAAGCCGAAGGGCGCGAAAGTGGCGAGCCTGAGCAGGCCGACGCCCAGCATGGCCAGAACCAATGTCAGCTCATAGAAGGCCCAGGGTTTGGAAGCCCATTTTGCCGGCCAGACGCTCAATATGCCATTGTCGCCGCCGGTGAAGTCGACCCACTGCGAGGCGATCGACCAGCAGATCTGCGCGAAGGCAAGGCTGAGCATGGCGAGATAGACGCCCGAAAGCCGGACGGCGAAGCCGGCGAACAGCACCGCCCCCACAAGTGCCAGCAGGGGGGCGACCAGCAGCACGGTCTCCATCGGCCAGCCCAGCATCGTCGTCAGCAAGGCGGCGCCGTAGCTGCCCAGGCCGAAAAAGGCGGCATGGCCGAAGGAGACCAGGCCGCCGACCGAGACCAGGAACTGCAGGCTGGCGGCATAGAGCACGAAGATCAGGATCTCGCTGCCGACCGACAGCATATAGGGGCTGGCGCCGAGCGGAAGCAGGGCCGCCAGGGCGATGGCGGCGGCCGCGACCAGCCGCCCGGCAATGCCCATGGGTCGCCAGGGCTGTGCCGTGAGGCCCGGGGCGGCGCGCTGCGGGCTCGTCGGCTTGCCGAACAGGCCCCAGGGCCTGACCACCAGTACCACCGCCATCACCAGGAAAATCAGCACGATCGAGATCTTCGGGAAGGCGAGAATGCCGAAGGCGTTGAGCTCTGAGATCAGGATGGCGGCGACGAGCGCCCCGACGATGGAGCCGAGCCCGCCGGTGACCACGATGATGAAGGCTTCGACGATGATGGCGAGGTCCATCTGATGCGTGACGGCATCGCGTGGGATCTGCAGGGCTCCGCCGAGCGCGGCAAGGCCGACGCCCAGCATGAACACGCCGGTGAACAGCCATTTCTGGTTGACGCCGAGCGCGGCGACCATGTCGCGGTCTTGCGTGGCGGCGCGCACCAGGATGCCCCAGCGCGTGCGGTTGAGCAGCAGCCAGATCAGGCCGAGCACCAGGGGCGACATGGCGATCAGGAAAAGGTCATAGGCGGGAATGGCCTTGCCGGCGATCTCGACCGCTCCCTTCAGCCCTGGCGCGCGCGGCCCCAGCAGGTCGTCCGCGCCGAAGACGATCACCACGAGGTCCTGCACCACCAGGGTGACGCCGAAGGTGGCGAGCAGCTGGAAGAGTTCCGGCGCCCGGTAGATCCGCCTGAGCAGCGTCATCTCCAGCAGCCCGCCCAGGACGGCGACGATCGCCACGGCGGCCGGCAGGGCCAGCCAGAAGCCGAGCGGGCCGGACCAGGCGTTGGCGAGCGTGCAGGCGATATAGGCGCCCAGCATGTAGAAGGCGCCATGGGCGAAATTGACGATGCGGGTCACGCCGAAGATCAGCGAGAGGCCCGAGGCGACCAGGAACAGGGAGGCAGCCCCTGCCAGGCCGCTCAGGAATTGGGCGATGATGGTTCCCACGAAGACCTCAAATTGGGGAGCGTCGGAGATCAGGTGGCTTGTCTGATCGGTGGTGCAGCCCCTCAGGACGGGGCGAGGGGGCGCAGGCGTTGCGATTGATCCTTTGATCGCTCCTCGCGCCCAACGGTCGGGCGAGAGTAGATGCTTTCAGTTCGAGGCGCGCGGTCCGAGTCCCCCTTGCACCGCCACTTCCGGGGAGAGGGTGGGGGTGAGGGGCACCGCAGCGTTTTGGGCTTCTTGGGCGCTTGTCCCGCACTTCCTGGCCTGGCCTTCTTTACGGCGCCGGCCGCATGCCCTTCACCGTGGCGTCATCCGGCAGATAGTCCTTGCCGTCGCGATAGACGAAATCGGTCATCACGCCATTGCCGTCCTGCACCGCCGTCTTGCCGACAAAGGCGCCCATGGTGGATTGATGGTCGATGGCGCGGAAGCTGATAGGCCCGAACGGCGTCTCCAGCGGCAGGCCTTCCGCCGCCTTGATCAGGGCGGGCGTATCCGTCGAGCCGGCCTTGGCCAGGATGGCTGCGGCAGCTTTCATGGTGACATAGCCGACGATCGAGCCGAGGCGCGGATAGTCATTGTATTTGGCCTGGTAGGCCTTCAGGAAGGCCTCGTGCGCCGGGGTCTTCACCGCGTTCCAGGGATAGCCGGTGACGATCCAGCCCGTCGGCGCCTCGTCCTTGAGGGGGGCGAGATATTCCGGCTCGCCGGTGAGGAAGCTCACCACGGCCCGGTCCTTGAACAGGCCGCGGGTCGAGCCTTCGCGCACGAACTTCACCAGGTCGCCGCCGAAGGTGACGTTGAGGATGGCATCCGGCTTGGTGGCGAGCAGGGCTTCCACCACCGGGCCGGCATCGATCTTGCCCTGCGTCGGCCATTGCTCGCCCACCCATTTCACGTCGGGGCGCTTGGCGCTGAGGATCTGCTTGAACACGGCGACGGCCGACTGGCCATATTCGTAATTGGGCGCCACGGTGGCCCAGTTCTTGGCCGGCAGTTTGGCGGCTTCCTCCGCCAGCATCGCCGCCTGCATGTAGTTGGAGGGGCGCAGGCGGAAGGTCTGGGCATTGCCCTTCGACCAGGTGATGGCGTCCGTCAGCGGTTCGGCCGCCAGGAACATCACTTCCTTCTGCTTGGCGAAGTCCGAGACGGCGAGGCCGACATTGGAGAAGAAGGTGCCCATCAGCATGACCGCGCCGTCGCTCGAAGTGAGCTCATTGGCGGCGGTGATGGCGCTGGCGGGCTTGCCGCCATCGTCCTTGGAGATCACTTCCAGCGGCTTGCCGTTGACGCCGCCGGCGGCGTTGATCTCCTCCAGCGCCAGCTGCCAACCTTTGCGATAGGGCTCGGTGAAGGCGGGCAGGCCGGAATAGGAGTTGATCTCGCCGATCTTGATGCTGTCGGCCGCTAGGGAAGGTCGGGCCGCGAGCAGGGTCACGGCAACGGTGCCGGCGAGGGCCAGTCGAGACAAGATCCGCATTCAGGGTCTCCGCTCTGGATGTTGGAGGCTTTATGATTCTTGGACTGTGTCGGCTTGTGTCCTCCCGGTCCAGCCTCATGGCTGGCGGGAAGGGCGCAAACCGCCGCAGGCAGGCTGAAACGGCGGAAAATCGTTCGTATGCAAACGAGTTTCCGCCGAGGAGAGCAGCCCTGTCAAGAGCGGATGCGATTGGGGAAGGTAATCCACGTGCACGGGGCATCCTGCCCGTTCTTCCGCTTGCCGGCGCTGCTTTCAGGGGAGCCGACGAGACGTTCGTCGTCCTAGCTTTGGCGCTGTCGATCCGAATCTCGCCGGTATCGGCGAAAGAGGCGACGCGGCTGGGATCGCGGACGTCTCGTCCGCCTCTTTCCTTCTCCCGAGCGCGGCAATCTCCAGGTCGGAACAAGATGCCCGTGTACCCGAAAAAAGACGCTTACACCTCGTCCTTTGCGTAGGAGATGATCGACAGGAAGCGGATCGGCAATTGCCGCATCTCGTCGGGGCCGTGGGGGGCGTCGGCGTCGAAGAACAGGCTGTCGCCCGGCGTGAGATGGTAGAGCTTGTCGGCGTGGCGGTAGATCACCTCGCCCTCCAGCATGTAGATGAACTCCAGGCCCGAATGCTGGAACAGGGGGAAGACGTCGGACTCTTCCGTCAGCGTGATGACATAGGGTTCGACCACCACGCGGCCGGTATTGCCGGCATTGTGGCCGAGCAGACGATACTGATGGCCGGCGCGCGTGCCGCGCCGCTCGATCAGGAGGCCTTCGCCCGCCTTGACGAAAACCGCCTCGCGCCGCTCCTCGAAACGCCGGAAGAAGGCGGTCACGGGCACGCCGAGCGCGCGCGACAGGGTTTGCAGCGTGGTGAGCGAGGGCGAGGTCACGCCATTCTCGATCTTGGAGAGCATGCCGAGCGACAGGCCCGTCGCGGCGGCGAGGTCTGCGACGGTGATGCCGAGCTTGTTGCGGAACGAGCGAACCTCGCGTCCGATCGCCACTTCCAGGATATTGTCCCGGGCGCCACCGAGGGCATGCGGGTCCTGGCCGGGAAAGGCGGAGGCAGGCGGCAGTTCGCGGGTGGGGAAGGCATCCGAGAACAGGCCTTCGCCATCGTCCGGATCGATCGGATCGGCATAGCGGGGCCCCAATGCCGGGGCAATGACCGTCTGGCCGCCGCGCCCGGCGGCGGGCGTCGGCACTGTCCTGACAGCCGGCGTAACCACCCGCTTCGTCATGCTCGTTCCTTTCACGTCCCTGCGGAGAGGATCGCGTGCTTGGCACGTCCCCTTCGCTCATTCCATTGGCCGCGCATGCCGACGTTCCGAATTCAAGAACCCGGCCGGTTGCGGAAAAAGGCGCCCTCCCCAAGCGGGAGGTGAGTTGTTCCCGCCCCTGCGAAGGCAACCCTGTGGTTGCGGCACAGCTGTGCGACAGTCACGTCATCGGCCGCGTGGGGCTGATCCTTGAAAAAATACCGTGCAGCCCTCCGAGCGACAAGCTGGGTGCCGCTCGTTATCCCGCCAATATGGCAACCATCGGCCGGGATTCCAGACGAGGAGCTGCGATTTTTGAAGCGGGAGACGATCAAAACAGGTCTTCCACCCGGCCGCGACTGGGCCCGTTTCAATCGCGCGGGATCGATTGGCGAATCGCTGCCTGCCTTCCGGCAAGGTCCATGCCCGCGCAAACTGCAGTTGACTCTCATGCCCGCCTCCTGCTCCCGGTGATCTTGCGGCGGGTCTTCCTGAAGTGCAAGAAATTTTCCGAGCATTAAACGACTGAAAAAGTGGCCTGAATCAGCCAAAAAGTGTCGCGAATGCGAAGTTTCTTGTCAGACAAGCGCTTGACAGCGGCCGAGCAACGGGCGCAGACTTTCCTGGCATAAAAACAAATTGCCTCTCAGTAACAAAAGCGGATCCGCAAGAGGCGATATTCGGGAGGAAATAGCAATGACACCGGGATCGGAAGATCCGCGGATCGAGGTGATGTATCGCCGCGACCGCGCCTGGGCCTTCGCCGCCGTCGGCGTTCTCTGGCTCGTCCTCTTGTTCGTGTTTTTCAAGATCATGCCCGACAGCGGCTCGACTGGGGTCACCGTTGCCCTGCTCGTCGCCGGGAGCCTGGTGTTGTTGTTCAACACGGCAGCGATCGCCGCGCTCCTGCGGCACTATCACGAGGACAAGCTGCATCTCTACGGCCTCGACCTGCACTACATCGACGAAATGAAGAAGAGCAAGCTGTGAGGAACTGACATGGCCAAAACGCCCTATCAGCCACCCGAGCAATCGGCGCTCGGTCAGATCGTCGATTCCATCGTCCTGTTAGCCCTGGTGGTCGCCAGCCTGTTCGCCCCGATCGCCTTGGGTCTCGCCGGCGGCGGCAAGACCGATATCGACTTTGCCGACAAGAGCTGGACCGGCATGGGACAGTCGTCGCTTGCCCAGGCGCTGTGGGAAAAGCTCGGCTACACCGCTGAAACGGCGGCGCCGATCATCGCCTCGCGTTTCGACTATTCCTTCTCGCTGCCGGCCTTCCTGCTCACCGCGGCGATCATCGTGATCTATTTCGGCTTCCTGATCTATTATTCGGACAAGGAATACCGGGACGTGATCGCCGAACGCTTCGACGACAAGTGAGGGCGGCGCCATGAATGCATTCCATTTTCTCGAATATGCCGCCTGGGCGATCTCGATCCTGATCGGTGCCTGGATGCTCTACGACCTGATCAAGACCAATGCCGCCTATTCGGAGGACATGCTGATGTCCTCCCGCGAAGGCGAAATCGAAGACGAACTGGTCATCGACCCGACGCATAGGGGGGCGAAATGAGCGAGATCACCTCCAATGCTGCCGATGGCGCAACGCATGTCCAGCAGACGGTCATCCATGGCGAGAAGATCTCGCTTCTGCGCGTGCTCGGCCCCGCCCATGTCTGGGCGCTCGGGGTCGGCATCGTGCTGGTCGGCGAGTTCATGGGCTGGAACTTCGCCGTCGGCAAGGGCGGTGCGCTGGCCGCACTGATCGCCTGTTGGGCGGCGGGATTGCTCTATACCTGCGTCGCCATGATCGATTCCGAGGTGACCTCGACGGTTGCCGCGGCCGGCGGCCAATATGCACAGGCCAAGCACATCGTCGGGCCGCTGATGGCCTTCAATGTCGGCCTCTTCCTGGTGATGGCCTACACCATGCTGGAGGCGGCCAATGCGATCACCGCAGGCTATCTGATCCAGACGGTCGGCGGCATGGCGGGCTTCGAGGCGGTGCACGACAAGCCCTTCATCGTGCTCACCATCATGGGCCTCGCCTTGCTGAACTATCGCGGCGTCTATGCCACGCTCACCTTCAACCTGGTGATCACGGCCATCGCCTTCCTTGCCATCGTCTTCCTGTTCATTGGCGCCAAGCCCTGGTCGGAGGACCTGCTCAAGCCCGGCGAATTGCTGACGGGCCTGCCCTATGGCTGGCTCGGCGTGGTCGCGTCGCTGCATTTCGGCCTATGGTTCTATCTGGGCATCGAGGGCACCTGCCAGGCGGCCGAAGAGGTGCGCTCGCCCGCGCGTTCGCTGCCGCTCGGCACCATGCTCGGCATGATCACCCTTCTGATCGCCGCTGCCATGACCTGGTATGTCTGCGTCAGCCTGATGCCCTGGGAATATCTCGGCCAGGCCACCACGCCCCTGTTCGACGCCGCGCGCCTGACCGGTTCGACCGGGCTGATGGTGCTCTTGTTCGTCGGCACCATCTTCGCCACGCTGGCTTCGGCCAATGGCTGCATCAACGACGCCTCGCGCGCCTGGTTCTCCATGGGGCGCGACCGCTACATGCCGGCCTGGTTCGGCGCCGTGCATCCGAAATACCGCACGCCCTTCCGCTCGATCTTCTTCCTGGTGCCGATCGCCCTGATCTTCGCGCTGGGAGCGCCGCTCGACCAGGTGGTGACCTTCTCGATCCTGTCGGGCCTGCTCGGCTACTCCTACATGACCTTCAACGTGATGATGTTCCGCTGGAAATGGCCGGTGGGCAGCATCAAGCGCGGCTATGTGCATCCCCTGCATCCGCTGCCGGCGATCGTGCTGTTCCTGCTGTGCTTGACCGCCTATTTCGCGGTGTTCCTGGGCTATGGCACCCAGCTCATCGCCATGATGGTGTTCTATATCGTGGTCTCGCTGTGGTTCGCCTTTCACCGCTACAAATATGTGCGGCGCGGCGACCAGTTCACCATGCCCTGGCCTCGGCCCAAGGGCTACTGAGGGGATGAGGAGGCGGCCAGCATGACCTTGTTCGCATTTCTCGCCGTCCTCGTGGCGGGCTTTGCCGGCCTCGGCTGGCTTTTGAATCGCGAGAGGTCGGCGCTTTGGCGCCGGCGGAGGGCCTTGCTGGCCGATTGCCGCCCGTTGTTCGAACGGGCGGAGCAGGCGGACGGTGTCGGGGGATTTCCCCGGCTCGCCGGTGAGATCGCCGGCCGCCGTGTCGTTGTGGAGATGGTGCCCGATACCATGACGTTGCGGCGCTTGCCGCAGCTCTGGCTTTCGCTGACGGTGATGACGCCGCTGCCGGGAGGGGCCGCCTTCGGCGTGCTGGCGCGACCTTCGGGAAGCGAGTTCTACGCCCGCACGCCCGACCTGCCGGCGCGTCTCGAGCCGCCCGCCGGCCTGCCCGAGGACGTGATGGTGAGAGGCCGGCGGCGCGGTGCAGCCTTCCTGGCCCAGGCGGAGCGGGCGGTCGCTGACCTCATGGCCGATCCCAGGGTCAAGGAGGTGCTGGTGATGCCGGCCGGCCTGAGGGTGATCTTTCAGGCCGCCGAAGGGCAGCGGGGCCAGCATCTGCTGCTGCGCCAATGCGATTTCGGCGATGCGCGCTTCGAACCGGCCCTGTTCATGCGGCTCTATGATGGCCTGGAGGAGATCGTCCGGCGGCTGTCGCCCGTGGCAGCGCCGGCGCATCTGCCGGAAACACGGGGGCAGCGGGCGTAAGGCTTGCCGGCCCTGATTTGGCGGGTTGAGCGAGATGGCGGCCGGCGTCGCACCTGTTGGTCCAAGGCGCGCCTACAGAACGGAGTGCCCGCTTCGAAAAGTCGTGAGCCTAAAGATCTTACCAGGAGGCACCATGGCCGCAGCCATGCTCGCGAAACCCTTTCATCCCTATCTCATCCTCGCCCTCGCCATTGCGCTTCCAGGGGTGGGGCATGTCGCTCTCGGCCGCCAGATGCGGGGGCTGGGATTTGCTTTCTTCACGCTCCTGTTCGCTTTCCTGAGCTGGCACCTGTCGACGCCGGCGACCTCCCCGATCGGCCGCATGGCGGGAGGATTGTTCGTCTGGGCGCTTTCGATTCCGGATGCCTATCGGGTTGCGCGCCTGCGCTGGGAACGCTGGCGCCGCCAGCTCTGAGGGCTTCATTTCCCACCTGTTTCCTGTCAGGAAAATCCATTTCCTAAAAAATATTCCTCACAGGAAAAAAATGTTCAGGTGGATGTTGCTGGCCTCGCAAGAAATTGCTAGCCTCCCTGAAATCAATCGCATGAGGGACCCGTGCTATGTGTGGCATTGTCGGCCTGTTTCTGAAGGATAAGAGCCTGGAGCCCCAATTGGGTACGCTCCTGTCGGGTATGCTCGCCACCATGTGCGACCGTGGCCCGGATTCGGCCGGGTTCGCGATCTATGGCGCGCCCCAGGCCGGCAAGGCCAAGGTCACCGTGCAGTCGGCCGATCCGGCCCAGGATTTCGATGGTCTCGCAGCCCTGGTGGAGAAGGCCGTCGGCGCGAAGGTTTCCATCACGCCGAAGGACACCCACGCCGTTCTCGTCCTCGATGCCGACAAGGCCGAGGCGGCGCGCCAGGCCATCAAGGCGGAGCGCCCTTCGATCCGCATCATGGGCGCGGGCGAGGCGATCGAGATCTACAAGGAGGTGGGCTATCCCACCGACGTCGCCAAGCGCTTCGGTCTCGCCCAGATGACGGGCAGCCACGGCATCGGCCATACCCGCATGGCGACCGAATCGGCGGTGACCACCCTCGGTGCCCACCCCTTCTCGACCGGTGCCGACGAGTGTCTCGTGCATAATGGCTCGCTGTCCAACCACAACAATCTGCGCCGCGAACTCAGGCATGACGGCATGAGCTTCGAGACCGAGAACGACTCCGAAGTCGCGGCGGCCTATCTGACCTGGCGCATGAACCAGGGCCTCAATCTCGGCGAGGCCATGGAGAAGGGGCTCGACGATCTCGACGGCTTCTTCACCTTCGTCGTCGGCACCAAGGATGGCTTTGGGGTCGTGCGCGATCCTGTCGCGTGCAAGCCCGCCGTGCTCGCCGAGACCGATCAATATGTCGCCTTCGGTTCCGAATATCGCGCTCTGGTGAACCTGCCCGGCATCGAGGATGCCAAGGTGTGGGAGCCCGAGCCCGCCACCGTTTACTTCTGGGAGCGCTGAGGCATGGATCAACTTGCGAAGAAGATCGCGAGCGTGGGTGTGGACGTTGAGACGGCCGATTTGACCAGGATCGATCTCGCCAAGACGCCCTTGCGTGAGCTCAACCAGGCGCTGCACGCCCTCAAGGCCGGCACCAACGCCACCTCCTGGGAGGTGAGCAATCCCAAGGGCTCGCACGCTTTGGCCGTCGGTGTCGACGCGCCCGTGCGCATCGATGTCAGGGGCAGCGTCGGTTATTACTGCGCCGGCATGAACAAGGAAGCGACCGTCGTCGTGCATGGCTCGGCCGGTCCCGGCGTGGCCGAGAACATGATGTCGGGCGAGGTGCGTATCAAGGGCGATGCCAGCCAATATGCCGGCGCCACCGGCAAGGGCGGCCTGCTGGTGATCGAGGGCAACGCGTCCTCGCGCTGCGGCATCTCGATGAAGGGCATCGACATCGTGGTGAAGGGCAATATCGGCCACATGTCCGCCTTCATGGCCCAGTCCGGCAATCTCGTGGTCTGCGGCGATGCCGGCGACGCCCTGGGCGACTCCATCTACGAGGCCCGGCTGTTCGTCCGCGGCAAGGTCAAGAGCCTGGGGGCCGATTGCATCGAGAAGGAGATGCGCCCCGAACATCTGGAAATCCTCGGCGGGCTGCTCGCCAAGGCCGGCTTCACCGACGTCAAGCCCGAGGAGTTCAAGCGCTACGGCTCGGCCCGCACGCTCTACAACTTCAACATCGACAATGCGGATGCGTACTGACCTGGGATCGCAGGCGTCTCAGCAACACCGAGTCCTGCTCGATGTTGCGAAACCTGCTCTTCCCGCCGCATCGACCGTTTCAAGAGCAGGCCGGAAGCCTGCGATCCCAGGATTGACCTCATGAGCTATCACAATCCGCCGACCGTTCCGCGCAAGTCCGCGACCTTCGACGATTACACCCTGTCCGAGATCCGCCGCGCCGCCACCACCGGCATCTACGACATCCGCGGCGGCGGCGCCAAGCGCAAGGTGCCGCATTTCGACGACCTGCTCTTTCTCGGCGCCTCGATCTCGCGCTATCCGCTGGAAGGCTATCGCGAGCGTTGCGCCACCAATGTCGTGCTCGGTTCGCGCTTCGCCAAGAAGCCGATCGAGCTGAAGATCCCGATCACCGTCGCGGGCATGAGCTTCGGCTCCCTGTCGGGCCGCGCCAAGGAGGCGCTCGGGCGCGGCGCCTCGCTGGCGGGCACCTCGACCACCACGGGCGACGGCGGCATGACGCCGGAGGAGCGTGGCCAGTCCAAGACCCTGGTCTATCAATATCTGCCTTCGCGCTACGGCATGAATCCGGACGATCTGCGCAAGGCCGACGCCATCGAGGTGGTGGTCGGCCAGGGCGCCAAACCTGGCGGCGGCGGCATGCTGCTCGGCCAGAAGATCTCCGACCGCGTCGCCCAGATGCGCACGCTGCCCAAGGGCATCGACCAGCGCTCCGCCTGCCGCCATCCCGACTGGACGGGGCCGGACGATCTCGAGATCAAGATCCTCGAACTGCGCGAGATCACCGATTGGGAGAAGCCGATCTATGTGAAGGTCGGCGGCGCCCGTCCCTATTACGACGTGGCCCTGGCAGTGAAGGCCGGTGCCGATGTGGTGGTGCTCGACGGCATGCAGGGCGGCACCGCGGCGACGCAGGAAGTCTTCATCGAGCATGTCGGCCAGCCGACGCTCGCCTGCATCCGTCCGGCCGTGCAGGCGCTGCAGGACCTCGGCATGCACCGCAAGGTGCAGCTGATCGTCTCCGGCGGCATCCGCAACGGAGCCGATGTCGCCAAGGCCCTGGCACTCGGCGCGGATGCGGTCTCCGTCGGTACGGCGGCCCTGATCGCGCTCGGCGACAACGATCCCGTGCATGAGGACGAATATCGCAAGCTCGGCACCACCGCCGGCGCCTATGACGACTGGCATGAGGGCAAGGATCCGGCCGGCATCACCACCCAGGATCCCGAGCTGATGGAAAGGCTCGATCCGGTCAAGGCCGGCCGCCGCCTCGCCAACTATCTCAAGGTGATGACGCTGGAGGCCCAGACCATCGCCCGTGCCTGCGGCAAGAACCACGTGCACAATCTGGAGCCGGAAGATCTGTGCGCCCTCACCATCGAGGCTGCCGCCATGGCACGCGTGCCGCTGGCCGGCACGAATTGGATCCCCGGACAGGGCTTTTAAAAGTGTGCCGGTCTTCTCAGCTCCATCGGCGTGCCAATGGAGCGATTCCGGCATATCTTCGTCCAACACCATCAAAGATGCCGGTCTGAAGGCCGGCACACCCCACCATCCATTATCGGGATTCCGCACATGACCCAGGATTTGGCGACGCTCGCCAGGGAAAAAGGCATTCGCTATTTCATGATTTCCTACACGGACCTGTTCGGCGCCCAGCGCGCCAAGCTGGTTCCGGCCGCAGCGATCGCCGACATGCAGAAGGACGGTGCCGGTTTCGCCGGCTTCGCCACCTTCCTGGACCTGACGCCCGCCCACCCCGATCTCTTCGGCGTGCCCGATCCCAGCGCCGTCATCCAGCTGCCCTGGAAGAAGGAAGTCGCCTGGGTCCCCGCCGATTGCGTCATGGAAGACAAGCATGTCGGCCAGGCTCCGCGCGTGGTGCTCAAGAACGTCATGGCCAACGCGGCCAAGGAAGGGCTCTATGTGAAGACCGGCGTCGAGGCCGAGTTCTTCCTGATCGATGCCGACGGCACGGCCATCTCCGATGCCAAGGATTGCGCCGCCAAGCCCTGCTACGACCAGCAGGCCCTGATGCGCCGCTACGACGTCATCGCCGAGATCTGCGACTATATGCTGGAGCTGGGCTGGGGCCCCTACCAGAACGACCATGAGGACGCCAACGGCCAGTTCGAAATGAACTGGAACTTCGACGACTGCCTGGTTACGGCCGACCGGCACTCCTTCTTCAAGTTCATGGTGCGCTCGGTCGCCGAGAAACACGGCCTGCGTGCCACCTTCATGCCCAAGCCCTTCATGGGGCTGACCGGTTCGGGCTGCCATGCCCATATCTCGGTGTGGGACGAGACCGGCAAGGTCAACATGTTCTATGACAGCAAGGACGAGATGGGCCTGTCGCGGCAGGGCTATCACTTCCTGGGCGGCATCATGAAGCATGCCGAAAGCCTGTCGGCGATCACCAATCCGACGGTGAATTCCTACAAGCGCATCAATGCGCCCCGCACCATCTCGGGCGCGACCTGGGCGCCTAATTCGGTGACCTGGACCGGCAACAACCGCACCCATATGGTGCGCGTGCCGGGCAAGGGGCGCTTCGAGCTGCGCCTGCCGGACGGTGCCGCCAATCCCTATCTGATGCAGGCCGTGATCGTCGCGGCCGGCCTCGACGGTATCCATTCCAAGGCCGATCCCGGCAAGCGCTACGACATCGACATGTATCAGCACGGCCATACCGTGACGGACGCGCCCAAGCTGCCGCTGAATCTGCTCGATGCCCTGCGCAATTTCGACAGGGACGAGTCGCTGAAAGCCGCCCTGGGAGAGGACTTCTCCGCCGCCTATCTCAAGCTCAAGCACCAGGAGTGGAACAGCTACGCCAGCCACTTCACCCAGTGGGAGCGCGACCACACGCTCGACATCTGAGCAGTCGGCACTACAGCGTTTTCCAGCTCTGCGAAGGGCGCCGGAGCGATCCGGCGCCCTTCGTCCTTGGGAAAGATGACAGTCGATAGGGCCTTGATGCCGGTCCGGGAGATGGGGTGGCTACCTCGCGCGACGCGCGGCTTCAGCCCAGCAATGCGGTGGCGACCTCGAGCCAGAAGGCGGTCGTCACCACGGAAAAAGCCGTGGCGATGGTGATCTGGTTGGAAGCCAGGGATTGTTCCGTCTTGAGCTGGATGGCGATCAGGTAGGAGTTCACGCCCGATGGCAGGCTCGCCGCGGCCACGGCCACCTTGGCCGGGAAGGGCGGCAGACCGAACAGCCAGGCGGCGGCGAGGGCAACGGCCGGCATCAGCAGCAGTTTCAGACCCGACAGGACCAGCGCGGGCTTGAGGTTGCCGGACAGGCCGAATTTCTTCAGGCCGAGGCCCATGGCGAACAAGGCGATGGGCCCGGCCACGTCGGCGAGGGCATCGACGAAGCGATTGGCGATAGTCGGCAGCGGAATGCCGCTCGCCCGCCAGGCAAGGCCGGCGAAGATGCCGATGATCAGGGGATTGGTGAGCAGCCTGCCCAGGAAGTCGCGAATGATCGCCAGGGGATGCAGCGGCTCCCGGCGCCGCGGCCCGAACCAGTGGAACAGCAGGATCGAGGCCATCAGCATGGTGGGCAGATGCACCGAGATGATCAGCGAGAGGATCTCGAAGCCTTCATTGCCGAAGACACCGAGCATGAAGGGAATGCCGAGCAGCACCAGGTTGGAGAAGGCGGCGGAGACGCCGCCGATCACGCCGGCCTGGCCGTCGCGCCGGAACAGGCGGGTGGTCGCCAGGTGGCCGGCGATCCAGGCCATGGTGACGGCGGTGAAATAGGTGGCCCATAATTGCCAGGGGGCCGAGCCATGGAAGCTCGACGTGACCATGGTGCGGAACAGCAGCAGCGGCAATGCCACCCGGACGGCGAAATCGGAAAGGGCATCCCCCGCCTCGGCTTTGAGATAGCCGCTCGCCCCCGCGCCATAGCCGAGCGCGACCAGGCCGAAGACGAACAGCGCGGTTTCAACCAGGGGCGACATCGGTTCCTTGGGGCATGTGAGCGGCGGCGCCATGCCGCCTTTCCTGCCCCAAGGTCTCGCAACGACCGCTGATTCCGTCAAATGGCGAGGAAAATCCCCTGGGAGCACGAACGTCCTCGTCCATAGGCGCTAACGCAACCAAATGAGCCGCGACAATACCCTCCCCTCGATGGGGAGGGTCGACGCGTAGCGTCGGGGTGGGGTGGCTGTTCTGCAAGCCTATCTCGCTTCGTTATCAAGACCTGCGTAGCTCCACCCCACCCCGGCCTTTCAGGCCGACCCTCCCCATCGAGGGGAGGG
This sequence comes from Labrys sp. LIt4, assembly GCF_017813775.1. Classification (NCBI taxonomy): domain Bacteria; kingdom Pseudomonadati; phylum Pseudomonadota; class Alphaproteobacteria; order Hyphomicrobiales; family Xanthobacteraceae; genus Labrys; species Labrys sp. LIt4. The sequence goes on from NZ_JAGIPY010000016.1 coordinate 74,963, forward strand.
TAAAGAGGCTATGCTTTCCGCCTTAAGGTTACGCCTGTGGACGTTCGCGTCCTCTGGGACTGCCCTTCCTTACGTCTCACACCTGCCCGATGCGCCATTGGTAGGGCGGCGGCGTGCCGTTGACGGCAAAGTCTCCGATGATCCGGTCCTTGTAGATGCGCGGATTGTGGGAGGAGAGGGTGCGCGCATTGCGCCAGTGACGGTCGAGGGCGGCGGAGCGCTGCGTGGCGGAGGCGCCGAGCGCGTCGAACACGATGGTGGAGGCATCGAGGATCAGGGTGGTGACCACGGTCTGGGCCTGCGCCACTTCGAGTTCGGCGATGGCATTGGCCTGCTCCTCCGCGGCGGCGTCACCGGCAAAGCGGGTGTCGAAGGCGCGCTGCAGGGCGTCGGCGGCCTTGAGCACGATGGCCCCGGCCGAATAGGCCGCGCCGCGGATACGCCCGACCACCTGCAGGACTTGGGCATCCTCGCTCGGGCGCGGGGAGGGGGCGTTGGAATAGCTGCGGCGCCGCGCCTTCACCGCCTTGGCGACGTCGTCGCTGGCGGCGCGGCCGATGCCGGCGAGCGTCGCCAGATGCACCAGCTGGTAGAAGGCAGCCGAATATTTGAAGCGGTCGTCATCGATGACGACGTCGGCGGGATCGACCGGGGCATCGGTGAAGGTGGTGGTGCCGCTGGCGGTGAGGATCTGGCCGAAGCCGTCCCAATCGTCGATCACGTCGACGCCCGGTGCGTGACGGGCGACCACCGCCGAGAGCGACTGGCCCCCTTCGCCGCTCGCGCCGATATCGATCCAGTCTGCGAAGAGGGAGCCGGTGGTGTAATATTTGGCGCCGGTGACCGAGGCGGCCTTGCCGGCCTGGAGCTTGACGATGGTGGAGAAGGCGGCCTGCTTGGCTTCGCCGATTTCGGTCCAGGCGCTGCCGGCGATCTCCCCGCGCGAGAGGCGCGGCAGCCAGCGGTCGCGACGATCCTGCGAGCGGGCATTGACGATGTCCTCGGCGAAGCCGAAATGGGCGCGCAGGGCCTGCGTGACATTGGAATCGGCGTGGGAAAGCTCGATCAGCAGGGCGAAGAGCTGCGGCAGGCTGGCGCCGAAGCCACCTTCCTTTTCCGGCACGCGCAGGGCGCCGAAGCGGGCATCTTTGAGCCAGCCGATCGGTTCATGCGGCAAAGTGCGACTGAGCTCCCGCTCGACGGCGCCCGCGCGAATGCGTTCGAAAACCGGGCGGAAGGTGGCGGCGAGTTCGTCGTAATTATCTCCCGGCCCGCTGCCCCAGCCTGCCGTCACTATCGATGCCTTCTGTGTCATCTATCTGATTCTCTTGTGTTTTATCAGGTGCTCCCACGCCGATTCCGGTTTCCTGTCCAATGGGGTTCGGCGCCGGCTCATCATTTTGTATATATTCTCTATAAAAATACTAGACATTTAGGTCGGAGGGCGTTTTCATAATCAACGACCGATGCGGTAGCCGGGTGCGGCATCGCCGCTGTTTCAGATGTGGAGATTGGGAATGGCCCGCCAGATACGCTTCAACGCCTTCGACATGAATTGCGTGGGCCACCAATCACCAGGCCTGTGGGCGCATCCGCGCGACCGATCGTGGAAATACAAGGATCTCGACTACTGGCAGGACCTGGCGCGGACATTGGAGAAGGGGATCTTCGACGGCATCTTCATTGCCGACGTGATCGGCTATTACGACGTCTACAAGGGCTCGAACTACCACGCCATCCAGCAGGCGGCGCAGATCCCGGTCAATGATCCGCTGCAACTGGCGGCGCCGATCGCGCTCGCCACCGAGCATCTGGGCATCGGCATCACCGCCTCGACCTCCTTTGAGCATCCCTATACCTTCGCCCGGCGTCTCGCCACGGCGGATCATCACAGCAAGGGACGCGTGGGCTGGAACATCGTCACCTCCTATCTTGAGAGCGGCGCCAAGAACATCAGCCAGGGCGGCCTGCGCCAGCACAATAATCGCTACGAAGTCGCCAGCGAATATGTCGAGGTGCTCTACAAGCTCCTGGAAGGCTCCTGGGAGGAAGGGGCGGTGCGGCGCGATCGCGAGAACCGCATCTTCACCGATCCCGACAAGGTCCACGAGATCGGCCATAAGGGCAAATATTTCGAGGTGCCGGGCTACCATCTCACCGAGCCATCGCCGCAGCGTACGCCCGTGCTCTACCAGGCCGGCGCCTCCGGGCCGGGCAAGGCCTTTGCCGCCGGACATGCCGAGTGCGTCTTCGTGGCGGCGCCGACCAAGTCGCTGCTGAAGGCCTATGTCGCCGATATCCGGCGCCAGGCCGCAGCCGCCGGCCGCGATCCGCGCAAGATCCTGATCTACAACCTCACCACGGTGATCGTCGACGAGACCGAGGCCAAGGCGCAGGCCAAGTTCAAGGATTACGAATCCTATACGTCCTATGACGGCTCGCTGGTCTTCCTCTCCGGCTGGAGCGGCATCGATTTCGGCCAATATGCGCCCAGCGATCCGATCAAGAAGGTGGAGACCAACGCCATCATCTCGGTGGTCGAGCATTTCGCCGGCGAAGACAAGACCTGGACCATGGAGGAACTGGCGCGCTGGGGCGGCATTGGCGGCCTCGGGCCGGTTTTCGTCGGTTCGGCCTCCCAGGTCGCCGATACGCTGCAGGAATGGGTCGAGGAGACCGATGTCGACGGCTTCAACCTCGCTTATGCGGTGACGCCGGAGAGCTTCGAGGACGCTGTCTTCTATCTCGTGCCGGAACTGCAGAAACGCGGGGCCTATCCCACCGCCTACAAGCCAGGCACGCTGCGCGAGAAGCTGTTCGGCGAGGGCCCCTATCTGCCGGCCAGCCATCCGGCCCACGCCTATCGCGACATCGAGGCGGTGAAGCGCCGCGAGGCGGCCGAACGCGAAGCCGGCGTCTCCCGTCTCGCGACCGGGCGGTGATGCCGATGCCGGCGCCCCTCCTGCAGCTTCACGACGTCTCCCTGTCCTTCAAAGGCGTCAACGCCCTCAGCCGGCTGAGCTTCTCGGTCGGGCAAGGGGAGATCTGCGCGCTGATCGGGCCCAACGGCGCCGGCAAGAGCTCCCTCCTCAACGTGATCAACGGCGTCTATCGCGCCGACGAGGGCGACGTCGTCTTCGACGGCGCCAGGTTCGAGGCGATCCACCCCTACAAGGCGGCTCATCTCGGCATCGGCAGGACCTTCCAGCACAACGCCCTGTTCGGCCGGCTGAGCGTCGTCGAGAACGTGCTTGCAGGGCTCGCGCGCTGGGGCCGCGCCACCTTCGTGGAAAACATCTTCCGGGTGGGACGGGATGGGGCGGAACGCTGGCGCTTCCAGGCGCGTGCGCATGAGATCCTCGGCTTTCTCGGCCTGGAGCGCCACGCCCACACGGTCGTCTCCACGCTGCCCTATGGCCTGCAGAAGCGCGTCGACCTCGCCCGGGCCCTGGCCGCCTGGCCGAAACTCCTGCTGCTCGATGAGCCGATGGCCGGCATGAACCAGGAGGAAAAACAGGCGATGAGCCGGCTCATCGCCGATGTGAACGGCAAGCTCGGCACCACCATCGTGTTGATCGAGCACGATATCGGCATCGTCATGGGCTTGGCCCACCATGTCGTCGTGCTCGATTACGGCCGCAAGGTCGGCGATGGCACGCCCGACGCGGTGCGCGAAAATCCCGATGTCATCGCCGCCTATCTCGGCACGGTTCACTGAGGGGGGAGGATGATCGGGCGTATCAATCTCAACTATCGAGAAACAGGCGCGACTCCCTTCTCCCCTTGTGGGAGAAGGTGGCGCGCAGCGCCGGATGAGGGGTGTTGGTGCTCCCCTTGCGAAAGCTGTGTTTCTCCCCTCATCAGCCCCTTCGGGGCACCTTCTCCCGCAGGGGGAGAAGGCTGGTCGTGCCTCACCAAGCCAGGGCCCACGCTGTTCCCATGACATTCTTTCTCGAAACCCTGATCGGCGGCCTCCTCGCCGGCGTGATGTACGGCCTGGTCGCGATCGGCTTCGTGCTGATCTACAAGGCCTCGGGCGTCTTCAATTTCGCTCAAGGCGCCATGCTGCTGTTCGCCACGCTCACCTTCGTGACGCTGGTGGAGCGCGAGGTACCGTTCTGGGCCGCGATCCTGCTGACCGTCGCGGTGATGGTCATCGGCGCGGTGCTGATCGAGCGCCTGGTGCTGCGTCCCCTGGTCAATCGCGACGCGCTGACCCTGTTCATGGCGACCCTCGGCCTCACCTTCGTGATCGAGGGGCTGGCGCAATTGCTGATGGGCTCTGATGTGCACATGCTCGACCTCGGCATCGACGACGTGCCGATCTCCCTCGCCGGCCTCTCGATCAGCCAGTTCGATCTCTTCGTATCTGGCGGGGCCCTCGTCCTGGTCGTCGCGCTTTCCATCCTGTTCGACCGCACCCGCATGGGCATTTCGCTGAGGGCCGTCGCCGACGACACGCTTGCCGCCCAGTCGATCGGCATCCGCCTGCCGGCAATCTGGCGCATCGTCTGGAGCGTGGCCGGCATCGTCGCCTTGGTCGCCGGGCTGGTCTGGGGCGCCCGCCAGGGCGTGCAATATTCGCTGTCGCTGGTGACGCTGAAGGCCCTGCCGGTGCTGATCATCGGCGGCTTCTCCTCCGTGCCGGGCGCCATCGTCGGGGGGCTGCTGGTCGGCGCCGCCGAGGCCCTGGCCGACATCTATCTCGGGCCGCTGCTGCAGGGCAGCGTGTCGACCTGGTTCGCCTATATCCTCGCCGTGGCCTTCCTGCTGGTGCGTCCGGCAGGCCTGTTCGGCGACCGCGCCATCGAAAGGGTCTAGCGATGTCCTTCCTTTCACAATCGAGCGAAGGTCTCGTCCTGGCACAGGGCCGCAGCCTCAATCCCCGTCTCTTCGCCGTCGCCGGCGTGCTGGCGGCCGCCTTCGTGGTCGTGCCACTCGTCGCCAGCGACTACTGGTTGTCCTCGATCATCATCCCCACCATCGTGATGGGGGTGGCCGGCCTCGGCCTCAATCTCCTGATGGGCTATACCGGCCTGGTGTCACTGGGATCGGCCGCCTTCATGTCGATCGGCGCCTTCGCGAGCTACAATCTCCTGCTGCGCGCGCCGTTCCTGCCGCTGCCCGTGGTGCTGGTGCTGGCAGGCCTGATCGCGGCGCTGGCCGGCATCGTCTTCGGCCTGCCGAGCCTGCGCATCAAGGGTTTCTATCTCGGCGCCTCGACGCTGGGGGCGCAGTTCTTCTTCGAATGGCTGTTCACCAACTACAACTGGTTCTCGAACGGCAGCCAGTCGCTCACCATCTCGGCGCCGCGGCTGCAGGTCCTCGGCCATGATCTCACCTCGGCCACCGGGCGCTATCTCTTCGTGGCGGTGACGGCGGCGGCCCTGGTCGCTTTCGCCCATGCGGTCGTCAAGAGCCGGGTCGGGCGCGAGTGGATGGCGATCCGCGACATGGACACGGCCGCATCGGTGATCGGCATTCATGTCGCCAGCCGCAAGCTCCTGTCCTTTGCCATCAGCTCCTTCGTCTGCGGCATTGCCGGGGCGCTCTGGGCCTTCGGCTATCTCGGCACCGCTGATGCCCATGCCTTCAACCTCGACAAGTCCTTCCAGGTGCTGTTCATCGTGCTGATCGGCGGCACCGCCACCCTGGCCGGCAATTTCCTCGGCGCGGCCTTCATCGTGCTGATGCCGATCCTGCTCGACCGCCTCGCCCCTCTCACCGGTCTGCAGTTCCTGGCCGACCAGGGGGCGCTCGCCAATATCCAGCACATCATCTTCGGCGTGATCATCATCGCGCTGCTGATCAAGGAGCCTGATGGTCTCGCCCGCCTGGCGAGGCGGATCCGCCTGCCGCGACGGCGGTCGGCAGCCGCCGCAACGGGCGACTGAAAAACCCTTCCCGACAACGCTGCAACCCGGAGAGCGGATGTCATTTCCGCCGACGGGAGACCTTTGCCCTCGAACATCCCAACCGAATGGAGACGAACCGGATGTCACCCTCCCTCATCAAGGCCCTCGCGCTGGCGACCGGGCTCGGCTTTGCAGGTTTTGGCCTAGCCGCTCTTGCGGCGGCCGGCCCCGCCATGGCCCAGGACCACAAGAACGAGCAGCTCTATCCGCTCTTCACCTATCGCACCGGCCCCTATGCCCCCTCCTTCATTCCCTTCGGCGCCGGCAACAGGGATTATCTGACCTATATCAACGAGGTCGAGGGCGGGGTCGACGGCGTCAAGATCCTGATCCAGGAATGCGAGACCGCCTATACGATCGAACGCGGCATCGAATGCTACGAGCGCTACAAGAACGGCTATGACGGCGCGCCGACGGCGGCGATCTATCCCCATTCCAGCGGCCTGGACGTGGCGCTCACCGACAAGGCGCGCATCGACAAGGTGCCGATCGTCTCGCCCGGCGGTGGCCAGAACATCGCCACCGACGGGCGGGTCTTCCCCTATCAATATCCGCTGATCTTCGACTATTGGAGCGAAGCCCAGATCATCGTCGACTTCATCGCCCAGAAATCGGGCGGCTACGACAAGCTCAAGGGCGTCAAGATCGCCACGCTCTATCATGACTCCGGCTATGGCCGCGACACGATCGAGCCGCTCGGCATCCTCGCCAAGAAATACGGCTTTACCGACATCCAGATTCCGGTGCCCCATCCCGGCGAGCAGCAGCAGGCGCAATGGCAGCAGATACGCAGTGCCGGCGCCGACTGGGTCTTCCTGCGCGGCTGGGGCGTGATGACGCCGGTGGCGATCAAGACGGCCGCGCGCGTGGGCTTCCCGGCCGATCGCATCATCGGCGACATCTGGAGCGGCTCGGAGGACGATGCCCGGCCGGCCGGCAGCGCCGCCAAGGGCTATCTCGCCGTCTCCGTGTTTCCGCCCGGAACCGACTACGGCATCATCAAGACGCTGAAGGAAAAGATCGTCGACGCCGGCAAGAGCGACCTGAAGGACAAAGCCAAGTTCGGCACGGTCTATTACAATTACGGGGTGATCGAGGCGATCACCTTCGTGGAGGCCCTGCGCGTCGGCCATAAGAAGTTCGGCAACCGTCCTCTTACCGCCGAGGAGGGACGATGGGCCCTGGAAAACCTCAATATCGATGACAAGCGCATCGCCGAATTGGGGGCGAAGGGCCTGATCTCGCCCCTGAAGACCTCTCCAGCGAACCACAAGGGCGAGACCGTTGCGGCCAAGATCATCCAGTGGGACGGCAAATCCTGGACTGCGCTGACCGATTGGATCAAGGCTGACGCCTCGCTCTTTGCCGAGACCATCCGCGCCAAGGCCGCCGCCTATGCCCAGGAGAAGGGCATCACGCCGGTGGCGCAGACGAATTGAGCGGGGCCGGGCCGGCTCAGACACGTTATGGGTTTGATCCATAACGGAAAAGCACAGACCTTTGTCATGCCCGGGCCTGGCCCGGGCATCCAGAAGCCCTGGCCAAAAGCTCGCCGGATTGCCGGGTCAAGCCCGGCAATGACAAAGGTCGCGCTTGGTCTGGAATGGCTGCACTCGGCACGACGACCGGATACTGCCCTTTGGGAGAATTGCGATGAGCCGACCATCCGCCCTGCCGCGCACGAGCGGCTTCCTCGATGTCGCCGGCATCGAGGTGCACTACCAGGCGATCCTGGCCGTCAGGGACGTGTCCCTGACGGTCGACGATGGCGCCGTGGTCGCCCTGCTCGGCGCCAATGGCGCGGGCAAGTCGACCACGCTGAAGGCGATTTCCAACCTGCTCGGCCCCGAACGGGGTACTGTCACTCGCGGCAGCATCTCCTGGCGAGGCGAGCCGGTCAGCCGCCTCACACCGGCCGTCCTGGTGGCGCGCGGCGTGGTGCAGGTGCTGGAAGGGCGCCACTGCTTTCCCCAGCTCACGATCGAGGAGAACCTCCTTTCGGGTGCCTTCCTGCGCCGGCCCGGCCGGCGGCAGATCGCACAGGATCTCGAGCAGATCTATGCCTGGTTCCCACGCCTGAAGCATAAGCGCCGCACCAAGGCCGGCCTGACCTCCGGCGGCGAGCAGCAGATGGCGGCCATCGGGCGGGCCTTGATGACCAAGCCGAAGCTGGTGCTGCTCGACGAGCCCTCGATGGGCCTCGCGCCGATCGTGGTGCAGGAGATCTTCGAGATCATCCGCACGCTCAATCGCGAGAAAGGCGGGAGCTTCCTGGTGGCCGAACAGAACGCCACACTGGCCCTGCGCCATGCCGACTACGGCTATATTCTCGAGAATGGCCGCGTCGCCGCTTCGGGGCCGGCCGCCGACCTCGCGGCGCGCGAGGATGTGAAGGCTTTTTATCTTGGTGGGGCCAGGTGAAATCCGCGGGTATTTCTGGGACCATCAGCATCTTGCTGACTCTTTCTACCGTCAGGCGCTGTGGTTCCAAGGGCCAGCAGGATGCTGGCGGTCCCAGGCTCACCTCGCCGCTCCACTCGTCGGACCATTACCCATCTACCGCTTGACAGCCTGCCGAAAACTTGACTTAACTGGTCTGCTGGCTGGTCCAGTAGATCAGATGCCAAGCGTCGCTCGCATGAATCTGCCCAATGTCCTGTCGGTGTTCGAACGCGTGCCCGAGCTGCGCCACGGCGTGGTCAGGCGCAATGTGCGTGAGCTCGTCGCCGACAAGATCGCCTCCCTGATCGCAGCCGGCATGCTGCAGGTCGGCGAGGCCCTGCCGAGCGAGCGCGATCTTGCCGCGGCCCTGCAAGTCAGCCGCGAGACGGTGCGGGGGGCGCTGCAGATCCTGGCGGCCCGGGATATCATCGCCATTTCGCAAGGGGCTCGTACCCGCGTGCTCAGTGCCGAGGTCGGTTCGCTGGCGATCGGCGGGCGCGAGCCGAAGCGGATCAACAGCTACGATATCGAGGCCATCCATGCCGCCCGCCTGCTGGTGGAGCGCCCGGTCGTCGAGGAGGCGGCGCGACGGATCGACGACGAGACGCTCGCCATGCTCGACGCCTCGCTGGAAACGCAGCGCGAAGCCCTCGAGGATCCCGTCCGTTTCCTGATCTGCGATCGCGAATTCCATGCCGCGATCTATCGGGCCTGCGGCAACGACCTGCTCGCCGACTTCGTCATCGATCTCTATTTCTATGCCATGGCGCACCGGCGCAAGGCCGTGTCGCGGCCGGGCGCGATCGCCCAGAGCTGCCAGGACCATGCCGCCATCCTGGCGGGGCTGCACGCCCGGGACCCCCGGGCTGTCGTCGAAGCCTTCGGCATTCACCTCGACAGGATCTATGCCAGCACGCGTTCCATCCTCGAGGAGGAGGGCGCGCTGTCTAATGCGTGAAACAGGCCCGTGAAAGAAGGTCCGGTTTCCAAGACAAAGAGCCCGTAACGGCCGAGACGGAACCACAGGAGCCGCCCGAGGGCGGGAGGGAGGAAGACATGAAGAGAAGAACATTCCTGCAGCTTGCCGCGGGCGCCGCTTTGGCCGGCACCGGCAGCCTCGGCTTCCAGCCGGCGCGCGCCGCCGGCAAGGACATCGTCTATCTGACGCCGGGTCTCGACCTGCCGTTCTGGCGCTACCTCGCCAAGGGCGTCGAATCCGCCGCCAAGGCCAAGGGCTATGGGTTCCAGGCCCTCGATTCCCACAACAGCCCGCAGACCCAGCTGCAGAACGCCCAGGATTCGATCGCCAAGGGCGTGGCCGGCATCGTCATCTCGCCCACCGATTCCTCCACCGCGCCAAGCGTGCTGGCGCTCGCCGCCAAGGCTGGAATCCCGGTGGTGATCGGCGATATCGGCACCAATAGCGGCGACTATGCCTCCTTCATCATCTCCAACAATTATGACGGCGCCAAGGGCGTGGGCGAGGCGCTCGCCGCCGCGCTCAAGGCCAAGGGCTGGGAGGGCGGTTCGGTCGGCCTCATCACCATCTCCCAGGCCCGCAAGAATGGCCAGGCCCGCACCAAGGGCTTCCGGGACGGCCTTGCGGCCGGCGGCTGGACCGGCAAGGAGGCAGGGCTGCAGCAGATGCAATCCTATACCACCGACGAGACCTTCAAGTTCACTCAGGACATGCTCACCGCCAATCCGGACATGCGCGGCCTGTTCATCCAGACCGACCAGCCGGCCCTGGGCGCCCTGCGCGCCATCAAGGCCGCCCGGCGCGGCTCCGACCTGCTGGTCGCGGCCTTCGACGGCATTCCGGAATTCGTCGATCTCCTGAAGTCCAAGCAGATCGTCGCCTCCGGCATGCAGCAGCCCTATCTGATGGGCCAGAAATCGGGCGAGGCGCTGGTGGCCAAGCTCGCCGGCGGCCCTGTCGAGAAGGAAATCTCGGTGCCGATCCTGGTGGTGACCAGCGAGAACATCGACAAGGAACTGCCGGTCGTGAAGGAAACCGTGTTCGCCAATGAGATGAAGTGAGCGTTCTTGACGGTGTTGCGGCCGGCTCATCTCGAGTGCCGCAATGCCGACGATGGTGCAACCTTTGTCATTGCCGGGCTTGACCCGGCAATGCAGTCCACCTTTCGATGTGACAAGGCGGATAGGCTGGATGCCCGGGTCAAGCCCGGGCATGACAAAGGACAGTGCTTCCAATTGGCCGATTTAGACGGCGGAGCCCGAAAAGACATTAAGTCTGGGTTCGGCCACGATACCCTCGGATCGATCGATGAACGTGCAGTCTTCTCCCGCGGCGGCGGAACCCTTACTGGTCGCCACCGGCATCGCCAAGACCTTCGACCGCACGCGCGCTCTTGCGGGGGCCGGTTTCGAGCTGCGTTCGGGCGAAGTCCATGGCCTGCTCGGCGCCAATGGTGCTGGCAAATCGACCTTGTCCAAGGTGATCTCCGGTCATGTCAGGCCGGACGAGGGGGAGCTCGTCTATCGCGGCCGCGCGGTGCGGCTGCGCTCCACCCGCGACGCGCTCGATATCGGCATCGCCATCGTGATGCAGGAGACGAGCCTGGTGCCGGATCTCAGCGTCGCCGAGAACATCTTCCTGCCCGAGCTCGGCCGCCCCGGGCGCCTATCCTATTCGGCACTGCATCGGCGTGGGACCGAACTGCTCTCCGTGCTCGGCCAGGCAGACGCCTTGCCGCTCGATGTGGAGGTGCGGCGCCTGTCGGCCGCCCAGCGCCAGCTCGTCGAGATCGCCAAGGCGCTCGGCGTCAACGCCAAGCTGATCATTTTCGACGAGCCCACCTCGTCATTGAGCCCGAGCGAGGTCGAGCGCCTGTTCGACATCATGGCCCGGCTCAGGGCGGATGGGCGCGGGCTCGTCTTCGTCTCGCATCGGCTGGAGGAAGTCTTCGCCATCACCGACCGCGTCACCATCATGCGCGAGGGGCGCACGGTGGCGGCCTCGCTCGCGACCGCCAGCCTGAGCCAGGCCGAACTCATCCGCCACATGGTCGGCCAGGATGTCGGCGCCATCTATGCGCGGGATGCCGACGGGACGGCCAGGGATGCGCCGATTGCACTGGAGGTCAAGGGATTGGCGACGCCGCCTCTGGTCCGGGACGTTTCCTTCCAGGTCCGCCGCGGAGAGATTCTCGGATTGGGCGGCCTGGTCGGCGCCGGACGCTCGGAAACCGTGGAGGCCATTTTCGGCCTGAGGCCGCGGAGCGCCGGCACCATCCTGGTCGACGGCAAGCCGATCGATCCCCGCAAGCCGGCGCAGGCGGTGAGGGCCGGCATCGGCTTCGTGGCCGAGGACCGGCGCTTGCAGAACATCGTGCCCGATCTTTCGGTGAAGGAGAATCTGCTGCTCGCCCATCTCGGCGCGCACAGGGGCTTCGGCGTCGGCTATCGCAGCCGCGAGAAGGCCGTCGATGCGCTCCTCAAGAGCCTTGGCCTGCCGCCCGACCGCCTGCTCGACGCCAACATGCTCAACTTCTCGGGCGGCATGCAGCAGAAGATCATCATCGCGCGCTGGCTGCTGCTCGAGCCGCGTGTGCTGATCCTCGACGAACCCACCAAGGGCGTGGATATCGGCACGCGCGCCTCGATCTATGCCATCCTGCGCGACATTGCCGCCAAGGGCGTCGCCGTGGTGGTGGTGTCTTCCGATTTCGAGGAGTTGCTCGGACTCTCGCACCGCATCGTCGTCATCAGCGACGGCTATAGCGTCGCCGACCTACCCGCCAACCTGCTCGACGAGGAAAAACTCACGCTGCTGGCGGCGCCGCGCACCTCGATGGCCCGCAACACCGAAGTCCTGCGCGGCCTGACGGGCGAATGCGGCGGCGCCGGCTTCTGGGCCCTGATCGACCAGGATCGCCTGATCTGCCTCAATCTCGTCACCGCCGACAGGGCGGCGCATCCGGGCTTTGCGGCGGGAGAGGTGAAGCCGCTCGCCGCGACCCGCATCGCCACGGCGCTTGTGGCGCGCGAACCCATCTTCGTGCCCGAAGCCGATGGCTCGTGTTCGACCCTGCTCCTGCCGATCGTCAGCCCGCGCGGGCACGATCTCGGCTGGGTCGGCCTGACCCTGCCCCAGGGCGCCGCCCTGCCATCGCCCGAAATCGTCCGCAGCCATGTCGACGAACTCGCTGCAACGTTGTAGGTGGCCGATGCATCAGCGACCTTACAAAGCCGCGACATTTGCCGTCCCCTCGCCCCGTTCTTACGGGGAGAGGGTAAGGGTGAGGGGCGGCGTGGTGCATGTAAATAGGGCCAAGTGCAGCCCCTCACCTCTATCCTCTCCCCGCGGGCGGGGCGAGGGGACTTCGGCGTCGTGCTTTGTCCTTCAAGAGCTCATCTCGCTCAGCCGTTCCATTTGTCCGTCCTTCATTACAAGTTCCGGGATCGCCCTATGACCTCGACCACCTCTCCCGATCCCACGCGACGGCGCCTCGGCTGGCTGACGGGGCGGCTCGAAGTGCGCATGCTCGGCCTCGCCATCGTGCTGGCGATCTGCCTGTCGCTGCTCTCGCCCTATTTCCTGACGCGCTCGAACATCTTCAACATCCTCGACCAGTCCGTGGTGATCGGCATCGTCGCCGTCGGCATGACCTTCGTCATCCTCACCGGCGGCATCGATCTTTCGGTCGGATCGGTCGCCGGCTTGACGGGCATCATCCTCGGCCTTGCCGTGCAGCAATATCCGCCGGCCCTGGCGGTGGCGCTCGCTATCCTCAGCGGGGCCGGCATCGGCCTCGTCTCGGGCATCCTGATCGCCTATTTCGGCCTTGCCGCCTTCGTGGTGACGCTGGGCGTGATGGCGATCGGGCGCAGCCTCGCCTATATCCTCTCGGGCCAGACGGCGATCGCCTCGATCCCCGATTCCATGCAGGCGATCGTCTATACCGACTTTTTCGGCATTCCCGCCAACGTGCTGTTCCTGGCGCTGCTCTATATCCTGGCCTGGGCCTATCTGACCTATACCAAGGGCGGGCGCACCATCTATGCCGTCGGCTCCAACAAGGAGGCGGCGCGGGCGGCGGGGTTGAGCGTGATGTTCTACTCCATCCTGCCCTATGTGGTTTCGGGGGCGCTCTCGGCTGTGGCGATCACCTTCTCGATCGGCCAGATCCTCTCGGCCGATCCGCTGATGGGCAATGCCTGGGAGCTTGACGCCATCGCCGCCGTGGTGATCGGTGGCGCCAGCCTGTTCGGCGGACGCGGTTCGATCATCGGCACGCTGATCGGCGTGCTGATCATGGTGATGATCCGCAACGGCCTCAATCTGATGGGCGTCTCGCCCTTCTGGCAGGGCTCGGCCATCGGCACCATCATCATCGTGGCGCTGCTATTCGAGCGCCTGATCGGGCAGCGGGCGGGACGGTGAGAAACGGCGGGTCGATCTCCACTCTACTGCGTCACGAAGCGTGACCATACCCTCCCCATCAAGGGGAGGGTAAAGAGGCGCTGCGCCCACTCGGCCCGCCCGCTCGCTTACCCCAGGCTCTTGGCCAGCACCTGCGACAGGCGCTCGGCAAAGCCCGCCGGGTCGGTCGGCACCGTGCCGTCGAGAATACGGGCCTCGTCGAGCAGCAGGCGCGTGGCGCTCTCGATGAAGGCCGCGTCGCCGCCGGCCTCGCGCGCCGTGGCGAGCCGCGTCACCAGAGCGTGGCGCGGATTGATCTCCAGGATGGGCTTCTGCAGGGCGCCGTCGAGCTTGCCGGCGCTGGCAAGGATCTGCTCCATGCGCTTGTCCATGCCGTTGTCGGGCGCCACCAGGCAGACCGCGCTGGAGGTCAACCGCTCGGAGGCGCGCACGTCGGAGACGTCCTCGCCCAGCGTTGTCTTGAGATAAGCGATGTAGGAGGCGATGGCCGCGCTCACTTCCGGCGTCTGTTCCTCCGGCTTTTCGGCCAGCGGGATGAGGTCGAGATCGGCAGCGCCCTGCGTCACCGACTTGAAGGGCTTGCCTTCGAAGCCGAGAGCCGAGGTCACCCAGAAGCTGTCGACCGGATCGGACAGCAGCAGCACCTCGATGCCGCGCGCGCGGAAGCCTTCGATATGGGGCGAATTCTCCAGGCGCTTGGCGTCGTCCCCGGCGAGATAGTAGATCGCCGTCTGGTTGTCCTTGAGGCTGGCGACGTAGTCCTTGAGCGAACGCCATTCGCCGCCCGAGGTCGTGCTCTTGAAGCGGGCGAGGCCGAGCAGGGCGTCCCGGCGTTCGAAGTCCTCATAGAGGCCTTCCTTCAGGACGGCGCCGAAATTCTCCCAGATCTTGACATAGGCCGGGGCGTCCGAAGTCGCGAGCTTGTCGAGGTCGGAAAGCACGCGGCCGGTCGCCGCCTTGCGGATCGCCGTGAGAAGCGGGCTTTCCTGGATCATCTCGCGCGAGACGTTGAGCGGCAGATCGGCGGAGTCGATCAGGCCGCGCACGAAGCGGAGATAGCCGGGGAGCAGGTCCGCCTCGTCGGTGATCAGCACCCGCCTGACATAGAGCTTCATGCGGCCCTTGCGCTGGGGATCGAACAGGTCGAACGGACGCGAGCCCGGCACGAAGGCCAGCATCGTATATTCCTGCCGGCCCTCGGCCCGGAAATGGATGGTCAGCGCGGGATCGTCGAACTGGCCGGCGGCGCTGCGATAGAAATCGGTGTAGTCCGCTTCGGAAATGTCGGATTTCGGACGGGTCCACAGGGCTGCGCCATCGGCGATCTGCTGCGGTTCGGCATCCGGCTTGTCGGCGAGCAGGATGGGCACCGGCACATGGCCGGAATGGGTCTTGATCAACCGCTCGATGGTGTAGGTCTCGGCATAGGACTTGGCGTCCTCCATCAGGTGGAGCACCACCTTGGTGCCGCGGGCGGGGGCCTCGTCGAGGCCGACAGGCGCCACCGAATAGGAGCCCTTGCCGTCCGAACTCCAGACATTGGCGACATCGCTGCCGGCACGGCGGGAGAAGACTTCCACCTTATCCGCCACCATGAAGGTCGAGTAGAAGCCGACGCCGAACTGGCCGATCAACTGGCTGCCTTCGGCCTGTTGGGCGCTTTCCAGCCGCTCGACGAAGGCCTTGGTGCCGGAGCGCGCAATGGTGCCGAGAGCCTCGATCATCTCCTCCGCGCTCATGCCGATGCCGTTGTCGGCGACCGTGATGCGCCTGGCCTCGGCATCGAGGGTGATGCGGATGGTGCCCTTCTGGTCGTCGCCCAGCAAGGAAGGATTGGACAGGGCTTCGTAGCGCAGCTTCTCGCAGGCATCGGCCGCATTGGAGATCAATTCGCGCAGGAAGACATCCTTGTCGGAATAGACCGAGTGCACCATCAGGTGCAGCAGCTTGGCGACGTCGGCCTCGAAGGTGTGGTTCTGCGGCGCGGCAATGTCCGGGCCTGCGCTTTCGGCTTCAGCGCTCATGAAAACTCACTCTTGCTTGATGATCGTCTTGGGACTGGGTGGCGGGAACGCCGCTGCACAGATGGACAATCTCGGCGAGGGATTCAAGAGCGGGTTTGAAAAGGGGCGGCGGGCGCCGGACTATGGAGGCATCGCATCCGTGGGAGGGGCAGAAGCGGACGTCCCTTCCGCTTCTTGGTGGCCAGCATGCGCGACGGATCGTGAGCCTGGGCCCGCCCAAGAGAGCCAAAAAGAAAGGCCGGTTCCAGAGGAGCCGACCTTCAATATTGGGTCATCAAACGCCACCTCGGCGGACCCGGTCCGACAAAGTCGGGGGGCTGGGGGGCTGAGGTTTCCGGCTTACGCCGGACCGGGTGCCGAGGTAACGAGAAGGAAAGTCGCGCCGGGCTGGGGCGGCCCCTTGGCTGGATTGCGGCAAAGTCGTGACTTTTGGTGAAGTTATATTTCCAGTGTGCGTTGCGGCAATATCCTGCCCAAAAGGCTCTGATCCACGCACGAAAATGCCACCGCGGCATCGCCGACGGGCCCCGACAAGATGAAGATGGGGAAGTAGGCGGGCGAGCCGCCTCTTATCGCCGCCGCGGCCTCGAGGCCACCAGAGGGCGTGACGTTGCCTCAGGCTTCCTCGCCGAACTTGTCGGCCAAGAGCGCTTCCAAGGCGTCCATGCAGGCCTGGGCATCATGGCCCGCCGTCTCGACCACGATGCTGGTGCCGCGGGCCGCGGCCAGCATCATCAGACCCATGATCGACTGGCCGCCGACCGTCTCGCCGCAACGCGTCACCTTGACGGTGGCATCGAACCCTTCAGCCGTCTGCACGAATTTCGCCGAGGCGCGGGCGTGCAGGCCCTTGAGATTGATGATGGGGAGGATGCGGACGATACCGCCGTCCATGGTGGGAGCGGGAACCGCTTCCGGCTCTTCGCAAGCTTGCTCGTCAGTGCTGCCGGTCTGCATCTGCTGCTTGTGCATCGAGGAGGTCTCCGCCTGCATCTGCACCGGGGTGCACCCGCTTGGGGCACTGCTGCCCCAACATTTGGCCCAAGGATTGCTGAAGGCGAGCGGTACCGCAAGAGCCGCTTCGGCAAGTTTCTGGCCGTGGCCAGCATAGTTGAATGAACGTCGAATCATTGGCCTGACAACACACGACTGGCAATGTTGATATATTTCCTGCCAGCCTCTTGAGCACGCGTGACCGCCTCGGCGAGGGGAACCTCGCTCCGCAGCCGCGCCAGTTTGACGAGCATGGGAAGGTTGATGCCGGCCACGACCTCGATGGAGGGGCCGCTCATCACGGAAATCGCCAGATTTGAAGGTGTTCCTCCGAACATATCCGTGAGTACAGCCACGCCGGAGCCGTCCTCGACCCGGCCGATGGCATCGATGATGTCGCGGCGTCGCTGCTCGACATCGTCTTCGGGGCCGATATCGATGGCCTCGACATTGCGTTGCGGCCCTACCACGTGTTCGAGGGCCGACAGGAACTCGGTCGCAAGATGACCATGCGTGACAAGCACCATGCCGATCATAGGTTGATCCGCATTGAATCTTTCCGGTCGCCGTCGCTATCGCGACAACAATCCAGGTCCGTTTCGCTTTCGCGCCACCCGGTGTTGAGCAAAATGAGACGACGCCTCCGCAACGCACGGCCAGGATGCCCTTCGGACAGCCTGCAACCCGTAGCTTCGGGAGCTGATATTATTCCCGCGCTGCACAAAAACAAGCCTCTCTCCGGCTCACATTGTCGCAGTCTCGTCACATCAAGGCCATAGGCGTCAACGTTTCGTTAACGCAACCTGCGACGGTTCGGGCCTGAAAAATCGGTCAAACCGGCGGCAATTGCGGCAAGATGGCCTCGATGAGAGCGACAGCCTGCTGAAAATCGCGCGGAACGGGCAAATAGGGCAGGTCCACGCCTTTCAGGCGAATGTGCCGAATTTTTTTGCTGGGGATGGCGATCTCCGCGTCATCGTCGAGGATATCCACAACCAGGCCGACGGGCACCGAGGGCTGCCAGTCGATCCGTTCAATGCCGGCATCCCTCAGGCCGGTTGCGCGCCGCTCGATCAGGCCGGCGATGCTGGCCGGCACGGAGGCGATCAGCCTGTCCTCGGCGGGCTCGAGGTAAACCCGGTCATCACCCACCAGACGGGCCTGGCGGCCGTGGGCCGATGCCGTCTCGATGAAATGCAGGGCGATCCGGCTCTTGCCGGCGCCGGAGGCGCCGCGCAGCAGAATGCCCCGCCCGTCGAGGACGAAGCAGGTGGCATGCACGGTGGGCGAGGCGGACATGGTTTGGGCCCGAGTACTGGAGCAAAGCGCGTTTAGACGGAAACGCCGCATTGCTGCAACCCTTTGATTGGACGCGACATTGCGATTCTCGGCAATTCCGCCAAATCGCAAAACGCTTCAGGGTCGGAATTCTGATTTCCGGGCGACTTTCCTATGTCGTTGCGAGCGAAGCGAAGCAATCCAGGGCGGGAAACCTTGCATTCATGGGTCTGGACTGCCTCGCCCGCAATGACGGCCGGACAGCGCAAGGATGACGGCGAGGCTAAAGCGGTTTCCAGAGACGCTGATAGGCTTTTCGATTAGGAAATCGCTGTTTTCTCTCTACGCCTGTGCGGCCGGCAGGCGGGCGACGAAACGGGCGCCGAGCACCTTGTCGCCGTCCTTGCGGTTCTCGACCCAGAGCTTGCCGCCATGGGCCTCGATGATCTGTTTGGAGATGGAGAGGCCGAGGCCGGAATTCTGGCCGAAGCCCTGTTCCTCGGGACGGTCGGTGTAGAAGCGCTCGAAAATCCGCTCGATGGCATGGTCCGGTACGCCCGGCCCGTCGTCCTCGACCGCGATCTCGACGTCATTCTTGTTCCGCCGCAACTCCACCCGTACCTCGCCGTTTCGGGGCGAGAAGGAGCGGGCATTGTCAACGAGATTGTTGATGACCTGACCGAGCCTGGAATCATGGCCGTTGATGAAGAGCGCCGTCGGTGGAAGGCCCGTCGGCATGGACAGGCGGACCTTGACGCCGTCCTCGCGCTCGACGCTGTTGAACACGCCGGTGAGGGCGGTCAGGAGCTTGACGAGGTCGACGGGCTCGGCGCCGGAGCGCAGCAGTTCGGCATCCAGACGCGAGGCGTCGGAAATGTCCGAGATCAGGCGATCGAGGCGGCGGACATCATGCTGGATCACCTCGAGCAGCCGGTTGCGCGAGGTGTCGTTGCGGGCGAGCGGCAGGGTCTCGACGGCCGAGCGCAGCGAGGTCAGCGGGTTCTTGAGTTCATGGGCAACGTCCGCCGCGAAGCTCTCGATCGCCTCGATGCGCTTGAACAGGGCATTGGTCATGTCGCGCAGGGCGCCGGAGAGATGGCCGATCTCGTCGGAGCGCTCGGTGAAATCGGGGATTTCCTGGCGTGATTTCACGCCATAGCGCACGCGCTCGGCCGCTCGGGCCAGCTGGCGGATCGGCCCGGCGATGGTGCTCGCCAGCAGGATCGACAGGATCACCATCACCACGGCGGCAACCGCGAAGACCCGGAGGATGGCGAGGCGTTCGGCCGTGACGATCTCGTCGATCTCGCCGGGACGGGTGGAGAGCAGCAGCACGCCCAGCACAGATTTGAAGCGCTGGATCGGCACGGCCACCGAGACGATCGATTCGTTCTGCTCGTTGATGCTCACCTGGGTGGAGGGTGCGCCGTTCAGCGCCGTTATCACCTCCGGATAACCCTTGCCGTTCTGGTTGCCGAGTTCCTTGTAGAGCGGCGCATCGGAGCGGAAGAGATAGCGCTTGACCGTATTCCAGACTCTCTCGGCCAGATTGGGTTCTGGTTTGGGCTGCGGCAGGTCGGTGCGGACGATGTCGGAATAGATGAACAGGGCCCTGGAATCGATCACCAGATTGCCGTCGCGATCATAGACCCGGGCGCGCAATTTGGTCGGCGAGATCAGGCGCCGCATCAGCGGCGCGACCTTCTCGGGATTGATCGGAAAGTCGAGCGAGCTTGCTTCGTCGCTATCCTCTTCGCCCGCCGCCTGCTGCTCCAGGAGCTTTTCCGGATCGATGCGAATCGACCCGGTCTCGACGGTGGCCGAGGCCGCCACCGCACTCGCCATGATCTCGCCCTGGGTGAGCAGGGCCTGCACGCGCGCGTCGATCAGGCCTTCGCGGAACTGGTTGAGATAGAAGATGCCGACGACCAGGGCGACCAGACCCGCCAAGTTCAGCACGACGATGCGCCGCGTCAGGCTCGAGAAGGTCTGCACGGTGATGGCGCGCAGGGCCAGCCGCAAACGCCGCCGGATGATCGACCTCGACTTCGGGTGCTCGGATTGGGACGCGCGCTCGGGGCTCATCGGGGCTGGTACGAAATTCTATCGAGAGGAGCGCGAGAGCCTGCTTCACGACATGAAGAAGGCATCATTTGACGGAGCGGCCTTCCCCGCCGTGCGGGGAAGGCCCTCAGAACTGGCCGGAAGGAAACCCTCACGCTTCCTTGAAGCGATAGCCGACGCCGTAGAGCGTTTCGATCATCTCGAAATCGTCATCGGCCTGCTTGAACTTCTTGCGCAGGCGCTTGATGTGGCTGTCGATGGTGCGATCGTCGACATAGACCTGGTCGTCATAGGCCGCATCCATCAGGGCGTTGCGGCTCTTGACCACGCCCGGGCGCTGGGCGAGCGCATGCAGGATGAGGAACTCGGTGACGGTGAGCACCACGGCCTCGCCCTTCCAGGTGCAGGTGTGGCGTTCGGGATCCATGCGCAGCTGGCCGCGTTCCAGGATCTTGGCATCCGAAGCCTTGGCGGCGGCGGCATCCTTGGGCTGGAAACGGCGCAGCACCGCCTTCACGCGCTCCACCAGCAGGCGCTGCGAGAAGGGTTTGCGGATGAAGTCGTCGGCGCCCATCTTCAGGCCGAACAACTCGTCGATCTCCTCGTCCTTGGAGGTGAGGAAGATCACCGGCAGTTCGGACTTCTGGCGAAGGCGGCGCAGCAGCTCCATGCCGTCCATGCGGGGCATCTTGATGTCGAAGATGGCGAGATCCGGCGGATTGGCCTTCAGACCGTCGAGAGCCGACATGCCATCATTATAGGTCTGGATGCGATAGCCTTCCGCCTCCAGCGCGATGGAAACCGAGGTCAGAATGTTGCGGTCGTCGTCGACCAGCGCAATCGTCGGCATTGCAATCCTTTCATGACGCGGTGTAACCGCTAAAGGCTATTATGATGCTTTGCGCGGCAAATCACCATACTTGCCATCGCATTCTACGCCTAAACCGGCAGAAGTGTGACAATTATCGGTTCAAAACGGTACTTCTTGTTGCCAGTTGGCGGTAAACCGGCATTTTTGCACGATCCGGAAGCGTTTTGCGATTTGGCGGAACCGCCAGGCATCGCAAAGACGCGTCGAACCAAAGAGTTGAGAGCAAGCGAGTCTTCCGCGCCATGTCTTCGAGCGATACCACGCGTCTGCCCGGCCAGCCGGTTCCGGCGAACCAGCCTGCCGATTTCGAGCCCGTGAAGGAGGGCAAGGTCCTGCTCAGGCGCATCCGCGCCGGGGCTCTGGCGACGCTTGATTCGACCGATGGCTTTCCCTTTGCCAGCCTCGTCAACATCGCCACCGACTTTGACGGCGCCCCGCTCCTGCTGCTTTCCCGGCTGGCGGCCCATCGGACCAATATCGAGAAAGACGCCCGCATTTCCCTGCTGCTGAGCGAAGGCGGCAAGGGCGATCCGCTCGCCCATGCGCGCCTGACGGTGAAAGGCATGGCCGAGATGATGGAAGAGGAAGAGGCCGCGGCTCGCTGCAAGGCACGCTTTCTCGCGCGCCATCCCAAATCAGCGCTCTATGCCGATTTTCCCGATTTCAGCTTCTTTCGCGTGAGGGTGAGGGCGGGCCACCTCAATGGCGGCTTTGCGCGTGCTGCCCAACTGTCGGCGGATGAACTCCTCACCGATATCGGCGATGCCGCGGCCTTGCGCGACGCGGAGGCCGGGGCGATCGAACATATGAACGCCGATCATGCCGATGCCGTCAGGCTTTATGCCACCAGGCTCCTCGGTGGTCGTGACGGCCCCTGGCGCATCACCGGTATCGATCCGGAGGGCCTGGATCTCGCCTTTGCCGACGATACGCTGCGCCTCGCCTTCGACAAGCCGGTCCTGGATGCCACCGCCCTGCGGCTGACGCTGGTGCACCTGGCCGAGAAGGCGCGGGGCTGAGGGGTATTCCGGCCAAGACGGATAAAGCGCAACAAACCTTCTCTCGCTATAGCGTTTTGCGATTAGACGGAGCCACCAAGAATCGCAAAGACGCGTCAAAACAATGAGCTAGAGCAAATAAGCGTTCACGCTTGAACGCGCTTTGCTCTAGGGGAGAAGGTTAGTCGCGTCTCCTCACCCCTTGATGAAGGCGAGCAGGTCGGCGTTGAACTGATCCTGCTGAGTCAGGGTCAGGCCGTGAGAGCCGCCCGGATAGACCTTGAGCGTTGCGTTGGGGATCAGCTTGACCGACTGATGGGCGGAGGCGCCGATCGGCACGATCTGGTCGTCGTCGCCATGGATGATCAGGGTCGGCACGTCGATCTTCTTCAGGTCCTCGGTGAAGTCGGTTTCCGAGAATTGCTTGATGCAGTCGAGCTGGCCCTTGAGGCCGCCCAGCATGCCTTGCAGCCAGAAGGATTCGCGCGTGCCTTCGGAAACCTGGGCGCCCGGACGGTTGTAGCCGTAGAAGGGCAGGGTCAGGTCCTTGTAGAATTGCGAGCGGTTGTCGAAGGTGCCCTTGCGGATGCCGTCGAAGACCTCGATGGGCAGGCCGCCTGGATTGGCGTCGGTCTTCAGCATCAAGGGCGGCACGGCGCCGACCAGCACGGCCTTGGCGACATGCTTGGTGCCGTGGCGGCCGAGATAGCGGGTGACTTCACCGCCGCCGGTGGAATGACCGACGAGAACCGCATCGTGGAGATTCAATTCCTCGATCAGTTCGGCGAGGTCATCCGCATACTGGTCCATATGGTTGCCGTCCCAGGTCTGGGTCGACCGGCCATGGCTGCGGCGGTCATGGGCGATCACCCGGTAGCCATGCTGTCCCAGGAACACCATCTGGGCGTCCCAGGCATCGGCGCTCAAGGGCCAGCCATGTGAAAACACCACGGGCTGCCCGCTGCCGAAATCGCGATAGAAGATCTGGGTGCCATCTTCGGTTGTGATCGTGCTCATCGTTTGTCTCCTGTCGGGTTGCAGTACCGGCCGCCTTGGTGGCGTCGCCTTGTGCAACATTGAATAACGCGCGGCAGACGTGATACGGATTGGCGAAACTGACATTGTTCGAGGCAAAATTGACAAATGGAGATCGGTAATACCTTACCAGAAATCGGCTTGCTGCTGTATCCGGGCGTGCGCACGGCCGCCGTTTACGGCATGGTCGATCTCTTCGATGCCGCCAACGACATTGCGCGTCGCCGGGCCGGCGATGCCGACATCGGCATTCGTGTCTCCCAGTGGAAGATCGCCGCGGGCGGCGGCATCGAATGCGTGGCGGACAGCCATGCTTCGAGGCCCCACAAGCCTGTGGCGATCGTCGCCTTGCCGGGGCTCGGCGATCTGCCGTCCCATGCCGTCTCCGCTCCTTTCGCGGCCTGGCTGCGCCAGCGCCACGACGAGGGTGCCATCCTGTGCTCGGTGTGCGCCGGCGCCTTCCTGCTCGCGGAGACCGGCCTGCTGGCCGGGCGGCTGGTCACGACGCATTGGAGCTTTGCCCAGGCTCTTTCCCGGCGCTTTCCCGACATCCTGATCGATACCGACAAGATGATCGTGGACGATGGCGACATCATCACGGCCGGCGGCATCATGGCCTGGACGGATCTCGGTTTGACTCTGGTGGAGCGGGTACTCGGGCCGGAAGTGATGCTGGAGACGGCGCGCTTCCTGCTGGTCGATCCGCCGGGGAGGGAACAGCGCTATTATTCGAGCTTCGTGCCCAATCTGCGCCATGGCGATGAAGCCGTGCTCAAGGTTCAGCGCTGGCTCCAGGAACAGGAGGAAGGCGAGGCGGACATGCGCCCGGTTTCCCTGGCGGCGATGGCTGACAGGGCCGGCCTCGAAGAGCGCACCTTCCTGCGCCGCTTCCACAAGGCGACGGGCCTGAAGCCGACCGAATATTTCCAGCATGTCCGCGTCAGCAAGGCCCGCTCACTGCTCGAAACCACCAATCGCAATGTCGACCAGATCGCTTGGTCGGTCGGCTATGAGGATCCGGCCGCCTTCCGCAAGGTGTTCGCCAAGCTGATGGGGTTGTCTCCGCGCGATTATCGGCGCCGGTTCGCCGCCGGGCCGGCGATCGGGGCAGCGGCCTAACACCATCGTCGTGATGGGGCGGAGACCCTGGATTTGCGTCATTGCGAGCGCCGCGAAGCAATCCAGAAGTCACGAGCGGTGCACTTGACCGAGAGCGGATTGCTTCCCGGCGCTCGCAATGACGCGTCCGATCAAAAAGTTAGAGCAAAGTGCGTTTCCGTCTAAACGCGCTTCGCACTAGCCTGCAACGGCAGCGGCTTCCGGTTCGCGCCTGTCGGAGCGTTCCAGGGCCCAGGACACCAGGAAGACCAGCAGGCCGGCCACGGCCAGGAGGGCGCCGACCCAGCCGGTCGACGCCCAGCCGAAGCCGGCGGCGACGGCAACGCCGCCGAGCCAGGCGCCGAGGGCATTGGCGATGTTGAAGGCCGAATGGTTGAGCGCGGCCGCGAGCGTCTGGGCATCGCCGGCCACGTCCATCAGGCGGGTCTGGATCGCCGGGCAGATGGCGAAGTTGCAGCCAATCAGGAAGACGCAGAGCGAGATCATCCAGGGATTGGATGCGGTGAGGCCGTAGAGCGCCATCACCACGATCACCCAGACCAGCATGCCGCCGATGGTCGCCATCAGGGCGCGATCCGCCAGCCAGGAGCCGGCGATGTTGCCGACATTCATGCCGATGCCGAACAGCACCAGCGCCACCGGCACGAAAGCTGGCGAGAAACCGCTGAGCTGGGTAAGGGTGGAGGCGACATAGGTGTACACAGCGAACATGCCGCCGAGGCCGATGGCCGGAATCGCCAGGGTCAGCCAGACCTGCTTGCGCTTGAGGGCGCCGAGTTCGCGCAGCGGGCTGGCGCCCGGCTGGACCTTGTCGAGCGGCATGAAGGCCAGGATCAGCATGGCGGTAAGAGCGCCGATGGCGCCGACGGTTGCGAAGGCGAGGCGCCAACCCAGGGCCTGGCCGAGCCAGGTGGCGAGGGGGGAGCCGACCAGTGTCGCCAGGGTAATTCCCATCATCACGCGCCCGACGGCCTGGGCGCGCCGATTGGGCTCGGCCATGCCGGCGGCGACCAGGAAGGAGACGCCGAAATAGGCGCCATGCGGCAGGCCCGCCAGGAAGCGGAAGCCGATCAGTTGGTAATAGCCGCTCGCCAGGGCGCTGGCGGCATTGGCGGCGGCGAACACCACCATCAGCCACAGCAGCAAGGTACGGCGCGCCATCCGGGCCGAGAGCACGGCGATCACCGGCGCGCCGACGACCACCCCGAGCGCATAGGCGCTGATCATGTGGCCCGCCTGCGGCTCGGTGACCAGAAGCCCGTTGGCGACGTTCGGCAGGATGCCCATCGAGGCGAATTCGCCGGCGCCCACGCCGAACGCGCCGACGGCGAGGGCGAATTCGATCCAGGCGGTGCGATGGCGCTGGGAGGGGCTGCCGGCGTTGAGGTCGGCGAGGGAGGCGGTGGCCGGATGGGTCACGGGAAGGCTTTCAGGGCAAGGAAGGCGAAACAAACGAAATGAGGAAGCCGACGGCGCGGAACCGCAGGCTGGCAATGGCGTGAATCGGCGATTTGGGAACGATCTATTGCATCGCAATATCGCTGGCGACGGCGTGAATGTAAATCGGTTTACGTCTGCATTTCGGCATGGCTCGGGCATGAGCTATGCCTGAAGACGGACGTCTCGCTCGCTCTTGGAAATGCGGCGGTTCGGAGGGGCGGCGTTTGGCTGCAAGCGCCTCTATCCTGAGTTCCCTGCGAGAGTGGCAAAGCGCGTCGGCTCCAAGGCCGAGCAAGGCTGCCCGCGACCCTGATGCGGCTAATAGGGCTTGGCTGCCACATAGCCATAATAGTTCATCAGGAAGTCCCCCAGCGTGAGCGTTCCACTCAAGGGTACCTCGCGATAACCGTTGCCCCAGGTGTAGATGTGGAACTTGACCTCGCCATTCTCCAGCTTCATCTCGGATTGCAGCACGACCCAATGATCGTCGCGGATATCGGAGCTCTGGGTCTGATGGCCGTCGACCATGTTGGAGCCGATGAGCAGGACGACATGGTAGCCCGCCGCGAGCAGCCGGTTTGCCTCCTTCATGTTGTCGGTGTCGCGCTGGTGGCGGAAGAAGTTCGCATCCTCCCGCACATCCGTGTAGCCGGCCTGGCCGAACCAGTAGGCCAGTTCCATCGGCGTCGTCATGCCCGAGAACCCGCCACCGGTCGAATCGTAGTGGATGGCCCAGTCGTTGGAATTACGGATGCTGGCCAGCGTCAGCCAGTCGACCGGCGCAATATCGGAGGATGAGGGAGCAGCATGGCGCAGATCGGCTTTCGGCTTGATCGGAAGTCTGTAGAGCACGCCCTCGCCCTTGTCGTACATGTCGCAAGCGAAGGCGGCATAGGTTCCCGGGCGGTCGCGCAGGACATTGAAGACCAGCGCAGCCGGCCCGCACAGATTCGTCTGGTTCTGGTCGAGCGTCCCCGGGTAGGCGACGCGGATGATGATGCCGATGCCGACTTCGTCCCGGTCGAGGTTCGGCCATTGGCCGCGGCCGAGTTTGCGCATGAAGTCGCAGGCGCGGCCGACGGCATAGCTGCGCTGGACCGAGGAAACGTCGAACGGCCATTTTGCGATCATCGTGCCGGCCTGGTCGACGAAGCGCTCCAGCATCGTTTTCGATCGCGGCATGATGGTGTTGGATTTCTCGCTGATCATCTTCAAATCGGCGAGTTCGCTCTGCGTCACCCGACCATCCTGCAGGGTCGCGCGGAGAATCTCGACGACCTCGACATGGTTGAGATGGTGATCATTCGCCAGGGCCTCGCGCAGCGCCTTGGACACCGATTTGCTCTGGAACACGCCCCACGGCCCGGCGGGAGCAGCAGCCGGTGTCGGCGAGGGACGCGCCGCCAGTTCCTCCAGCTTGGCGATGGCCGCGCCGGTAGGTTCGATGAAGCCCGTCTGGTGCGCGGGAAAATATTTCTTCTGGAACGTCAGGATGGCGCTGCACAGCGCATCGCTGGCAATGCCGCCGACGACACGGCCTGTAATGCCGGCCTCCGCTCCTCCGTCATTCCTGGGAATGAGGTTGAGGAGGGCGATGACGATCTGTTGGTCTTCGGCCCAGTTCTGACACTGGGCGCCGGTCGAAGCGTGGCGGCCGACGCGCGCACGAAGGGGCATGGCGATCCTCCTTCTCGCGATTGGCACTGTCTTCTCGCGATCGGTACTGTCCCGGATGGACTGACCTTATTGACGCCTGGCGTTTTGAGTATCCACTTTATAGGGGAGGCGCGTGACCTGCCCGTTATCGGCCCGTGTCCGTGCTTCCCTTCTCGTCCGGCAGCACGGCAATGGCGTCGATCTCCACCAGCACGTCGGGCAGGAACAGCGAGGCGACGCCGACGAGGGAACTGGCCGGCGGCCGCTCTGTGCCGATCCAGCGATCGCGCACCGCCCGGATCACCGGCAGCTGGCTGGGCTCGTAGTCCCGCACATAGATGGTCACCCGGGCCAAGGCGCTGAAATCGGCACCGGCCGCCTGAAGAGTGGCGAGGAGATTGGCGAAGACCTTGTCGAGCTGGGAGGCGAGGTCGTCGCCCACGACCTTGCCCGCTTCGTCGAACGGAACGTGGCCGGAGAGCAGCAACAGGCGGCCGTCTTCGACCAGCATGGCCTGAGAAATGCCGGGAATGGTGGAGCCGGGTGGATTGATCGGGCGTAGCATGAAGACTTCCTCCGTCAGCCGGAGCGTTTTGGCAGATGAAGATGACGCTGTCTCGACCCATGCATCTCGCCGAAAGGCGCGCAGCCTTCTCGGTCGAGAAAATGCGTCCAAACAACGGGCCGGTTCACACCGTCCTGTCGAATTCCGTCAGCGCCCGCCGGGCCAGGCGATAGAGCTGCGCCGGGCGCTTGCGTTCGGCGGTGGCCGTCGCCTTGGCGTCGACTTCCTCGAGAATCTGCATCTCCATCAGCTTGCGGCGGAAGGCGCTGTCATTGAGTTGAGCGCCCATGGCCTTCTCGTAGACGGCCTTGAGTTCGGGCAGGGTGAACTGCTCGCCGAGCAGGAAGGCCGGCAGAGTGGAATAGCTCGCTTTCGAGCGCAGCCGCGCCAGGGCGGCGGCGATCAGCCTGTCATGATCAAAGGGCAGGGGTGGGCAGCGGTCGGGATCTACGCGCTCGAAAGGCGGAGCGCCGGCTGCCTCGGCGGCGGCCAGGCGCTCTTCCGGTACCAAGGCGAGATAGACGATGGCGATCGACCAGCCCCGCGGATCGCGGTCCGGGCTGCCGAAGCTGCGCACCTGTTCGAGATAAAGGCCGTCGAGCCTTGCCTTGGCGGCGAGGATGCGCCGCGCCGAGGCTTCGATATCGGCATCCTCCTCCGGCCTGACATAACCGCCGATCAAGGCGAGCGCGCCGGCATGGGGATCACATTCGCGCCGTTGCAGGCAGAGCCGCAGGCCATCCTCGTGCAAGGTGACGAGAACGATGTCGACCGTGGCGATCGGGCGCTGTTCAGGCCCGGCAGGGGGGGCGGAGGGCATTTCGGCATCCATTCGCTGAAGTGTGGAGCAACGGCAGGGTCCATGGGCGCTCCTCGCCTGCGCTGCCATTCCACCCGATCGCCATAACACAGCCGAAAGCCGGGGCAAGAGCAAGACGCAAAATGCAATTTGTGATTTCATGGAGTGGCAAACACGCTTCCACGGATACGTTCCCCTCATTGCGTGTTCGCTCGGGAACTGACCGGCGCTGCGATCCGCCGTGGAATGGCGTCCAATCCGGAGCGGAGGGAGATATGCGTTCATTCCTGTCGTCAGCCTTGCTGGTCGTCCTCGTCGCGGGCTGCGCCGAACATCGCCCCGAGGTCGTCAGCAAGCCCTACATCCCCCATGTGCCGAGAATCCCCGGCAATTACGAAGCCGCCGCCCGCTTGCCGGTACCGCCCCGGCCGGAACCGCAGCAACCGTCCTCTTCCGGCAATTTCCTCGAAGAGATGGACCGGTCGGACAGGGTCTATTGTTCCACCATGGTCACGCCCACCCATAGTTCCTATCGCTGGTGCAACAAGCATAGCTACCCGACCAAGTACGACCGATAGGCCTGTCTCGGCAGCATCTCCCGAAGCCGGGAGCTCGGATCGGACGCCTGCACGTTCGCGCGCAGAGCATCTCGCGACTGGACGGAGTCGCCAGGAAGCGCAAGGACATACGTCAGAACAACGAGTTAGAGCAAATGAGCGTTCACGCTTGAGCGCGCTTTGCTCCAGAGCTGTCGGAGGCGCTGCCGGGCCGGGGACCCGCCGGCGATGTGCGTTCCAGCACAAACGAAAAAGGCAGTCCATCAAATTACAAAATACAATTTGCACTTTGTAATTTTATGACTTAAAACGAATTCTATCGACCTCGATCACCTCAGGAGCCAGCCATGGCCACCATTCGCCGCTATCCCTTCTTCAGCCACGCCCGTGTCGAGGCTTCCTCCTTCCTCGGCGTCTACAGGCGAGGCCGCCTCGCCCGGTCGGGCAGGGGCCAGGCCGTGTGGTTCTCGCCGCAGGGCAGCACCTCGCTGGTGGAGGTGCCGGCCGATGACCGCAATCACATCGTCGCCGTCACCGGGCGCACCGCCGATTTCCAGACGGTGAGCGTGCAGGGACTGGCAAGCTGGCGCGCCCAGGAGCCCGCCTTGCTGGCCGAACGCATCGACTTCTCCGTCGACCTGCGCACCGGCTCCTATCGTGCCGATCCGGTAACCCAGGTCGAGAGCCTGATCGACGGACTGGTGAAGACGGCGGTCGAGCGCTTTCTCTCCGCCCGCAGCATAGGCGCCGTGCTGGCCGAAGGCGTCGGCGCCCTGCTGTCCGAAGTGGAGCGGGATCTCGCCGCCACCGGATCGCTGGCGGCCATCGGCGTTGCCCTCACCGGCATTCACCTGTCCGACCTCACGCCCTCGCCGGAACTGGTGCGGGCCCTGCGCCAGCCGACGGCCGAGAAGCTGCAGCAGGCCGCCGACGAGGCGACCTTCGCCCGCCGGGCCGCCGTGGTCGAGAAGGAAGCGGCGATCGCCGAGAATGAAACCAAGGCGAAGATCCGGCTGGAGGAGGAGCGGGGCCGGCTCTTCGAGCGCGAGCGCGAGAATGAGCTCGCCCAGGCGCGCACGGCCGCAGACAAGAACCTGGTGGCGGCCGAAGGCGAGGCCACGGCCCGTGAGTTGACGGCCCGCAGCCAGGCCGTCACGCGCGGCGTCGCCTCGGAGGCGGAAGCCGAGGCGATCCGACGGCTGGACGAGGCCAGGCTCGCCGGCGAGCGCGTCCGCGCCGAGATCGCCAACACCCTGCCGGTGCTGATCCCGGTGGCGGAGGCCCTAAAGGAAGCCTTCGCCAACGCCAAGGTCGGCACGCTCAATCTCGGCCCCGACGTGCTGGCCCAGCTCGGCACCGTGCTCGGCGCAGCCCTGGCCAAGGGCGAGAAGCAGGTGGGGTAATGCCGCACCAGGAGCGTCGACCTTCAGGTCGACATCGTCGCCCTGCCGGCAAGCGCCTCGTTTTCAAGATGTCGATCTATAGCGTTTTGCGATTAGACGGAGTCACCTAGAATCGCAAAGACGCGTCAGAACAATGAGTTAGAGCAAATAAGCGTTCACGCTTGAACGCGCTTTGCTCTAGAGATCGACACTCCACTTAGGAGCCCGCCATGTCCCTTCTCGCTCCCCGCGTCATCCTGGTCCGGCGCGAGACCGATCTCGATCGCATCCGGGCAAGCTACACCAGCGCCGCCGCGGCGCGCTTCGTGCTGGAGCGCAAGGGCCTGACGCTGGAGGCGGTGGAGGACACACACCGGCGTTTCACCGCGGCGCTGCAGCGCATACGGACCGCCATCCCGGCGGACTGGCGCCAGGCTACCATTCTGCGGGCCGATGTCGAACGCTTCGTCTTCGGCCCTGAGGATGTCGTGCTGGCGGTCGGCCAGGACGGGCTGGTCGCCAATGTCGCCAAATATCTCGATGGCCAGGTCGTCATCGGCATCGATCCGTTTCCGAGACTGAACGCCGGCGCCCTGGTGCGGTTCAGGGTGGAGGATGCCGGTGACGCCTTGCGGGACGCCGTGAAGGGCGGCATCCGTATCGAGGAGCGGGTGATGGCGGAGGCGCGCCTCGATCAGGGCGAGCGCCTGCTGGCCCTCAACGAGATCTTCGTCGGCCATGCCAGCCACCAGTCGGCGCGCTACACGCTTTCATCGGGAGGGCAGAGTGAGCGCCAGTCCTCCTCGGGCCTGATCGTCGCCACTGGGACCGGTGCGACCGGCTGGGCCGCCTCGATCCTCAAGGCCACCCATGCCAGCCTGGACCTTTCGCCGGTGCAGCCGCGCCTCGGCTTCCTGGTGCGCGAGGCCTGGCCGAGCCCCACCACCGGCGCTGAACTGGTACGGGGGCTGGTGGAGGAGACGCCTGTCGTCGTGACCTCCGAAATGGACGGCGGCACCATTTTCGCCGACGGCATCGAAAGCGACCGCCTCGCCTTCGACTGGGGCCGCCGTGTGGAGATCGCGCCGTCGGCAAGACGGCTGAGGCTGGCCGTGCCGTGAGGAGGCGACAGGTGTGCCGATCTCCAGATCGGCATCTGCCAGATTGACAAATGTCGTGTTTCGAGAATGCCGATCTGGAGATCGGCACACCTATCCGGCGCCATACCGGCAGGACGGACATTCGCAATCTGCCGCCCTTGGGTTCTGCCGCCCTTGGGGCAAGACGTCGCGGGGGTTACGCCGGATCGCGCGCCATGGTATCGGCTTGCGCCTGTCATTTGGTGTCGGCCGCCGAGCTTCGGCGGGCCTCGATGCGTCTCCTCCAGGAAATCCGATATCCCGGGGGCCAGTTCTTAGGAGTGTACCGTGCGCTTTGCTTCCGTGACCGATCGTTTGGCCGATTTGGGTGCGGCGAAATGGGCCGTGCATTTCGAGTCGCGCCGCCGTGTCGCCGCCGGCGAGCCGATCATCGAGCTCACCATCGGAGAGCCCGATACCCCGGCGCCGCAGGCGCTGATCGATGCCGCCATCGCCAGCCTTCAGGCACGCCGCATCCGCTATTCCGGCGGGCGCGGCGAGCCATCGGTGCTTCAGGCGATCGCTGCCAAATATTCCAAGCGCACCGGCCGCAGCATCACCACCGACAACACCGCCTATATGCCCGGCACCCAGACCGCCCTCTACGCCGCCCTCGCCGCCCTGGCCGAGGCGGGTAACGAGGTCCTGGTCGGCGATCCGCTCTATGCCACCTATGAAGGCGTGATCCGCGCCAGCGGGGCCGACATCGTGCTGGTGCCGCTCGACCCGGCCAATGGCTTCCATCTGCGCGCCGAAGACCTGGAAGCCCGCATCACGCCGCGTTCGCGCGTCCTGCTGCTCAACTCCCCGCATAACCCGACCGGAGCCACGCTGTCGCGCGACGAGATCGCCGCCATCGTCGACGTCTGTCGCCGCCACGATCTGTGGATCGTCTCGGACGAGGTCTATGAGATGCTGTCCTATGGCGCGCCCTTCGCCTCGCCCTTCGACCTGGCCGAGGGGGCCGAGCGCACCGTGGTGGTGTCTTCGCTCTCCAAGTCGCACATGCTGCCGGGCATGCGCGCCGGCTGGTGCGTCGGCCCCACGGAATTCATCGAGCGCCTGCTGCCGCTGTCGGAGATGATGCTGTTCGGCGGCCAGCCCTTCATCCAGGACATGGCGGCCTATGCCCTGAGCGAAACCTTTGCCGAATGTGCCGCGAGCGCCGAGAGCTTCCGCGTGCGGGCCGAGATCCTGCCCGAGATGCTCGCCAATGCGCCGGGCTTGCGTTGCCCGAAGCCCGAAGGCGGCATGTTCGCCATGGTGGACGTCTCCGGCACAGGCATCGACGGAGAGGCCTTTGCCTGGCGTCTGCTCGAAGAGGAGAAGGTGGCCGTCATGCCCGGCGCTTCCTTCGGTCAGCAGGCGGCGGGGCACGTGCGCGTCGCCCTCAGCGCCGATGCTTCGCAACTGCGCGAGGCCGCCAGCCGCATGGTTCGTCTGGCGATCCGGCTGAACCAGGGCAAGGCGGCCTGAAGCAGGATTTTCCTTCTCCCCCTGTGGGAGAAGGTGTCCCGAAGGGACGGATAAGGGGTGACATGCCAACTGGATATGGCGTGTCACCCCTCATCCCCCTGCCGGGACCTTCTCCCGCAAGGGGAGAAGGGACTATTTTCGGCAAGACTATGCCAATCCGATAACAAACCACATTCCCGGGGAAACCATGGCCGATCATCCTCATCTCGGCACGCTCATTCCGCAATTGCTGGTCGAACGCGGCATCGACACGGTGTTCGGCATTCCCGGCGTGCATACGGTCGAGCTCTATCGCGGCATTCCGGGTTCAGGGCTCACCCATGTCACGCCGCGCCATGAGCAGGGCGCCGGCTTCATGGCGGACGGCTATGCCCGTGCGACCGGCAAGCCTGCCGCCTGCTTCATCGTCACCGGCCCGGGCCTTCTCAACATCGCCACCGCCATGGGACAGGCCCTGGCCGACAGCATCCCGATGCTGGTGATCACCACGCTCAATCCGCGGCAGACCCTCGGCCGCGGCGAGGGGCGCCTCCACGAGTTGCGTGGACAGTCCGTCGTCGGCCGCGAAGTATCCGCCCTCGCCCTGACGATCTGGACCGTCGACCAGCTCGTTCCCGCCTTCGACGAGGCCTTCGCCTTCCTGTCCTCCTCGCGCCCCGGCCCGGTGCTGATCGAGATCCCGATCGATCTTTTGTCCGAGCCCTTTCCGGGGCCCGTCACCACCATGCGCAAGCCAGCCGGGCCGCCGATGCCGCGCGCCGACGACGTCGAAGCGGCCGCCACCCTGATCGCCAAGGCGAGGAAGCCGCTGGTGATCGCCGGCGGCGGCGCGGTTGCCGGCGCCGATGCCGTTCGCGAACTGATCGAGAAGCTGGGAGCCGCTACGCTGCTCACCGCCAATGCCAAGGGTATCCTCCCGGCCGCACATCCGCTGCTGGCCGGCGGCTGCATGCTCACCCCCTCGCTGCATCGGGCGATCGGCGAGGCCGATCTCGTGCTGGCGCTCGGCACCGAACTCGGCGAAACCGAATTCTGGTACGAGCTCGATGGGCTGAAGCTCAACGGCGTGGTGATCCGCGTCGACATCGATCCGCGCCAGCTGCATCGCAATGCCCGCCCAACCCTGCCGGTGGTGGGCGATGCCGGCCTCTTCGCCGCCGCCCTGGCGCCGCTGGTGAAGGCGATCGAGGGAGGTGCCGCCTATGCCCGGCAACTGCAGGCCGCGCGTCTCGACGGAGCCGATCCCCGCTATGTCCGGCATCGCCCGCTGCTCGACGCGATCTGGCAGGTGCTGCCCGACGCCGTCGTCGCGGCCGATTCCACCGCGGCCAGCTATGGCGGCAACTTCATGGCCGAGCCGCCCGCCGCCCGGCGCTGGATGAGCGCGGCCACCGGCTTCGGCACGCTCGGCTACGCCCTGCCCGCCGCCGTCGGCGCCAAAGTCGGCCGTCCCAAGGTGCCGGTGGTCTGCATCATCGGCGATGGCGGCTTCCAGTTCACCTTGCCCGAGCTTGCCAGCGCGGCCGACGCCGGCGCCCCGATCATCGTGCTGCTCTGGAACGACCAGCGCTACGGCGAGATCGAGGAATATATGGTCCGCAATCAGATCGCCCCCCTCGGCGTGCGCCTGCAGGCGACCGATTTCAGCGCCGCCGCCAAGGCCTTCGGCGCCAAACATGTCGCGGCCCGCTCCCTCGGCGAGGTCAAGGAGTCCCTGCTCGCGGCCGCGAGCGCGCCCGTGACTACGATCATCGAGATGGACGCGTCGCAATACGCCTGATCCATGTCGCGATCGGCATGAAGGGCGCTATGAAAAGACTAGAAATGACGCCTTCATCTGCTGGAAGTTTCGAGCGCCGTTCAATCGGCGCGGATCGAATTCCGCTCGATTATAGCGTTTTGCGATTTGGTGGAATCGCCAAGAATCGCAAAGACGCGTCGAACCAAACAGTGTGAGCAAAGCGTGTTTCCGTCTGAACGCGCTTTGCTCCAGGGGGAAACGCCGATGCAGTTCGCATTGACCGAAGAGCAGGACATGCTGGTCGAAACGGTGCGCCGTTTCGTCGAGGAGGAGCTCTATCCGCATGAAGCGCTGGTCGAGCGCACCGATGAGGTGCCCGACGACCTCGCCGCCGAGATCAGGAAGAAGGCGATGGAGCTCGGGCTCTACGCCGCCAACATGCCGGTGGAACTGGGCGGCGGCGGTCTCGATGCCGTCGGCATCGCCTTGCTGGAGCGCGAACTCGGCCGAGCCAATTACGGCCTGCAGATGGTGGTGGCCCGCCCCTCGAACATTCTCCAGGGCTGCCGGGGCGCCCAGCGCGAGCGCTGGCTGCTGCCCGCGATCCGCGGTGAGCGCATCGACTGCCTGGCCATGACCGAGCCGGGCGCCGGTTCCGATGTGCGTTCGATGAAGACCAAGGCCGTCCGCAAGGGTGACAGCTATGTCATCAACGGCCAGAAGCACTTCATCAGCCATGCCGACAAGGCCGATTTCATCATCCTGTTCGCCGTCACCGGCACGGAGGAAACCAAGCGCGGCCCGCGCAACCAGATCTCCGGCTTCCTGGTCGACAAGGACACGCCCGGCCTGACCGTCCGCCCCGGCCCGCATGCGCTGTCGCATCGCGGCTACCATAATTGCGAGCTCTATTTCGACGACTGCGTCGTCCCGGCCGACCAGCTTCTCGGCGAGGAAGGCAAGGGCTTCGACCTGATGAGCGAATGGCTGGGCGCCACCCGCCTCACCGTGGCCGCCACCTCCGTCGGCCGGGCGCGCCGGGTGATGGACGAGACCCTGGCCTGGGCCGGCCAGCGCAAGCAGTTCGGCCAGTCGATCTCGCAGTTCCAAGGCATCTCCTTCCCGCTCGCCGATCTCGCTGTCGAGCTGGAGGCGGCCGACCTCCTGACGCTCCGGGCTGCCTGGCTGCTCGACCAGGGCAAGGCGACCGACGCCGATTTCGCCATGGCCAAGCTGGCGGCCTCGGAGATGCTGGGCAAGCTGACGGATCGGGCCATCCAGACCTTCGGCGGCATGGGCCTGATGGACACCCTGCCGATCGCCGGCTGGTGGAAGGATGCGCGCGTCGAGCGCATCTGGGACGGCACCAGCGAGATCCAGCGCCTGATCATCGCCCGGCAGATGCTGCGCCCGCATGAGGGGCGCTGAGGCGATGTCCCGAAACAATTGAGGCGTCACCTTTGTCATGCCCGGGCTTGACCCGGGCATCCAGAGGCCCGTCGCCGAGGTTGGGAGGGAGGAACTGGATTGCCGGGGCAAGCCCGGCAATGACAAAGATCGAGCCAGCTCGATCCGTTTCGTGACGGATGAACTCAAAACGGCGGCGCTTGGCGGGAGCATGAGGATCGTGCAGGAAGGAACACCTCTCCCGCATGCAACTGCCAGGCCCCGGAAGATCGCCATGACCGAAATACCGACCGCCGCCGCCTATCTCGCCGATCTCACCCGGCGCATCGGGGCCCTGTTCTGGGCCAATGCCGATGCCATTGCCGCGGCGGCAGCCGCAGTGGAGCGCACGGCCAGGCAGGACGGCCTGGTCTACGTCTTCGGGACGGGCCATAGCCATATGCTGGCCGAGGAGGCGCATTATCGCGCGGGCGGCCTCGCCCTCACCGTGCCGATCCTCTCGGCGGTGACCATGCTGCATGACGGCTCGGTGGCCAGCACAGCCTTCGAGCGCATTCCGGGCA
Organism: Labrys sp. LIt4; assembly: GCF_017813775.1. Classification (NCBI taxonomy): domain Bacteria; kingdom Pseudomonadati; phylum Pseudomonadota; class Alphaproteobacteria; order Hyphomicrobiales; family Xanthobacteraceae; genus Labrys; species Labrys sp. LIt4. Next base: position 111,834 of record NZ_JAGIPY010000016.1, read on the forward strand.
TGGTCGCCCCTGTCCTGGCACGTTATCCGATCGGCCCCAGGGATGTGCTGATCATCGCCTCCAACAGCGGCGTCAACATCGCTGTCATCGAGGCGGCGGAGATCGGCAAGGCGGCCGGCGCCACGGTCGTCGCCATCACCTCGCTCGCCTATTCCAGCCAGGCGGCGCAGGGGCGGCCACGGCTCGCCGATCGCGCCGATATCGTGCTCGACAATGGTGCGCCTCCGGGCGACGCCAGTGTGGCGCTGCCGGACAGCGAGTTGCGTACGGGACCGGTCTCGACCTCGGTGGGCGCTGCCCTGCTCAATGCGGTCTTCGCCGAGGCAGCCGCACGCCTGCAGGCCGAGGGAGGCAATGCCCCGCTCTATCGCAGTGCGAACATGCCGGGGGCTGCCGAAACCAATGCGGGGCTGATCGCGCGCTATCGCCCGCGCAACCCGCATTTGTAGGGAGAGCCTGGCACATGGAAGGAACTCGCAGCGAAAGGGGGCGTCGGCCATTCGAGCGTTTGGCTCCGAAATGGCAGGGGCAGCAAGTGAACACGGTCCCTTCCGTGACAGAATTTTTACACGAAGCGGTATCAATCGCCATGAGCAGATTGACGCCGATCTCATGCTCGTCAACCTTGTAGCAACGCCTCCTCCCTAGGGTGCGAGGTTTCCCCGCCTGCTTTGTCTCCATAGGTCCTACCGCATGTCCGTCGTCGATGGCCTCCGCCGCCTGCTCAAACCCCGCCATATTGCTGTCGCGGGCGGGCGATTGGCCTCCGTGATCATCCGTGAATGCGACCGCATCGGCTATGCCGGGCCGATCTGGCCCATTCACCCCGAGAAGACCGAGATCGCCGGCCACAAGGCCTACAAGACCGTCGCCGATTTGCCTGAAGCCCCCGATGCGGTCTTCATCGCAACGCCGCGCGAGCCCACGGTCGACATCGTCGCGGCCCTCGCCGAACGGGGGGCCGGCGCGGCCGTCTGTTATGCCGCCGGTTTCGCCGAGGTCGGCGAGGAAGGCGCGGCCCTGCAGAAGAAGATGGTCGAGCTCGCCAAGGGCATGCCGATCGTCGGCCCCAACTGCTATGGCGTACTCAATCTGCTCGATGGCTGCGTGCTCTGGCCCGACACCCACGGTGCCGAACGGGTGGAGAAGGGCGTCGCCATCATCACCCAGTCCGGCAACATCGCGCTCAACATGACGATGCAGCGCCGCGCGCTGCCCATCGCCTATGTCATCGCCGTCGGCAACAAGGCGATCGGCGACCATGGCGACTATATCGAGGCGCTGCTGGCGGATGAGCGCGTCACGGCGATCGGGCTGCATGTGGAATCGATCGACGATGTCGCCTTGTTCTCCAAGGCGGCGATCAAGGCACTGGAAAAGGGCGTGCCGCTGGTGGTGCTGAAGACGGGCCGTTCGGAGATCGGTTCGGAGATCGCCATGAGCCACACCTCCTCGCTCGCCGGCGCCGACGCGCTCTACAACGCCCTGTTCGCCCGGTACGGCGTTGCCCGTGTCATCGACGTACCGGCCTTCATCGAGACGCTCAAGCTCATGCATCTTTTCGGCGGCCTGCCCGGCAAGCGCATCTCCTCGATGAGCTGCTCGGGCGGCGAGGCGGCCCTGATCGCCGACCTCGCGGCCGACCGGGATCTGGACTTCGCGCCGATCCCGCCGGAGAACGCCGCACGCCTGCAGGAACTGCTCACCGAGAAGGTGCACGTCTCCAATCCGCTCGACTATCACACTTATATCTGGGGCAATGAACCGGCCAACGAGGCGGTGTTCACCGAGATGCTGAACTCGGGTTTCGACCTCAATCTCCTGGTCCTCGACCAGCCGCGCACCGATCGCGGCCTGGTGCCGGATGGCGGCTTTGCCGCGGCCCGCGCGGCGATCACCCGTGCCGCCGTGGCTACGGGTGCGCGTGCCGCCGTGGTGTCTTCCCTGCCCGAGAACATGCAGGAGGACGACGCCAAGGCGCTGCTCGCCGATGGTGTGCTGCCGATGCAAGGCATGGGGGATGCGCTCACCGCGATCACCCACGGCGTCGATTTCACCGCGGCGCGTGCGGGCTGGGAGAAGCTCGTCCCGCTGCGCCGGGTCGCACGCATCGATGTCGGCAGGGCACGCCTGCTCACCGAGTATGAGTCCAAGCACTTGCTCGGCCGCCACGGCCTGGAGCTGCCGCCGAGCCGCATCGCCGGCACGGTCGAGGCCGCCTCGACGGCTGCCGCCCTCGGCTTTCCGGTGGCGATTAAGATCCACAGCGAGAAGATTGCCCATAAATCCGATGTCGGCGGCGTCAAGCTCGGCCTGCGCTCGCGCGCCGACGTGACCGATGCCGTCGCCTCCATGTCGCATCTGGGGGATCGCTTCCTGGTCGAGCGCATGGTGGAGGGCGCCGTCGCCGAGCTCATCGTCGGCGTGGTGCGCGATCCCCAGTTCGGCCCGACGCTCACCGTCGGAGCCGGCGGCGTATTGGTCGAGATGCTCAAGGACGCGGCCGTGATGCTCCTGCCGGTCACCGCCGAGGAGATTCGCGAAAAGCTGATGAGCCTGCGCGTGGCCCGCCTGCTGGAGGGCTTCCGCGGCAAGCCGCGCGGCGATATCCGCGGGGCCATCAAGGCCATTTTGGCCATCGCCGATTTTGCCGAGCGCCATGCCGACCGGCTGGTCGAGCTCGACGTCAATCCGCTCTTCGTACTGCCCGAAGGGCGCGGGGCCGTCGCTGCCGACGCGCTGGTGCGCATGCTGGATTGAGCCTGGTGTCGCCACCGGGATTGACCCACTGATAATATCGTCATTGCGAGCGGAGCGAAGCAGTCCAGAGCTTCTCCGCTGAAAGGCTGGATTGCTTCGCTCCGCTCGCAATGACGACAAGGATTGATTGGCGGGCGAGCACGGGCTTGCCTGTGTGGCCTGTTTCAGGAGATTGCCATGTCCGAATCCGTCAAGCTCGAGCGCCGCGGCGCCGTGCTGGAGATCACGCTGGATCGCCCCAAGGCGAATGCCATCGATCTCGCCACCTCCAAGGCGCTGCATGCCGCCTTCCGTACCCTGCAGGACGATCCCGATCTGCGGGTCGCCATCCTCACCGGCGCAGGCGAGCGCATCTTCTCGGCCGGCTGGGACCTCAAGGCTGCCGCCTCCGGCGCCGAGGAGCCGGACACCGATTTCGGGCCGGGCGGCTTTGCCGGCCTGACCGCCTTCTGGGAGCTGACCAAGCCGGTGATCGCGGCCGTCAACGGCGTCGCCATCGCCGGCGGCTGCGAGCTGGCGCTGGCGGCCGATATCATGGTGGTGGCTGACCACGCCGAGTTCGCCCTCTCGGAAGTGACGGTCGGCCTCGTCGCCGATGCCGGCGGCATCCAGCGCCTGCCGCGCCGCATCCCGCTTGCCATCGCCAGTGAATTGCTGCTCACCGGCCGCCGTTTCACGGCTCGGGAAGCCCATGGCTGGGGTCTTGCCAACCGCATCGTGCCGATGGCCGATCTGATGGCCACGGCACGGGACCTGGCTGATACCATCGCGGCCAACGCGCCGCTTTCGATCGCCGCGGTCAAGGCCATCCTCGCCGCCACGGAAGGCATGGGCGTGCGCGAGGCCTATGAGCATGTCTATGCCGGCAAGGTGCCCGAGCACCGCGCCATGCAGCTTTCCGAAGATTCGCGCGAAGGCGCCAAGGCTTTCGTCGAAAAGCGCGCGCCGGTCTGGAAGGGACGGTGATCGGGGGCTGGTCTTCAGTCCGGCCTGGAAGCGCCGCATGTGCCGGATCTGGCGGAGCTGAAGAGCCTGACCGAAATGGCACCGAGTCTCGACCATCACCGCGCTTGTCCTGTATCCGGAAGGTTATATAATAATCTTCCGGAAATTATTGAGTGCATGTCAGGCATGGAAAAGCCAGCCAAAACGCCCGATCTCATCGATAGCAAAGCGGTGAAGGAACTGGTGGCGGCACGCGCCTTGCGTGGGGCGACCGTGCTTGGGCGGCCCGGCGGCTGGGGTGTGCTGGTCCGCTATGGCGATGCCGAGCGCGCTGTGGCGGGACAGAAATCACGGCGCATGCGTCTGTGGCGCCATGCCGATAGCGCGATCGGCTTCGTGCGCAGCGAACTGGGCATGGACCGCTTCGACGTCGATGCGCAGGACTATCGCCCCGACGAAAGCGAGCGCCGGCGCCCGGACGCTTCGGAGCGCCTGAAGCGGGTGTTGTCCTATGACGAGTGGATCGGTCAAGATCTGGAACTTGCCCTGCGTCAGGCCGACGATCCGGCTACCGGGTGGGTCGATCATGATGATGCCATGGCGGAATTGGAGGGCGTACTGGCAAAAGCACGCGCTATGAAGGCTCCGCCGCGTGGCTGATGAGCCGCTGTGGAAGGTCCGATGGATGCGGCCTGCGCTTGATGGCCTTGCAGGCGTCATCGCTTACCTGGCCGACAAGAACCCGGATGCGGCTGAGAGGATCGTCCTGCGTTTGCGCCAGCGCGCCGCCAGTTTGGCGCATACGCCGGAGCAGGGCAGGCCGGGCAGACTCGCCGGGACGCGCGAACTTTCGGTCGCGGGTACTCCCTATATCCTCTTTTACCGGCTTCGGCGTGGTATCGTCGAGATCATCAGGGTTCATCATTCCCTCCAGAAATGGCCACCTGATAGCTGAGCCAGAAATCGGTAGCATCGAGCAAGAGTCGCGCTTGCCTCCTGCCGATCGAATCGGCTCTCGGTGCAAGGCAAGCCATGCTTTCTTGCCATTGAGACCGGTGTCCTGTTTATCTCACCCTCATGGCGCATCGCCCGAATCTCCTGACCATCGCTCCCGGCACGCCCTTTCTGGAGACGCTGGTCGACGCCCTGCTGGACGGACGGCTGGTGCCGGGCTTTGCCCCGCGCGAGGATCCGCTCGCGCTGGCGAGCGCCACGCTTTATCTGCCGACCCGCCGCGCCATCCGCGCCTTGCGCGGCATCTTCCTCGACAGGCTGGGCAGTGATGCCGCGCTGCTGCCCCGCCTGAGGGCGCTCGGCGAGATCGACGATGACGAAGTCGCCTTCGCCGAGGCGAGCGACGACCTGCCGGAGCCCGTCGCCGGGCTCGACCGCCAGATCGCCCTCACACGCCTGATCCTGCAATGGAGCGCGGCCCTGAAACAGGCGCTTCTGCCGATTCCGGGCGAGGAGGGGTCCGAACCGCTGCTGATTCCCTCCTCGCCCGGCGATGCGGCAGGGCTCGCGGCCGAGCTCGGTACTTTCCTCGACGGCCTGCAGATCGACCGGGTGCCGCCCGAGGCGATCCTCAATCTCGGCGAGAGCCATGCCGGGCTCTATGACAAATATTGGGACATCACGCTGCGCTTCCTCGAGATCGCCACCGTGCACTGGCCGCAGCACCTCAGGGAGATCGGCCGCGGCGACGCCGTGCTCCTGCGCAATGCCCGCATGGAGCGCGAGGCCGCCAGGCTTGCGGAAAACCCCAAATCAGGCCCGGTGATCGTGGCGGGCTCGACCGGATCCATTCCGGCGACCCGAGACCTGATCAAGGCGGTGGCCGCCCATCCCCGGGGCGCGGTCGTCCTGCCGGGGCTCGACCTCGAGCTCGATGCCATTGGCTGGAACGCCATCGGCAAGGGCGAAGGGGCTCCCGGCCATCCCCAGGCCGGTCTTGCCGCCTTGCTTGCCGATATCGGCGCCGAGCGCGGCGGCGTGACCGAACTCGCGTCGCCGCCGCCCACCCTGGCGCTGCGTACAGCCCTGGTCTCGCAGGCCCTGCGGCCGGCGGAAACCACCGATCTGTGGGCCGGCCGGCACCATGAGGATCCCACGGCAGTGAGCGAAGCCTTTGCGGGTGTCGCTCTGGCCGAGGCGGCGCATGAAGGCGAGGAAGCCCTGGCGGCGGCGCTGGCGCTGCGGGAGGCCTTGACCGTGCCCGGCCGCAAGGCGGCCTTGGTGACGCCCAACCGCCAGCTTGCCGAGCGCGTGGTCACCGAACTGGGCCGCTGGGGCATCGAGGCCGACGACAGCGCCGGCCAGCCGCTGACGCAGACCCCGCCCGGGCTGTTTGCGCGCCTGGTGCTCGATGCCGCTCTGAATGATTTCGACCCCGTCACCCTGTTGTCCCTGCTCAAGCATCCATTGGCGCGACTCGGCCTGTCATGCGCGGATCTGGAGCGGGCGGTAACGGCGCTGGAGATCGGCGCCCTGCGTGGGCCGAGGCCGGCCGGCGGTCCTGCCGGCCTCGTGGCGGCCCTGGCTCTCGGCAAGGCCTCGCTCGGCGATCCGCATTGTCCACCCGCCCGGTTGGCCCTCGCCGAAGAGGATTGGGCCGGGGCGCAGGCGGTGATCGAGGCCCTGGCCGGGAGGCTCGAACCCTTCGCGGCGTTGCTGCGCCAGCCGGATCCCTTGCCGGCCGCCAGCTTCTTCGCCGCGCATCGCGCCGCCGTCGAGGCACTCGGCGAAGCTGGCCCCGGCGAAACTGATGCGCTCGGTGAAGGAGAAGCCGGCGAAGCCCTCACTGGCTTCTTCGATGATCTCGGCACTGTCGCGCCCGAAGCCCTCTCCTTGCCGGCGCCTGAATATCCCGGCCTGTTCGCGGCCCTGATCGCCGGGCGGTCGGTGCGGGGCGGCGATCCCAAGCACCCGCGCATCGCTATTTACGGCCTGCTGGAGGCCCGCCTCCTGCCGGTCGACAGGCTGGTGCTGGCGGGGCTCGACGAGAGCGTCTGGCCACCCGACGTCAAGACCGATCCCTGGCTGAACCGCCCGATGCGGGCTGCGATCGGCCTGTCTCCGCCGGAAAAGCGCATCGGCCTCGCTGCGCACGACTTCGAGCAGGCGCTCGGCTATGGCGACGTGGTGATCACGCGGTCGCTGAAGCGCGGCGGCTCGCCCAGCGTGCCCTCGCGCTGGCTGCAGCGGCTCGGCGCCTTCCTGGGGCCGGCCTTTGATGAGGTGCGCAGGCGGGGCGAGCTTTATTGCGCCCTGGCGCGCCAGCTCGATGCGGCCGAAGGGCCGCCGCCCGTGCTCGGCGCGCCCAGGCCCAAGCCGCCGCTGGCCCTGCGTCCGGCCCGCCTGTCGGTGACCCAGATCGAGCATCTGGTGCGCGATCCCTATACGATCTATGCGCGCCATATCCTCAAGCTCGAGCCGCTCGACGAGATCGCGATGCCGCCCGGCGCGGCGGAGCGCGGCACGCTGATCCATGGCGCGCTCGAGCGTTTTGCCGCCCTGTGCGCGGACGGCGTGCCGCCGGATGCCCTCGCACGCCTGATGGCGATCGGCGAGGAGCTCTTCGTCCCCTTCGCCGACTTTCCGGAAGTCCTGGCGTTCTGGCGGCCGCGCTTTGCCGCCATCGCCGAATTCCTGGTGGACTGGGAGCGCGAGCGCCGGCCGCGCCTCGCCCGCGTGCTGAGCGAAATTCCCGGCAAGCTCACCTGGCCGACCTTGGCCCAGAGAGCCTTTACTTTGTCCGCCCGGGCCGACCGCATCGAGGTCGCCGCCGATGGCCGGGTTGCCATCCTCGACTTCAAGACCGGCCAGGCCCCGACGGCGAGGCAGGTGGAGACGGGCCTCGCGCCGCAATTGGCGCTCGAAATGGCGATGCTGCTCGAGGCCGGCTTCAAGGGCGTGCCGGCCCCGGAGGCCCTCGGCGATCCCGCCATCGTGCATCTGGCCGGTGGCGGCAAGGGGCCGAGCGAGAAGCCGCTGATCTTCAAGGACACCACGCCGATCGAGGTGGCGATGCAGAGCCTGGAACGGCTCAAGGCGCTGATCGACCGCTTCGAGAACGAGAAGACCCCCTATGCCTCCCTGCTGCACCCGATGTTCAAGGGACGGCGCTATGGCGACTACGACCATCTCGCCCGGGTGCGCGAATGGTCGGTGAGCGCGGAGGAAGCATGATCCCGCGCAGGCCCTCTCCCGACACAATCCATAACCAGCGCCTGGCCTCCGATCCCTCGCTGTCGGCCTGGGTGTCGGCCAATGCCGGCTCGGGAAAGACCACCGTATTGACGCGGCGCGTCATCCGGCTTCTGCTCGCCGGGGTCGATCCATCCGCCATCCTCTGCCTCACCTTCACCAAGGCTGCGGCGGCGAACATGCAGAACCGCATCTTCGCCATGCTCGGGCAATGGGCCGTCGAGGAGGAGAGCAAGCTCGTCGCGGCGATCGAGGGCATCACCGGCTTCAAGCCCGATGCCGCGGGCCTGAAGCGGGCGCGCCAGCTTTTCGCGGCAGCGATCGAGACCCCCGGCGGGCTGAAGATCCTTACCATCCATGCCTTTTGTGAGCGTGTGCTGCACCTCTTCCCCTTCGAGGCCAATGTGCCGGCGCAGTTCGCGGTGCTGGACGACAGGGCCGCGCGCGAACTGCTCGATGCCGCCCGCACCAGCCTGATCCTGGAGGCGAATGCACAGCCGGAAGGCAGCCTCGGGCGGGCCATGGCGCGTCTTCTGGAGGATACGGGGGAGGGCGCCTTCGACGGGCTGCTCGCCGAAATCACCTTCGAGCGCGAAGCCCTGCGTCCCTTCCTGAGCGAGAAGGGCGCCGCGGACGCCCTGGACCAGCTGCGCGGCCTGCTCGAGCTGAAGGAAGGAGAGAGCGTCGCCGCCATCGAGGCCGAGATCGACGAAGCCTCGATCCCCTTCGGCGAATGGGCGGCGATCGAGGCGAGCCTGCGGGAATATGATGGCAAGCGCATCCTCGAACTTGCCGATAGGCTCGCCGCCGCGATCGCGGCGGCGCCGGCCCGGCGTGCCGAGGCCTGGCGTGCGGTCTTCCTGACCGGCACGGGCGAGGCGCGCTCGGCCAATGCCTTCCTGGTCAAGGATTTCACCAAGGATTACCCCCACTATGCCGAGCAGCTCTTCGCCGAGCTCGGGCGCATCGCCGAACTCCTGCAACGGCGCAAGGCGGCCTCGGCCTATGAGCGCAGCGCCGCCCTGATCGCCGTCGCGGCGGCCCTGCTTGGGCGATACAAAGCCGGCAAAGCAGCGCGGGCGGCGCTCGATTTCGATGATCTCGTCCAGCGCACCGCCGACCTGCTCAGCCGGGCCGGCGCCGAATGGGTGCTTTACAAGCTCGATCGCGGCATCGACCATATCCTGGTCGACGAAGCCCAGGATACCAGCCCCGCGCAGTGGCATATCATCGAGATGCTGGCGCATGAGTTCACTTCGGGTGCCGGTGCGCGCAGTGAACGGCGCACCATCTTCGCCGTGGGCGACGAGAAGCAGTCGATCTTCTCCTTCCAGGGCGCGGCGCCGGCGGAATTCGCCCGCATGCGCAGCCATTTCCGCCGCAAGGTGGCCGAGGCGGAGGCGCGTTTCGAGGCGATCGAACTCAAGCAATCCTTCCGCTCGACTCCCGATATCCTCCTGGCCGTCGACCATGTCTTCGCTATCGCCGATAATCGTCGGGGGCTGTCGTCGGATGATGTCGCCACCGTGCATGAGACGGTACGGGCCGGCGATCCCGGCCGTGTCGAGGTCTGGCCGGTGGAAAAGCCGCAGCCGGCCGCCGAGATCACCGCCTGGGATGCGCCTTTCGACGAGACCCCGGTGTCCAGTCCGGTGGTGCGGCTTGCCCGCAAGATCGCCGCCGAGGTGAGCAGCCTTATCCGGGACGGTGATCCCTCGACGGGCGCGCGTTACGATGCCGGCGACGTCATGGTGCTGGTGCGCAGCCGCAACGCCTTGTTCGAGGCGGTGATCCGTGCCCTGAAATTCGCCGGCGTGCCGGTGGCCGGTGCCGACCGCATCGTCCTGACCGACCATATCGCCGTGATGGACCTGATGGCGCTTGCCCGCTTCGTGCTGCTGCCGGCCGACGACCTGACGCTGGCGACGGTGCTCAAGACACCGCTCATCGGGCTCGACGACGAGGATCTCATTCGCCTGGCGCCGGGCCGCAAGGGTACGCTCTGGGCTGCCTTGGGCGAGGCCGCGCGGGAGGACGAGCGCTACGCCTCCGCCTTCGCCCGCCTGGTTTCCTGGCGCGAGGAGGCGGCCGGCAAGACGCCCTTCGCCTTCTTCGCCGATATCCTGGCCCGCGACGGCGGCAGGCGCATCATGCTGGCCCGCTTCGGCGCGGAGGCCGCCGATGCCCTGGACGAATTCCTGCGCGTGGCCGGCGATTATGAACGCGCCAATACCGCCAGCCTGCAGGGCTTCCTTGCCTGGCTCGCCGAGGCCAAGGCCGAGATCAAGCGCGACATGGACGTGGCGCGCGGCGAAGTGCGCGTGATGACGGTGCATGGCTCCAAGGGGCTGGAGGCACGCGTCGTCATCCTGGCCGATACCTGCAGCGCGCCGGACGGGCGGCACGATCCCAAGCTGTTCTTCCTGCAGGCGCAAGGAACGACAATCGATCGCCATCGATCGAATATCGTTCCAATCTTGCTTGAGACAGACGCGTCTTTCCAATTTGAAGGCATTGGAAAACACTATGGGCGGCCCGCCGGCAGCAGCATCCCGGTCTGGTCGCCCAGCAAGGCGTCGGATCCGCCGCCGGTCGCCGCCGCGCGCGATGCGATCCGGGCCGAGAACGAGGCCGAGCATCGCCGCCTGCTCTATGTCGCCCTGACGCGGGCCGAGGATCGGCTCATCATTGCCGGCTTCGAGGGCGCCACTGCACGACGGCCGGGCAACTGGTACGACATGATTGCGGACGCCCTGCGCGAGCGGGGCGCCAGGGTCGAGCCGGACGGCGAAGGCGAAAGACTGGTCTATGAGCCGACGCCGCGGCGCGCCGTCGAAGGCCGGCCCGCGAAGGACCAGGCTGCGGCGGTGCCCACACCGGCCTGGCTGCGCCAGAAGGCGGCGCCAGAACGGGCCGAGGAGGTTGCCCTCAGTCCATCGGAGACCGAGCATCCCGAGGAACTGGCCGGGCTGGTGGATACGCTGCCGGCCGACAGCCGGACCCTGCGGCGCGGGGCCCTGATCCACGCCTTGCTGCAATATCTGCCCGACGTCGAACCGCCGGCCCGGCGCGACCAGGCGCTCGCCTTCCTTGCCCGGGCGGCGGCGGAATGGCCGGAGGATCATCAGGTCTGGGCCGAGGAGGCCCTGGCGGTGCTGGCCTTGCCGTCTCTCGAACCGCTTTTTGCCGCCGGCAGCCGGGCCGAGGTCGCCCTTACTGGCCGCATTACCAGGCAGGGCCGGGCCGATTATGCCGTGTCCGGGCGGATCGATCGCCTGGCCGTCGGGCCCGACACGGTCTGGATCGTCGACTTCAAGACCAACCGCCGGCCCCCGCAGGCGCTCGAAGCCGTGCCGCAGGCCTATCTCAGCCAACTCGGGCTCTACCGCCATCTGCTCAAGCGGCTCTATCCAGGCAAGGAAGTGCGGGTCGCCCTGGTCTGGACGGCGACGGCCGCGCTCATGGAACTGCCGGCGGAGAGGCTGGAGGAGGCGGTGCGGGCAGTTGTGGGGTGATATTTATGCGTGGTGCACACCCCTCATCCCCCTGCCGGGACCTTCTCCCGCAAGGGGAGAAGGGGGGTTGGTGGGACAGGCTGAACTCGGTCGAGCGGTTCCAAAAATCGCATCCCGAGCCCAATTAAATTCCTTCTCCCCTTGCGGGAGAAGGTCCCGGCAGGGGGATGAGGGGAGAGCCTCTACCTAGAGCATTATGAAATTAGGTTCGATCATATCCTGCGTTAGCGAAGAAATTCGCGCATTCGCAGGGTTTGGTCTG